>NZ_JBFBJI010000011.1:0-258540 GCF_040702065.1 Streptomyces sp. NPDC086777 | reverse complement strand
CGCCCCGATCAACACGTTCGGCACACCGCTCAGACCGAACCCACCCACCGCCAGCGACGCACCGTCCGGCACATCAGCCACCGCCTCCGCGGCCGTGGCGACCACCTTGTCCATCCGTGAAGCCTCGTCTCTCCCCGAATTAGTCAGGGCACTGAGTATTTCAGCGAGATGTCTGCCACGCTGCCACCGGCATCGGCACCAGTCAAGGCTTAGACCGACGGCAGTCGGGTGTACAGACAGGACGGATGGCCGCGGGTATCGTTCAGTGCACCGACGAATTCGGACCACGGGAGCGCATATGGCCGCGGTGGACCTCACCACCCACCCCGGGCACCTGGCCCGGCGACTCCAGCAGGCCCACTACCTGCTGTGGAACACGATGGTCTCGGAGGAGACCACCTCGCCCCAGTTCGCCGTGCTGAACGCGCTCGTCGCCGAGCCGGGACTGGACCAGCGGACCGTGGGGGAGCGGGTGGGTCTGGACCGGTCGACCATCGCCGAGGTCATCAGCCGGCTGGGCCGGCGCGGCCTCCTCGACAAGGTGCGCGACCCCCAGGACGGCCGCCGCTTCCTGCTGCGCCTCACCGACGAGGGAGTGCGGGTCCACCGCAAGCTCGTCGTGCGCACCGCCCGGATGAACCAGGTCTTCCTGGCCCCGCTCTCCGCCGAGGAGCAGAGCCTCTTCTTCGACCTGATCCGCCGGGTCTCGGACGCGGCCGAGGACCTGCGCAATCCCACGGAACCGCTCGCCTCCCGGGCGTGAGCAGCGCCCCATGAGGAGCGCCGGGAACTGCGCGATCGGCCCCCACCGGCCGCGGTGAACCCCCGGCTCGAGGTGAACCCCCGGCCCCCGGTGAAACACCGGCTCGCGGTGAACCGCCGGCTCGTCCGGTGGAGCCTCAGGCCTTCGCGAACACCACCCAGACCTGACCCTCGGCGAAGTTCACCGGGCTGCCGTCCGCGTGCGTGAACGTCGTCCCGCCGGTGGCCTCCGGGCGGGACCAGGTCGCTTCGAACGACCGACCGTCCCGCAGTACCTCCGCCCTCCCCGTACCCACCGTCTCGGTGAACGGTGTGTTGTTGCCGAGGACGTCGTGGTACGCCGACGGCCGGATCCGCACGTGCTGCACCACGACCGTCGCCGCTGCCAGCCGGTTGCCTGCCGCCGTCGTCGCCGGGGTGCCGTCCATCGACACCAGCCAGCGTTTCCGGTCGCCGGACCAGGTGAAGGTGAAACGGGCCGCCGGGTACCGCACGCTGCGGGACGCGGTGACCGTGCCGCCGGCCGGGGCCGGGCCGTAGCGGAAGCCGGTGGTGAGTGCCGCTCTGCCGGGCGCCCCGTCCGGCATCAGAGCGGCCGGGTGGAGGTACAGGTTGTGCGGGGCCGGCCGGCCGCCGCCCCGGTAGTAGGCGCCGGACGCCTCCGCGGGTGACTCAGGCCGCAACGGCGCCCGGGCGATCAGGGGGAGCAGTTTCCTCTGTGCGCCGGAGAAGGCGAGCGTCGGCCGGCTGAACTGGCGCAGCAGTTCCAGGTCGGACTCGCGGGCGCTGCGGACCGGGCCGATGACCTTGGGGAGCCTGTCGGCGTACACCGCCATCAGGCGGCTGAGGCCGCCCTCCACCTGCTCCGCGTACACCACGTCCGCCGAGTCCAGCCCGGTCTGCGGGCGGGCCGGGGCCACGTTGTCGATCTTCACCGCCAGCACCGATCCGGTGACCTGCTGACCGCTCGGCGTCGGGGTACCCCCGCTCGGCGCCGGGGTGGCCCGTGGTGCGCGGCCGTCGTCCGCCGAGTCGTGCCGGGTGCAGCCCGCCGTGAGGGCGGCGGCGGTCGCGACCGCCCCCAGTGCTGCCGTCAGCACGGTCCGGCGCGTCGGCGCCTCATGTCGTCGCGTGTCCACCGCTGCCCCCGCTCGTCCCACCCCGTGCACGCTCTTGACTGATTGTGTGCTCAACAGGTCAGCTGAGGCCATACTCGGTCGAACTGCAACGGGGACGGTCAGGACCCCAGGATCTCCGTGAGGTCGTAGCGCACCGGCTCCTCCAACTGGGCGTAGGTGCAGCTCTCCGGGGTGCGGTCGGGGCGCCAGCGACGGAACCGGGCGGTGTGCCGGAAACGGGCCCCGTTCTCCATGTGGTCGTACGCCACCTCGGCCACCCGCTCCGGTCGCACCGGCACCCAGGACAGGTCCTTCTTGCCCGACCACCGGCTCGGCGCGCCGGGCAGCCGGGCCGACTCGTGTGCGGCCTCCTCCGCCCAGGCCGCCCACGGGTGGCCGGAGGCGTCGGCCATGCGCAGCGGCTCCAGCTCCTCGACCAGCTCGGCCCGCCGCTTCATCGGGAACGCGGCCGAAACCCCCACGTGTTGGAGGGCGCCCCGGTCGTCGTACAGGCCCAGCAGCAGCGAGCCCACCACGGGGCCGCTCTTGTGGAAGCGGTAACCGGCCACCACGACGTCGGCCGTCCGTTCGTGCTTGACCTTGAACATGGCACGCTCGTCCTGGCGGTAGAGCAGGCTGAGCGGCTTGGCGACGACCCCGTCAAGGCCGGCCCCCTCGTACTGCTCGAACCACCGCCGGGCCACATCGACATCGGTGGTGGCCGGCGCCAGATGCACCGGCGGGGTCACGTCGGCCAGGGCCCTGGTGAGCAGGGCACGGCGGTCGGTGAGCGGGACGTCGAGGAGGGACTCGTCGTTCAGCGCCAGCAGGTCGAAGGCGACGAACGAGGCGGGCGTCCGCTCCGCCAGCGTGCGCACCCTGGAGTCCGCCGGGTGGATCCGCTCGGTCAGCGCGTCGAAGTCCAGCCGGCCCTCCCGCGCGATCACGATCTCCCCGTCCAGCACGCACCGCTCGGGCACCCGCTGCTTCAATGCCGCCACCAGCTCGGGGAAGTACCTGGTCAGCGGCTTCCCGGTCCGACTGCCCAGCTCCACCTCGGCGCCGTCCCGGAACACGATCGCGCGGAAGCCGTCCCACTTCGCCTCGTACTGCATGTCCGGCGGGATCGTCGCCACCGACTTGGCGAGCATCGGCTTCACGGGCGGCATCACCGGCAGATCCATGCCACGACTGTACGAGCACTGCCCGGCGTCCGCGCGTCACGCGGCACGCTCCGGTACGGGCCCGCGACCGCGTCGAGCCGATATGCGGGGTGGGGGTGGTGCGCCTACCGTGGCCGCATGGGCGATGCGGTGCAACTGGAGGTGGCCGGCCGGACCGTACGGCTGTCCAGTCCGGACAAGGTGTTCTTCCCGGAGCGCGGTTTCACCAAGCTGGACGTCGCCCGCTACTACGCGGCCGTCGCCCCCGGCATCCTGCGCGCCCTGCGCGACCGCCCCACCACCCTCCAGCGCTACCCGGACGGCGTCGAGGGCGAGTGGTTCTACCAGAAGCGCGCCCCCAAGGGCATGCCCGACTGGATCCCCACCGCGCACATCACCTTCCCCAGCGGCCGCTCCGCCGACGAGATGTGCCCCACGGAGGAGGCGGCCGTGGTGTGGGCCGCGCAGTACGGCACGCTCACCTTCCACCCCTGGCCGGTGCGGCGCGGCGACGTCGACCGGCCCGACGAACTCCGCATCGACCTGGACCCGCAACCCGGCACCGACTTCGCCGACGCGGTTCGCGCCGCCCACGAACTGCGTGCCGTCCTGGACGAGTTCGGCGGACTGCGGGGCTGGCCCAAGACCTCCGGCGGCCGCGGACTGCACGTCTTCGTGCCCATCGAACCCCGCTGGACCTTCACCCAGGTCCGGCGCGCCGCCATCGCCGTGGGCCGCGAACTCGAGCGCCGGATGCCGGACAGGGTGACCACCAGGTGGTGGAAGGAGGAACGCGGCGAGCGCATCTTCGTCGACTACAACCAGACCGCCCGCGACCGCACCATCGCCTCCGCCTACTCGCTGCGGCCCCGCCCGAACGCCCCCGTCTCGGCGCCACTTCGCTGGGAGGAGGTCGACGACGTGCGGCCCGCGGACTTCGACCTGGTCACGATGCCCGCCCGGTTCGCCGAACTCGGCGACGTGCACGCCGACATGGACGACCACGCCTACTCCCTCGACGCCCTCCTGGAACTCGCCCGCCGCGACGAGGACGAGCACGGCCTCGGCGACCTGCCCTATCCGCCGGAGTACCCGAAGATGCCGGGCGAGCCCAAGCGCGTCCAGCCCAGCCGGGCACGGCCCGAACAGCCCTCCTGACGACGGGAGCCGGCCACGTCCCGGCCGCGGCCGGCGGGTGCGGCGCCCGGCGCGAGCGCTCCGGCCGGCCCCCGGCGCCCAGGACTATGCTGATCGCCAGCCGCCGAGGAGGAGGGCCGAGGTGTCCGACGCAGTGTCGCGCCCCACGCTGGAGGCCGTGGCCGCGCGGGCCGGGGTCTCCCGGGCCACCGTGTCACGGGTCGTCAACGGCGGGGACGGCGTGCGCGAGCCGCTCGTGGAACGGGTGCGGCGGGCGGTCGAGGAACTCGGCTACGTCCCCAACCAGGCGGCCCGCAGCCTCGTCACCAGACGGCACGACGCCGTCGCCGTCGTCATCGCCGAACCGGAGACCCGGATCTTCACCGATCCCTTCTTCGCCCTTCAGCTGCGCGGCATCAGCAAGGAACTGACCGCCCACGACAACCAGCTCGTCCTGCTGCTCACCGAGGGACGGGACGACCATGCCCGGGTGGCCCGCTACCTCGCCGGCGGCCATGTCGACGGCGCGCTGGTCTTCTCGCTCCACCTCGACGACCCGCTGCCCGGCCTGATCGAGGGCGCCGGCGTCCCCACCGTGTTCGGCGGCCGGCCCGGCTGGAGCGACGGCACGGACAGCGCCGTGTACGTCGACTGCGACAACCGGGGCGGCGCCGAGGACGCGGTGCGCCATCTCGTCGGCCTCGGCCGGACCCGGATCGCGCACATCACCGGGCCGCTGGACCAGACGTCGGCGGCCGACCGGCTGCAGGGATACCGGGACGTGATGGGGGAGAGCGATCCCCGGCTGGTCGTCGCCAGCGACTTCACCCCCACCGGCGGCGAGCGGGCCATGGGCGAACTCCTCGACCGGTGCCCGGACGTGGACGCCGTGTTCGCCGCCAACGACCTCACCGCCCTCGGTGCCCTGCGCGTCCTGCGCGAACGCGGCCGCCGGGTGCCCGAGGACGTCGCCGTGATCGGCTTCGACGACGTACTGCCCGTCGCCGAGCAGACCGAGCCGCCGCTGACGACGGTCCGTCAGGACATCGAGGAGATGGGCCGGTTGATGGCCCGCCTGCTGCTGTCCGCGCTGAACCGCAGCGGGCCGGCGACCGGCGCGCCGGCCAGCGTCGTCCTGCCCACGACGCTGATCCGGCGTGCGACCGCGTGACGGGCCCCGGCTCTGGCCTCAGGTCTGCTGCGGTTCGCTCCTGATCACCGCGAAACGGGCGCCGTACGGGTCGGCCAGCTTGGCCATCCGCCCCACCCCCTCCAGCGTGGTGGCCGGCATCCGCACCCGGCCGCCCGTCTGCTGGGCCTTCTCGACCACCGCGTCCGGGTCCTCGACCTCGAAGTACGGCAGCCAGTACGCGCCGGCCTGCGCCTCGGCCGGGTCCTCGGCCAGCGGCACCATCCCGCCGAACATCGACGCGTCGTCGCCGCCCGCCGGGTTGACGCAGGTGTAGGTGCCGCCGGGGAAGGGCATGCCGGAGGTCTCCAGACCGAGCACCTTGTGGTAGTAGGCCGCGGCGGCCGCGATGTCCGGGGTGTACAGCTCGACCCAGCACAGCGAACCCGGCTCGCCCGCCACGTCGACGCCCTTGGTCAGCGCCGGCTGCCAGATGCCGAAGGGCACCCCTGCCTGGTCGGTCAGGACCGCCAGGTGGCCCTGGCCCAGCACGTCCATCGGTTGCGCGAGGACACTGCCGTGCGCCTGCTCGGCCGCCTTCGCGGTGGCCTGCACGTCCTCGCTCCGGAAGTACACCGTCCAGGAGGGCGGGCCCTGCTCCGGGCCGGTCTGCATACCGCCGGCGACGGTCCGGCCGTCCAGCTGGAAGAAACCGTATTCGCCGGCCTCGGGACCCGCCGACCGGAACTGCCAGCCGAAGAGGCCGTTGTAGAACGAGACGGCGCCGTCGATCTCGGGCGTGCCGAGGTCGATCCAGTTGGGGGCACCGTTGACGAAACGGGTGGTGAGCATCATCGCCCTCCTCGGAAGGGTCCTGTTCTCTGCTGCGCCGAGTCTTCCACCGACCACTGACAATCGCCGCCCGCCCACGCCCACCGCGACCCGGTTACCGTGGGTCACCCGACGCAGTCGCCGAGTTTTGGATCCGTTCCGCGCGCCGCCGTGCGCGGGCGTGGCGCGCGGGAGCATGATCGAGGCTGAAGTGCTCTGCCGCCGGGGCGTTGAGCGGGCGTTGATCGAACGTTTTTCGCCGCCCGGCACGATCCTGGCCATGCACTTCGACACCATCACCCCGCCCCGCACGCCCGTCCCGGCCTGGCAGGCGCAGGCGTTGTGTGCGCAGACCGGGGCGGACTTCTTCTTTCCCGAGCCCGGCAGCTCGGTACGCGAGGCCAAGCGCATCTGCGGCATGTGCGAGATGCGTGCGGCCTGCCTGGAGTACGCGCTCGACAACGACGAACGCTTCGGCGTCTGGGGCGGCCTGTCCGAGAAGGAACGCCTGGATCTGCGCCGCGCCGCCCGCTGACCCCGCGCCCGCCGGCACAATGCGGTACGACCGTACGGCCGTCCCCGGATACCATCCGGGGACGCGGCCGGACGTAGCGCAGAGGCAGACGCACCGCCTTGCCCAGGCGGACACGCCGGTTCGAATCCGGTCGTCCGGGCCGCGTGACGAGGTCCTGTAGAGCAGAGGCAGACTCGCCGTCATGGCATGACGGATACGCCGGTTCGAATCCGGCCGGGACCACGCTACGGCGGACACGGGGCGGGGCGGATGAGCGAGGCGATCACCGAGGCGGAACTGGCTGCCTTCCACGCGGTCGTGGGGAAGCTGCGGGCACTGCCCGTCGACGACCCGGTGCGGCTGCGTGCCGAGCAGGTCGCCGCCTCCTTCGCCCGGGACGGGCGGCTGCGCCGCCGCAGGACGCGCGGCACCGAGACGTCGCAGGCCGACGCCGCCGTGATGGCCGCGACCGCGACCGGTGCCGCGGACCGCCGTGAGGACGCGCCGCTGGCCGCGCCCGGCACCGGCGGCGTCTTCCGGAAGCCGCGCACCTGCTACGTCTGCAAGTCGCCCTATCGGCAGGTCGACACCTTCTACCACCGGCTCTGCCCCGGCTGTGCCGCCGACAACACCACGCGCCGCGCCCTCACCACGGACCTCGGCGGCCGCCGCGCGCTGCTCACCGGCGGCCGGGTCAAGATCGGCTTCCAGCTGGCGCTGATGATGCTCCGCGACGGCGCCGAGGTCCTGGTCACCTCCCGTTTCCCGCAGGACACCGTGCGCCGCTTCGAGGCCGCCCCCGGCAGCGCGAAGTGGCTGGACCGGCTCACCGTCCTCGCCGTCGACCTGCGTGACCCGCGCCAGGTGCTCGGCCTGTGCGAGGAGTTGCGGCAGGAGGGCGAGCCGCTGGACATCCTCGTCAACAACGCGGCCCAGACCGTACGCAGGCCGCCCGAGTCGTACGCCCTGCTGGCCGCAGGCGAAACCGACGCGCTGCCCCCGGGGGCCCGGCAGGCCCCCGGGTTCACCCCGATGCGCGCACTGGCTGGGTCGGCCGCGGCCCTGCCCGTGGCCCTGCGCGAGGCCGACGAGGCCGGGCTGCTGCCCGACCCGTCGCCCGAGAACTCCTGGTCCGCCCGGCTCGGTGCCCTCGACCCGGCCGAGGTCCTGGAGACCCAGCTCGTCAACGCCCTGGCGCCGGCCCTGCTGTGCGACCGGCTGCTGCCGCTGCTGCTGGCCTCGCCCCGGCCGCGCCGCTACGTGGTGAACGTGACCGCGGTCGAGGGCCGGTTCACCGTCCGCAACAAGATGGCCGGCCATCCGCACACCAACATGGCCAAGGCCGCCCTCAACATGCTCACCCGCACCAGCGCCGCCGAACTCGCGGAGCAGGGCGTCCACATGTGCGCCGTCGACACCGGCTGGATCACCGACGAGAACCCGGCCCCGAAGAAGGCCCGGATGGCCGGCGCCGGCTTTCGTACGCCCCTGGACGTCGTCGACGGCGCGGCCCGCGTCTACGACCCGATCGTGCGCGGCGAGGCCGGGGACCCGGTGTCCGGGGTGTTCCTGAAGGACTACCGGGAGGCGGAGTGGTGAACGAGCAACCGCAGGACCGGCGCGAGACCTTCGCCGGTGTCCCGCACGTGGCGCCGCGACCGACCGCCGAACTCGCCCCGCTGCTCGACTGGCTGCGGGCCGGCCGACCGGCGGGGGAGCGGCTGGACTTCACCGCCGGCACCGCCCTGCCGGACGGCCGCCTCGACCTGTGCAAGCAGGACGTCGGCCCGGCGGGCGCCGCCCTGATCGCCGAGGCCCTCGGCGCGGGGCCCACTCCGGTACGGCACCTGCTGCTCGGCATGGACGCCCTCGGCGACACGGGCGCCGAGGCCGTGGCAGGTTCCGGTGCCGAGGTGGAGACGCTCTACCTGGGCTGCAACGGCATCACGGCGGGCGGCGCCTGCCGGATCGCCGACCAGCTGCGGGCCTCGCCGCAGGTCGTCACCGGGGTGTGGCTCAAGCGCAACCCGCTGGGCGGCGCGGGCGGCCGGGCCGCCGCCGAGCTGATCGAGTCCGCCCGTTCCTTGCGCACCCTCGACCTCGTCCAGACCGGACTCGACCCGGACGGCGCGGCAGTGCTCGCCGACGCGCTGCTCGCGGCTGCCGGCAACGGACGGCGGATCGAACGGCTCTTCGCCGGCGGCAACCCGCTGGGCGCGGCCGGGGCGCGGGCCCTGGCGGCCGTCGTCGCCGACGGTGGGCTCGGCGAACTGTACGTGTCCGCCGCCCGGTTGGGGGACGCAGGCGCGCTGGAGCTGGCCGGCGCCCTGGACCGGGCGCCGTACGGGCGGCTGGCCCGGCTCGCGGTCGCCAGCAACGGCATCGGACCGGCGGCCGCCGCCCGCCTGGTGACGGCGGCGGCCGGCGCCGGGGTGACCCTGCTCGACATGGGGCGGGTACGGGCGGCGGCCGTCCTCGCCGCGGCTGACAACCGGATCGACCTGGCCGCCGCCGACACGATCGGCCGGGCCCTGTCCGCCTCCGAACACCGCCTCGCCCACCTGGTGCTGACCCACACCGGGATGCGCAGCCGCGAGGCCCACCGGCTCCTCGACCACGCGGCCCACGCCGGCACGGCCACCCGCTACCGCCTCGGCGCCGGCATCGCCGCGAGCGTCAAGCGCCGTCTGGCCGGCCTCAGCGCCGGCATCCCGGCCCCCGCGGTCCCGGCCGACGTGGCCGCCGTACGCAGCGTGCACCGGACCGCACCGCCGCAGGCCTGACCCGTCAGCTCCCGCGCAGGTCCGTGAAGACCTCCATCCAGTAGCGCTGCTGCCGCTCGGACGCCCCCACCAGGTAGGTCGCGCGCAGCTTGGCCGGAAGCAGGGCCACCAGGCGGCCCACCGCCGCCCGGTGCCTCTTCAGCTGGGACAGCTCCGCGTTGGCGAGGATCTGGTGCACCACGTCGCTGTCGTCATCGCCCTCGCCGGAGTGCGCGGCGGCCCCGCGCAGCCGGTCCTCCCAGGCGTCGACGTCACGGGCGAGCTCGCGCAGACCCGTGACCGGGCGGCCCTGGAAACGGTCGACGAGGGCCGTCAGCGGCACCGGCGCGTACTCGCCGTCGCCGAGGTAGACCGTGGCCATCTCCAGCGGCAGGCCCTTGCGGTGCAGTTTGACGAGGCGTTCCAGGGTCCGCTTGGTGATCCAGGCCCGGCCCTCGTCGTCGATGTCGTGCTTCCACCACTCCAGGACCGTCTCGGCGTCCCGGCCGTACCGGGCGAGCAGCCACTCGTTGGCCGGGATGTCCTCGGGCTCGACCAGGAGCGAGGCCGTGAACCGGGTGGCCTGGGCGATGTTGTTCCGCGACACCAGCAGCTTGCGCCCCAGGTGGTACGGCGGGTTCTGCACGGCTATCTGGGCCCGCAGGTTCTCGATCCGCTGTCCCGCCAGCGACCACTCCTGGGTGACCTCCATCAGCTTGGCGAACGCGGCCCGGTCCTTGGGCCGGTTGTACTCGTCCCACACGATCGCCTTGGGCTCCGGCCCCGTGAAGGGCGCGGCGAGGAGGTTGTCGAGCGTGCCGTCCGGGGACGGCACCGGCGCGCACAGGTCCTCGACGTTCGTCACCGGCAGCGAGAAGTACAGGGGGTCCCGGCCGAGCCCGTCGCGCAGTGTCTCCCGGACCAGCTCCGTCTTGCCGCAGCCCGGCGGCCCCTGGAGCAGCACCGTCCAGCGGTTGCGCAGCGCCGCCCGCACCACCTGCCGCACCGGGTCCGCGACCGTCGCCGGGTTGGCGGCGCCCACGCTCGCCGCGATCCGGTCGAGGATCTCGGCCGTGCGGTCCTGCCCCGGCCGTCCGTCCGGGCCCGGCTCGGCCAGCCGCAGCCGCTCACCGCCGGCCAGCGGCAGGCCCCAGCGCAGCGGGAAGCCCTCGCGCGCGTTGGCCAGCACGTGGTCGAGGGTGCGCGGGGAGAGCAGCTCGCGCAGGGCGGGGGAGAGGGAAGCCCACAGGGAGAACACCGGACGCAGGTCCCAGGGGCGGTACCGGGCCGCGAGATGACGGCGCCACGACGTGTCGTTCGCGGTGATCCGGATCGTCACCATGCGGTCCAGCAGCGCCAGGTCGCCACGGCGTGCCGAGGTCTCCGAGAGCGACTCGTTGTCGGTGAGGAACACGCCCACACAGCCCAGGGCGCGCAGGTCGTGCTCGCCCAGCGTCCAGTTGCAGGCGACCTGCATGAGCTGCGACTGGATCGTGTCGCCCGCCTGCAGCGAGTCGTCGATGAGCAGCACGAACGGCCGGCCCGGCCGGAGCCGGCCCATCACCAGCTGACGCAGCACCAGCTCCCCCGTGCGCGGGTCCCGGACCGGAGCGTTGACCAGCAGGTCGTCCGGGGTCAGGTTCGCCGCCGGCACGTACACCAGCGTGGTGTCCGGGTACGCGCGGGCGAGGTGCGAGAAGAACGTCGCCGTCTTGCCGATGCCGTGCTCGCCGAAGACCTGCCCCGTCTGCCGCATGTCGATCATCGCGTCGATGAAGGACTCCAGACGGGAGGCGGCCGGCTGCCGTGTCTCCTGCGTCCGCCGCTTCTCCTGCTTCTCCTGCTTCTCCGTGCTCATCTACCGTGATCCCGTGGTGACGCGATGGCAGTCCATCGCGGGTGTGTGTGTCTCGGGCCAGTCGTCGCCGCCCTCGGTGATCAGCCAGATCCATTTCTCCGGCTCGGCCGGGGTGATCGGCGGCGCGTGGCCGTCGGTGAGGACGAGGACCGCGTCCGGGTCCACCTCGCAACGCCGGCCCGCCACCTCGGTACGGCCCTCCACGTAGTCCGCGACCGCCTGGAAGCTGGTGCCGCCCCCGCCGTACACCCGCTCGCCGGGCCGGAACGGCATCACCACGGCGTCGAAGGACAGCCAGTGCGCCGCCACCCCGTCGATCTGGCCGACGAGCCGGGTGAGCCAGTCGACCACCCGGTCCGGCATCGAGCCCGAGGTGTCGTAGGCGATGACGAGCACCTTCTCGCGCACCGGGCCGCGCCGGGCGAGCATCGGGTCCTGCCCGAGGGCCGCGAGCAGGGCGCCGCGCTTCTTCGGGTACACCAGCCGCTCGCCGTCGCGCAGCCGGGAACCCAGGACGTCGACCAGCCAGCGCTGCCACCAGTCGACGGTCCGGGTGCGGGCGGTCCCGCCGCGCAACACGCCCGCGCCCAGCTTCCCCCAGAGCCGCGCGGCCCGCGCCGACCCGTCCTCGGTACGGTTCATGAGGTCGAGCAGCTCCCGCTCCGCGCCCGCGTGGCCGCGCCGGGCCGCCAGCAGGGAGTTGAGCAGCGCCGACGACGTCACCTCGTCCACGGTCGCCTGGTCGGCGGGGACCAGGCCGGCCACCAGGTGCGGGCACAGCGGCGGCGGCACCGGTGGCTCGCGCATGCGTTTCAGCTCGCCGTAGATCCGCAGGTCGGTCTCGGTGAACGCCTCGTACGTGAGCGGCTCCAGGCCGTGGGCCGTCAGGTCGTCCCGGTAGGCGTCGTACACCGTGCGCGGGTCGACGCCCGTCGGCCGGCCGTCCAGCACCGGCAGTTCCGTGCGGCCGAGGCGGACCAGGGCCACATGGTTGACGGCGACCTCGGCGGCGAGGGTGAACACCGGGTCCTCGCGCAGCTCGGGACCGGCCAGGAGGTGACGGTGCACCAGGTGCCGGGCCTCGTGGAAGAGCACGAACTTCACGCCGTCCAGGCCCAGCCCGACAAAAAAGTCCGGGTTGTAGAGCAACAGGCAGGTGCCGTCGCCCGAGGCGACCACGGCAGCGGTGTCCACCGCCGTCGTCGGGATCTGGTGCGGGCACTTCGAGTACAGCCACGAGGCGACCGTCGACTCCGTCAGCCCGAAGTCCAGCAGCGCGGCCTCCTTCAGCTGCCGCGCCCGGGCCACGACCTCCGGATCCGCCGGGCGGTACGCCTCGAGCGCCCTGCGGTCGGCCAGGTCGACCACCGCGGGGCGTGGCCGCCCCCGCTCCCCGTACGTCATGTGCCGTCCCCCGCCGCGCAGTTCCCCCGTTGCTCCATTGGTACCAGCCGGCACCGACAACGGGCCAAGGCATTATGATCTGCCGTAAGGGCGGGGCCGTAGCGCAGAGGCAGGCGCACCGGTCTCCAGAACCAGAGCACGCCGGTTCGAATCCGGCCGCCCCGCCCCCTGCGGCGCCCCGAACGCGCTAGGCGATGGCCCCCGCCGTCCTGACCAGTTCCCCGGCCGTGCCGTGGAAGGTGTCGAGGAGCTGCGCCAGCACCGCCCAGGCCTCCTCGTGGGCGCCCAGGTGGTCGTGGACCAGCGGGCGCAGCGCGTCCTCGGCCTCGGTGGCGCGGCGCGGGAACATCACGTGCCGCAGGGAGAGCACCTGCAGCACGTCACGGGCCGGCCCGTGGTCGAGGGCGTACGTGGCGGGACCGTCCAGGATCCCCGCCTGGCGGACCCTGAAGTCGAACTTGCGGTGGGTGCCGAACTGGGCGCGCAGGGTGGGCGGGCAGTCCGCGCGGACGGACAGGGCCCAGCGGACGTAGCCGGGCAGGGACTTCTCGCGGTCCGCCTCGGCGACCGTCTGCCAGTGCTCACGCCGGTAGACCATGGAAGCGGCCTCCCGCGCGGCGGCCATGGAGTCCGACGCGCGCAGGGCCGGCACCAGCCCGAGGCGGGTGACCCGCTCCGGGACCGGCGGCTCGGCGTAGTCGTCGCGCAGTACCGGATCGACCTCCACCGCGAGCAGTCGCCCCGGGGCGAAGGGCACGCCGTCCAGGATCGCCCGCCGCAGTGCCGTGTCCCGGTCGGTGAGCAGCCGCCAGACGACGGCGTTGAGATCCGGGTCGTCCTCCTGGAGCATCCACAGCACCACCGAGGCCGGCAGCGCCGGCAGCCCCCAGGGGATCCGGCGCCTGGTCTCCCGGAGGTCCTCCGGCACCGGGCGGGACAGCCCGACCCGCGCGCGTACCCGGTCGGCGTCCGCCGGGTCGATCAGGTCCAGCAGGAAGCCGACCGCCCGGCCGGAAGTGGTGTCGTCACGCATGCGCGCATGATGCCGCAGGCCACCGACAGGGCGCACCGGAGAATCCGGGCGCCCGTCCGTCGTCGTGTCAGGCGCCGGCGCGCGCCGTCATCCGGGCCTTGCGCGCGGCCAGCTTCTCGTCGAACTTCGTGGCCTCCGCGTTCAGTCCGCCCATGAACAGGCCGAGTTCCTCCTGTGCCCTGAGACCGTCCGGGCCGAGGCCGTCGATCTCCAGGACCTTCAGGAAGCGCAGCACCGGCTGGAGCACGTCGTCGTGGTGGATGCGCAGGTTGTAGACCTCGCCGATCGCCATCTGGGCGGCGGCCCGCTCGAAGCCGGGGATGCCGTGGCCGGGCATGCGGAACTCGACGACGACGTCCCGCACCGCCTGCATGGTCAGGTCGGGGGCCAGTTCGAACGCGGCCTTCAGGAGGTTGCGGTAGAAGACCATGTGCAGGTTCTCGTCGGTCGCGATGCGGGCCAGCATGCGGTCGCAGACCGGGTCGCCGGACTGGTGGCCGGTGTTGCGGTGCGAGATGCGGGTCGCGAGTTCCTGGAAGGCGACGTAGGCGATGGAGTGCAGCATCGAGTGCCGGTTGTCCGACTCGAAGCCCTCGCTCATGTGCGACATCCGGAACTGCTCCAGCTTGTCCGGGTCCACCGCGCGCGAGGCGAGCAGGTAGTCGCGCATCACGATGCCGTGCCGGCCCTCCTCGGCGGTCCAGCGGTGCACCCAGGTGCCCCAGGCGCCGTCCCGGCCGAACAGCGAGGCGATCTCGTGGTGGTAGCTGGGCAGGTTGTCCTCGGTGAGCAGGTTCACCACGAGGGCGATCCGGCCGATCTCGGTGACCTTGGACTGCTCCTTGCCCCAGGCCTCGCCGTCCTCGAAGAAGCCGGGGAAGTTACGGGCGTCGCTCCACGGCACGTACTCGTGCGGCATCCAGTCCTTGGCGACGTTCAGATGCCGGTTCAGCTCCTTCTCGACCACTTCCTCCAAGGCGTACAGCAGCCGCGCGTCGGTCCACACGGTCGGGCTGCCGAGATGGGGAGAAGTGATCGTCACGAGAACTCCAGGGGGACGCCGAACAAGAGCGGATGAACGGGAGAAGACCGGCGAGCGGGGCCGGAAACCTACGTGATCGTAGGCTACGAATCCGTAGGTTACGAAGCCGTAGGTTAAGTGCGCTGTAAAGACTGCTGATCAGGCCCGGTGCACAAGGCGAAGCGGGACATGCCAAGCAGCCCCGGGACCCGCAGGTCCCGGGGTCGAAGAGGTGAAACGATCACTCGTCAGGCGTACAACTCTCGCAGCCGCACCGAGAGGCAGGTCACACACCCCTCGAGTTTCTCGAACTCGGAGATGTCCACCGTGACCACCTCGTGGCCGAGATCGGCCAGCAGCTCCGCGGACTTGGGGGCGCTCGCCGACATCAGCAGCTTGCCGCCGCCGAGCAGCACCACGTGCGCGCCCGCCTCCTCGGGCACCGCCAGGAAGCCCGGGAACAGCGACGGCCGGTCCACGTTCGGGATGTGCCCCAGAATCGTTCCGTCGGGCAGCGCGGTCACCGCCGACTTCAGGTGCAGCACCTTGCTCACCGGTACGGCGACCACCCGCGCGCCCAGCGGCTCGAACGCGGCGCGCAGTTGCTGCACCCCGGCCGCGTTGGTCCGCCCGCCGCGGCCGACGTAGACGGTGTCACCGACCTTGAGGACGTCTCCGCCGTCAAGGGTGCCCGGTTCCCAGATCCAGTTCACCGAGCAGCCGAGGCGGGCCACCGCCTCCTCGACGCCGGCCGTCTCCTCGCGCCGGGACTCGGCGCCGGGCCGGGTGATCAGCGCCACGTTCTTGTACATGACGACCGTGTCCTCGACGAACACCGAGTCCGGGCAGTCGTCCTCCGGGTCCACCTCGATGGTCTCCCAGCCGTGCGCGCGCAGCGTCTCCGCGTACGCCTCCCACTGCTCCTGGGCGAGTTCGACGTCGACCTTCTCCCGCTCGACGTGCGTCACCAGACCTTCGGCAAGGCGTGGGCTGGGGCGGCGGATGAGGGCCTTCTTGCTGGGCACGACGGGTCTCCGGGGTCGGTGATTCGGTCCGGCGCCCGTTGCGGGGCGCCGGACCGCCATCATGCAGGGCGGATCGGTGTCGACAAAACCCCTGTTGTCAGGCTGTGCCCTCACCGAGACGCGCCACCTCGTCCACAGTTGTGCCGGTCAGCTCCCCGTCCGCCATCAGCAGCCACCGCGTGATCCCGATCGACTCCAGGAACGGCAGGTCGTGACTGGCGACGACCAGCGCGCCCGCGTACGACTCCAGGGCCGTGGTGAGCTGCCGGACGCTCGCCATGTCGAGGTTGTTCGTCGGCTCGTCCAGCATCAGCAGCTGCGGCGCGGGCTCGGCCAGCAGCAGCGCGGCCAGCGCGGCCCGGAAGCGCTCGCCGCCGGAGAGCGTCCCCGCCGGCTGGTCGGCCCGGGCACCCCGGAACAGGAAGCGGGCGAGCCGTGCCCGGATCCGGTTGTTGCCGGCGTCCGGTGCGAACCGGGCCACGTTCTCGGCGACCGTCAGCCCGTCGTCGAGGACGTCCAGGCGCTGCGGCAGGAAACGCAGCGGCACGTGCGCGTGCGCCTCGCCGGCGACCGGCGCCAGCTCCCCGGCGATCGTCCGCAGCAGCGTCGTCTTGCCCGCGCCGTTGCGTCCGATCAGCGCGATCCGCTCGGGCCCGCGCAGGTCGAGGATCCCCTTCACCCGCGAGCCGTGCGCGAGCTCCAGGTTCTCCAGCGTCAGCACGTTGCGGCCGGGCGGTACGGCCGTGTACGGCAGTTCGACGCGGATCTCGTCGTCGTCCCGTACCGCCTCCACCGCTTCGTCCAGCCGCTCCTTCGCCTCGGTGAGCCGTTCCTCGTGCATGATGCGGTGCTTGCCCGCGGCCTCCTGCGCCGCCCGCTTGCGCGCCCCCATGACGATCTTCGGCTCGCGCTTCTGGTCGTACATCTTCTGCCCGTACCGCTTGCGGCGGGCCAGTTTGACCTGGGCGTCGGAGAGTTCGCGCTTCTGCTTGCGGACGTCGGCCTCGGCGACCCGCACCATGCGTCCGGCCGCCTCCTGCTCGACGGCTAGCGCCTCCTCGTACGCGGAGAAGTTGCCGCCGTACCAGGTGACCTCGCCGGCACGCAGGTCGGCGATCTGGTCGACCAGGTCGAGGAGTTCGCGGTCGTGGCTGACCACGATCAGCACGCCCGGCCAGGAGGCGACGGCCGCGTACAGCCGCTTGCGGGCGTACAGGTCGAGGTTGTTGGTGGGTTCGTCGAGGAGCAGCACGTCCGGCCGCCGCAGCAGCAGCGCGGCCAGCCGCAGCAGCACCGACTCGCCGCCGGACACCTCGCCGACGCTCCGGTCCAGACCGATGTGGTCCAGCCCGAGTTCGCCGAGGGTGACCAGGGCGCGCTCCTCGACGTCCCAGTCGTCGCCGAGCACGTCGAAGTGCCGCTCGGACGCGTCGCCGGCCTCGATGGCGTGCAGCGCGGTCCGGCGGGCGGCGATGCCGAGCACCTCCTCGACGCGCAGCGCGGTGTCGAGCGTGACGTTCTGCGGAAGGTGGCCGACCTCACCGGTCACCTTCACCGAGCCCTCGGCCGGGGTGAGCTCGCCGGCGACGAGCTTCAACAGCGTCGACTTCCCGGAGCCGTTGACACCGACCAGGCCGGTGCGGCCGGGGCCGAAGGAGAGGTCCAGGCCCTCGAAGACGGGGGAGCCGTCGGGCCAGGCGAAGGAGAGGGACGTGATGGTCACGGATGCTGACATGGGCGCCTCGCGGTTGCTTGCGGTGTCGGGGGACAGACGCGTGTCGAGACACCGCGAGGCAGAAGCCGAGAGGGCCAGGAGGAGATCCTGCGCCAGGAGAACGGCTCACACGCCGAGGTCGAACGCCACAGACACACCTCAGGGGTGTGACGCGGTGTCTCGGGACCTCAGACGAGCAACGTCCTTCTCCAATCGGCGGCAACAGGACCGGAACACACGCTAGAAGGCGCCGCAAGGAGTGTCAACGCAATTAGTCACCACCGGAGAACGCCTGGTCAGCAGGCATCCCGCAGCAGCTCGGCCAGGTCGTGGTCCAGGTCCAGCCGAAAGTGTTCGAGACCGGCGGGCACCAGGTCGCCGGTGGCCTCCAGAAACCTGCGTATCTCGCCGGTGCGCACATGGATGACGGCGGTGCCCTCGGGGGCGTGGAACTCCAGCACGGTCCGGTCGCAGCCGTACGGCCGCACCCGGACGTCCCCGTCGCCCTCCGGCTCGTGCAGTCCGGCGGCCAGCAGTTCGCGGGAGAACGTCCAGCAGACGTCGACCCCTTCCAGGGTGGCCGGCGCCGGGAAGGCCATGCGCACGGCGAAGGGGTCCGCGCGGTCGTAGCACAGGGTGGCGGGAATGCTCGGCATGCGCGGTGACGCGGCGACGAGGCGGGCCTCTACGGGCTGCTCGATGACGGTGGACAACGCCTTGCTCCCTCGTGATGGCGGTACGAATTCCCGGGTGTGTGAGACCTGGCACTGGAAGAGACGAAGGATGCGGCCGATCCGTGCACAGGATCGGCGAG
Source organism: Streptomyces sp. NPDC086777 (assembly GCF_040702065.1). Lineage (NCBI taxonomy): Bacteria > Bacillati > Actinomycetota > Actinomycetes > Kitasatosporales > Streptomycetaceae > Streptomyces > Streptomyces sp. NPDC086777. The sequence goes on along the minus strand of NZ_JBFBJI010000011.1, from coordinate 240,255 downwards.
TGACCTCTGTCACCGGGCTTGTTCACACCGGGGGCCTACCCGCCGGACGGGGTGGCGGGGCCCTCTGGACGGCGCCGCGACGGTCGGCTAGCTTCGCGCGCCATGAGGCGCTTGGGGAGCATGCGAGGCACTGGACGAGCCCGACACACCGGCCGAGCGGTCGCGGTGGGGGTGGCGTGCACCGCGGCACTGGCCGCGCTGACCGCCGGCCCCGCACAGGCCGGCACCCGGGCACCGCACTGGGCGCTCAAGGACACCGGCACTCCGGACGTGCGGTTCCGGGGCCTTTCCGCCGTGGACCGGCACACCGCCTGGCTGGCCGGGACCGGCGGCACCGTGCTGCGCACCACGGACGGCGGGACCAGCTGGCGGAACGTCTCCCCGCCGGGCGCGGGCGACCTCCAGTTCCGGGACGTGGAGGCGTTCGACGCGCGCCGCGCGGTGGCGCTGGCCATCGGCGAGGGCGAGGCGTCCCGGGTCTACCGCACCGACGACGGCGGCCGGACCTGGACGGAGTCCTTCCGCAACACCGACCCCGCGGCCTTCTACGACTGCATGGCCTTCTTCGACCGCCGTCACGGCCTCGCCATGAGCGACCCGGTCGACGGGAAGTTCCGCATCCTGTCGACGAGCGACGGCGGCCGTTCCTGGCGCGTGCTGCCGGACGACGGCATGCCGGCCGCCCTGGCGGGCGAGGCGGGCTTCGCGGCGAGCGGCCAGTGCCTGGTCACCGCAGGGCCGAAGGACGCCTGGCTGGCCACCGGCGGCGGCGCGCACGCGCGCGTGCTGCACTCCGCCGACCGGGGACTGACCTGGACCGCCGCGGACACCCCGATCCCGGCGGGCGATCCGGCCAAGGGCGTCTTCGCCCTCGCCTTCCGGGACCGCGGACACGGCCTCGCGGTCGGCGGCGACTACCGCCCCGACCAGGCCTCGCCGCAGGCGGCCGCGGTCACCCCGGACGGCGGCCGCGGCTGGCGGCCCGCCGCCACCCCGCCGCCCGCCTACCGCTCGGGCGTCGCCTGGCTCCCGCACAGCCGCACCACGGCCCTCGCCGTGGGCCCCACCGGCACCGACCTGACCACCGACGGCGGCCGCACCTGGCGCACCGTGGACACCGGCTCGTACGACACCGTGTCCTGCACGCCGGACCTGAGCTGCTGGGCGGCCGGCGAGCAGGGCCGGGTGGCACGCCTGGAGGACTGACCCCGGGGTACCCGTTCACCGCCCCGGCGGAAAGGAGCGGTCATGCCACGCGGATCCAGCCCCAAACGCGAACGCCAGTACGAGCACATCAAGGAGAGCGCGCTCGACCGCGGCGAGAGCCAGAGTCGGGCCGAGGAGATCGCCGCGCGGACGGTCAACAAGGAACGCGCCCGGTCCGGTGAGTCCGAGACCGCCGGCCGGACGTCCACCGAGGACATGTCGTCCGGCCGGCGCGGCGGGAAGCGGTCCCACAGCGGCGCCCAGGGCCCGACCTACGACCGGCTCTACGAGGAGGCCAGGCAGCGCGGCATCGAGGGCCGCTCGGACATGAACAAGGCACAGCTGCAGCAGGCTCTGAACGCCAGGAAGAGCTGAAGCCCGTCGGAGGCGGGGTGGCAGACCGCGGGGTGGCGTAGGTGGCGTCACGACCGCGGGATGGCCTCACGATCGCGGGATGGCGTCACGGCCGGGAGACGTTGTCACGGCCTGTCACCGCACGCGCGCGTGGCACCCCGTACGCTCGTGCCCACCATGACGACGACCGTACGCGTACCCGCGGGCTGGCCCGCGACCGAGGAACAGGCCCTGGCCGTACAGGACGAGTTGCGCGGGCGGGTCGTTCTCGACGAGCCGGGCCCGGCCCCCGGCACCGGGCGGGTCACCGGCGTCGACGTGGCCTACGACGACGAGCGCGACCTGGTCGCCGCGGCCGCCGTCGTCCTGGACGCGGCGACCCTGGAGGTCGTCGCCGAGGCGACCGCCGTCGGCCAGGTCTCCTTCCCGTACGTGCCGGGACTGCTCGCCTTCCGCGAGATCCCGACCGTACGGGCCGCCCTCGACGCCCTGCCCTGCCCGCCGGGCCTGGTCGTCTGCGACGGCTACGGACTCGCCCACCCGCGCCGCTTCGGTCTCGCCAGCCATCTGGGCGTCCTCACCGGCCTGCCCACCATCGGCGTCGCCAAGAACCCCTTCGTCTTCGCCCACGCCGATCCCGGCGCCCCGCGCGGCAGCCAGACCCCGCTCCTCGCCGGAACGGAGGAGGTCGGCCGCGCGCTGCGCACCCGGGACGCGGTCAAGCCGGTGTTCGTCTCCGTCGGACACCGTGTCGGCCTCGACAACGCCTGCGCCCACACGCTCGCGCTCACCCCCGAGTACCGCCTGCCGGAGACCACCCGCCGTGCGGACGCGCTGTGCCGCAGGGCGTTGCGTGAAGCCCAGGGGTGAGCGGTCCGGACCCGGGCGACTCGAACGTGAGTGACGATTCTGAGTACCAGTACGGATGCCGCTGTTACCGTCGGGCGGCAGGCTGGCCCGCATGACGACACACCGTGCACCCGAGTCCGTGGCCCCGCCCGTCCAGTCCGCCGGGCGTGCCGTGAACGCGGCACTGGTCCTCGCCGTGGTGGCGGGGTTCGCCTGGACCGTCGGGATGCTCTACACCGTGCTGGCGTGGCAGTCCTGACGGCACCCGGCTCAGCTAGAACGTTGCAGCCACCCGGAACCCGATGCCCGCCGCCCGCAGCCGCTCGGTCAGCGCGTCGCCCATCGCCTGCGCGGTGGTGACCTGGCCGGCCGTGGGCGGCAGTTCGTCGAAGGCGAGGGACAGGGCGGCCTCCGCGAACATCTTCGCGGTCTCGCCGTAGCCGGGATCCCCGCCGGAGACCTCCGTGAAGACCCGCCGTCCGCCGCCCTCGCCCACGAACCGGACCGTGAACCAGCTGCGCGCCCGCTTCTCCGCGTCCGGCCCGGCCCCGGGCCTGAGCCGGTCCGACAGCCAGCGCCGGGCGGGCGGCAGCTGGGCGGCCGCGGCGACCGCGCCGACGGCCGCGACCCCGCCGAGCGCCATCGGCAGGTGCCTGACGGCCGCGTAGTGCCGGTAGCGGAAATCGGGACCGTAGCGGTCCAGGGCCTTCGCCGAGCGCTGCACGATCCGGGCGTCGATGGTGGGCAGCGGCAGCGCCCAGGCGCCGACCGCGGGTGCGAACCGCGGGGCACCCGTCGGCGCGCTCGTCCGCCGGCCCAGCAGCCGGGGCTCGTACCGGGCGCGGTCCCGGGCGGCCGCGAGCATCTGGCGGGGACGCGCGAACTGGTCCAGCACGGAGGCGAAGGTGCCGCCGGAGAAGGCGGCGTCCGCGGTGACGAACCCGTCCACGGTCAGCGGCACGCCCTCCGGCAGTTGCCGGACCGTGAAGTACGCGCCCAGGTCGTGCGGGACCGAGTCGAAACCGCAGGCGTGCAGCAGGCGCGCGCCCGTCTCCCGCGCGCGTGCGTCGTGCCGGACGTACATCAGGTCCACGAACTCCGGTTCGCCGCACAGGTCCAGGTAGTCGGCGCCGGTGTCCGCGCAGGCCGCGACCAGTTCCTCGCCGTAACGGCCGTACGGGCCGACCGTCGTGGCCACCACGCGCGCGTGCTCGGCGAGGGCGCGGACGGTGGCGGGCTCGGCGACGTCGGCGCGCAGCACCCCGATCGCCGCGCCGCCCGGCAGCCGCTCCCGCAGGGCTTCCAGCCTGCGCTCGTCCCGGGCCGCGAGCGCCCAGCGCAGGCCCTCGGGCGCGTGTGCGGCGAGGTACTCGGCGGTGAGCTCGCCGACGAAGCCGGTGGCTCCGAAGAGCACGAGGTCGTAGGGACGGTCCGTCGTCTTCAGCCTGCTCATGACACCTCTCGGTCGTGCAACCCGCGCCGTTGTCGGTGGCTGAGGCTAGCGTGAGGAGTGCGGACGCACCCCTACCGGGTATCTTGACTAAGCGCTTGCTCGTCCGCTCTTGTGCCCGGTGGAACCTGTTCTTAGCATCGTCGGTGTTACATCAGTTGTGTCACATGACTGGGGGCGGCATGACCATGGCAGGGACGCCAGGACACGGCCCGCTCTCCGGCGTGCGCGTGGTCGAGCTGGCCGGCATCGGGCCGGGCCCGTTCGCCGCCATGCTCCTCGCCGACCTGGGCGCCGACGTGGTCCGCGTCGACCGGCCCGGCGGCCCCGGGCTCGCGATCGATCCGGCGTACGACGTCACCAACCGCAACAAGCGCTCGGTGCTCGTCGACCTGAAGTCCCCGGACGGCCCCGCGCGCGTCCTCGACCTGGCCGAGCGCGCCGACATCCTGATCGAGGGCTACCGCCCCGGCGTCGCCGAGCGGCTCGGCGTCGGGCCCGATGACTGCCACGCCCGCAACCCCCGCCTGGTCTACGGCCGGATGACCGGCTGGGGCCAGGAGGGGCCCCTCGCGCACCGCGCGGGCCACGACATCGCCTACATCGCCGTCACCGGCACCCTCGGCATGATCGGCCGCCCCGACGAGCCCCCGGCCGTCCCCGCCAACCTGCTCGGCGACTACGCCGGCGGCTCCCTCTACCTGGTCGTCGGCGTCCTGGCCGCGCTGCACCACGCGCACGCGAGCGGCACCGGCCAGGTCGTGGACGCCGCCATCGTGGACGGCACCGCGCACCTCGCCGCGATGATCCACGGCATGGTGGCCGCGGGCGGCTGGCAGGACCGGCGCGGGGCGAACCTGCTGGACGGCGGCTGCCCGTACTACGGCACCTACGAGACCGCCGACGGCGGCCACATGGCCGTCGGCGCCCTGGAGCCCCAGTTCTACGCCGAGTTCCTCCGGCTGCTCGGCGGGGTGGACGACCTGGCCGACGCCCGCAAGGACTGGACCCGCTGGGGCGAGCTGCGCGAGCGCGTCGCCGCCCGTTTCAAGTCCCGTACCCGCGACGAGTGGACGGCCCTCTTCGAGGGCTCCGACGCCTGTGTCGCCCCCGTCCTCTCCCTCCACGAGGCCCCGCACCACCCCCATCTGGCCGCCCGCGGCACCTTCACCGACCAGGGCGGCATCACCCAGCCGGTTCCCGCCCCGCGCTTCTCCGCGACCCCGACGGCCTTGCGCACCCCGCCCGCCCGGCCCGGCGCCGACACCGCCGCGGTGGCCGCCGACTGGGACGTACCGGCACTCCTGGACGACCGCGACCACGATCGCGACCACCGCGACCACCGCGACCACCGCGACGACCGCGACGACCGCGACGACCGCGACCACCACGACAAGGACGCCACCTGATGGAGCTCTCGACCTTCCTCGACTACGCGGGGGACCCGCGCGCGGCGGCGGACCGGGCGGCCGCGCTGGAGTCGGCGGGCCTCGACGCGGTCTGGGTCGCGGAGGCCTACGGCTTCGACTCGCCCACGATCATGGGCTACCTGGCCGCCCGTACCGAACGGATGAAGATCGGTTCCGCGATCCTCAACGTGTACTCCCGCACCCCCGCCCTCATCGCCCAGACGGCCGCGGGCCTCGACGCGATCTCCGGCGGCCGCGCGATCATCGGGCTCGGCGCCTCCGGCCCCCAGGTCGTCGAAGGCTGGCACGGCAGGGCGTACGACAAGCCCCTCGGCCGTACCCGCGAGACGATCGAGCTGACCCGGCGGATCCTGCGCCGCGAGGTCATCGACCACCACGGCATCACCGACATGCCCCGCCCCGGCGGCCTCGGCAAGCCCCTGAAGCTCCTGACCAGGCCGGTCCGCCCCGCCGTGCCGCTGTACGTGGCCTCACTGGGCCCCGCCAACGTCCGGATGACCGCCGAGATCGCCGACGGCTGGCTGCCCACCCTGTTCATCCCCGAGAAGGCGCACGAAGTCTGGGGTACTCCGCTGGCGGAGGGCGCCGCCCGCAGGGACCCGGCCCTCGGCGAACTGCAGATCGTCGCCGGCGGCCTGCTCGCCATCGGCGAGGACGCGGCCGCCGCCCGGGACCTGGTCCGCCCGCGGATCGCCCTGTACGTCGGCGGCATGGGCGCGCCCGGCAAGAACTTCTACAACGACCTCGCCGTCGCCTACGGCTACGAGAAGGAGGCCCGGCTCATCCAGGAGCTGTACCTCGACGGCCGTCAGCGGGACGCCGCCGCGGCCGTACCGGACGAGTTCTGCGAGCTCATATCGCTGTGCGGCCCGGAGGGCTACGTCCGGGACCGCATCGAGGCCTTCCGCGAGGCGGGCGTGACCATGCTGGACGTCACCCCCGTCGGCCCGGACCCCGCCCGCCTGGTCGAGACCGTCAGGAACTGGCTCTGAGCCTCCCTCTCCCGCACCTCTCTCGAAAAACCCTCGTTGAAAGGCTTGTCAGTGAGCACCGAAGCGTACGTGTACGACGCGATCCGCACCCCGCGCGGCCGCGGCAAGGCGAACGGCGCCCTGCACGGCACGAAGCCCATCGACCTGGTCGTCGGACTCATCCACGAGATCCGCGACCGCTTCCCGGACCTCGACCCGGCCGCCGTCGACGACGTCGTGCTCGGTGTCGTCGGCCCGGTCGGCGACCAGGGCTCCGACATCGCGCGGATCGCCGCGATCGCCGCCGGACTGCCGGACACGGTCGCCGGCGTGCAGGAGAACCGCTTCTGTGCGTCCGGCCTGGAAGCCGTCAACATGGCCGCCGCCAAGGTCCGCTCGGGTTTCGAGGACCTCGTCCTCGCGGGCGGCGTCGAGTCGATGTCCCGGGTGCCGATGGCCTCGGACGGCGGCGCCTGGTTCAACGACCCGATGACCAACCTGGCCGTCAACTTCGTGCCGCAGGGCATCGGCGCCGACCTGATCGCCACCATCGAGGGCTTCTCCCGCCGGGACGTGGACGAGTACGCGGCGCTCTCCCAGGAGCGCGCGGCGACGGCCGTCAAGGAGGGCCGATTCGACCGCTCCGTGGTCCCCGTGAAGGACCGCGCCGGCCTCGTCGTCCTCGACCACGACGAGCACCTGCGGCCCGGCACCACCGCCGACTCCCTCGCCAAGCTCAAGCCTTCCTTCGCCGACATCGGCGAACTGGGCGGTTTCGACGCGGTCGCCCTGCAGAAGTACCACTGGGTCGAGAAGATCGACCACGTCCACCACGCGGGCAACTCCTCCGGCATCGTCGACGGCGCCTCCCTGGTCGCCATCGGTACCAAGGAGATCGGCGAGCGCTACGGCCTCACCCCGCGCGCGCGGATCGTCTCGGCCGCCGTCTCGGGCTCCGAGCCGACCATCATGCTCACCGGCCCCGCCCCCGCCACCCGCAAGGCGCTCGCCAAGGCCGGCCTCACCATCGACGACATCGACCTGGTCGAGATCAACGAGGCGTTCGCGGCGGTCGTGCTGCGCTTCGTGAAGGACATGGGCCTGTCCCTGGACAAGGTCAACGTCAACGGCGGCGCCATCGCGCTGGGCCACCCGCTCGGCGCCACCGGCGCGATGATCCTCGGTTCGCTCGTCGACGAACTGGAGCGCCAGGACAAGCGCTACGGCCTCGCCACCCTGTGCGTGGGCGGCGGCATGGGCATCGCCACCATCGTCGAGCGCGTCTGAAATCCCCGCGGAACCAAGAGACTTCACGGAGACACGAGCCATGACCGAGAGCACCACCATCCGCTGGGAACAGGACGACACCGGCGTCGTCACCCTCGTCCTGGACGACCCGAACCAGTCCGCCAACACCATGAACGCGGCCTTCGCCGAGTCCCTCGCCGCGGTCACCGACCGGCTGGAGGCCGAACAGGACTCGATCAGGGGGGTCATCTTCACCTCCGCCAAGAAGACCTTCTTCGCCGGCGGCGACCTGCGCGACCTCATCCGGGTCACCCCCGGGACCGCCCAGGACCTCTTCGACGGCGGCCTCGCCGTCAAGCGCAACCTGCGCCGCATCGAGACCCTCGGCAAGCCGGTCGTCGCCGCCGTCAACGGCGCGGCCCTCGGCGGCGGTTTCGAACTCACCCTCGCCTGCCACCACCGCGTCGCCCTCGACACCCCCGGCACCAGGATCGGCTGCCCCGAGGTCACCCTCGGCCTGCTCCCGGGCGGCGGCGGGGTCGTCCGCACCGTCCGCCTCCTCGGCATCGCCGACGCCCTGCTGAAGGTCCTCCTCCAGGGCACCCAGTACAACGCGACGCGCGCGTTGGAGAACGGGCTCATCCACGAGGTCGCCGCCACCCCCGAGGAACTCCTCGCCAAGGCGCGCGCGTTCATCGACGCCAACCCCGAGTCCCAGCAGCCCTGGGACAAGCCCGGCTACCGGATCCCCGGCGGCACGCCCGCCAACCCCAAGTTCGCCGCCAACCTGCCGGCCTTCCCGGCGACCCTGCGCAAGCAGACCAACAACGCCCCCTACCCGGCGCCGCGCCGCATCCTCGCCGCCGCCGTCGAGGGCAGCCAGGTCGACTTCGAGACCGCCCAGGTCATCGAGGCCCGCTACTTCGTGGAGCTGGCCGCCGGGCAGATCTCGAAGAACATGATCCAGGCGTTCTTCTTCGACCTGCAGGCCGTCAACTCCGGCGCCAACCGTCCCCAGGGCGTCGAGCCCCGCAAGGTCACCAAGGTCGCCGTCCTCGGCGCGGGCATGATGGGCGCCGGCATCGCCTACTCGTGCGCTCGCGCGGGCATCGACGTCGTCCTCAAGGACGTCTCGACCGAGGCCGCCCGGAAGGGCAAGGGCTACTCCGAGAAACTGTGCGCGAAGGCCGTCGCCAAGGGCCGCACCAGCCAGGAGAAGGCGGACGCCCTGCTCGCGCGGATCACGCCCACCGGGGACCCGCAGGACCTGGCCGGCTGCGACGCGGTCATCGAGGCCGTCTTCGAGGACACCGCCCTCAAGCACAAGGTCTTCCAGGAGATCGAGTCCGTCGTCGCCCCCGACGCCCTGCTCTGCTCCAACACCTCCACGCTGCCCATCACCGCCCTCGCCGAGGGCGTCGAGCGCCAGGCCGACTTCATCGGCCTGCACTTCTTCTCGCCCGTCGACAAGATGCCGCTCGTCGAGATCATCAAGGGCGAGCGCACCGGCGACGAGGCACTGGCCCGCGCCTTCGACCTGGTCCGGCAGATCAACAAGACGCCGATCGTCGTCAACGACTCGCGCGGCTTCTTCACCTCCCGCGTCATCGGCCACTTCATCAACGAGGGCGTCGCCATGGTCGGCGAGGGCATCGAGCCCGCCTCCGTCGAGCAGGCGGCGGCCCAGGCCGGCTACCCGGCCAAGGTGCTCTCCCTGATGGACGAGCTGACCCTCACCCTGCCGCAGAAGATCCGCCGCGAGTCGAAGCTGGCCGTCGAGGAGGCCGGCGGCACCTGGACCGCGCACCCCGCGGAGGCGGTCATCGACCGCATGGTCGACGAGTTCGGCCGCCCCGGCCGCAGCGGGGGAGCGGGCTTCTACGACTACGCAGAGGACGGCAGCCGCGCCGCCCTGTGGCCCGGTCTGCGCGAGCACTTCACGAGGCCCGGGCACGAGATCCCGTTCCGCGACATGCAGGAGCGCATGCTCTTCTCGGAGGCCCTCGACACCGTCCGCCTCGTGGCGGAGGGCGTCCTCACCTCGGTCGCCGACGCCAACATCGGTTCCCTCTTCGGCATCGGCTTCCCCGGCTGGACCGGCGGCGTCCTGCAGTACATCAACGGCTACGAGGGCGGCCTGCCGGGCTTCGTGGCACGCGCGCGTGAACTGGCCGCGACCTACGGCGAGCGGTTCACCCCGCCCGCGCTGCTGGTCGAGAAGGCGGAGCGGGGGGAGACCTTCACCGACGGCCGCTGAGCCGGCGCCGAGCCGGACGGGCGGGGCGGATCCTCCTCAGGAGCCGTCCCCGGAGCCGTCGAGCCACTGGTGCACCTCCGCACTGAGCGACCGCTGGAAGGCGGTCAGCAGGGCCTGGACCACCAGTGGCTGCATGTGCGCGGAGAGGGACTTCACGTCCGCCTCGGTCCGCTCCGCCACCTCGGCCCGGAACAGCAGGGACAGCTCGCGCGCGGCCGCCCGTGCGTGCTCGGTCAGGACGGTGCGCGCGGCCAGGATCGCCTTCTCGGACAGCGGCACGTCGAGGAGCTGCACGGCGAGCCGGAGCAGGCCGGGGTCGATGCGGTAGCCGTCCCCTGCGGGCCGTACGACGTCCATGGCGACGAGCCGTTCGACGTCCTCCGCGTCCAGCGGGCGCCCGGCCCGCCGCCGCAGCTCGCCGGCCGTCACGGTCTCCTCGGTGTCCGGTGCCCAGGAGGCGATCAGGGCCCGGTGGATGGCCAGGTCGTGGTGGCTCAGGCCGGGCGGCAGCTGCCGTACGTAGCGCTCGATCGCGGCCAGCGTCATGCCCTGGTGCTGCAGCTCCTCGATCAGGGCCAGCCGGGCCAGGTGGTCCCGCCCGTAGTGGCCCACCCGGCGCGGGCCGATCACCGGCGGCGGCAGCAGCCCCTTGGTGCCGTAGAAGCGGACCGTGCGGACCGTGGTGCCGGCCCGCGCGGCCAGTTCGTCGATCGTGAGCGCCGGCTCTCCGAGGTCGCCGTCGGTGTCGGTCGTCATGTGCAGCAGTATCGCTGTCACACCGGCACGGTGACACCGGAAGGTGATCGCGATGTGTTCAACCGATGTTCATCTTCACGCCAAGATCGTGACCTTGTGAGAAGTTCCGCTCTGTGATCTGTGCCATCGCATACGCCCTGGTGTCCGGGGGAAGGTGGCGCCTTGGTCTGTGCCCACCACCGAGCGCGCCGACCGACTACATCCGGACACCCGAGCGTGACCCGCTCGGGCGCACCAGAGAGTGGAACCCCCTGTGAGCAAGGACTCCGTGGACACGGCACAGGCTGCCGCCACCCGGACCGACGCGGCCCAGGCGCCCGCGGACGCGGGCGACGCCGGCTACAGCAAGGACCTCAAGGCCCGCCACGTCAACATGATCGCCATCGGCGGCGCGATCGGCACCGGCCTCTTCCTGGGCGCCGGCGGCCGCCTCCACAACGCGGGCCCGGCGCTCGCCCTCGCCTACCTGGTCTGCGGCGTCTTCGCCTTCTTCGTGGTCCGCGCCCTCGGCGAGCTGGTCCTCTACCGCCCCTCCTCCGGTTCCTTCGTGTCGTACGCGCGCGAGTTCCTCGGCGAGAAGGGCGCGTACGTCGCCGGCTGGATGTACTTCCTGAACTGGTCGACCACCGGTATCGCCGACATCACCGCGATCGCGCTCTACACCCACTACTGGAGCATGTTCACGAGCATCCCCCAGTGGACGCTCGCGCTGATCGCCCTCGCCGTCGTCCTGACGGTGAACCTGATCTCGGTGAAGATCTTCGGCGAGATGGAGTTCTGGTTCGCGATCATCAAGGTCGCCACCCTCGTCGGCTTCATGCTGATCGGCATCTTCCTGCTCGCCACCCAGCACAAGGTCGACGGCCAGACCCCGGGCGTGAGCGTCATCAGCGACCACGGCGGTGTCCTGCCGCACGGCCTGATGCCGGTCGTCCTGGTCATGCAGGGCGTGATCTTCGCGTACGCGGCCCTGGAGCTGGTCGGCGTCGCGGCGGGCGAGACCGCCGAGCCCGAGAAGGTCGTCCCGCGCGCGGTGAACTCGATCATGTGGCGCGTCGGCCTCTTCTACGTCGGCTCCGTCGTCCTGCTGGCCCTCCTCCTCCCCGGCTCGGTCTACTCGGCCGACGAGAGTCCCTTCGTCACCGTCCTCTCCAAGATCGGTGTCTCGGGCGCCGGTGACGTGATGAACCTGGTGGTCCTCACCGCGGCGATGTCCTCCCTCAACTCCGGTCTCTACTCCACGGGCCGCATCCTGCGCTCCATGGCGGTGGCCGGCTCGGCCCCGAAGTTCACCGCGCGCATGAACCGCAGCCAGGTGCCCTACGGCGGCATCCTGCTGACCTGCGCGGTCTGCGTGCTCGGTGTCGGCCTCAACTACCTGGTGCCGAGCCAGGCCTTCGAGATCGTGCTGAACGTCGCCTCCCTCGGCATCATCAGCACCTGGGTGATCATCATGCTCTGCCACCTGGTCTTCGTCCGCCGCGCGAGGGCCGGCCTGGTCGAGCGCCCCGCGTTCCGCCTCCGCTTCAGCCCGGCGACCGAGATCACCACGATCGCCTTCCTCCTGGTCTGCCTCGGCATGATGTGGAACGACCCCGAGGTCGGCCGCAAGACCCTCCTGCTCATCCCGGTGATCGCCGTCCTCCTGGTGGCCGGCTGGTTCGGCGTCCGCCGCCGGGTCTCCAGGACGGCCGACAGGGAGCTCTCCCAGCTCGCGAAGTAGCAGCTCGGAGCCACTGTCAGTGGCATCGCCTACGGTGACGTCATGGGGGAGATCACGTACATCCGAGGCGACGCCACCGCACCGTCGGGCAAGGGCGTCAAGGTCATCGCGCACGTCTGCAACGACCTGGGCGGCTGGGGCAAGGGCTTCGTCCTGGCCCTCTCCCGCCGCTGGCCGGAGCCCGAGAAGGTGTACCGCACCTGGCACCGCGACCGGGCCGCGAACGACTTCGGCCTGGGCGCGGTCCAGCTGGTCCGCGTGGAGCGGTACATCTGGGTGGCCAACATGATCGGCCAACGGGGGACCAGAACCGGCAGCAAGGGCGTGCCGGTCCGCTACGAGGCGATCGACACGGCCCTGCGCAAGCTGGCCGACGAGGCCATCGAACGCGGCGCGTCCGTACACATGCCCCGCATCGGCTGCGGCCTGGCAGGCGGCACATGGTCCCGCGTCGAGCCGCTGATAGACGAACGGCTGGTGGCCCGCCGAATCCCGGTCACCGTCTACGACTACGGCGAGCACAGCGCCCCGTAAGGGGCGCGGGGAACTGCGCGACCAGTCATAACGGACCCGCAGCCCCCCTCCTACCGCACCCGGCACATGCTCAGCGCACGTAGTTCGTGGCCTCGATCTGCTTCCAGGATTTCGGCTGCGAGGCGGCCCCCACGGCCTTCGCCGCAGGCGCCACCGGCTTCGTCGGCTGGAACAGCCACGCGTCGAACAACCCGGACAGCGACTTCCCCGACACCTTCTCCGCGTACGCCTCGAAGTCGGCCACCGAAGCGTTCCCGTACGCGTGCTCCCTCGGCCACCCCTTCAGGATCGCGAAGAACGCGTCGTCCCCGACCGCGTTCCGCAGCGCCTGCACGGCCAGCGCCCCGCGGTCGTAGACAGCGATGTCGAACTGGTCGTCGGGACCGGGATCCCCCGGCTTCACCGTCCAGAACGCGTCGTCGGCCGGATGCGACGCGTACACGTAGTCGGCGAGCTCCTGCGTCGTGCCCTCACCCTCGTGCTCCGACCACAGCCACTGCGCGTACCGCGCGAACCCCTCGTTGAGCCAGATGTCCTTCCAGCCCTTGAGGGAGACGTCGTCGCCGTACCACTGGTGGGCCAGCTCGTGCACGACCACCGACGTGTTCGAACCGTTCGCGAACTGCTTCGGGCTGTAGTAGACGCGGGTCTGCGTCTCCAGCGCGTACCCGGTGGTGGTGTTCGGCACGTACCCGCCGGCCGAACCGAAGGGATACGGCCCGAAGTAGCCGGAGAGCCAGTCCACGAGCTCCCCGGTGCGCTCCACGCTCGCCCGCGCCGCCCCGTCGTTGTCGCCGAGGTCCTTGCTGTAGGCGTTGACGACCGGTACCCCGCCCTCGGAGGTGCTCGTCGTGATGTCGAACCTCCCGACCGCCAGGGTGGTCAGATAGGTCGCCTGCGGCTTGTTCTGCCGCCAGTTGTACCGGGTCCAGCCGCGCTGCGAACTCGTCGACTGGAGCGTGCCGTTGGAGATGGCCTGGGTGCCGTCGGGGACGGCCACCGACACGTCGTAGGTCGCCTTGTCGAGCGGGTGGTCGTTGCTCGGGTACCACCACCAGGCGGCCTCGGGCTCGTCCGCCGCGACCGCCCCGTCCGGGGTGCGGTGCCAGGTGTCGAAGCCGTACGCGCTCTTGGTCGACGGCACCCCGCTGTAGCGGACGACGACGGTGACCTGCGTGCCCTTGGCCAGCGGCGACCTGGGGGTGACGACCAGCTCGTGCTGACCGGACGTGGCGAAGCCCGCCTGTACCCCGTTGACCCGCACCTCGCTGACGTCCAGCAGGAAGTCCAGGTCGAAGCTGGACAGGTCCTGCGTGGTACGCGCCAGGATCGTCGCCGTACCGGACAGCTCGTCGGTGGCCGGCTGGTACTGCAGGCGCAGGTCGTAGTGGGAGACGTCGTAGCCGCCGTTGCCGTAGTACGGGTAGTAGGGGTCGCCGATGCCCGGCGCGCCGGGGCCGTAACTCGCGGCCGATGCCGGGATCGCCAGCAGCAGGGAGGCCGCCGCGAGGGCGCCCGGCGCGAGGATTCTGCGGTGCACGAGAACTCCAGGTCGGTAGGGGGCCGAGGCGCGTCCGCCGCACCGCGACGGGGCGCACCAAGTCGATGGAGCACGAAACTGTTCGGAGCCTATTCAGTCCCTGTGTCACCTGGCCTGTCCATGGCACCTGCTGTCACACGATCGCCATTCGGCCGCAATCCGGCCTGACGGTCCCCCAGATGCCCCCTTCTGCACAGGAGTTGACCGGGGTAGCGTCCGCCGCATGCCGAAACGCACGCGCTTCACGATCTGGAGACCGCTCGCCGTCGCGGCTGTCGCCGCCCTGATCGCCGCCTTCCTCACCCCGGCCGCGGCCCAGGCTTCCGGCGCCCCCCGCGAAAGCCGGCCCGTCTACTCGTACGCGAACGCCGTCCGCGAGGCGGTCTGGGTCGACACCGGTCTCGACTCCGACGGCGACGGGAAGACCGACCGGGTCGCCGCCGACATCGTCCGGCCCGCCGAACCCGCCGCGCAGGGCCGCAAGGTGCCGGTCATCATGGACGCCAGCCCCTACTACTCCTGCTGCGGACGCGGCAACGAGAGCCAGCTGAAGACGTACGACGCCCACGGGAACGTCGTCCGGATGCCGCTCTTCTACGACAACTACTTCGTGCCCCGCGGCTACGCCGTCGTCGGCGTCGACCTGGCCGGCACCAACCGCTCCGACGGCTGTGTCGACGTCGGCGGCCGCTCCGACATCCAGTCCGCGAAGGCCGTCGTCGACTGGCTGAACGGCCGCGCGAAGGCCTACAGCAGCCGCACCGGCACCACCACGGTCAAGGCGAGCTGGACCAACGGGAAGACCGGCATGATCGGCAAGAGCTGGGACGGCACCATCGCCAACGGCGTGGCCGCCACCGGCGTCAAGGGGCTCAGAACGATCGTCCCGATCAGCGCCATCTCCTCCTGGTACGACTACTACTTCGCCCAGGGCGCCCCGCTCTACGACTCGGGCCCCGACTGGCTGGCCGGCGCCGTCGAGAGCGACGCCGCCTATGCCAAGTGCGGTGCCGTCCAGCAGAGACTGGTCGACGGCGCCCCGCGCAACGGCGACTGGACCGGCCTGTGGACCGAGCGCGACTACGTCAAGGACGCGTCCAAGGTGAAGGCCAGCGTCTTCCTCGTGCACGGCATGCAGGACCTCAACGTCCGCACCAAGCACTTCGGCCAGTGGTGGGACGCCCTCGCGAGGAACGGCGTCGAGCGCAAGATCTGGCTCTCCCAGACCGGACACGTCGACCCCTTCGACTACCGGCGCGGCGCCTGGGTCGACACCCTGCACCGCTGGTTCGACCACGAACTCCTCGGCTACGACAACGGCATCGACCGTGAGCCGATGGCCGACATCGAGCGCCACCCCGACCAGTGGGTGACCTCCTCCGTCTGGCCCCCGCGCGACACCCGGACCACCACCCTGCGTCCCGCCACCGGAACCCAGGCCGGTGTCGGCACCCTCGGCCTGCACAAGGGCTCCGGCACCGAGACGTTCACCGACGACCCGCAGCAGAGCGAGACCGACTGGGCGGCCCGGCTCGCCACCCCGACCTCGGACAAGGCCGGATTCCTCACCGCGCCGCTCACCCGGGACCTGCGGCTGTCCGGCTCGTCGAAGGTGACCGTCACCGCCACCCCCACCACCTCGACGGCCCACCTGACCGCCGTCCTGGTCGACCTCGGCCCGGACACCATCCGGGACTACGCCGACGCCGCCGAGGGCATCACCACCCTCACCGACCGCAGTTGCTGGGGCGAGAGCACGGCAGGCGACAGCGCCTGCTTCCTGAAGACGGCGGCGAGGACCAAGGCCGTCGACTACACCGTCTTCAGCCGCGGCTGGGCCGACCTCGGCACCTACGCCGACCCCGGCAAGGGCGTCCCGCTCACCCCGGGCAAGGCCTACACGATCACGCTCGACCTGGCGGCCACCGACCACGTCGTACCCAAGGGCCACCGCCTGGCGCTGATCATCGCCGGCACGGACAAGGACCTCATCGATCCGCCGTCCACCACCCCGACGCTCACCGTGGACCTGTCCCGTACGACGGCCACGGTCCCGCTGGTCGGCGGCGCGGCCGCGTTCACCCGCGCCACCTCCGCCCGGTGGACCGCCCCCGGGAAGACCGCCCTGCACGGCGTCCGCGCGCCGCGCACCGTCCGGCGCGTCCCCGCGGGCTGACCGCTCAGGCGGCCGGGCCGGTGTCCACCAGCCCGGCCGCCTCCCGCGCACAGCCCCAGGCGACCGTGACCCCGGCCCCGCCGTGCCCGTAGTTGTGGACCAGCACTCCGCCGTCGGCCCGCGGTTCGTGCTCCAGGCGGACCGCCGACCGGTACGGCCGCAGCCCCACCCGGTGCGCCAGCACCCGCGCCCCGGCGATCTCCGGCCGGACCTCGGCACAGCGCGCCACGATCCCGGCGGCCACCCCCGGATCCGGTTCCAGCGACCAGGCGTCCTCCTCCGCCGTCCCGCCGAGCAGCAGCCCGCCCGGCTGCGGGAAGAAGTAGGCCGAGGCACCCCCCGCCACCTCGTCGGAGGTGTACCAGGTGGTGATCCCCGGGTTCGCCACCACGACCAGCTGCCCGCGCACCGGACGCACCGCCGGATCCGGGACCAGTGAACGGGCACCGAGCCCCGTGCAGTTGACCACGACCCGCGCGGGCACCTCGCCCAGCGCGCCCACCACCCGCTCCTCGACCGTCCCGCCCGCCCGCTCCAACCGCTGCCGCAGCCACCGCAGATGGACCGGCATGTCGATCAACGGCAGCCGGGCCGTGAGGCCTTCAGCGGTCTGCGCCAGCCCCGGTACCTCGGCCGCCCACGCACCCAGCCCGTCCAGCCGCAGGCCGCCGTGTACACCCTCGACCAGGCGTACGCCCGTCTCCTCCGGCCGCGCCGCCAACTCCGCGTACACGACAAGGGAGGCCAGCGCCCATTCCCCGACCAGCGCCTCCGGCTCGATGCGGTACGGCCACCACAGCGCGCCGGCGACCGCCGAGGTCGTACGCCCGCCGGTCTCCCGGGCCCACACCCGCACCCGGCGCCCGGCCTCGGCCAGCACCACCGCGGTGGTCAGTCCGACCACGCCGCCGCCGACCACGATCACTTCGTCCCTCAGCTCAGGCTGCACACCGCGACGTTAGCGGAATATGTCATGCCGCGCTCAGATCGTCCCGCTCTGGGGATACTCACAGCATGTCTGCCGCATACGCGACCTTCGGCCTGGCCCCGGCGATGCGCGCCGGCGGTGTCCGCGCCGACGGCGGCTACCAGCTCCACCGGGACTTCGTGGACTTCGTCGTCGACGGTCACCCGCTGCTGTTCCAGCTCTCCGGCCTGGACGCCGTCTCCCCGCTCGCCTCCGACGTCCCGCCCGCGATCTTCACCGCCCAGGTCCGCAGCCTCCTACTGGAGTCCGGGGCCCCGCTGCCCGACGGCCGGTACGTCGTCTACGGCTGTCCCGAATGCCAGGACCTGGCCTGCGGCGCGGTCACCGCCGTCATCGAGCACGACGGCGACGACTACATCTGGCGGGACTTCGCCTGGCAGACCTCCGAACACGCCGACCTGGAGCTCAACGGCTACCACGGCATCGGCCCGTTCCGCTTCCACGGCCCCGAGTACCGCGAGGCCCTCGGCGCGCTCCTGTCCGATCCCGGCCCGCCGCCCGGCCGCCAGGTGCTGCTGATCGGCGCCCGCGTCGCCCTCCTCGCCAAACTGGCCGCCGCCCTGCGCGCCATCGGCATCGGCGCCGACATCACCCGTGACACCGACGGCGTCCCCGCCGAGGAGCTCCGCGGCTACGCGGCCGTCGTCTTCGGCCCCGCGGCCGGCGAGACCGAGCGGACCGCCGTACGCCGGGCGTTCGAGGGGGCGGGGGTGGCGGTGTCCTACGTCGACGGACTCGCCCCGATCGTCCCGCTCCTCGTCGCCCAGATCGAGCACGCCCTCGACCGCAGCCCGCTCCCGCAGCGCCGGCTGGCCGGCCTGGCCGCCGCCGACGGCACCGCCGGCATCGAGGTCACCTCGCCCTGCCGGGTCCGGCTCACGTCGTACCGCCTCGACCGCCTCTCCCGCCCCCGCACCCACGAGCTCTTCGACGGCGTCCTGGAACCCGGCCGCCACCGCATCCCGCTGGACGGCAGGGCGGCCAGGGGCGGCTCCTTCGTCGTGGCCCGCGCCTCCGGGAGCGTGCTGGTGGCTGCCCTGGAGCGCTGACCGGGGGAGAACAGGGCTGACTGAGGACGGGCTGCCAGGCCCATTAGGATCGGCATCCTGATGACTGCCACCCTCGTCGCCAAGAACCTCGCCGCCGGGCACGGCGACCGCTCGCTCTTCTCCGGGCTCGACCTCGTCGTCGCGCCCGGTGACGTGATCGGTCTGGTCGGTGCCAACGGCGCGGGCAAGTCCACCCTGCTCCGGCTGCTCGCCGGGCTCACCGCCCCCGAACAGGGCGAACTGCGTCTCTCCCCGCCGACGGCGACGGTCGGCCACCTGCCGCAGGAGCCGGAGCGGCGGCCCGGCGAGACCGTCCGCGCCTTCCTCGCCCGGCGCACCGGGGTCGCCGAGGCACAGCGTGTGATGGACGAGGCGACCCAGGCCCTGGTCGACGGCGCACCGGGCGCCGACGACGCCTACGCGGTCAGCCTGGAGCGCTGGCTCGACCTGGGCGGTGCCGACCTGGACGAGCGGGCCGAGGAGGTCGCCGACTCCCTCGGCCTGGCCGTCGACCTCGACCAGCCGATGACCGCCCTCTCCGGCGGCCAGGCCGCCCGCGCCGGCCTCGCCTCCCTCCTGCTCTCCCGCTACGACGTCTTCCTCCTCGACGAGCCCACCAACGACCTCGACCTGGACGGCCTGGAGCGCCTGGAACGGTTCGTGACCGGCCTGCGCGCCGGCACGGTCGTCGTCAGCCACGACCGCGAGTTCCTCACCCGCACGGTCACCAAGGTCCTCGAACTCGACCTCGCCCAGCAGCAGATCCGCCTCTACGGCGGCGGCTACGACGCCTACCTGGAAGAGCGCGACGTGGCCCGCAGGCACGCCCGCGAGGACTACGAGGAGTACGCCGACAAGCGGTCCGCCCTCCAGGACCGGGCCCAGATGCAGCGCTCCTGGATGGACAAGGGCGTCAAGAACGCCCGGCGCAAGGCGTCCGGCGACAACGACAAGATCGGCCGCAAGTTCCGCAGCGAGGCCAGCGAGAAGCAGGCGGCGAAGGCCCGCCAGACTCAGCGCATGATCGAACGCCTGGAGGTCGTCGACGAGCCCCGCAAGGAGTGGGAGCTGCGCATGGAGATCGCGGCGGCCCCGCGCTCCGGCGCCGTCGTCGCCACCCTGCGGGACGCGGAACTCCGGCGCGGCGACTTCACCTTCGGCCCGGTGTCCCTCCAGATCGACTGGGCGGACCGGGTCGCGGTGACCGGTGCGAACGGAGCCGGCAAGTCGACACTGCTCGCCGCGCTGCTGGGCCGGGTGGAGCTGGACGCCGGACAGGCGGCCCTAGGACCGGGCGTCCTGGTCGGCGAGGTCGACCAGGCCCGCAAGCTCTTCCACGGCACCGAGTCCCTGCTGGACGCCTTCTGCGCGGCCGTACCGGACACCGAACCGGGCGAAGTACGCACCCTGCTCGCCAAGTTCGGCCTCAAGCAGGACCACGTACTGCGGTCGGCCGCCACGCTCTCGCCGGGCGAGCGCACCCGCGCCGCGCTGGCCCTCCTCCAGGGCCGCGGCGTCAACCTCCTGATCCTGGACGAGCCGACGAACCACCTCGACCTCCCCGCGATCGAGCAGCTGGAGTCCGTCCTCGACACCTACGAGGGCACGCTCCTCCTGGTCACCCACGACCGCCGCATGCTCGACGCGGTCCGCGTCACCCGCCGCCTGGAGGTTGCGGCGGGCAAGGTGACCGAACGCTAGAACTCCCCAGCTGCAGGCGCCCCTTCTGGGGAGCGAGGCCGTATCGACACGCGGCTCCGCCGCCTGGGCGCGAGCAGCCACCACGCACCCGCAGCCGGCCGACACCCGACCCGGCCCCCTACACCCGGCAGGAGAGTGGCCATGAGCACATCGCCGAAGCGGTCGGCCCCGCGGATCGTGAACGAACAGGACGTCATCGCCCAGTTGCGCGGCACCCAGGACCGCATCGCCGACGCGATCACCGCCTTCTCGGGCACCATGACGTTCGTCTACCTGCACGCCCTGTGGTTCGCGGTCTGGATCGTCTGCAACGAGGGCGTGTTCGGCAAGGGCGCGATATGGGACCCGTTCCCCTTCGGCCTGCTCACCATGATCGTCAGCCTGGAGGCGATCTTCCTGTCCACCTTCGTGATGGTGAGCCAGAACCGCCAGGCCGCCCGCGAGAACGTCCGCGCCGACCTGGACTTCGAGACCAACGTGCGCTCGGAGGTGTGGTCCATCCACATGGGCCGGGCCCTCGGCGTCGACCCCGTGGAAGTGGAGAAACGCGTCCAGGAGCTGCTCGCGGAGAACCGCGCCCGGATGAACGGCACCGCCCGGCCGCCGAAGGAGACATGATCCGCCGGCGGCTCGGGCAGGGTCCCGTGCCGGGTCGCGGTCGGGGTCGGAACACGTTCACGGATCGGCCCCGCCCGGAGCGGCTCCGGACCCGCCGCGGGCCAGTCCGGATCAGCAGGTCGTCGCCCACGGAATCAACGGAATCAGGCGAAGCGACAGACGCACCCCGTCAGGGCGCGGGGAACCGCACGACCGGCCACCGCGGACCCGCGGCTCCCCACCATCCCCGGGAACGTACCGTCAGCGCTTCCCGTCCTTCCCGCCGAGCAACCCGGCCCGGCGCAGCGCATCGGCCATCGCGCTGTTCGACGGCGCGGGCGCGGCCGCCTGCCGGCCGCCGCCTCCCTGTCGCTGCTGCCGCTGCTGCGGCGGACGCCCGCCGCCACCCCGCTGCTGTTGCTGGCGGCGCTCGCCGCCGGAGGCCGGCGCCGCCTCGTCGTCCAGCCGCAGCGTCAGCGAGATCCGCTTGCGCGGGATGTCCACGTCCAGGACCTTCACCTTGACGATGTCACCCGGCTTCACCACGTCCCGCGGGTCCTTGACGAACGTCTTGGACAGCGCGGAGACATGCGCCAGACCGTCCTGGTGGACACCGACGTCGATGAACGCGCCGAACGCCGCCACGTTCGTCACCACGCCCTCCAGGACCATCCCGGAGGACAGGTCGGAGATCTTCTCGACGCCCTCCTTGAATGTGGCCGTCTTGAAGGCCGGACGCGGGTCGCGTCCCGGCTTCTCCAGCTCCTTGAGGATGTCGGTGACGGTCGGGAGACCGAACGTCTCGTCCACGAAGTCCGTCGGCCGCAGCGAGCGCAGCGCACCCGTGTTGCCGATGAGCGCGGCCACCTCCTGGCCCGACGTCTTCACCATCCGCCGGACGACGGGGTACGCCTCGGGGTGGACGCTCGACGCGTCCAGCGGGTCGTCGCCGCCGCGGATGCGCAGGAAGCCCGCGCACTGCTCGTACGCCTTCGGGCCGAGCCGGGACACGTTCTTCAGCTGGCCGCGGGAGGTGAACGGGCCGTTGGCGTCGCGGTGGGCGACGATGTTCTCGGCGAGTCCCGAGGTGATGCCGGAGACGCGGGCGAGCAGCGGCGCGGAGGCGGTGTTGACGTCGACACCGACGCCGTTCACACAGTCCTCGACCACCGCGTCCAGCGAGCGGGACAGCTTCACCTCGGACAGGTCGTGCTGGTACTGGCCGACGCCGATCGACTTGGGGTCGATCTTCACCAGCTCGGCCAGCGGGTCCTGGAGCCGGCGGGCGATGGAGACGGCGCCGCGCAGCGACACGTCCATGTCGGGCAGCTCCTGGGAGGCGAAGGCGGAGGCCGAGTACACCGACGCGCCGGCCTCGGAGACCATCACCTTGGTGAGCTTCAGGTCCGGGTGCCTGGTGATCAGCTCACCGGCGAGCTTGTCGGTCTCGCGGGACGCCGTGCCGTTGCCGATCGCGACCAGGTCGACGGCGTGCTCCTTGGCCAGCCGGGCCAGCTTGGCGATCGCCTCGTCCCACTTGTTGGCCGGGACGTGCGGGTAGATGACGTCGGTGGCGACCACCTTGCCGGTGGCGTCGACGACGGCGACCTTCACGCCGGTCCGGAAACCGGGGTCCAGGCCCAGCGTCGCGCGCGTGCCGGCCGGGGCGGCGAGCAGCAGGTCGCGCAGGTTCGCCGCGAACACGTTGACCGCCTCGTCCTCGGCGGCCGTGCGCAGCCGCAGCCGCAGGTCGATGCCGAGGTGGACGAGGATCCGGGTGCGCCAGGCCCAGCGGACCGTGTCCGACAGCCACTTGTCGCCCGGCCGGCCCCGCTCGGCGATCCCGAACCTGTGGGCGACGATCCCCTCGAACGAGGACGGGCCCTCGGTCGGCTCCTCCGGCTCCAGGACGAGGTCGAGGACCTCCTCCTTCTCACCGCGCAGCATCGCCAGGATGCGGTGCGAGGGCAGCTCGGTGAAGGGCTCGGCGAACTCGAAGTAGTCGGCGAACTTCGCGCCCGCCTCCTCCTTGCCGTCCCGCACCTTCGCGGCGAGCCGGCCGCGCACCCACATGCGCTCGCGCAGCTCGCCGATCAGGTCGGCGTCTTCCGAGAACCGCTCGGTGAGGATCGCGCGGGCACCGTCCAGGGCGGCCTGCGGGTCGGCGACGCCCTTGTCGGCGTCGACGAACGCGGCGGCGGCCGCCAGCGGCTCCACGCCCGGGTCCCCGAGCAGCCCCTCGGCCAGCGGCTCGAGACCGGCCTCCCGCGCGATCTGCGCCTTGGTCCGCCGCTTCGGCTTGTACGGCAGGTAGATGTCCTCCAGCCGCGCCTTGGTCTCCGCGCCCCGGATCTGCGCCTCCAGCTCGGCGGTGAGCTTGCCCTGCTCCCGCACCGACTCCAGGATCGCGGTCCGCCGCTCCTCCAGCTCCCGCAGGTAGCGCAGCCGCTCCTCGATCGTGCGCAGCTGCGCGTCGTCGAGCATCTCGGTCGCTTCCTTGCGGTAGCGGGCGATGAAGGGCACCGTCGAACCGCCGTCGAGCAGCTCCACGGCAGCCTTGACCTGCCGCTCCCGTACGCCGAGCTCCTCGGCGATCCTGCCTTCGATGGACCCTGGAACCAGGGACCCGGGTGTCGTCACGATCCCGTACCGCCTTCTCCACTGAGGTTGCGCCGCAATTGTGGCAGGTGACACCGACAACCGGGCCCCAGGGCACCGTTCCGCGACACGGACCACCTCGAATCGACCGCACGCCCGGCGATCCGCTCGCACACCTGAATGAACCATCCAAACGAATGGGCCACTACGGCGACACCCCAGCCCCGACGATCCGCCCGCGTCCCGCATCCGTCCCGCCGCAACGGCGCTCGGCCGGAGCAGCGCTCGGCCCGGGCGGCGCGGTCCGGCTGTGCCGGGCCGGGCGCGCCCCGGAGCGGGTCACGTCCTGCCGGGCCGCGTCACCCCTTGCCGAGGAGGTCTGCGGGGAACGCCCCCGCGGCCACCGCGGCCCGCGCGAAGTCCGCCGCGAGTTCGGTCAGGTGGGCCACGCCGTCGGCTCCGAGGTGCTCGTAGGGGGCGCGGTCCAGGCGGTCCGTCTCCGTCTCGATCTCCGCCCGCAGGGCCACCCCGGCCTCGGTCAGCTCGCCCGCCGCGTCGAGCAGGCCGCGGTCCCGCAGCCGTGCCACCGCCGCGTCCCAGTCGTCCTGACTCCAGCCGCGCGTGGCGAACACCCACTTCGGGGCCATGCCCTTGCCCGTCGCCGTGTGCGTCACCACCGCCTCAAGGCCGTCGAGTCCGGCCGCCAGCAGCACCGCGAGGTGCCCGTCGCCGCGGTGCTCGCGCAGCAAGGTGGCCGCGTACCAGTAGGCGAGGTGCGGCTCCTGGGGCACCGGCAGGTCGGCGTGGGCGGCGTACAGCGGGCGGCCGGAGCGCGAGCAGGCCTCGGTGGCGCGCAGCGTGAGCCGCGCGGCCTCGGCCATCCGGTCGGAGGCCACCGCGTCCGCGCCCAGCAGCCGCCGCATCGACGCGTCGACGGCACGCGTGCGTGCGGCCAGGACGTCCTTCGGGGACGCGGTCTCCCAGACGGCCGGCACGTGCCGGGCCACCAGCTCGTACTTGTAGTTGTAGAACGTCGCCGTCACCGTGCCGGCCCCGACCGGCCCCAACGCGGCCGCCCGCACCGCGAAGTTGACGGCCCGCGGATGGGTGACCCCGAGCGCGGCCAGTTCCTCGGCCAGCTCGGGGCTGAAGAAGTGGGTCGCGTGCAGGGAGTTGAGCAGGGTGTGGCAGCGGCGGCCGGCGCGCGGCTCCAGGACGGCGGTTGTCATGGCGGCACGCTACTTACTGGTTGGTACGGACTTCCAGTGTCCGGACCGAGGCCGCGGCCGTACCCCGTCCCGGATGGCAGGAAAGGTGGGTTGCTCGTCATTGCGGCCATCGGTTGACCGGCCGACAATCGATGTCATGGCGCAGCGAACCGTTCTCGTCGTCCTCTTCGACGGCGTCCAGAGCCTCGACGTCACCGGCCCGGTGGAGGTCTTCACGGGGGCCGACACCCACACCCCGGGCAGCTACCGGATCCGTACCGCCTCCCTGGACGGGGCTCCCGTGCGCACCTCCAGTGGGCTGACGGTCGTACCGGACCAGACCCTGGCCGGCGCGCCCGACCCGCACACCCTGCTCGTCCCGGGCGGGCAGGGCACCCGGCGGCCCGACCCGGACCTGGTGGCGTGGCTGCGGGCGCACGGGCCCCGCGCCGCACGCCTGGTCTCCGTCTGCACCGGCGCCGTGCTGCTCGCCGCCGCGGGGCTCCTGGACGGGCACCGGGCGACCACGCACTGGGCGTACTGCGACGAGCTGGCGAGGGACCACCCCGCCGTGGAGGTCGACCCCGAACCGATCTACGTCCGGGACGGTCACGTCGCCACCTCGGCCGGTGTGACCTCGGGCATCGACCTCGCGCTCGCGCTCGTCGAGGAGGATCTCGGCCGGGACGTCGCGCTCACCGTCGCCCGGCACCTGGTGGTGTTCCTGCGCAGACCCGGCAACCAGGCCCAGTTCAGTGCCCAGCTGGCCGCCCAGACCGCACAGCGCGCGCCGCTTCGGGAGGTCCAGCAGTGGATCACCGAGCACCCGGACGACGACCTGAGCGTGGAGGCTCTGGCCGCCCGCGCGACGCTCTCGCCCCGCCACTTCGCCCGCGCCTTCCAGGCCGAGACCGGGACGACGCCCGGCCGCTACGTCGACCGGGTCCGGCTGGAGCACGCGCGCCGGCTCCTGGAGGACACCGGGGACGGTGTCGAGGAGGTCTCCCGCGCCAGCGGCTACGGCACCCCCGAGGCGATGCGCCGCGCCTTCCTCCGGGCCCTCGGCACCACCCCGGCCGAATACCGGCGCAGGTTCAGCCCGGCCACCGCCGGCCCGCCCCGTTAGGAGAGCCATGCAGATCGCGATCGCCCTCTACGACCGCTTCACCGCCCTCGACGCCGTGGGGCCCTACGAGACCCTGGGCCGGATCCCGGACTCCGAGATCGTCTTCGTGGCCGAGCAGGCCGGTCCCGTCCGTACCGACAACGGACAGCTCGCCCTGACCGCGGCGAAGACCTTCGCCGAGGTGCCGCGCCCCGACGTCGTGGTCGTCCCGGGCGGCCCCGGCCAGACCGCGCAGATGACGAACGCGGCCCTCCTCGGCTGGATCCGCGCGGCCGACGCCACCAGCACCTGGACGACCTCCGTGTGCACCGGCTCCCTGCTGCTCGCCGCCGCGGGCCTCCTCGCGGGACGGCGCGCCACCTCGCACTGGCTGGCCCTCGACGAGCTGCGCGGGTTCGGGGCCGCACCGACGGGGGAGCGGGTCGTCTTCGACGGCAAGTACGTCACGGCGGCCGGTGTCTCCGCGGGAATCGACATGGGCCTGACCCTGATCGGCCGGATCTCCGGGGACGCGGTCGCCCAGGCGGTCCAGCTCGGGATCGAGTACGACCCGCAGCCCCCCTACGACGCGGGTTCCCCGCAGAAGGCGCCGGCCGAGGTCGTCGGCCTGCTCCGCGCCAGGAGCCGGTTCATCCTCGGGGCGGAACTGCCCATGTGAACCGCGGCTGACGGCGCTCCAGGAAGGCGCCGACCCCCTCGGCGGTCTCGCCGCTGCCGCGCGCCTGCGCCGCCCAGTGCGCGTCCCGGTCCGTACGGCCGTTCGCGAACTCCTTCGCGGCGGCCTGGGTCAGCTGCGAGCGGGCGGCCAGGACCCCGGTGAACTCGGCCACCCGCTTGTCCAGGCCGCCCGGCGGCAGCACCTCGTCGACCAGACCGGTGCGCAGGGCCCGCTCCGCGTCGATCAGCTCGCCGGAGAAGAGCAGGTACTTGGTGGCGGCCGGGCCGACCAGCGACACCAGACGGCGGGTGGAGGCGGCCGGGTAGACGATGCCGAGCTTGGCCGGTGTCACCCCGAAGAGCGCGCCCGCCTCGGCGAACCGCAGGTCGCAGGCGGCGGCGAGCTGCGAACCGCCGCCCACGCAGTGGCCGCGCACCGCGGCGAGGGTCGGCTTCGGGAACGCGGCGAGGGCCTCCTCGGCGGCGACGGCGAGGGACTGCGCCTCGGCGGGGGAGCCCCGGAGGGTGGAGATGTCGGCGCCGGCGCAGAAGGTGCCGCCCTCGCCGGTGAGCACGAGAGCCCGCACGGCGGGGTCGGCAGCGAGTCCGTCGAGGAGCGGCGGGAGGGCACGCCACATCGCCGCGGTCATCGAGTTGAGTTTGGCCGGGTTGCCGATGACTACCGTGGCGACGGCGTCTTCGACCTGGTGGGTGAGGCGGGGCTCCATGGCCGGGATGCTATCGGCGCGGGCCCGCCGTGCCCCCGGCGGCCGCCGTCGCATCTCCCGGAAAGTTCTCATACCCGTACAACACGAATAGTTCGTGAAGTCGGCATCGAGGAGGGCAAGAGTCGTTCCACAACTGACCTTGTCATACGCCAACGGTCAGATCCGCTCGATATTTGCTGACTTGTGTTCAGTCCTCCGGTGCGGAGGGGGTCGTTGCCAACACTCGACGTGTGGTGACAATCGAGCGCGAGGGTGGCGACCGGACGATGGAGAACCACGGGCGCGGGCACGACCCGCGTCCAGAGGGAGGCGGCCCACCGCCGCCGGATCCGCTGCCGTACGAAGGAGTCTGGCGTTTCACCGCCCCCGCCGTGGACGCCTCGGTCCCGCAGGCGCGCCGCGCCGTACGGGACCTGCTCCAGCGCCAGGGCGTCCCGGTCTCGGAGGACCTGGTGTACGGCCTGTTGCTGATCGTCTCCGAACTGGTCACCAACGCGGTCAAGCACGCGGCGCTGCTGTCGCCGGTGCTGGCCGTGGAGGTCGCCGTCGGCGCCGAGTGGGTGCGGGTGTCGGTGGAGGACAACCATCCCTACCGCCCGACCGCCCTGGAGGCCGACCACGGCCAGACCGGCGGCCGGGGGCTGCTGCTGGTGCGGGAGGTGGCCCGGGAGGCGGGCGGGGTCGTGGACGTGGAGCACACGTCGAGCGGCGGCAAGGTGATCTGGGCCGCCCTGCCGCTCAAACCCGCGACACTGCCCTGAGCGGCCGGTTCACCAGCCTGCGGACGGGCCCGTCAGCTCCCTGATCGCCGGGCGGGCCGCGTCCAGCACGGTCATGAACCAGGACGAGAAGGGGTCCTTCTCGTGCCGCTCGGCCAGCTCGGCGGCCGTCACGTAGACGGTCGCCTCGACCTCCTCCGGGTCCGGCGCCGGCGTCGCCTGCACCATGCCGACGAACAGGTGGTTGAACTCCTGCTCGACCAGGCCCGAGGCCGGGTCCGGGTGGTTGTAGCGGACCGTGCCCGCCTCGGCGAGCAGCGAGGGGGAGACCCCCAGCTCCTCGAAGGTCCGCCGGGCCGCCGCCGCGAAGGGCGCCTCGCCGGGGTAGGGATGGCCGCAGCAGGTGTTGGACCACACTCCCGGGGAGTGGTACTTGCCCAGTGCCCGCTGCTGGAGCAGCAGCCTGCCGTGCTCGTCGAAGAGGAAGACGGAGAACGCCCGGTGCAGCTGCCCGGGCGGCTGGTGCGCGGCCAGCTTCTCCGCGGTGCCGATGGTCACGCCCTTCTCGTCGACGAGTTCAAGGAAAATCGCGTCTGCGGTCCCTTCCGACGTGCTGTGCGTCGCGGTGGCAGGTGTGATCGGCATACCCATCCTTCGCCTCGGTCTTCGCACCAAGTCTGCCGTACGAATCCGACACTCCCGGCACTTCCCGGCGCGGGCACGCCGGAAGAGGGACCCGGTACTTGATCGTGCCCTACGGGCGTGAGAGGGAACCGTCCGGGGGTCTCGAACACAAGGACGCCGGGGGAGTGCGGAGCGCTGCGTTCCGGGACTCCGGGCCCGGTGGGATCAGTGGCAGAGCCGGGCCTCGTGCTCCGCGTGCCCGCCCGGCTCCAGCTGGAAGGTGCAGTGCTCCACGTCGAAGTGGTGGCCCACGCAGCCCTGCAGCTCGTGCAGCATCTTCTCGTGGCCGATGGCGCTCAGCACGTCCGAGCGGACCACCACGTGCGCCGACAGCACCGGCATCCCCGAGGTGATCGTCCAGGCGTGCAGGTCGTGCACGTCCTCCACGCCGTCGAGCGCCAGGATGTGCGTCCGTACCTCCGCCATGTCGACGCCCCGCGGCGCCGCCTCCAGCAGGACGTCCAGGGTCTCGCGCAGCAGCTTCAGCGTCCTCGGCACGATCATCAGGCCGATCACCAGCGAGGCGATCGGGTCGGCCGCCTGCCAGCCGGTGGTGAGGATCACCACGGCCGAGATCAGCACCGCCAGCGACCCCAGCGCGTCGGCGGCCACCTCCAGGAAGGCGGCGCGCACGTTCAGGCTCTCCTGCTGGCCGCGCACCAGGAGCGTGAGCGAGATCATGTTGGCGACCAGGCCGATCAGACCGAACACGATCATCTGGCCGCCGTGCGTGTCCGCGGGCGTGACGAACCGCTGGACCGCCTCGTACAGCACGTAACCACCGACCACGAGCAGCAGCAGGCAGTTCGCCAGCGCGGCGAGGATCTCGGCGCGGGCGAGGCCGAAGGTGCGGTTGGTGCTCGGCGGGCGGTTGGCGAAGTGGATCGCCAGCAGGGCCATGCCCAGGCCCAGCGCGTCGGTCGCCATGTGGGCCGCGTCCGCGATCAGCGCGAGCGAGTCGGCCACCAGGCCGCCGGTGATCTCGACCACCATCACCCCGAGGGTGATGGCGAGCGCCACCCGGAGCCGGCCGCGGTACGACGCCGCGGCCGTACCGGTGGGCGGCGCGTGGCTGTGGCCGTGGCCGTGGTCGTGCCCTGCCCCCATGGGATACGCCTCCTGTGTTCGCCCGGGATCACAGTGAACTACGGGTGGGGGGTATCCGGCAACGCGGCACTGAACACCGTTGTCATGTGCCCTGACCTGCGGAAACGAATCGCAGGTCAGGGCAGCCTCAGTTGTCTCGGGTGCCGCGCCGGACACCGTGCGCGACCGTCCGGCCGTCCGCGGACCGGTGTCCCCAATGCCCGTTCTGCGAGCGCCATTTGTGGGCCGGGGCCCGGATCGCGGATGATGATCTCGGCAAAGGCGGGGACAGAGCGGGCCGACCGTGCCGTGAACGGCCGGTGAACAAGCAGTCCTCACCATCCGATAACCTCTGCCGAATGCCGTCCGGGGGCCACCCGGCACACCCCGCACCACCACGCAGCAGACCGGCGTCCGGACGCCGGCACCCAGGGAGTGAGTTCGGTTGTCGACCGCCATCGTCACCGGTCCGCCGGTGCCCGGATCGTCACTGGAGAGCGATCTGCGGGCGCTCGGCTTCGAGGTGCGTTCGGCGTCGGACACCGCCGAGGCCGAGGCCCTGCTCGCGGCCGTGCCCGCCGACCGCCGCGTCGCTCTCGTCGACGCCCGCTTCGTCGGTCACGTGCACGCCCTGCGCCTCGGCCTCACCGACCCCCGCTTCCCGCTCGCCGCCGTCCCCGGCGCCGTCACCGCCCAGCCGGCCGCCCGGCCTGCCCTGGCCCGGGAGCTGGCCCGGGAGGCCGCCGCCGGCGGCGCCACCGCCCTCGCCGTGGACGGCCTGGTCACCGCCCTGGACGCGGACGTCCACCGCCCCGAGCTGGGCAGCCTGGTCGCCGCCGTCCCCACCGACCCGCAGACCCGCAACGAGGCCCGGCAGGCCGTCGCCGCCGTCGACGACGAGGCGATACGCCTCAGGTCGGCCGTGAAGTCCCGCGACGGTTTCTTCACCACGTTCTTCGTCAGTCCGTACTCGCGGTACATCGCCCGCTGGTGCGCCCGGCGCGGCCTGACCCCCAACCAGGTCACCACCGCCTCGCTGCTCACCGCCCTGATCGCGGCGGCCTGCGCGGCCACCGGCACCCGGGCCGGCTTCGTCGCCGCGGGCGCCCTGCTGATCTGCTCGTTCGTCCTGGACTGCACCGACGGGCAGCTCGCCCGCTACTCCCTGCAGTACTCCACCCTCGGCGCCTGGCTGGACGCCACCTTCGACCGGGCCAAGGAGTACGCCTACTACGCGGGCCTCGCCCTGGGCGCCGCCCGCGGCGGCGACGACGTGTGGGCCCTCGCCCTCGGCGCGATGATCCTGCAGACCTGCCGGCACGTGGTCGACTTCTCCTTCAACGAGGCCAACCACGACGCCACCGCCAACACCAGCCCCACCGCCGCCCTCTCCGGCAGGCTCGACAGCGTCGGCTGGACGGTCTGGGTGCGCCGGATGATAGTCCTGCCCATCGGCGAACGATGGGCACTGATAGCCGTCCTGACGGCGCTCACGACCCCGCGGATCACCTTCTACGTGCTGCTGGCCGGCTGCGCCTTCGCCGCCACCTACACCACGGCCGGACGGGTGCTGCGGTCGCTGACCCGGAAGGCCAGGCGGACGGACCGGGCGGCGCGGGCCCTCTCGGACCTGGCGGACAACGGTCCGCTCGCCGGTTTCGTGTCCCGCACCCTGCGCGCCCCGCTCGGCTCCCCTTTCCTGGTGGCCCTCGCCGGCGTGGCGGTTCTCACCGTCTCCCTCTTCTCCGGTGTGACCTGGGCCCCGGTCGCGGGCGCCGCCGTCTACACCCTGGCCGCCGGCCAGGCCCTGGCCCGGCCCCTCAAGGGAGCCCTCGACTGGCTGGTCCCGCCCCTCTTCCGGGCCGCCGAGTACGGCACCGTCCTCGTCCTCGCAAGCAAATCCGGGGTGAACGGAACCCTTCCCGCGGCTTTCGGTCTGGTGGCAGCCGTCGCCTACCATCACTACGACACGGTGTACCGCATCCGCGGCGACGCCGGGGCGCCGCCGGCCTGGCTGGTACGTGCCGTCGGGGGGCAGGAGGGGCGGACGCTGCTCGTCACCCTCCTGGCCGCGGTGCTCACCGCCGCGCAGTTCAAGGCCTCGCTCACGGTCCTCGCCGTGGTCGTGGCCGGGCTGGTGCTCGTCGAGAGCATCCGCTTCTGGGTGTCCGCAGGGGCGCCCGCCGTACACGACGAAGGAGAACCCGCATGATCGGCCTCGTGCTGGCGGCCGGCGCCGGCCGGCGTCTGCGCCCCTACACCGACAGCCTGCCCAAGGCGCTGGTGCCGGTGGGGCCTGCCGGGATAGAGGACTCGATCACGGTGCTCGACCTGACCCTCGGCAACTTCGCCGAGATCGGCCTGACCGAGGTCGCGATCATCGTCGGCTACCGCAAGGAGGCCGTCTACGAGCGCAAGGCGGCCCTGGAGGCCAAGTACGGGCTCAAGCTCACCCTCATCGACAACGACAAGGCCGAGGAGTGGAACAACGCCTACTCCCTGTGGTGCGGCCGTGACGCCCTCAAGGACGGCGTGATCCTCGCCAACGGCGACACCGTGCACCCGGTCTCCGTCGAGAAGACGCTGCTCGCCGCCCGCGGCGACGGCCGGCGGATCATCCTCGCCCTGGACACCGTGAAGTCCCTCGCGGACGAGGAGATGAAGGTCGTCGTCGACGCCGACAAGGGCATGACGAAGATCACCAAGCTGATGGACCCGGCCGAGGCCAGCGGCGAGTACATCGGCGTCACCCTCATCGAGGGCGACGCGGCCCCCGAGCTGGCCGAGGCGCTGAAGGCGGTCTGGGAGGCCGACCCGCAGCAGTTCTACGAGCACGGCTACCAGGAGCTGGTCGACCGCGGTTTCCGCATCGACGTGGCGCCGATCGGCGACGTCCGGTGGGTCGAGATCGACAACCACGAGGACCTCGCCAGGGGACGGGAGATCGCGTGCCAGTACTGACCCGGCTGATCCCCTCGCCGGTCGTCGTCGACATCCGCCCCGGTGCCCTCGACGACCTCGCCGGCGTGCTCGCCGACGAACGCATCTCGCACTCCGGGCGGCTCGCCGTCGCCGTCAGCGGCGGCTCCGGTTCGCAGCTGCGCGCGCGCATCTCGCCGAGCCTGCCGGGCGCCACCTGGTACGAGGTCGGCGGCGGCACCCTCGACGACGCGATCCGGCTGGCCGGCGAGATCAAGGCCGGTCACTACGACGCGGTCGTCGGTCTCGGCGGCGGCAAGATCATCGACTGCGCCAAGTTCGCCGCGGCCCGGGTGGGGCTGCCGCTGGTCGCCGTCCCGACGAACCTCGCGCACGACGGCCTGTGCTCGCCGGTCGCCACCCTCGACAACGACGCGGGCCGCGGGTCGTACGGCGTGCCGAACCCGATCGCGGTCGTCATCGACCTCGACGTCGTCCGGGAGGCCCCGGCGCGCTTCGTGCGCTCCGGGATCGGCGACGCCGTCTCCAACATCTCGGCGATCGCGGACTGGGAACTGTCCCACCGCGTCACCGGCGAGAAGATCGACGGTCTGGCGGCCGCCATGGCCCGGCAGGCCGGCGAGGCGGTGCTGCGCCACCCCGGCGGCATCGGCGAGAACGACTTCCTGCAGGTCCTCGCCGAGGCGCTGGTGCTCAGCGGGATCGCCATGTCGGTGTCGGGCGACTCCCGCCCGTCCTCCGGCGCCTGCCACGAGATCAACCACGCCTTCGACCTGCTCTTCCCGAGGCGTGCAGCCAGCCACGGCGAGCAGTGCGGGCTCGGCGCGGCCTTCGCGATGTACCTGCGCGGAGCCCACGAGGAGTCCGCGTTCATGGCCGATGTGCTGCGCCGGCACGGACTGCCGGTGCTGCCGGAGGAGATCGGCTTCACCGTGGACGAGTTCGTCCGGGTCGTCGAGTTCGCCCCGGAGACCCGGCCCGGCCGCTACACCATCCTCGAACACCTCGACCTCAAGACCCACCAGATCAAGGACTTCTACGTCGACTATGTCAAGGCCATCGGTAGCTGAACTCCGTCCGGTCGTGCACCCCGTGGGGGTCAAGGACCGGCGCAGCGGTGAGCACTGGATGGGGCGCCTCTACATGCGTGAGGTGTCCCTGCGGGTCGAC
The DNA here is from genome assembly GCF_040702065.1 of Streptomyces sp. NPDC086777. Lineage (NCBI taxonomy): Bacteria > Bacillati > Actinomycetota > Actinomycetes > Kitasatosporales > Streptomycetaceae > Streptomyces > Streptomyces sp. NPDC086777. Next base: position 206,510 of record NZ_JBFBJI010000011.1, on the reverse strand, counting down.
CGCTACCTGGTGAACACCAGGGTCACGCCCAACCAGCTCACGTACCTGATGACCGTCTTCGGCGTGCTCGCCTGCCCGGCCCTGCTGGTGCCGGGCGTCTGGGGCGCGGTGCTCGGCGTGGTCTGCGTCCAGATGTACCTGCTGCTCGACTGCGTCGACGGCGAGGTGGCCCGCTGGAAGCAGCAGTACTCGCTGGGCGGGGTCTACCTGGACCGGGTGGGTGCCTACCTCACCGACGCCGCCGTCCTGGTGGGCCTCGGGCTGCGCGCCGCGGACCTGTTCGGGAGCGGCCGCATCGACTGGCTGTGGGCCTTCCTGGGCACCCTGGCCGCGCTCGGCGCCATCCTGATCAAGGCCGAGACCGACCTCGTCGGCGTCGCCCGCCATCAGGCCGGGCTTCCGGTGGTCAAGGAGGCCGCCGCCGAGATGCGCTCCTCCGGGATGGCGCTGGCCCGCCGGGCCGCCGCCCTGTTCCGCTTCCACCGGCTGATCCTCGGCATCGAGGCCTCGCTGCTGATCCTGCTGCTCGCCGTCGCCGACCACTTCCACGGCGACCTGTTCTGGACCCGGCTCGGCACCGCCGTGCTGGCCGGCATCGCGCTGCTGCAGACCCTGCTGCACCTGGTCTCCGTCCTCGCGTCGAGCAGGCTGCGGTGAGCGCCGGGCTGAAGGTCGGCGCGGTCGTCATCACCATGGGCAACCGCCCGGACGAACTGCGCGCCCTCCTCGACTCGGTGGCCAAGCAGGACGGCGACCGGGTCGAGGTCGTCGTCGTCGGCAACGGCTCGCCCGTCCCGGACGTCCCGGACGGCGTCCGCACCCTGGAGCTGCCCGAGAACCTCGGTATCCCCGGCGGCCGCAACGTCGGCATAGAGGCCTTCGGCCCCAGCGGCCGCGATGTCGACATACTGCTCTTCCTCGACGACGACGGCCTGCTCGCCGAGCACGACACCGCCGAGCTGTGCCGCCAGGCCTTCACCGCCGACTCCAAGCTCGGCATCATCAGCTTCCGCATCGCCGACCCGGACACCGGGCAGACCCAGCGCCGGCACGTGCCGAGGCTGCGGGCCTCCGACCCGATGCGCTCCTCCCGGGTCACCACCTTCCTCGGCGGCGCCAACGCCGTCCGCACCCAGGTCCTCGCCGAGGTCGGCGGCCTGCCGGACGAGTTCTTCTACGCCCATGAGGAGACCGACCTGGCCTGGCGGGCCCTGGACGCCGGCTGGATGATCGACTACCGCTCCGACATGGTCCTCAACCACCCCACCACCGCCCCCTCCCGGCACGCGGTCTACCACCGGATGGTCGCCCGCAACCGGGTCTGGCTGGCCCGCCGCAACCTGCCCGCCCCCCTGGTGCCGGTCTACCTCGGCGTGTGGATGCTGCTGACCCTGGTGCGCCGCCCCTCCCGCCCGGCCCTGCACGCCTGGTTCGCCGGCTTCCGGGAGGGCTGGACCACCCCGTGCGGACCCCGCCGCCCGATGCGCTGGCGGACTGTGTGGAAGCTCACGCGACTGGGCCGTCCCCCGGTGATCTGACAAGCTCGGAGGTGCGTGTCCGCGCGTACGGCGTGCGGACACGCCCCGGGACAAGGTCGCGCCCGGCGCGCGGACGCCCCCGGAAGTGTGTCTGATGGCGCGGACGTGTCGCGCCTAGTAGCACAATTCCGTAAGACGAACGTAAGACGCATCCGAGAACGGGTCCGAAGGCGCATCCGGCGACGGGTGCGACGACGGATCCGAGGACGAAGGCTTCCAACCCTTGAGTGAGACAACGCATGACGGCGGGATCGCGGTGACCGCGGTGCCGTCCCCCGACGCAGGCCTCACGGCGGCGCAGCTGGCCGCCAGGTACGGGCTCACGGTCAGCGGCGCACGCCCCTCGCTGCCGGAGTACGTGCGCCAGCTCTGGGGGCGGCGCCACTTCATCCTGGCCTTCTCGCAGGCGAAGCTCACCGCCCAGTACAGCCAGGCCAAACTCGGCCAGCTCTGGCAGGTGGCCACGCCGCTGCTGAACGCGGCGGTGTACTACTTCATCTTCGGCGTGATCCTGCACGCGAGCCGGGGCATGTCCCAGGACGTCTACATCCCGTTCCTGGTCACCGGCGTGTTCACCTTCACGTTCACCCAGAGCTCGATCATGACGGGCGTGCGGGCGATCGCGGGCAACCTCGGTCTGGTGCGCGCGCTGCACTTCCCGCGGGCCTCGCTGCCGATCTCCTTCGCGCTCCAGCAGCTCCAGCAGCTGCTGTTCTCGATGATCGTCATGGTTGCGGTGGTGGTCGGGTTCGGCGGCCGGCCGGGTCTGTCCTGGGCGCTCGTCGTCCCGATCCTGTTCCTGCTGTTCCTCTTCAACACCGGCCTGGCCCTGATCGTGGCCCGGATGGGCGCCAAGACACCGGACCTCGCCCAGCTGCTGCCGTTCGTACTGCGCACCTGGATGTACATGTCCGGTGTGATGTTCTCGATCACCAAGATGATGGAGGGCCGGCCGGAGTGGGCGCGCACGCTGCTCCAGGTCAACCCCGCCACCGTCTTCATGGACCTGATGCGCTTCGCCCTCATCGACGGCTACGGCGCCTCGAACCTGCCGCCGCACGTCTGGGCCGTCGCGCTGTCCTGGGCCGTGGTCGTGTTCGGCGGCGGTTTCGTGTACTTCTGGAAGGCTGAGGAGCGGTACGGCCGTGGCTGAGCAGAGCATAGGGGAGCGGATCCCCACCGTCATCGCGGAGGACGTGCACATCGTCTACCGCGTCCACGGAGCCAAGACCGGCAAGGGCAGCGCGACGGCCGCCCTCAGCCGCATCTTCAGGCGCGGCGACGAGCGGGGCGTCCGCAAGGTGCACGCGGTCCGCGGCGTCTCCTTCGTCGCCTACCGCGGCGAGGCCATCGGCCTGATCGGCTCCAACGGCTCCGGCAAGTCCACCCTGCTGCGTGCCATCGCCGGCCTGCTGCCCGCCGAGAAGGGCAGGGTCTACACCAACGGCCAGCCCTCGCTGCTCGGCGTCAACGCGGCCCTGATGAACGACCTCACAGGTGAGCGCAACGTCATCCTGGGCGGCCTGGCCATGGGCATGTCCCGCGAGGACATCCGGGCCCGCTACCAGGACATCGTCGAGTTCTCCGGCATCAACGACAAGGGCGACTTCATCACCCTGCCGATGCGCACCTACTCCTCCGGTATGGCGGCCCGCCTCCGCTTCTCCATCGCGGCCGCCAAGGACCACGACGTCCTCATGATCGACGAGGCGCTGGCCACCGGTGACGCGGCCTTCCGCAAGCGCTCCGAGGACCGGATCCGGGAGCTGCGCGAGCACGCCGGCACGGTGTTTCTGGTCAGTCACAACAACAAGTCGATCCGCGACACCTGCGACCGCGTCCTGTGGCTGGAGCGCGGTGAGCTGCGCATGGACGGCCCGACCGAAGAGGTGCTCAAGGAGTACGAGAAGTTCACGGGCAAGTAGCCCCGTCCGGACCAGGCCCCGCCGGAACCTTTCCGGCGGGGCCCGCGTCTGCAAAGGAAGCGTCAACTCGGGCTCGCCTTAGGAATCTTGACGCCAATCGGTGTGTTGTTGTGATCTGCGGGACACCCCGACGAACCTCGATGCGTTGTACAACGTAAGCTGTACCGGTCCCGGAAAGCGGCAAGAGGGGCGATAATGCGCGACACCCTCCGCCGGGCCGCCCCGCGGGCCGCCGGGCGGCGTGTCCGAAATAGTGTGTATTGGGTCGGCAGTGTAGAACGGGAGATGTGACGGCAATGGCTACGGAAACTCCCCAGCTCAACGCAGGCCGCGCCGTCCCCGCCCCGGGCAGCGAACGGTGACGGCAGCCGGCCCGGTGCGCACCGGAGACCCGGAGCGCGGCACCCTGGACAAGGCCGCGGACGAGAACTTCCCCGTGGCCCCCTTCTTCCTGCCGAAAACCTGGCGCGACGACCTGATGGCGGTGTACGGCTTCGCCCGTCTCGTCGACGACATCGGCGACGGCGACCTCGCCCCGGGCGGCGCCGACGCCCGCCTCCTCGGGGTCGCACCGGAGCAGGCCGAGGACCGCCTGGTCCTGCTCGACGCCTTCGAGGCCGACCTGCGCCGCGTCTTCGACGCCACCCCGCACCACCCCCTGCTGCGCCGCCTGCAGCCCACGGTCAGGCGCCGCGCGCTGACCCCCGAGCCCTTCCTCGGGCTGATCGCCGCCAACCGCCAGGACCAGCTCGTCAAGCGCTACGAGACCTACGACGACCTGCTCGCCTACTGCGAGCTGTCCGCCAACCCGGTCGGCCGTCTGGTCCTCGCCGTCACCGGCACCTCGACGCCCGCGCGCGTCCGGCTCTCCGACTCGATCTGCACCGCACTCCAGATCGTCGAACACCTCCAGGACGTGGCCGAGGACCTCGGCCGTGACCGGATCTATCTGCCCGCCGAGGACATGAAGCGCTTTCACGTCCAGGAGGCGGATCTCGCCAGGAAAACCGCAGGCGCATCGGTGCGTGCACTGGTTGCATACGAAGCACAACGCGCCCGCGATCTCCTGAATGAAGGCGCCCCCCTTGTGGGTAGCGTCCACGGCAGGTTGAAGCTGCTGCTTGCGGGGTTCGTGGCGGGGGGAAGGGCGGCGGTCCACGCGATCGCCGCCGCCGAATACGACGTACTTCCCGGCCCGCCCAAGCCCGGCAAGGGCCGGTTGCTGCGTGAGGTGGGCGTGACTCTGCGAGGAGAGGGGTGATCCGGACCGTGGACTCTCCCACACACGTGTCCGCACCGGTACTCGCCGCCTACAGCTACTGCGAGACGGTCACCGGACAGCAGGCACGGAACTTCGCCTACGGCATCCGGCTGCTCCCGGCGCCCAAGCGGCGCGCCATGTCGGCGCTCTACGCCTTCTCCCGGCGTGTCGACGACATCGGCGACGGCGAGCTGGCGGCCGACGTGAAGGCGGCCCGCCTGGAGGACACCCGGGCGTTGCTGGCCCGGGTCCAGGACGGCGCGGTCGCCGAGGACGACACCGACCCGGTCGCGGTCGCCCTCGCCCATGCCGCCCAGGCCTTCCCGATCCCGCTGGGCGGCCTGGACGAGCTGATCGACGGCGTCCTGATGGACGTCCGCGGCGAGACCTACGAGACCTGGGACGACCTCAAGGTCTACTGCCGGTGTGTGGCCGGCGCCATCGGCCGGCTCTCGCTCGGCGTCTTCGGTACGGAACCGGGGGCGCGCGGCGCCGAGCGCGCGCCGGAGTATGCCGACACGCTCGGGCTCGCGCTCCAGCTCACCAACATCCTCAGAGACGTCCGCGAGGACGCCGGCAACGGCCGTACGTATCTGCCCTCCGACGACCTGGCCAAGTTCGGCTGCTCGGCCGGGTTCCACGGGCCGACCCCGCCGGAGGGCTCCGACTTCGCCGGTCTCGTGCACTTCGAGGTACGGCGGGCCCGTGCCCTCTTCACCGAGGGGTACCGGCTGCTGCCCATGCTCGACCGGCGCAGCGGCGCCTGTGTCGCCGCCATGGCCGGCATCTACCGCCGCCTGCTCGACCGCATCGAGCGCGAACCGGAGGCGGTGCTGCGCGGCCGGGTCTCGCTGCCCGGACACGAGAAGGCGTACGTCGCCGTGCGCGGCCTGTCCGGGCTCGACACCCGGCGCCACACCTCCCGCCTGACCGTCAGGAGGCGCGCCTGATGGACAAAGTGGGTCTAGGCGACTCCACCGGAGAAAAACGGCAGGCAACCCTCCGGCACGGCGTGGCGTCCCTGACTGCGACGGCCCGACCTGCCCCGTTCCACCGGCACGGCGGGCGGGCAGGGGAGGAAGCACGATGACCGACGGCACGCGATCCGAGCGGACGCAGGACGACATCCCGTCAGGGCGCACCGCGGTCGTGATCGGCGGCGGCCTCGCGGGCATCACGGCCGCGCTCGCACTCTCCGACGCGGGGGTACGCGTGACCCTGCTCGAAGGCAGGCCGAGGCTCGGCGGGCTCGCCTTCTCCTTCCAGCGCGGCGACCTGACCGTGGACAACGGCCAGCACGTGTACCTGCGTTGCTGCACCGCCTACCGCTGGTTCCTCGACCGCATCGAGGGCACGGCGCTGGCACCGCTGCAGGACCGCCTCGACGTACCCGTCCTGGACCTCGCCAAGCCGGAGGGGCGGCGCCTTGGCAGGCTCAGGCGCGACCCGCTGCCGGTCCCCCTGCACCTGGGACGCAGCCTCGCCGCCTATCCGCACCTCTCGCTCGCCGAACGGGCCAGGGTGGGGCGTGCCGCGCTCGCGCTCAAGGGGCTCGACCTCGCCGATCCGAGCCTGGACGCACAGGACTTCGGCAGCTGGCTGGCCGCCCACGGCCAGTCGGCGCGTGCCGTCGAGGCCCTGTGGGACCTGGTCGGGGTCGCCACCCTCAACGCGGTCGCGGGCGACGCCTCGCTGGGGCTCGCCGCGATGGTATTCAAGACCGGTCTGCTGTCCGACCCGGGCGCGGCCGACATCGGCTGGGCCCATGTGCCGCTGGGCGAACTGCACGACCGGCTGGCCCGCAAGGCGCTCGACTCCGCGGGCGTGCGTACCGAGGTCCGTACACGCGTCACCTCCGTCTCCACTAACGAGAACGGAACCTGGAGCGTTCAGGTTCCCGGCGAGACGCTCACCGCCGACGCCGTCGTGCTCGCCGTCGCCCAGCGCGAGGCGTACGACCTGCTCCCGGCCGGTGCCCTCGACGCCCCCGGGAACCTGCTGGAGATCCGCACCGCGCCGATCCTCAACGTCCACGTGGTCTACGACCGTACGGTTCTCACCAAGCCGTTCTTCGCGGCCCTCGGCACCCCGGTCCAGTGGGTGTTCGACCGCACCCACGCCGCCGGGCTGCGCACGGGGCAGTACCTCGCGCTGTCCCAGTCGGCCGCACAGGACGAGATCGACACCCCCGTGGCCGACCTGCGCGAGCGCTATCTGCCCGAGCTGGAGCGGCTGTTGCCCGCGGCGCGCGGCGCAGGAGTGCAGGACTTCTTCGTGACCCGGGAGCGCACCGCGACGTTCGCCCCGACCCCCGGCGTCGGGCGGCTGCGGCCCGGCGCCCGCACCAAGGCACCCGGCCTCTACCTGGCCGGAGCGTGGACCGCCACCGGGTGGCCCGCGACCATGGAGAGTGCGGTCCGCAGCGGTGTCAGCGCGGCCGATGCCGCGTTGCGCACCCTGGGCCGGCCCCGCCCCCGTCACCTCTTCGAGTTCGAGGAGGCGGCGTGACGCTCGATCAGCAGGCGGCAGGCCTCCGCACCCCCGGTACCGCAACAAGAGGAGAAACTGTGCCCACTGTGCCCCCGGACTCGAAGGGCGCCCGAGAGACCGCAGTGGACGTGACCGCGCTCCTGGAGCGCGGCCGGACCCTTGCCACACCGGTACTGCGGGCGGCCGTGGACCGCCTGGCATCTCCCATGGACACCGTGGCCGCCTACCACTTCGGCTGGATCGACGCCGAGGGCAACCCCGCCGACGGTGACGGCGGCAAAGCCGTACGGCCCGCGCTCGCCGTCCTCTCCGCCGAGGTGACCGGCGCTGCCCCCGAGGTCGGCATCCCCGGCGCGGTCGCCGTCGAACTCGTGCACAACTTCTCCCTGCTGCACGACGACCTGATGGACGGCGACGAACAGCGCCGGCACCGCGACACCGTCTGGAAGGTGCACGGCCCCGCCCAGGCCATCCTGGTCGGCGACGCGCTGTTCGCCCTCGCCAACGAGGTCCTGCTGGAACTCGGCACCGTCGAGGCCGGCCGTGCCACCCGCCGGATCACCACCGCCACCCGCGCCCTGATCGACGGCCAGGCCCAGGACATCTCCTACGAGCACCGCGACCGGGTCAGCGTCGAGGAGTGCCTGGAGATGGAGGGCAACAAGACGGGCGCCCTGCTCGCCGCCTCCAGCTCGATCGGCGCGGTGCTCGGCGGCGCCGACGACCGCACCGCCGACACCCTGGAGAAGTACGGATACCACCTCGGCCTCGCCTTCCAGGCCGTCGACGACCTGCTCGGCATCTGGGGCGACCCGGAGGCCACCGGCAAGCAGACCTGGAGCGACCTGCGCCAGCGCAAGAAGTCCCTGCCGGTGGTCGCCGCGCTCGCGGCGGGCGGGCCCGCCTCCGAGCGGCTCGGCGAGATCCTCGCCGCCGACGCCAAGAGCAGCGACTTCGAGAACTTCTCGGAGGAGGAGTTCGCCGCCCGCGCCGCCCTCATCGAGGAGGCCGGCGGCCGCGAGTGGACCGCCGAGGAGGCGCGTCGTCAGCACACCATCGCCATCGAGGCCCTGCACGCCGTCGACATGCCCGACCTGGTCCGGGCCCAGTTCACGGCGCTGGCGGACTTCGTCGTCGTACGAAAGAGATGATCACTATCGGTCGAATAACCCTCGCGTAGTCGCCGGCCGGTGCGAGCGCGCAAGCAGCACCGGCCGACGGCGGACCCACAGCAGCACGACTCGCACGACTGCACGAAGGGGAAGCCATGACAGCGACGACCGACGGAAGCACCGGGGCCACCCTGCCGCCCCGCGCTGCCTCGGCCAGCACGGACCGCACCACCCCCGCGGCGACCGGGGTCAAGGAAGCCGCCGAACACGCCATGCGGCGTGCCACCGACCATCTGCTCGCCCGGCAGGACGCGCAGGGCTGGTGGAAAGGTGACCTGGAGACCAATGTCACCATGGACGCCGAGGACCTGCTGCTCCGTCAGTTCCTCGGCATCCGCGACGAGGCCACGACCGCGGCCGCCGCCCTCTTCATCCGCGGTGAGCAGCGCGCGGACGGCACCTGGGCCACCTTCTACGGCGGCCCCGGCGAACTCTCCACCACCATTGAGGCGTACGTCGCCCTGCGGCTGGCCGGCGACGCGCCGGACGACCCCCATATGGCGAAGGCGTCGGCCTGGATCCGCGAGCGCGGCGGGATCGCCGCCGCCCGGGTCTTCACCCGGATCTGGCTGGCCCTGTTCGGCTGGTGGAAATGGGAGGACCTGCCCGAACTCCCGCCGGAGCTTCTGTACTTCCCCAAGTGGTTCCCGCTCAGCATCTACAACTTCGGCCAGTGGGCCCGGCAGACCATCGTGCCGCTCACCGTGGTCTCGGCCAAGCGCCCGGTGCGCCCGGCCCCCTTCCCGCTGGACGAGCTGCACACCGACCCTGCCGACCCGAACCCGCCGCAGCCCCTCGCCCCGGTGGCGAGCTGGGAGGGTGTCTTCCAGCGGCTCGACAAGGTTGTCCGCGGCTACCGCAGGGTCGCGCTGGGCCGGCTGCGCGGCTCCGCCCTGAAGTCCGCCGCCCGCTGGATCGTCGAGCGCCAGGAGAACGACGGCGCCTGGGGCGGCATCCAGCCTCCCGCCGTCTACTCGGTGATCGCCCTGTACCTGCTCGGCTACGACCTCGAACACCCCGTGATGCGTGCGGGCCTGGAGTCGCTGGATCGTTACGCCATCTGGCGCGAGGACGGCGCCAGGATGATCGAGGCCTGCCAGTCACCGGTGTGGGACACCTGCCTGGCGACCATCGCCCTGGCCGACGCCGGACTCCCCGCCGACCACCCGCAGCTCGTCAAGGCCGCCGACTGGATGCTCGGCGAGCAGATCGTCCGCCCCGGCGACTGGGCGGTCAAGCGGCCCCAGCTCCCGCCGGGCGGCTGGGCGTTCGAGTTCCACAACGACAACTACCCCGACATCGACGACACCGCGGAGGTCGTCCTCGCGCTGCGCCGGGTCAGGCACCACGACCCGGAGCGGATGGAGAAGGCCATCGGGCGCGGGGTGCGCTGGAACCTCGGCATGCAGTCGAAGAACGGCGCCTGGGGCGCGTTCGACGTCGACAACACCAGCCCGTTCCCCAACCGGCTGCCGTTCTGCGACTTCGGCGAGGTCATCGACCCGCCGTCGGCCGACGTCACCGCGCACGTCGTGGAGATGCTCGCCTTCGAGGGCATGTCCCACGACCCGCGCACCCGGCGCGGCATCGAATGGCTGCTCGCCGAACAGGAGGTGAACGGCGCCTGGTTCGGGCGCTGGGGCGTCAACTACGTCTACGGCACCGGGTCCGTGGTCCCCGCGCTCACCGCGGCCGGGCTGCCCGGCTCGCACCCGGCCATCCGGCGCGCGGTGACCTGGCTGGAGCAGGTCCAGAACGAGGACGGGGGATGGGGCGAGGACCTGCGCTCCTACAAGTACGCCGGCGACTGGAGCGGCCGCGGCGCCTCCACCGCCTCCCAGACCGCGTGGGCACTGATGGCGCTGCTGGCGGCGGGGGAGAAGGACTCCAAGGCCGTCGAGCGGGGCGTCCGGTGGCTCGCCGAGACGCAGGCCGAGGACGGCTCCTGGGACGAGCCGTACTTCACCGGCACCGGCTTCCCCTGGGACTTCTCCATCAACTACCACCTGTACCGGCAGGTCTTCCCGCTCACCGCGCTCGGCCGCTATGTCCACGGCGAGCCCGTGCCCGGGGCAGAGGGGGCCTGATGAACACCACGCCCGCGCCGGCCCCGCTGCTGATCGCCTGCGCACTCGGCATCGAGCACCTCGCCCTGCGCGCCGGCGAGCGCGGGGGCGCGGGCGGACCCGTCACCGTGCTGCGCACCGGCATGGGGCCCAGGGCGGCGGAACGGTCCGTCACCCGGGCCCTGGCCGATCCCGCGCTCGCCGGTGCCGCGGTCCTGGCGACCGGCTTCTGTGCGGGACTCGCCCCCGGGATGCACCCCGGGGACCTGGTCGTCGCCGAGGAGACCCGGGACCCCCGCGGCAGCGTCCCGTGCGTGGGCACCGAACTCCTCGTGAAGGAACTCGTGCGGACCCTGCCGGGCCGTACCGTCCACACCGGGCCGGTCACCGGCTCCGATCACGTCGTCCGCGGTCACGAGCGGTCGGATCTGCTCGCGACCGGCGCAATCGCGGTCGACATGGAATCGGCGGCCACGCTCCTGAGCGCCGTGCACGCGGGCGAGCGCCCCGTTGCGGCCGTCAGGGTGGTCGTGGACGCTCCTGAACATGAACTCGTCCGGATCGGCACGGTACGCGGTGGAATATCTGCTTTCCGCGTTCTTCGATCCGTTCTTCCAGCTTTCTTCGAATGGCACCGTTCTTTGCTGCTCCCCCGGAGGTGAGCCAGATGGCCATGCCGCTGCGTCAGTCGATCAAGGTCGCTACTTACTTGGCTGAACAGAAGCTCCGCAAGCGGGACAAGTTCCCGTTGATCGTGGAGCTGGAACCCCTCTTCGCGTGCAACCTGAAATGTGAGGGCTGCGGCAAGATCCAGCACCCGGCGGGGGTGTTGAAGCAGCGCATGCCGGTCGCGCAGGCCGTCGGGGCGGTGCTGGAGTCCGGTGCGCCGATGGTGTCCATCGCGGGCGGCGAACCCCTGATGCATCCTCAGATCGACGAGATCGTGCGGCAGTTGGTGGCGAAGCGGAAGTACGTCTTCCTGTGCACCAACGCGATGCTGCTGCGCAAGAAGATGGACAAGTTCACCCCCTCGCCCTACTTCGCCTTCGCGGTGCACATCGACGGGCTGCGCGAGCGGCACGACGAGTCCGTTGCGAAGGAAGGCGTGTTCGACGAAGCGGTGGAGGCCATCAAGGAGGCCAAGCGGCGCGGCTTCCGGGTGACCACCAACTCGACCTTCTTCAACACGGACACCCCGCAGACCATCGTCGAGGTCCTCAACTTCCTCAACGACGACCTCAAGGTCGACGAGATGATGATCTCGCCCGCCTACGCCTACGAGAAGGCCCCCGACCAGGAGCACTTCCTCGGCGTCGAGCAGACCCGCGAGCTGTTCAAGAAGGCCTTCGCGGGCGGCAACCGCAAGAAGTGGCGGCTCAACCACTCCCCGCTCTTCCTGGACTTCCTGGAGGGCAAGGTCGACTTCCCGTGCACGGCCTGGGCGATCCCGAACTACTCGCTCTTCGGCTGGCAGCGGCCCTGCTACCTGATGAGCGACGGGTACGTGCCGACGTACCGCGAACTCATCGAGAAGACCGACTGGGACAAGTACGGCCGCGGCAAGGACCCGCGCTGCGCCAACTGCATGGCGCACTGCGGCTACGAGCCCACCGCCGTCCTCGCCACCATGGGCTCGCTCAAGGAGTCGCTGCGCGCGATGCGCGAGACGGTCTCCGGGAACCGGGAGTAACGGCATGACCGCGGTCTCCCTGGGCCTCCCGGAGGTCCCTGCCCGGCCGGTCGCCGAGCGGCGCCGGTCGCGGCAGATCCACGTCGGCCAGGTGCCGGTCGGGGGCGGCGCCCCGGTGTCGGTGCAGTCGATGACCACGACCCGCACCTCCGACATCGGCGCCACCCTCCAGCAGATCGCCGAACTCACCGCGTCCGGCTGCCAGATCGTCCGCGTCGCCTGCCCCACGCAGGACGACGCGGACGCGCTGGCGACGATCGCGAAGAAGTCCCAGATCCCGGTGATCGCGGACATCCACTTCCAGCCGAAGTACGTGTTCGCGGCCATCGAGGCCGGCTGCGCGGCGGTGCGCGTGAACCCCGGCAACATCAAGAAGTTCGACGACCAGGTACGGGAGATCGCGCGGGCCGCCAAGGACCACGGGACCCCGATCCGCATCGGCGTCAACGCGGGCTCGCTGGACCGCCGGCTCCTTGAGAAGTACGGCAGGGCGACCCCGGAGGCGCTCGTCGAGAGCGCTCTCTGGGAGGCCTCGCTCTTCGAGGAGCACGACTTCCGGGACATCAAGATCTCGGTCAAGCACAACGACCCGGTCGTGATGATCGAGGCGTACCGGCAGCTCGCCGCCCAGTGCGACTACCCGCTGCACCTCGGCGTCACCGAGGCGGGCCCGGCCTTCCAGGGCACGATCAAGTCGGCCGTCGCCTTCGGGGCGTTGCTCTCGCAGGGCATCGGTGACACGATCCGCGTCTCGCTGTCCGCCCCGCCCGCCGAGGAGGTCAAGGTCGGCATCCAGATCCTGGAGTCGCTGAACCTCAGGCAGCGGCGCCTGGAGATCGTCTCCTGCCCGTCCTGCGGACGCGCCCAGGTCGACGTCTACAAACTGGCGGACGAGGTGACGGCGGGCCTGGAGGGCATGGAGGTGCCGCTGCGTGTCGCCGTCATGGGGTGCGTGGTCAACGGCCCCGGCGAGGCGCGCGAGGCCGACCTGGGGGTCGCCTCCGGCAACGGCAAGGGGCAGATCTTCGTCAAGGGCGAGGTCGTCAAGACCGTGCCCGAGTCGAAGATCGTGGAGACCCTCATCGAGGAAGCGATGAAGATCGCCGAGCAGATGGAGCAGGACGGCGCCGGGTCCGGAGCACCCGCCGTCACGGTGAGCTGAACAGCACGGACCGAGAGGGGGCCGAGCGTGACGATTCTGGAGACCATCCGGGGACCACGCGACCTGAAGGCGCTGTCCGAGGCGGAACTCGGCGAACTGTCCGAAGAAATACGCGAGTTCCTGGTGCACGCGGTCGCCAGGACCGGCGGCCACCTCGGGCCCAACCTGGGCGTCGTGGAGCTGACCGTCGCGCTGCACCGGGTCTTCGAGTCCCCGGCCGACCGCATCCTGTGGGACACCGGTCACCAGAGTTACGTCCACAAGATGCTGACCGGACGTCAGGACTTCTCCAAGCTGCGCGGCAAGGGCGGCCTGTCCGGATACCCCTCGCGCGAGGAGTCCGAGCACGACGTCATCGAGAACAGCCACGCCTCCACCGCGCTCGGCTGGGCCGACGGCCTCGCCAAGGCCCGCCAGGTGCAGGGGGAGAAGGGCCATGTCGTCGCGGTCATCGGCGACGGCGCGCTGACCGGGGGGATGGCCTGGGAGGCGCTCAACAACATCGCGGCCGCCAAGGACCGGCCGCTGATCATCGTCGTCAACGACAACGAGCGGTCGTACGCCCCCACCATCGGCGGCCTCGCCAACCACCTCGCCACGCTGCGGACGACCGACGGCTACGAGCGGGTGCTGGCCTGGGGCAAGGACGTGCTCCTGCGCACCCCGGTCGTGGGCAACACCGTCTACGAGTCCCTGCACGGCGCGAAGAAGGGCTTCAAGGACGCCTTCGCCCCGCAGGGCATGTTCGAGGACCTGGGCCTCAAGTACCTCGGCCCGATCGACGGCCATGACATCAAGGCGGTCGAGTCGGCGCTGCGGCGGGCGAAACGCTTCCACGGGCCGGTGCTCGTGCACTGCCTCACGGAGAAGGGGCGCGGCTACGAGCCCGCCCTCGCCCACGAGGAGGACCACTTCCACACCGTCGGCGTGATGGACCCGCTCACCTGCGAGCCGCTCGCGCCGTCCAACGGCCCCTCCTGGACCTCGGTGTTCGGCGACGAGATCGTCCGGATCGGCGAGGAACGGGACGACGTCGTGGCCATCACGGCGGCCATGCTGCACCCGGTCGGCCTCGGCAGGTTCGCCGAGCGCTTCCCGGGCCGGGTCTGGGACGTCGGCATCGCCGAGCAGCACGCGGCCGTCTCGGCGGCCGGCCTGGCGACCGGCGGACTGCACCCCGTCGTCGCCGTCTACGCCACCTTCCTGAACCGTGCCTTCGACCAGCTGCTGATGGACGTGGCGCTGCACCGCTGCGGGGTGACGTTCGTACTGGACCGGGCGGGCGTGACGGGAGTCGACGGCGCCTCGCACAACGGCATGTGGGACATGTCGATCCTTCAGGTCGTACCCGGCCTCAGGATCGCCGCCCCGCGCGACGCCGAACAGCTGCGGCTCCAGCTGCGCGAGGCGGTCGCCGTGGACGACGCGCCCACCCTGGTGCGGTTCCCGAAGGAATCGGTGGGCCCGGAGATCCCCGCGGTCGACCGGGTCGGCGGGATCGACGTCCTGCACCGCGCGGAGGACGCGCGGGTGCTGCTGGTGGCGGTCGGCGTGATGGCACGGGTGTGCCTCCAGGCCGGGGAGCTGCTGGCCGCCCGGGGTATCGCCTGCACGGTCGTCGACCCTCGGTGGGTCAAGCCGGTGGATCCCGCGCTGCCGGGTCTGGCGGCCGAGCACGAGCTGGTGGCCGTCGTCGAGGACAACAGCCGGGCGGCCGGGGTGGGCGCGGCGGTGGCGCTCGCGCTGGGCGACGCCGACGTGGACGTGCCGGTGCGGCGGTTCGGGATTCCGGAGCAGTTCCTGGCGCATGCGAAGCGGGGGGAGGTGCTGGCCGACATCGGGCTGACGCCGGTGGAGATCGCCGGTGCCATCGGGTCGCGTTTCGACAGGCTGGGGGGTGCGGGCGCCGGAGGGGGTGCCGCGGGGGGTCGAGTGGCGGCTGCGGGTTCGTCCGGGCTGGTCGCGCAGTTCCCCGCGCCCCTACGGGGCGCCTCAGCCGAGGGCGCTGTCATGGACGGCGCTCACAAGGAGAAGGAATGAGTACGGAGTTCGACCTCGGCGCCCTGCTGGCCGAGCGTGGTGGTGAGCGGTACGAGCTGCACGGCAAGTACCTGAACCACCAGCTGCCGCGGATGCTGCACACCATCGGCTTCGACAAGGTCTACGAGCGGGCCGAGGGCGCGCACTTCTGGGACGCGGACGGCAACGACTACCTGGACATGCTCGCCGGGTTCGGGGTGATGGGGCTGGGCCGCCACCACCCCGTCGTCCGCAAGGCCCTGCACGACGTCCTGGACGCCCAGCTGGCCGACCTCACCCGCTTCGACTGCCAGCCGCTGCCCGGGCTGCTCGCCGAGCGGCTCCTCACGCACAGCCCGCACCTGGACCGGGTGTTCTTCGGCAACAGCGGCACCGAGTCGGTGGAGACGGCCCTGAAGTTCGCCCGGTTCGCCACCGGCAGACCCCGCGTCCTCTACTGCGACCACGCCTTCCACGGCCTGACCACCGGCTCGCTGTCGGTAAACGGCGAGGACGGCTTCCGGGACGGCTTCGCCCCGCTGCTGCCCGACACCGCCGTCCCCCTCGGCGACCTGGACGCGCTCGCCCGCGAGCTGAAGAAGGGCGACGTGGCCGCCCTGATCGTCGAGCCCATCCAGGGCAAGGGTGTGCACGAGGCGCCGCCCGGCTACCTGCGGGCCGCACAGGAGCTGCTGCACAAGCACAAGGCACTGCTCATCGCCGACGAGGTGCAGACCGGCCTCGGCCGCACCGGCGACTTCTACGCCTACCAGCACGAGGAGGGCGTCGAGCCGGACCTGGTGTGCGTGGCCAAGGCGCTGTCCGGCGGGTACGTGCCGGTGGGCGCCACCCTCGGCAAGGACTGGATCTTCAAGAAGGTCTACTCCTCCATGGACCGCGTCCTGGTCCACTCGGCCAGCTTCGGCGCCAACGCCCAGGCCATGGCCGCCGGGCTCGCCGTCCTCTCGGTCATGGAGAACGAGCAGATCGTCGCCAATTCCCGGGCCGTGGGGGAGCAGCTCAGGTCCCGGCTCGCCGCGCTGACCGACAAGTACGAGCTGCTCGCCGAGGTACGCGGCCGGGGCCTGATGATCGGCATCGAGTTCGGCCGGCCCAGCTCGCTGAAACTGCGCAGCCGCTGGACCATGCTGCAGGCCGCCCGCAAGGGCCTGTTCGCCCAGATGGTCGTCGTACCGCTGCTGCAACGGCACCGGATCCTCACCCAGGTCTCCGGGGACCACCTGGAGGTGATCAAGCTCATCCCGCCGCTGATCGTCGACGAGGCCGACGTGGACCGATTCGTGGACGCCTTCACGGACGTCATGGACGACGCCCACAGCGGCGGCGGCCTGATGTGGGACTTCGGCAGGACGCTGATCAAGCAGGCGGTGGCCAACCGCTAGCCTTTTGCCTCTGAGGCAAGAAAATTGCCTCGGAGGCAAAACTGGGGCTGAATGGAGGCATGAGCTCCTCCGCGAACGAGCGGGCGGGCGGTCCGGTCGACGACCTGCCCGCCGTCGCCCCGCAGCTGCGCTCCCTGCGCCGCCGCGCCGGCCTCACCCTGGAGGCCGCCGCCCGCGACGCCGGTCTGTCGCCCGCGCACCTGTCCCGGCTGGAGACCGGGCAGCGGCAGCCCTCGCTGCCGATGCTGCTCGCGCTCGCGCGTGTCTACGGTACGACGGTATCGGATCTGCTGGGGGAGACCGTCGCCGACCGGGACGCGATCGTGCGCGCCGACGACATGGAACCCACCCGCGCCGGCGGCTGGACGTACTGGCAGGCCGGGGCGTCCGGCCGGGGGATGCAGGCGCTGCGCGTCCGGGTGCCGCACGGCTCCCAGGGCGACATCGTGCGCGTGCACCCCGGCGAGGAGTGGCTGTACGTCCTGCACGGCCGGCTCCGGCTGCGTCTCGGTGACACCACCCATGTGCTCGCGTCCGGCGACAGCGCGCACTTCGACTCGCTGACCCCGCACCGGCTCGCCGCCGAGGACCGGGACGGGGTCGAGCTCCTGTTCGTCCACACCCTGCTGCAGAGTCCCACGGCCACGCTGTGCCTGGGACCCGGCACCGGCATCCCTGGAGAGCTGCCATGAGCAACATCGAGGAGAAGTTCCCCCGGTCCCTGTGGATCCGGCTGGTCATCTACCTCGCCGTCGGGCACGTCCTGGCCGGCTTCCTCTATCTGCTGTTCGCGCTGGGCGGCAACAACTGACCCACCGCCCGGCGCCCGCCGCCCGGCCTCAGTCGAGCAGGCGCCCGCGCAGCCGCTCCCGGGTCTGCGGGGCCAGCCTCAGGCCCTGCTCCAGGTAGGTGTCGACGTCGCCCCACGTCTCGTCGATGCTCTCGAAGGCCGCCGCGAGGTACTCCGCGCGGGCGTCGAAGAGCGGGCTGAGCAGCTCCATCACCTCGGGGCTGTACACGCTCTCCCCGCTGCCGCTGCGCCTCACCCTGTAGCGGCGGTGCTTGGCGTTGGACTCCAGGTAGTCGGCGAGGATCGCGTCCGGTTCCACGCCCACCGCGAGCAGCGTCACGGCTATGGAGATGCCCGCCCGGTCCTTGCCGGCCGCGCAGTGCATCAGCGCCGGGACGCTGTCCTCGGCGAGCGCGTGCAGCACGCGCGAGTGCTCGTCGGTGCGGTCCTTGACGATCGTGCGGTACGAGCTGACCATCCGGGCCGCGGCCTTGCCGTCGCCCAGGAGTTGGCGCAGCTGGTCGATCTCGCCCTCACGGACCATCTTCCAGAAGTCGGCGCCGTGCGCCGGGTCGGTCAGCGGCAGGTTCAGGTTCCGCACGCCGGGCAGCTCGACGTCCGGGCCCTCCAGCTTCTGGTCGGCCGCGTTGCGGAAGTCGAAGATCGTGTGCAGGCCGAGCGAGGCGAGGAACTCCGCGTCCCCTTCCGTCGCGTGCGCCAGGTGGCCGCTGCGGAACAGCACGCCCGGCCGCACCCGGCGCCCGTCCACGGTCGGCAGGCCGCCCACGTCACGGAAGTTGCGCACACCGGCCAGCTCGGGCTCGGTGGACGGGACCTGCTGCGTCACGGGGGGCTCCTCCCGGTCGGCCCCGTCGGCGCTGCTCGTCGACGGGCACTGGACCGACCATACGACATCGGTTTCCACGGGCAATGAGTTGTCCACAGGCACCCCCTGCGAGGCCCGTGGCCCTTGCCTCCGGGGCCCGTGGCCCCGGATGATGTTGGTGCTTGAGCGGATCTGTTGGCACCTGTGTGAGGTTTCTCGATGGTGGACATCGCCGAAAACGGTCGTACCTGGCTGCTGTCGGGCCCCGGCAGCAGCTACGCGCTGCATCTGACGGAGACCGACGAACTGCTCCACCTGCACTGGGGGCCCAGGATCGGGCTCGCCGACGCCGAGGAGCTCAGCACCCGGGCCCTGCCCGGCTACTGGCCCTTCGAGTCCCCGCTGGACGGCCGTGAGGAGTACCCGGTCGAGGGCGGCCCCCGCTTCGTCCGCCCCGCGCTGTCCGTGCGGACCGAGGAGCGCCGGGGCACCGAGTGGACCTACGACACGTACGAGGTCGAGGACGACGAGCTCCGGCTGCGCTTCACGGACGACGGCATCGCCATCACCCTGCACTACCGGATGCGCGGCGACGTCGTCGAGCGCTGGGTGAGCGTCGACAACGAGGCCCCCGCGCGCGTGGAGCTGCTGCGTGCCGACCCCGCCACCTGGACGCTGCCCGACCGCGAGGGCTGGCGGCTCTCCCAGCTGCACGGCCGCTGGGCCGCCGAGTCCCGGCTCGTCAGCGCTCCGCTCACCTACGGCGAGAAGGTCATCGGCAGCCGCCGTGGCCACACCGGCCACCAGCACCTGCCCTGGGTCGCCCTCGACACCGACGCCACCGAGGAGCGCGGCGAGGTCTGGGGCTGCGCCCTCGGCTGGTCGGGCTCGTGGCGGATCGCGGTCGCCCAGCTCCCCGACGCGCGCGTGCAGATCACCGGCGGCGCCGGCTACGACGACTCGGGCCTGCTGATGCTGGCCGAGGGGGAGTCGTACACCAGTCCGGTCTTCGCGGGCCTGTGGACCGACGGCGGCTTCGGCGGGGCGAGCCGTGCCTGGCACGCCTACCAGCGCGCGTACGTCATCCCGGACGCCGACCGGGACCGGCCGGTGCTCTTCAACTCCTGGGAGGCCACCACCTTCGACATCTCCGAGGAGCAGCAGGCCACCCTCGCCCGCCGGGCCGCCGCGATCGGCGTCGAGCTGTTCGTGGTCGACGACGGCTGGTTCGGCGCCCGCACCAGCGACCGCGCCGGCCTCGGCGACTGGACGCCGAACCCCGACCGCTTCCCCAAGGGCCTCAAGCCCCTCGCCGAGTACGTGCACGCCCTTGGTATGCAGTTCGGCATCTGGGTCGAGCCCGAGATGGTCAACCCGGACAGCGACCTGTACCGCGCGCACCCCGACTGGGTGCAGTACCAGCAGGGGCGAAAGCGGACGGAACTGCGCAATCAGCTCGTCCTCAACCTCGCCCGCGAGGACGTCCGGGAGTACCTCTGGGAGCAGCTCGACACCCTGCTCTCCAGCGCCCCGATCGACTACGTCAAGTGGGACTTCAACCGCTGCTTCACGGACGCGGGCTGGCCCGGTGAGCCCTACCCGCAGCGTCTGTGGGTCGACCATGTGCGCGGGCTCTACGCCCTGCTCGACCGGATCCGCGCGGCCCACCCGAACGTCGCCATCGAGTCCTGCTCCGGCGGTGGCGGGCGGATCGACCTCGGCATCATGAGCCGTACCGACGAGGTGTGGACCTCCGACAACACCGACCCGCTGGACCGGCTCGCCATCCAGCACGGCTTCAGCCAGATCCACCCCGCCCGGGTGATGTCGGCCTGGGTCACCGACAGCCCGAACCACCAGCTCAACGGCCGGGTCAGCAGCCTGCGTTTCCGGTTCGTCAGCTCCATGGCAGGGGCGCTCGGGGTCGGCGGCGACCTCTCGGGGTGGACCGAGGAGGAGCTGGCCGAGGCCGGCCGCTGGGTGGAGCTCTACAAGGAGATCCGGCCCCAGGTGCAGCGCGGCGAGCAGTTCCGGCTGCGGCCGCCGGCCGGCGGGCTCAGCGCGGTGCAGTACACCCTCGGCGACGACACCGTCGTCCTGGCCTGGCTGCAGGCGCAGAGCTACGGCGAGCCGGTGCCGGCGCTGCGGCTGCGGGGGCTCGACCCGGCCGCGGCGTACGAATGCCGCGAAACGGGCGAAGTGCACCGGGGTGCCGTGCTGTTGCACCACGGGTTGCACACCGGGCTGAAGGGTGACCTGGATGCGGCGGTCTTCCGGCTCCGTCGGATCTGACCCGCCTGCCCGAATTGCCTTGTTTGTTGGAGTTTGTGGCGCAATAAACCGACGTGGTGTGACGTGCGTGAGGAGGGTCATATTCGTGACCGTCCGTCGCGCGGCATGCTCACGTAATACCGATGTCCCGCAGGCGAATTGGAAATCCGGATCGGGTGGAATTCACAGAGGGTGACCGGAATTTCCGGTAACGGATCAAGTCGGAACCGGAGGGCGGGAATTTGGTGCTTGTCCACGTCCGTCCCACTCGCTTACGTTCGCCTCACATCCGGTCGGAACGCCGAATCCTGCCGCCGCCCGGAGTCCCCACACACACTCACCCGTGCCCGGCAGGAGCGGGGGACCCACCAGGTATGAACGCCTGTTCCGGTTCCCGGGACGGCTAGGGGTGTAGCCACGTCTTCCGGCGTGGCCGGGCAGCTCCAGCCCGAACCCGACAGCTCACCTCGCAGGCGCCGGAGAGGAATGCGCCATGCCCGCGAAGGGTAAGCACCGCCGTCCCAGGTCCCAGCGCCTCACCCGTTCCATGGCCGTCGCCGGAACCGGTGGCGCCGCGCTGGCTCTGCCGCTCATGGGGGCCGCCGGCGCCCACGCGGCCACCACGCAGTCCCTTTCCGAAAAGACCACCCAGTCGCTTCCCGTGGTCGAGAAGGCCGCGGTGCAGGAGGCGCCCGTGGGCAATTCCGGCGCCGCGCATTCCGCACCGCGGACCTACACGGTGGTGCCCGGTGACTATCTCTCGAAGATCGCCCGCGACCAGAACGTCCGCGGTGGCTGGCACCGGCTCTACGCCGACAACCGGCAGGCGGTCGGCGACAACCCCTCGCTGATCCACCCCGGACTCAGGCTCACGCTCGGCGGCCGGCACGCCGCGCCGACGGACTCCGGCTCCCGTCCCGAGACGCAGCCGAACCCGCGGTCGTCCACCCCGTCCTCGTCCTCGCCCTCCTCGTCCTCCGCCTCGGAGGACTCGGGCGGTTCGGCCGAGGTCGCCTCGGGCTTCGGCCTCCCGGTCACCGGTGGAGCCATCGGCACCGGCTACCACGTGGCCGGCAGCATGTGGTCCAGCGGATACCACACCGGCGTCGACTTCGTCGTCCCGACCGGCACCCCGGTCAAGGCCGTCGGCACCGGTACGGTCGTCACGGCCGGCTGGGGCGGCGCCTACGGCAACCAGGTCGTCGTCCGGCTCGCCGACGGCTACTACGCCCAGTACGGCCACCTCTCCGCCCTGTCCGTCTCGGTCGGTCAGACCGTGACCGCCGGCCAGCAGATCGGCCTCTCCGGCGCCACCGGCAACGTGACCGGCCCCCACCTGCACTTCGAGATCCGCACCACCCCCGACTACGGCTCGGACGTGGACCCGGTCGCCTACCTGCGCGCCAAGGGCGTCACCGTCGGCTGACCCGGGACCGCTCAGCGGCGTCGACGGGGCCGCCCCATGCGCGGCCCCGTTTCCGGTTGACACGTCAACGCCGGTGGTCGGAGGCGTATTCCACGATTGGAAAAGTATTTAAGGGTGTCTTATCTCACCGAGCGTCAACCCCTTATTACGGTCGCGTAGGTCACAGCCGAAGGTGAATCATGGTGCGACGTGGGAGACGATTCGAAGAGTGACAATGCATCAGTGATCGGGTCGTACGCGGCGGTGGGGGACAGCTTCACCGAGGGCGTGGGAGACCCCGGACCCGACGGGGCGTTCGTCGGCTGGGCAGACCGGTTCGCGGTACTGCTGTCCGACCGGCGGCCCGAGGGCGACTTCAGTTACACCAACCTCGCCGTACGCGGGAAACTGCTCGACCAGATCGTGGCGGACCAGGTGCCGCAGGCCCTGGAGCTGGCCCCGGACCTGGTCTCCTTCTGCGCGGGCGGCAACGACATCATCCGCCCCGGCACCGACCCCGACGAGGTGGCCGAGCGGTTCGAGCGGGCGGTGGCCCGGCTGACCGAGGCCGTCGGCACGGTGCTCGTGACCACCGGCTTCGACACCCGGGGCGTGCCCGTCCTCAAGCACCTGCGCGGCAAGATCGCCACGTACAACGGACATGTCCGGGCCATCGCCGACCGGTACGGCTGCCCGGTCCTCGACCTGTGGTCCCTCAAGACCGTGCAGGACCGGCGGGCCTGGGACGGCGACCGGCTGCACCTGTCTCCCGAGGGGCACACGCGCGTGGCGCTGCGCGCCGGCCAGCTGCTCGGCATCGAGGTGCCGGCCGACCCCGACCAGCCGTGGCCCCCGCTGCCGCCCCGCGGCACCCTGGAGGTCCGCCGCGACGACGTGCACTGGGCCCGCGAGTACCTGGTCCCCTGGATCGGGCGCCGGCTGCGCGGCGAGTCGTCCGGCGACCACGTGACGGCCAAGGGGGCGCTCTCCCCGGACGACATCAAGATGCGGATCGCTTCCGTCGCCTGAGGCGGAACCGGCGGGTAAGGGGTGGCCGCACTGCGGACCGCCCCTTACGGCTGCCCGGGCAGTCCCAGTTCGCGCGCCAGCGCCTCGTCGGCCCACGCCTGCGCCCGGGCCCGGGGTACGGCGCCGGGGTACGAGGTCAGCTGGACGGCGAGCCCGTCGAGCAGCGCGGTCAGCCGCAACGCCGCCGCGGTGGGGTCGGGGCACCGGAACTCGCCGGCCGCCACCCCCTCGGTGATGACCTCCGCGATGGCCGCCTTCCACTGCTGGTCAAGCCCCTTGGTGACGTCCCGCAGCGCGGGCTCCCGCAACGCCACCGCCCAGCCCTCGATCCACAGCCGCCAGCCCTTGGCCTGCCCGGTCGGCGCGTACCAGCGCACCGCGGCCCGCAGCCGGCGCAGCGCCGACGTACGGCGGCCCAGCAGCTTGCGCAGATGCGCCAGGTCGTCCTCGGCGGCATGGGTGAAGGCGGCCGCGACCAGCTTCTCCTTCGTCGAGAAGTGGTACAGCACCAGCGCGTTGCTCACCCCGAGGGCCGAGGCCACATCGGCGATCCGCACCGCCGCCACGCCCCGCGCCTCGATCTGCTCGATGGCGGCCCGCAGCAGTTCCTCCCGCCGCTCGGCCACGCTCAACCGCACTCTCGCCACGCGGTCACCCTAATCGGTCGTCCCCCGGCCGCGTTGCCGTCTCAGGCCAGCGGCAGCCGCATGATCGTCAGGTCCAGCCAGCGGCCGAACTTGGTGCCCACCTCCCGGACCGTGCCGACGTGCTCGAAGCCGAACCGGTCGTGCAGCCGGACCGACGCGGCGTTCCCCGCCTCGATTCCGGCGATCATCACATGGTGGCCGGCCTCGCGCGCCGAGGCGATGAGCGGGCCGAGCAGCGCGGAGCCGATGCCGAGCCCGTGGCTGCCCTCGCGGACGTAGACGGAGTTCTCCACCGTGTGCCGGTAGCCGTCCAGGGCGCGCCACGGGCCGTAGACCGCGAACCCGGCCACCTCGCCCGGCTCGTCGGCCACCTCGGCCACGAGCGCCGAGCCACGTTCCAGGTGGGCGGCGAACCAGGCCGCACCCTCCGCGGGGGACTGCGGGGTCTCGGTCCACAGGGCCGTCGAGTGTTCGATCGCGTGGTTGCGGATCGCGCGGACGGCCTCCTCGTCCTCGGGCCGGGCGGGCCGTACCGCCACCAGGGGTCTCTCGTATATTGGATTCATGTCCAACATAGTAGAACCCTCGGTCGACCCCCTGGTGCGGCAGATCGCCGCCCGGGTCCGCACCGAGCGGGAGCGCCGCCGGTGGACGCTGGCGCAGCTCGCGGACGCCTCCGGTGTCTCCCCGGCGATGATCAGCCGCATCGAGCGCGGCGAGAGCAGCCCCACCGCGGTCGTCCTCGGCAAGCTGTCCGCCGCCTTCCGGATCGGCGTCGCCTCGCTGCTGGCCCCCGCCGAAGGCGCGCAGGGCGCACCGGAGTCCGAGGCCGACGCGCGGGGCGTGCGGCGCGCCGCGGACGCCGCCGAGTGGCGCGACCCCGGTACCGGCTACCGGCGCCGCCAGATCACCGGCCCGCGCTTCCCGGCGGAGATCGCCGAGATCCGGCTGCCCGCCGGCGCCCGGGTGCCCTACCCGGCCGCGGCCTTCGCCTTCGTACGGCAGCTGGTCTGGGTCCTGGACGGTCGGCTCACCTTCCACGACGGCGACACGGTCCACGAACTCGAGGCCGGCGACACCGTCGAACTCGGCGCACCGGCCGAGCGCGTCTTCGCCAACACCACCGACGCCGAGTGCCGTTACGCCGTCGTCCTCACCCGCGACGCTCGGCCGTGAGCCCGCCGCTGCCCCGCGGCGGCACGTTCCTGCTGGCCGTCGTGGCCGGGACGGCGATCGCGAACAACTACGCCGTGCAGCCCGCGCTCACGGCGGTCGCCACCGACCTGCATGTACCGCTCGCCACGATCGGCCTGGTGCCGACCGCCGCGCTCGCCGGCTGCATGACCGGCTTCGCCCTGCTGCTCCCGCTCACCGACCACCTCGCCCCGAACCGCCTGGTCGCCGCACAGCTCACCGCCCTGGCCGCCGCCCTGGCGCTCGCCGCCACCGCGCACGACGCGTCCGTGCTGCTGGCCGCCTACCTGTTCGTCGGCGCCGCCGCGAGCGTGGCCGCCCAGGCGGGCAACATCGCCGGCCGCCACGCCCGGCCGGGCCGCGGCGGAACCGGCGTCGCCCTCGTCGCCGCCGGCATGTCGGCCGGCATCCTGCTCAGCCGGCTGGCGGGCGGCGCCCTCACCGACGCCCTCGGCTGGCGCCGGATGCTCCTCGTCTTCGCCGCCCTCGCCCTGCTCGGCGCGCTCGCCGCCGTGACGCTCCTGCCCCGGCGACGGCCGCCCGCCTCCCGCGGCTACCGCGCCACCCTGACCGCCCTCCCGCCGCTGCTGCTGCGCCAGGCGGGACTGCGCCGCGCGGTGGCGACCGGAGCGCTCTGGTACTTCGCCTTCAACCTCGTCTGGATCGCCCTCACCCTGGCCATGGCCCAGCCGCCGCACTCGCTCCCCCCGACCGCCATCGGCCTCTACAGCCTGGCCGGGCTGCTCGGTTTCGCCGCGCTCCCGTACACCGGCCGCCTCACCGACCGGTACGGCCCGCGCACGGTGATCGGCGCCTCCATGACGGCCGCCACGGCCGGTGCCGCCCTGCTGGCCACGGGCCTGGACACCCCCTGGCGCACGGCCCTCGGCCTCGCCCTCTTCGACGCCGGCTGCTTCGCCGCCCAGGCCGCCAACCAGAGCCGCGTGATCGCCCTCGACCCCGCCCGCTCGGGCAGCCTGAGCAGCGTCTACCTGGTGGTGTACTTCTCGGTCGGCGCCCTGGGCACGGCCGCCGCCGCACCGCTGCTCGACGCGCTCGGCTGGCAGGGCACCAGCCTCACGGCCGCGGGCGCGCTGCTGCTCGCCGCCGGACTCGGGCGCCGCCGATGACGTGCCGCGTCACCGGTACCAGCCGAACCGCTCCGCGATCACCGGCAGCCGGTCGGTCACCAGGGCGTGGGCCGCGGCCCGCGGTGTCGTGCCGTCGGCCGCCGCGCGGTCCAGCATCAGCTCCACCAGGGCCCGCATCGAGCGGCGGATGTGGGCGAACGCCTCGTCGGCCTCGGGCCGGATGTCGCCGAACAGGGTCCACCACCACCAGGCGTTGGTGCCCGAGTTGACCACCACGTCCGGCAGCACGGTCACCCCGCGCGCGGTGAGCCGTTCCTCCGCCTCGGGGAGCACGGGCATGTTGGCCGCCTCCACGATCCAGCGCGCGGTGACCAGGTGCTCGTTGGCCGCGTCGACCACGTACGACACCGCCGCCGGCACCAGCACCTCGGCGTCCGCGGACAGCCAGGCGTCACCCGGCAGTTCGACGTCACCGGGGCGCAGCACCGCGCGGTCGACGGTGCCGTAGGCGTCCCGCGCGCGCAGCAGCGCCTCGACGTCGAGCCCCGCCGGGTTGGCGATCGTCCCCTTGACGTCGGCGACCGCCACGACCGTCAGTCCCGCGCGGGCCAGGAACCGCGCCGTGGCCCCGCCCATCGTGCCGAGCCCCTGCACGGCGACCCGCGTCCCCGCGTACGGCACCCCGGCCCGGTCCAGCGCCGCCAGCGCCGACTCGGCGACCCCGCAGCCGCCGGCCAGCTCGTCGAGGCCGATCCCGTCCACCTCGACCGCGAAGGCGTCCGCCAGCCGCCGCCGGGCCGCCGCCTCGTCGTCCAGCAGCGGGTAGACGGCCTGCACCGAGGAGACCAGCCCCGCCTCGGCCGCCGCCCGGTCCACCAGGTCCTGGGTGAGCCCCAGGTCCTCGCCGGTGGTCCAGAAGCTCTCCACGTACGGCCGCATCGCGCGCAGGTAGCGGACCAGCAGGGCGTACGCCCCCGGGTCCTGCGGATCGCAGTCGATGCCGCCCTTGGCGCCGCCCAGCGGGATGTAGCGGCCCTCGGGGTTGTAGTGCAGGGCTTCCTTCATCGTCATGCCGCGCGCGAGCCCGGTCACCTCCTCCAGGGTGCAGCCGGGCCGCATCCGCAGACCGCCGCTGGCCACGCCCCGCACCAGCCGGTCGACGACCAGGAAGCCCCGGCGGCCGGTGACGTGGTCGGTCCAGACGAGGGACATCAGGGGAGCGGTCACGGGGGCTCCTCGCGAGCGGTGTGAAGGAACGGTGTTACTGAACAGTGGGTCAGTATCGGGAGGCGGGTGGTGCGGTGTCAACGCCGACTGTCACAAGGGCCGACCATAATGGGGACCTCGGCGACACCTCTGGAGGTACCGTGACCGGCTTGCGTTCCCTGAGCTCCGGGCTCCGCGTGCTGCGGCCCGCTGCCTTCGGCGCGGACCCCGGCGGCGAGCGCATGGCCCGCATCCAGCGCTCCCCGCACTTCAAGGACGGCGTCTTCCAGAACCCGGGCGGCACCGCACGGACCCGGCCCTCGGGCTCGATGGTGGAGTTCGCCAGGACCTACTTCGAGAAGGAGCAGCGCGCCCGCAGAGCCCCCCGGGGCACCGTCCCGGTGCACCCCACCACCGTCGCCGACCTCGCCCGGCCCGTCGCCGGCGGGCTGCGGGTGACGTGGATGGGCCACTCCAGCGTCCTCGCCGAGATCGACGGACACCGCGTGCTCTTCGACCCCGTCTGGGGCGATCGCTGCTCCCCGTTCCCGTTCGCCGGGCCCAAGCGGCTGCACCCGGTGCCGCTGCCGCTCGCCGCGCTCGGTCCGGTCGACGTCGTGGTCATCTCGCACGACCACTACGACCACCTCGACCTGCCCACCATCAAGGCGCTGGCCGGCACGGACACCGTGTTCGCCGTGCCGCTCGGCGTCGGCGCCCACCTCGAACAGTGGGGTGTGTCCGCCGGCCGGCTGCGGGAGCTGGACTGGCACGAGGAGACCAGGGTCGGCGGACTCACCCTGACCGCCACCCCGGCCCGCCACTTCTGCGGCCGCGGGCTGCGCAACACCCAGCACACCCTGTGGGCGTCCTGGGTCGTCGCCGGCGAGGAGCACCGGATCTACCACAGCGGCGACACCGGCTACTTCGACGGCTTCCACGACATCGGCGCCGACCACGGGCCGTTCGACGTGACGATGATCCAGATCGGCGCGTACAGCGAGTTCTGGCCCGACATACACATGACGCCCGAGGAAGGCGTGCGGGCCCACCTCGACCTCCAGGGAGGGCAGCCGCACGGCGTGCTGCTGCCGATCCACTGGGGCACCTTCAACCTCGCCCCGCACGCCTGGGCCGAGCCGGGGGAGTGGACCAAGGACGCCGGTGACGAGGCGGGCCAGGCGGTCGCGCTGCCGCGCCCCGGTGAACCCTTCGAGCCGTCCGGAAAGCTGCCCGCGGACCCCTGGTGGCGCGCGGTCTCGGCACCGCTCGCCCGGCCGTGGCAGCGCGAGAAGCACGCCGAGGGCGCCCCCGGGCAGGAGGACCTCCGCCTCGCCGGCGAACGGTGACGGCGGCCCTCCGGCGCGGAATGTGACGAAGGGCCGGTGATTTCGGCACCCATGTGGCGGTGTCGTGAAAGTGGCGTGCATGCCCCTGCACAAGCTGGGCAGGGGCACGGTCATGAGCCATGCACATATGCCAAGTCCCGGTTTTTTACCGGGACTTGAGCTCTCCCGGCGCTTCTACACCGAGGCCGTCCGCCCCCTCCTCGAGGAGGCCGCTCCCGGCACGCCCCACTCCGCCGCCCGCATCGGCGCGGGTTCGGAAGTGCTCGGCTTCGACACCGAGCGCTCCGCCGACCACGAATGGGGCCCGCGGCTCCAGCTCTTCCTCCACTCCCACGACGTGAACCGCCTCGCCGGACGCATCAGACATGTGCTCGCCGAGCACCTGCCGAAGACCTTTCACGGCTGGCCCACCCACTTCGCCGCCACGACGGACCCCGGCATCCGCGTCATGCGGGTCACCGACGGTCCCGTGCACCACCGTGTCGAAGTGACCGGCGTCTCCTCCTGGTTCCGGGCCACCCTCGGCTTCGACCCCGCCTCGGGAGTCACCCCGGAACACTGGCTCGCCCTGCCCACCCAGCTGCTCGCCGAGGCCACCGCGGGCGCCGTCTTCCACGACGGCCTGCACACCCTCACCCCGGCCCGCGCCGCCCTGCGCTGGTACCCGCACGACCTGTGGCTGCACGTCCTCGCCTGCCAGTGGCAGCGCATCGCCCGCGAGGAGGCCTTCGTCGGCCGCTGCGGCGAGGCGGGCGACGAACTGGGCTCCGCCGTCCAGGCCGCCCGCCTGGTCCGCGACCTCATGCGGCTCTGCCTGCTGATGGACCGGCGCTACCCGCCGTACGGCAAGTGGCTCGGCAGCGCCTTCGCCCGCACGCCCGCCGCCCCGCGCCTCACCTCCGAACTCACCGCCGTCCTCGCCGCCACCGGCTGGCAACTGCGCGAGCGTCATCTGGCACAGGCGTACGAGATCGTCGCCCACCTGCACAACGAACTGAACCTCACCGACCGGGTCGACCCGGCCCCGCGCCCCTACCACTCCCGCCCCTACCGGGTACTGCGCGCCGACCGCTTCACCCGGGCCCTCGCCGCCCGCATCAAGGACCCCCACATACGGGGGCTGCACAGGGCCGGCGCGGTGGACCAGTTCGTCGACAGCGCGGAGGTCCTGAGCCGCCCGGACCTGGCGCGAGCCGCGGCCGCCGCCGTGACGGGCGTCGGCGCCCACGACGGCCCGCCCCGCACCCCGACGAAGGACCACCGAAGCCGGAACGGTGACCCTGAGTGACGCTCTGGGGGGCGCTGAAAGGGGTGTGGACGGTCCCGCGGCCGCCTTGGCGGGCCGGCCGGAAGCCTGTCGACCGAGGCGAGGCGAGCGCGACGGAGGGGCGGGGGCGGTGGCCCGCACCTTCTGTGTGTGACCGTTTCTGAGCAGGTCGGATCGGTGGATGACTGTTCGGGGGTGGAGCGCCGAGGGGGTTATCGGTCTTTCGTACGACGGCTCATACCAGAGCAGGACCCTCTCCGGGGGACTTTGTCAACTGCCCACCGCACATGATGCGTCGGCGACTACTGTGAGTGTCCGTCGGGCGAGACGGGGGCCGAATTCTTTTGCGGTCCCTCGCCCGGCACCGCGATGGCGCATGCCCGACTCGCGCGCCCCGCGCGAGAAACCAGGCCCGACGGACCAGTACGAGGACGCAGATGTCTCACCTCCGTGCACCGGCCGCCCGCGCCGACCGCCGTGAGGGCGGCCGGCACGGACGACCGGTCGCCAGACCCGTTCCCGCGCTGCCCGAGACCCACATACGGCCTCAGCTCATGCGGCTGGCGGTACTGCCACCGGTCGCGGTGGCCCTCAGCGGCTGCGCGGCCGTCCTGTTCACCGTCCGCTCCACCGGCGCCCGGCCCAGTCTCACCCTGCTGGCCGTGCTCGCCGGAGCGGTCTCGGTGACGGCCGCCGGCATCGTGATCGCCGCCGTGGCCGCGGGCCGCGCCGCCCGCTCGGTCAGCGACCGCGTCGGCATCCTGCGCCGCAACGCCGCCCGCGGCGAGGCCGATCTGCTCGCCCTCGTCGACGGGCTGCGCCGCGGCGAGACCCCGCCCCGGCGCAAGCCGCGCGGCGGACCGCCCCGGGACGCGGACGACTTCGAGCTGCTCGCCGCGGACCTGTCCCGCGCGCACGACGGCGCCGTCACCGCCGTCGTCCAGGCGGCCCAGCTCTCCAGCCAGGCCGGCAGCGAACAGAAGCTGGAGGTCTTCGTCAACCTGGCTCGGCGGCTTCAGTCCCTCGTGCACCGGGAGATCTCGATCCTCGACGAGCTGGAGAACGAGATCGAGGACCCGGACCTCCTCAAGGGCCTCTTCCACGTCGACCACCTCGCCACCCGGATCCGGCGGCACGCCGAGAACCTCGCCGTCCTCGGCGGCGCCGTCTCCCGGCGGCAGTGGAGCAACCCCGTCTCCATGACGGAGGTGCTGCGCTCCGCCATCGCCGAGGTCGAGCAGTACTCCCGGGTCAAGCTCGTCCCGCCGATCGACGGCGAGCTGCGCGGGCACGCCGTCGCCGACGTCATCCACCTCCTCGCCGAGCTCGTCGAGAACGCCACGGTGTTCTCCGCCCCGCACACCCAGGTGCTGCTCCGCGCCAACCTCGTCACCTCCGGCCTCGCGGTCGAGGTCGAGGACCGCGGACTCGGTATGCCGGTCGGCGAACAGTCCAAGATGAACGCCCTGCTCGCCGACCCCGACCAGGTCAACGTCGCCAGCCTGCTGGCCGACGGCCGCATCGGCCTCTTCGTCGTCTCCCAGCTCGCCCGTCGGCACGGCATCAACGTCCGCCTCCAGACCAACATCTACGGCGGCGTACAGGCCGTCCTCGTCGTCCCGCAGGAGCTGCTGGGCACGGCACCGGGCGCACCCGGCGCACCCGGTTCGGTTCCGCAGCCACACGCGGCGGCGAGCGGGGGCGGCGCGCCGGGGGCGCGGCCCGCTGCGCCGGTTGCCGGGGCAGCCCGGCCGTCCGACGCCACCGCGGGGCCGGACACGGGTGCCCGAAGCGGGGCCGCCGCGATCGGGCCGCCGGCCGGCCGAGGGGCCGGGCAGCAGCAGGGCCCCGCCACCACCGCCCCCGGCGGCCGGCGCCGGCGCGCGCAGCACGAGGGCGCGCCCGCGCCGCTGCCGGTGCGCGGTGCCCAGGAGACCCGCCCGAACCCCGCCGAGGCGGTGCCCGGCATCCGCCCCGAGGACCGGCCGACGGTCGCCGAGCACGCGGGCGCCCCGCCGGTACCGCGGGTCGGCGCCGTGCGCGGCACCATGGGCAAACCCCAACTGCCGCGCCGCCGCGCCCAGGAGCACATCGTCCCCCAGTTGCGCGGCGGCCCGGCACCCCGCCCGGAGAACGAGCACCCGGCCGGACACGACCCGGGTCTGATGGCCGCCTTCCAGCGCGGCATCGGCCTCGCCGAGGCCCAGCAGCACCTGGAGGCCACCGAGACGGAGCCGAGCGCGGCCGAGCCGGTGGGTGGGGCACAGGTGGGCGGGGCACATGGCGCGTCCCCCCATGACGGTTTCACCCCCGCGGGCTTCGCCGACATGGCCGCCCACGACACGGCCGGCGATCGACCGACCAACGCGTCACACGCCACGCACATGGATGCCGCGCACATGGACCCCCTGCACATGGACGGCCTGCGCATGGATGGAGTGCACATGAATGCCGCGCACATGGAGGCGGCACATGTGGAGACAGCACACATGCCGTCGGGCCCCATGCTGTCGGACCCCCTGACCCCGGACCACATGGCCTCGGACCACATGACCACAGGCCACCCGGGCTCAGGCCACCCGGGTAAGGACCACATGGCCACGGACCACATGGCCCCCGCACATGTCGGCCGGACCCACCAGGACTCCGCGGAGAGCCAGTCGGCATCCCGGCCCCAGTCGCACTCCCAGGCCCTGAGCCCGGTGCACACCTCCGATTTCACCGCCGGGCCCGACGGGAGCGCGCCCGCCGGATGACCAGCACTCTCTCCACCCCCACGCCCACCCCCACGCCCACCCCCAGCGCTCCCGCTGATCTTCGTACCCCAAGGAGTCGATCCATCATGGCGAGCGATGCGCCGACCGCCCAGGTATCCGACCTCGACTGGCTGATGAGCGGCCTGGTGCAGCGCGTGCCGCACACCACCAGCGCGGTGCTCCTGTCCTGCGACGGGCTGGTGAAGTCCGTCCACGGCCTGGACCCGGACAGCGCCGACCACATGGCGGCGCTCGCCTCCGGCCTGTACTCGCTCGGCCGCAGCGCGGGCGTCCGGTTCGGCGACGGCGGGGACGTCCGCCAGGTCGTCGTCGAACTCGACTCGACGCTGCTGTTCGTCACCACCGCCGGCTCCGGCACCTGCCTCGCCGTGCTGGCGGGCCGGGAGGCCGACGCCGCGGTCCTCGGCTACGAGATGGCGATGCTGGTCAAGAGCGTCCGCCCGTACCTCGTCACCGCACCCCGGCAGCACGCCGTCGAATCCACGGCGATGAGGCCTTGAGGGTGGCGGCAGCCGGTGACGGGCCCTGGCTCGACGACGCGGCCGGACGCCTCGTGCGCCCGTTCACGGTCAGCAACGGCCGGACCGAGCCCAGCATCGCCCTCGACCTCATGTCGCAGGTGATGGCGACCGGGTCCACGCCCCTCGGCTACCTCGGCCCCGAACACGCGCAGGCCCTCGACCTGTGCCGCGCCCCCGTCCCGGTCGCCGAGGTCGCCGCGCACCTCAAACTGCCCGCCGTGGTCACGAAGGTGCTGCTCTCCGACCTCGTCGACTGCGGGGCGCTGACCGCAAAGCCCCCCGTGTTCCACCACAACCCCACTGACCGGTCCCTCCTGGAGGCAGTGCTCGATGGACTACGACGACAGCTCTGATCCCTTCCCCACCGCGCTGAAGATCCTGGTGGCCGGTGGGTTCGGGGTCGGCAAGACCACCTTCGTGGGTGCGGTCAGCGAGATCGCGCCGCTGTCCACGGAGGAACTCCTCACCACGGTCAGCGCCGCGACCGACAGTCTCGACGGGATCGAGAACAAGGTCGAGACGACCGTGGCCATGGACTTCGGCCGCATCACCCTGGACCCGGAGCACGTGCTCTACCTGTTCGGCACGCCCGGACAGGAGCGGTTCTGGTTCATGTGGGACGAACTGTCCGAAGGCGCGCTCGGCGCGGTCATCCTCGCCGACACCCGGCGCCTGGAGGACTGCTTCGCGGCCGTCGACTTCTTCGAGGAGCGCGGCCTGGGCTTCATCGTCGCCATCAACGAGTTCGACGGTTCCTACCGCTACGACCCCGAGGAGGTGCGCGCCGCCATCGACCTCGACCCGGAGGTCCCGGTGGTCCGCTGCGACGCCCGGATCTCCAGTTCCGGGGTGCAGACCCTGCTCACCCTCGTCCGCCACCTCATCGCCCATGCTCCGGTCTCCGCGCCGAGCCACGGCGCCCACATGTGAAACCCACATATCCCTCACGGAGCCCGTATATGACCCACGTCCACCGCGGCGGAGTCCGCGCATGAGGTACGACCCGGCGCGCCCGGCCGGCCGGCTGCTGCTCACGCCGGAGGACAAGGAGGCCCCCGAGCGCACCCGGCGCCTCGGCCAGCTGCGCCTTGGCGAGGACACGGACCCCGCCCTCGACGCCTACGCCGACCGGCTCGCCGAGGTCACCGGAGCGCCGTACGCCATGGTCAACTTCATCGACGTGCACCGTCAGTTCTTCGCGGGCCTGCACCTGCCGGACGTGGCACCGCCCGTGGTACGGCCGGACGGCAGCACCCCGGTCCTGGGCCGTGAGCTGCCCCGCGACCATGGCTTCTGCCCCCATGTGGTGGTCCGGCGCAAGGCGCTGGTCCTGGAGGACGTCTGCGACTACCCGCGGTTCGCGGGCAATGCGGTCGTCGACGAGTTCGGTATCCGTTCCTACCTGGGCGCCCCGCTGATCGACAGCACGGGGACGGTCCTCGGCACGGTGTGCGTGGTCGACGTGGAGCCGCGGCCCTGGGGCCGGCCCGGTCTGGAGACCATCAAGTCGTCGGCTGCGGAGCTGGTGGCCCGCATCGAGCGCCGCGAGGCGGACGGACTGCCGCTGCTGTGACGGCGGCGACAGCACGGGGCCGGCACCCCGGCCAGCCGGCAGGTCCCGGACCCCTGTTGCCCTGGTGCTACGGGACGTCCCAGTGACGCCCGGCGGACGGTCCTCGACGCCGCTCGCCCGCCCTGGAGCCGGACGCGGACGCAGGGGTCATCGGGTGTCCTCGGCCCGGCCCGGGTCGTTGGGGTGGGAATCCAGCGGGGTGACGGTGACCGTCATCCACGGGCGCAGCGGCAGGGTGCCCAGCACCTTCTCGTGGAGCTCCTCCTCGTCGTCGGCGCGCCAGATGCCGATGCTGCGCAGCTCACCGACCGGCC
This sequence comes from Streptomyces sp. NPDC086777, assembly GCF_040702065.1. NCBI lineage: Bacteria > Bacillati > Actinomycetota > Actinomycetes > Kitasatosporales > Streptomycetaceae > Streptomyces > Streptomyces sp. NPDC086777. The sequence goes on along the minus strand of NZ_JBFBJI010000011.1, from coordinate 171,524 downwards.
GCCACAGCCGGGCCAGATGACCGGTAGCGGCCAGTTCCCGCGCCCGCACGGCCTCCGCGGCCCGCCGCCGGTCGACCTCGTCCTGGCCCGTGCCCTCGGGTACGCCGGTGGTGATCTCGACCAGGAACTCGCGCACGATGTACTCCCTCGGTAGTCGTCGGTCCCATCGTGCGATGTCATCAGCGACGCTGCCACGACCGGCGGGCTCACTGGTGGGAGGCGCAGCCTCCCAGTGCGCGTAGCATGACGCGCGTGGAACTGCGTCAGTTGCGGTATTTCGTCGCCGTCGCCGAGGAGCTGAACTTCGGCCGGGCCGCCGAGCGGCTGCTCATAGCCGGCCCCTCCCTCTCCCAGCAGATCAAGGCGCTCGAGCGGGACCTGGGCGTCCGGTTGTTCGACCGGGACCGCCGCTCGGTCTCCCTCACCGCCGCCGGTGCCGCGCTGCTCCCGCACACCCGGGACCTGCTGGAGCGGGCCGACGACCTCAGGCGCCGGGCCGGCCGTCTCTCGGCCTCCGAGTCGGTACGGCTCGGCTACGTCAACTGGCTGCCGCCGGACCTGGGTTCGCGGACGGCGGCGGTGGCCCGGGTCCATGTGGACGCGTGGGTCGCGCCCTCCCACACCCAGGCCGCCCGGGTCGCCGACGGCAGCCTGGACCTGGCCGTCTGCTGGGTGCGTACCGAGGACCTCGAACGGCACGGGCTGCGCGCCCGGCTGATCGGCGCGGACCGGCTGTACGCCGTCGCCAAGGGCACCGACGCGAGCGACCTGCCGGCCCGGGACGCCGACATCCTGATCGACGACGACGTCACCTCCTGGGCCTCCTGGAACGTGTACGCCGAGGAGCTCACGCGGGTCGTCGGCGTCCGCCCGGTGCACATCTCCGACGGCGCCGTCACCGGCCCCGCCTACTTCGACCACGTCCGGCGCTGTACCCGGCCCGTCCTGAACTCACCCAAGGGCCAGACCGTCCCGCTCCCGTCCGACCTGGTGCGCCGCGAGATCGTCGCCCCGAAGCTGTACTGGACCTGGTCCCTGGTCTGGCGCGCGAGCGAGGACCGGGCCGGTGTCCTGGCCGTCGTCGACGCCCTGAGCGACGGGGTGGGCGACCTCGGGATCCACGCCCCGGACGTCTGGTTGCCCGCGGACGACCCCCACGCCCTGCGCGGCTGAGCTGCGCTGGGAGGCCACGCCTCCCAGTCAGGAGGAAACCGATCCTGGCACGACCGGCGGACCCGACCTACGGTCAAATAGTCGACCGGTCGGCTAGTGACCGGTCAGCCACTACGGAGAAGGTCAGCATGAGCACGCAGCAGCAGAAGGTCGCGATCGTCACCGGTGCCTCGCAGGGCATCGGCGCCGCCCTCGTGGAGGGCTACCGCAAGCTCGGCCACGCGGTCGTCGCCACCTCGCGCACCATCGCCCCCGCCGACGACGCCGGCGTACTGACGGTCCAGGGGGACATCGCGGACCCGGCGACCGCCGAGCGTGTCGTGGCCGCCGCCGTCGAGCGGTTCGGCCGGATCGACACCGTGGTCAACAACGCGGGCGTCTTCGTGGCGAAGCCCTTCACCGAGTACACCGCCGCCGACTACGCGACGGTGACCGGCATCAACGTCGCCGGCTTCTTCCACCTCACCCAGCAGGCGGTCCCGCACCTGCTGGCCCAGGGCGGCGGGCACATCGTCAGCGTCACCACCAGCCTCGTCGACAGCCCGGACGCCCGGGTCCCCTCCGTCCTGGCCTCGCTGACCAAGGGCGGCCTGCAGTCCGCGACCAAGTCCCTCGCGACCGAGTACGCCACCCGCGGCATCCGCGTCAACGCGGTGTCGCCCGGCACCATCAAGACCCCCATGCACCCGGCCGAGACCCACGAGTTCCTCGCCGCCCTGCACCCGGTCCGCCGGATGGGTGAAGTGCGCGACATCGTCGACGCGGTGCTCTACCTGGAGACCGCCCCGTTCGTCACCGGCGAGATCCTGCACGTCGACGGCGGTATGAGCGCCGGACACTGACGGCACGGAACGGCACGTCACCCACCGAGGAGAAGAAGGAGCGGACATGACCAGCACGACGGAGGACACAGCGGTCCTGAGCGCGGTGCTCGACCGGTGGAAGGCGGCCGTCGACGCACACCAACCCGAGCGCGTCGCGGCCCAGTTCACCGAGGACGCCGTCTTCCAGGGACTGCACCCCTACAGTGTCGGACGGCAGGGCGTCGCCGCGTACTACGACTCCCAGCCCCTCGGGATGAAGGCGGCGTACCGGGTCCTGGAGACCCGGCGACCCGCCGACGGCGTCGTCCTCGGCTACCTGGCCGTCGAGTTCTCCTTCACGGACCGGCCCCCGCTGGACGTGAAGCTCTCGGTCCTCGTCACCCGGACGGGCGAGGGCTGGCACATCGCCCACTACCAGGTCTCCCGCCTCGACTAGCCGTCTCCTGCCGGGTGTTCCGAGGGCGTGAAGCCGAGCTGTGGCCGCGCTTAAGAAATCCTCGATGGACCGCTGCGCCCGGGTGCGGCAGATTGCTGTGAGATTCCACCCCCTCTCCGGCCGCGGACCGCTTCGGCGTCCCCGTGGCCGGGATCTCACGCACAGGAGCCGTAGCGTTGAAGGCGCTGGTCAAGGAGAAGGCGGAGCCCGGGCTGTGGCTCACGGACGTGCCGGAGCCCACGGTCGCGCACGGTGACGTACTGATCAAGGTCCTGCGGACCGGCATCTGCGGCACCGATCTGCACATCCGGGCCTGGGACGGCTGGGCCCAGCAGGCGATCAGCACCCCGCTGGTGGTCGGCCACGAGTTCGTCGGCGAGGTCGTGGCGACCGGCCGGGACGTCACCGACATCAAGATCGGCGACCGCGTCAGCGGCGAGGGCCACCTCGTGTGCGGCAAGTGCCGCAACTGCCAGGCCGGCCGGCGCCACCTGTGCCGTGCCACGATCGGCCTCGGCGTCGGCCGGGACGGGGCGTTCGCCGAGTACGTCGTGCTGCCCGCCGGCAACGTCTGGGTGCACCGCGTCCCCGTCGACCTCGACGTGGCCGCGATCTTCGACCCGTTCGGCAACGCCGTGCACACCGCCCTGTCCTTCCCGCTGGTCGGCGAGGACGTCCTCATCACCGGCGCGGGCCCGATCGGTCTCATGGCCGCCGCCGTGGCCCGGCACGCGGGCGCCCGCCACGTCGTGATCACCGACGTCAGCGAGGAGCGCCTCGAACTCGCCCGCAAGATCGGCGTGAGCCTCGCCCTGAACGTGTCACGGGCCGGGATCGCCGAAGGGCAGCGCGAGCTGGGGCTGCGCGAGGGCTTCGACATCGGTCTGGAGATGTCCGGCAGGCCCGAGGCCATGCGCGACATGATCGCCAACATGACGCACGGCGGCCGTATCGCCGTGCTCGGCCTGCCCGCCCAGGAGTTCCCCGTCGACTGGGCCCGGATCGTCACCTCGATGATCACCATCAAGGGCATCTACGGCCGTGAGATGTTCGAGACCTGGTACGCGATGTCGGTCCTCCTGGAAGGCGGACTCGACCTCGCCCCCGTGATCACCGGCCGCTACGGCTACCGCGACTTCGAGGCGGCCTTCGCCGACGCGGCGAGCGGCCGCGGTGGCAAGGTCATCCTCGACTGGACCGCGTAGTCCGTCGCACACATCCGCGCGTAAACCCCTGGGAGCTTCTGGAATGTTCGACTCCGTGCGTGACGACCTGCGCGCCACCCTCGACGAGATCCGCGCCGCCGGCCTGCACAAGCCCGAGCGCGTGATCGGCAGCCCGCAGTCCGCGACCGTCGCCGTCACCGCGGGCGGCCGCCCCGGCGAGGTCCTCAACTTCTGCGCCAACAACTACCTCGGCCTCGCCGACCACCCCGACGTGGTCGCCGCCGCCCACCAGGCCCTGGACCGCTGGGGCTACGGCATGGCCTCGGTCCGCTTCATCTGCGGCACCCAGGAGGTCCACAAGGAGCTGGAGGCCCGCCTGTCGGCGTTCCTCGGCCAGGAGGACACGATCCTCTACTCCTCCTGCTTCGACGCCAACGGCGGTGTCTTCGAGACCCTCCTCGGCGAGGAGGACGCGGTGATCTCCGACGCCCTCAACCACGCCTCCATCATCGACGGCATCCGCCTCTCCAAGGCCCGCCGCCTCCGCTACGCCAACCGCGACCTGGCCGACCTGGAGCGGCAGCTGAAGGAGGCCCAGGGCGCCCGGCGCCGGCTGGTCGTCACCGACGGCGTGTTCTCGATGGACGGCTACGTCGCCCCGCTGCGCGAGATCTGCGACCTCGCCGAGCGCTACGACGCGATGGTCATGGTCGACGACTCGCACGCCGTCGGCTTCGTCGGCCCCACCGGGCGCGGCACCCCCGAGCTGCACGGCGTGATGGACCGCGTCGACATCGTCACCGGCACCCTCGGAAAGGCCCTCGGCGGCGCCTCCGGCGGCTATGTCGCGGCCCGCGCCGAGATCGTCGCCCTGCTCCGCCAGCGTTCCCGCCCCTACCTCTTCTCCAACACCCTCGCCCCGGTGATCGCGGCGGCCTCCCTGAAGGTCCTCGACCTGCTGGAGGCGGCGGACGACCTGCGGGTCCGGCTCGCCGAGAACACCGCCCTGTTCCGCCGTCGGATGACCGAGGAGGGCTTCGACGTCCTCCCCGGCGACCACGCCATCGCCCCCGTGATGATCGGCGACGCGGCCGAGGCCGGCCGCATGGCCGAGCTGCTCCTGGAGCGGGGCGTGTACGTGATCGGCTTCTCCTACCCGGTGGTCCCGCAGGGCCAGGCCCGGATCCGGGTCCAGCTGTCCGCGGCCCACTCGACGGCGGACGTCGACCGCGCGGTGGACGCCTTCGTCGCGGCCCGCGCGGAACTGGCGGGCTGAACGGCACCCGTCGGCCGAACGGTGCCGGCGGCCTGAGCAGCTCAGACATATTGCGATAATCGACCTCATGATCGAGGCGCGGCGGCTCCACATCCTCCGTGCGGTGGCCGACCACCGCACGATGACAGCTGCTGCCGCCGCGCTCTATCTGACGCCCTCGGCCGTCTCCCAGCAGCTGACGGCCCTCGAACAGGAGACCGGCCACCGCCTGGTCGAGCGCAGCGCCAAGGGCGTACGGCTGACCGCGGCCGGCGAGATCCTGCTCGCCCACACCAACGCGGTCCTCGCCCAGCTGGAGCGGGCCGAGGCCGAGCTGGCCGCGTACGGCTCCGGCCAGGCCGGCACGGTCACCGTCGCCGCCTTCGCCACCGGCATCGCCCAGGTGGTCGCCCCGGCCGTGGCCCGCCTCGCCGGTACCGCGCCCGGCATCCGCATCCGCGTCCAGGACGCCGAGGGCGACGCCAGCCTCCCGATGGTCCTGGACCGGCAGGTCGACGTGGCGGTCGCCGTCGAGTACCGCGGGGCCCCGCCCGCCGACGACCCCCGGCTGACCCACGTGCCGCTGTACGCCGAGCCGTTCGACGCCGTGGTGCCGCTCCACCACCGGCTGGCCGGGACCGCCGAGGTCCCCCTCGCCGAGCTCGCCAAGGACACCTGGATCGGCCCGTACCCCGGCAACCCCTGCCACGACGTGGTCGTCCTGGCCTGTGAGAGCGCCGGTTTCCAGCCCCGCTTCGAGCACTCCTCCGACGACTTCCGGGCCGTGGTGGCCCTGGCCGCGGCCGACGTGGGAGTTGCCCTCGTCCCGCGCTCCGCGCTGCGCGGCATGGACCTGACCGGCGTGGTCGTGCGCCCCGTCGACGGCGTCGCCCCGACCCGCCGCGTCTTCGCGGCCCTGCGGCGCGGAGCGGAGGACCATCCGCTGATCCGCCCGGTGCTCGAAGCCCTGGGCGAGGCGGCACGGCTGTGAGCCTTCCTTGACGCCGGCGTTTCACATCGGGGATATCGTCCCGGACATGAAACGGAGCGAGACGGTCGACCCCGACCCCGTCGACGCCCGCCTCGGCAGGCGCCTCGCCCAACTGCGGACCGAAAGCGGCTGGTCCCTGGGCGAGTTGGCGGAGCGCAGCGGAATCAGCAAGTCCACCCTGTCACGGGCCGAACGGGCCGAGACCAGCCCCACGGCAGCCCTCCTCAACCGCCTCTGCAACGTCTACGGCCGGACCATGTCCCAGCTGCTCAGCGAGGTCGAGGCGGCGCCCGCGCCCGTCGTGCGCACCGCCGAGCAGCAGGTGTGGGAGGACCGCGCCTCCGGGTTCGTACGCCGGTCGGTGTCGCCGCCGCACGGCGGGCTGCGCGGCGAACTCGTCGAGGGCCGGCTCACGGCGGGCGCGGACATCGCCTACGACCGCCCACCGGTGCCCGGCCTGGAGCAGCACATCTGGGTGCTCGACGGGAGCCTGGCCGTGACGGCTGAGGGCGCCGAGCACCTCCTGGACACCGGGGACTGCCTGCGGCTGCGGGTGTGGGGACCGACCCGGTTCCGCTGCGCGGGGCCGGCGCGGGCGCGGTACGTGCTGGCGGTGGTCCGGCCGTGAGGGCACTGCGTCTGGAAGCGGATCAACTGTCCCAGCGGGCGGGGGAGCTGGCCGGGCTGCTGGCCGACACCGTGAACGGCGGCGCGTCCGTCGGCTTCCTCGCCCCCTTCGGACGGGAGCGGGCCGTCGCCTGGTGGCGGGAGCGGGCGGCCGCCGTGGCCGCGGGGGAGCTCGCCGTCTGGGTCGCGCTGGACGACGCCGGCCGGACCGTCGGCACGGTCGGCCTCGCCTTCGCCCACCCCGGCAAACCCAACAGCCCGCACCGCGCCGAACTGGTGAAACTGATGGTCCACCGCGAAGCCCGCGGGCAGGGCGTCGGACGCGGCCTGCTGGCCGTCGCCGAAGAGGCCGCGGCCGCCGCCGGGATCACCCTGCTCCACCTGGACACCGAGACGGACAGCCCCGCGGAGCACCTCTACCGCTCCGCCGGCTGGATCCGCGCCGGTGTCATCCCCGACTACGCCCTCGACCCCGCGGGCGTACTCCGCCCGACGACCCTCTACTACAAGCGCGTGGGCACCGAGGGCGGATGACTGTCAGTGGCAGGGGCTACGGTGCGGGACATGCCGGACGCCGAAGACGTACGCCGAGTCGCCCTGTCCCTGCCGGACACCGGCGAGAAGATCGCCTGGAACATGCCCACGTTCCGGGTCGCCGGGAAGATGTTCGCCACGCTGCCCGAGGACGAGACCTCCATCGCCGTGCGCTGCCCCAAGGAGGAGCGCGACGAGCTGGTGCTCGCCGAGCCCGGCAAGTTCTGGATCGCCGATCACGAGGCCCAGTTCGCCTGGGTCCGGGTCCGGCTCGCCGCGCTGGAGGACGAGGGCGAGCTGCGCGACATCCTCGCCGACTCCTGGCGGCAGGCGGCCCCGCCACGGCTCCTGGACGCCTACCCGGAGCTGGGGCTGCCGGGCGCGGAAGGCTGATCCCCCCGCGGGCCGGTGCCCCGCGCAGGCGATGCCGGACCCGGACCGGGCCGGTTCCAGCCCCGGCCCTGGCCCCGGACAAAACGCGTGCGCGACCACCGACCCGAGTGCGGTATTGTTTCCCTGCACGTTTCGACCAGGGAAATCCCAGGTCAGGCGGGCAACGGGACGTGGCGCAGCTTGGTAGCGCACTTGACTGGGGGTCAAGGGGTCGCAGGTTCAAATCCTGTCGTCCCGACTGGAGACAGTCGCAGGTCAGGGCCGGTTTCGGAGGCATCCGAAACCGGCCCTTGATCGTTCTTGGGGGCCAGTAGGGGACCGGCGCCCTTGACCCGGGTCAGCGGGTCACGACGATGGGGCTCGGCAGGGAGCGCGGTGCGCGCAGCACGCTGAGGTGTGCGGAGAGCGCCGCTCCGGCGGCCGTGATCTTGTGTACGTCGGGGTGCAGGTAGCGCTGGGTGGTGGTCAGGGAGCCGTGGCCGGCGATCCTGCGTGGTCCCCGGCGGGCTGACCCGAGGTGGCCCAGGGCGGGGACCACGCGGATCCGCCACCCCGACAGGTAGGGGTCCGGCGTTTTCGGCTCCAGGCCGCGCAGGGCGAGGTCCATGTTCGCTTCGCCGTATTCGGCGAGCTTCATGGTGGCCGGTGACGGGCTCAGGTCGGCCTCTGCGGCCTCGATGACGGCCTGGAGCCATTCCTGGGCCTCTTGTTCGCTGTCCTTTCCCCCGGACAGTGACTGGCGGCGCTTGCCGGTCGGATCGCTCCACCGGACACGCGCCCTATACGGAGTGGGGCGATCAGGACGGTACTCGATATCGGTCGAGAGCCGGACGGGCGATGCTCATGACTTGTGGATCGGCCTCGGATTGGACGCCAAGGGCGTACCTTCCGAGTGATCGACTTCTGGTCATCGAGTAGGCCGACGTTGCACCGTCGGCCGGGAAGGCACGCCCGTGCCGAGCGGAGTGAATGCCGATGGGACTTCCGAGACCGGCTCCCTGATCGACGACATCGTCCGGGAGGGCGCGAGGCGGCTGCTGGCCGCCGCGCTGGAGGCCGAAGTCAACTCCTACATAGCCGAGTTGGCCGATCAGCGGAATGGGCACGGGCGCCGTCCGGTGGTCCGCAACGGCTACCACCAGGCGAGAAAGGTCACGACCGCGGCCGGGACGGTCGAGGTGAAGGCCCCGCGGGTCAACGACAAGCGCGTCGACGAGGCCACCGGTGAGCGCAAGCGGTTCTCCTCGGCGATCCTGCCGCCGTGGTGCCGCAAGTCCCCGAAGGTCAGTGAGGTGCTGCCCCTGCTCTATCCGCACGGCCTGTCCTCTGGCGACTTCGTGCCCGCCCTGGAGCAGTTCCTCGGCTCGTCGGCCGGCCTCTCACCGGCGACGGTCACCCGCCTCACCCAGCAGTGGCAGGCCGACCACGCCGCGTTCGGCGAGCGTGATCTGTCCACCAGCGACTACGTCTACATATGGGCCGACGGCATCCACCTGCGTATACGCCTGCACGAGGCGGAGTCGTGCGCGCTCGTGCTGATGGGCGTGCGCGCGGATGGCACCAAAGAGTTGATCGCCATGAACGACGGCTACCGCGAATCCGCCGATTGCAGCCGTGGAAGTAGCGGACGCCGTGGGTGCGGTGGCAGGTCGCGGGGTGTCGCTCGGGGTGACCGGCGGGAGCCCAGCCGGAGCCGGCGATGGGTCGGATGCCGAGTGGTCCGAACTCGCCGAACGCGAAGACACGGTCGGGGAAGCGGTCCAGGACGTGCTCGATGCGGTCGAGCTTGGCGTCGCGCTCGGGATCCGGTGACTCCTTCCAGGTCTCGGTGCGCTGGAAGCTGATGCCGCGGCGGGTGAGCAGGGACCGTAACGTTTCGCGGCCGATGCGGATGACGCGGCCGTGGACTTTCCGCAGGTAGGCGGCGAGTTTGCGCAGGGACCAGCGGGTGAGGGGCAGGCCGAGCTTGGTCGGGCGGGTGGTGGCCGTCTGGACGACGAAGTCCTCGTCGTCAGGACTGAGCAGGCGGGGACGGCCTCCCGCCCACTGAAGGTCGAGACGGGCCAGGCCGATCTCGTTGAACCGGTGGATCACGTCGCGGACGGTGTCCTCGTCGGCCTGCACCAGCTGGGCGATCACCGGCACCCGGTTCCCGCCTGGCCGAGGCCAGCAGCATCATCGCACGCCGGAACCACACCGAACTGGCACTGCCCCGGCGCACGATCTGCTGCAGCTTCTGCCCCTCCTGGTCGGTCAACCTGCGCACACGAACAGGCTCAGCCACCACACCCCCAACTATCGGACGGATGTCACCGCACATCCAACCGCTGTCAACGCGAGCCGGGCGAACCTTCCTGATCGGAGGGCTGCTTCTCGCGCAGGGTCTCGATTTCGGCCGCCAACACAGCCATGTCGCGCATGTGCGTGTAGTACCTGGTCGCGTACTCGTCGTCGATCGCTGCGAGTACCTCTTCGAAGACTGCCGTCAGCCGGATCAAGCCTCTGCCGCGCTGTTCGTCGAGCGGGCCCTTGAGAACGCCCAGGCAGCAGCCGTAGGTGTCGGCACCCGGCATCACCATGTCCTGGTCCTCGATGTCCAGGCCACGGAGGCTTGGCGGGAACGGCATGGCCATGTGCTCGGCCGTCATCTGCGAGAGCGCGTCGAGCTTCTCTTGGAACATGAGCCAGATCTTGCCGGATCACACCCGGTGAACCAATGGGGTACAGCACTGGGCAGTGGGCTCAGGAGTGCGACACCGCACAGCACGGGGATCAGCGCGGCGAGCGTCCAGGTCAGGCCGGTGAACTCGGCGGCCCAGCCGATCATGGCGGGGCCGAACAGGGTCCCCGCGTAGGTGAAGGTAGTGAATCGGGAGATCAGCGCCGCGGCTTCTGGGCTGTCCGCCTTTGCCTGCCCGGCCGCGCTGTAGGCCAGCGGGATCAGGACTGAGGCACCCGCGCCCGCGACTGCGAACCCGCCGATGGCCGTGACCGGGTTCGGCGAGAGCAGCGCCATCGCCAGGCCGCATGCCGCGACGAGGCCGCCGGTGCGGAAAAGGGCAGGGGCGCTGTAGCGGAGGGTCAAGCGGTCGCCGATCACTCGGCCGACCGCCTGAGCGCCGGTGTAGGCGGTAACGGCCGTCGCCGCGAGACCGAGTGACGCGCCCCGGGAGTCGTGGAGGAAGATCGCGCTCCAGCCGAGGGCGGCACCTTCACAGACCATCAGCGCGGTGCCGGTCAGGCCGAGTGTCACGACCTGGCGGCTCCAGCCTCCGCGTTGGCCTCGGTGGCGCTGTGCGGGCGAGGGCGTGGGGGCGCGGTCGCGCGTGCCGGTCTCCACCAATAGTCGTCCCAGCAGCAGGCCCCCCGCCATGAGCACGGCGGCCGCTACGGCGAGGTGCATGGCGAACGAGACACCCGCACTCTCCAGGGCGGCTGTGGTGAGTGAGGCCACGACCGCGCTGATGCTCCAGGCGGCGTGGCAGCCGTTGAGTATGGGACGTCCGATGCGCTGTTGGACGGTGACGGCGTGAGTGTTCATGGCTGCGTCGGTAGTGCCGTGCATGGCACCGAGCGCCATGACGACCACCACAAGTTCGACAACTCCGCCCACCAGGCCGACCAGCGCCAGCAGCACGGGCATGACGACGAGCGAGGTGCGCAGCACCGGCCGCGTCCCGAGCCGCGCCGTCACAGGGCCCACGCCCTGCATGCAGGCGATGGCCGCCACGGCAAAAACCATGCCGATGAGCCCGAGTTGCCCGTCGCTCAAATGGTGCTTGCTCTTCAGCGATGCCAGCCGGACGACATACGTCGACAGCGTGAGCCCATTGAGAAAGAAGACCGCTGTGGCCGGCCACCGTCCGGAGTTCCCCGGTCTGCCCGGATCCTCTGATGTGGTCGAGCCGTCCCGGACCGGGTCTCCAGCCGTTGGTGTCGCATGCGCCGCGGTTTGTTCCTCGGCAGTCATCGTGCGCGCTCCGTCACGCTCCCCCCGTGATCCGAGGATGCCCGGACGGCGGGTGAGAAACAGATCGACACTAGCACCGCCGCACACTGCCAGGCCGCTCCCCAGCAAATCCCCGACGCGGGCCCGCTCGATCAGGCTGATCTGACCTGTACCCCCGTACGGGATTGGTAGCGATAGTCGAGGCCAACAGCATCATCGCTCGCCGGAACGCACCGAGCTGGTGCTGCCGCGGCGCACGATGTGCTGCCGCAGCTTCTTCCCGTCCTGGTCGGTCAGTCTGCGCACACGGACAGCCTCGGCCACCGCACCTCTCCAGTGGTCGGATCGGACGTCACCGCACCTCTAATTGCCACGACGACCAACCCGGTGAACCTATGCGGTCAGAGCGCTAGCCGCGCACGTTCACGGTGGCCATCATGCCCAGATCCTCATGGTCGAGGATGTGGCAGTGAAATACGCTGCGCCCGGCGAAGTCGCTGAACCGGATCCGCAGGCGCACCCACCCCCGTGCGGGGACGAGCACGACGTTCTGAAGCACGCCGACCGGCGGCATACCGGCGCTCCCCGCCAGCACGTGGAAGGGCCAGACGTGCAGGTGGAACGGGTGATCCATAGGGCTGGTGTTGACCACGGTCCACTCCTCAACCGTGCCAAGGGCGACGCTCTGGTCGTCACGGTCCGGGGCGAAGGCACGCCCGTCGATGGTGAAACCCATCCCACCCATGCCCATCCCACCCATGCCCATGGCGAAGGTGAGCCGACGCTGCCTGGTCACCGGGCCTTGCGGGACGGCCGGGGCCGGCAGCGTCTCGGGCAGTGATGGCGACGTTGCGGCCGGGCCGGCGGTGGCCAGGGTGGCCAGGGTGACCTGACCGCTGGCGGACGGGCCACCGTCCATCATGCCGCCCATCATGCCGAGGCCGCCCCGGTCGTAGGGGGCGCTGACCAATGCGTACTGGCCGCTGCCGGTGGGGCGCACGAGCAGGTCGGCGCGGTTGCCGGGGGCCAGCATCACCTGGTCCCGGTCGACCGGTGCGGGCAGGAACGCCCCGTCCAGGGCGACCTGGGTGAGCCGGTGGCCGTCCAGCCGTAGCGCCAGCACCCGGGAGACGCAGCCGTTGATGACCCGCCACCGCTGCACCGACCCGGGCGCGGCGGTGATGACGGGCTGGCGCTGGCCGTTGACCAACACCAGGTCGCCCTCGCGACCCCTCATCCTGGCCATCATGGTCGGCGAGGCGACCCGGCCGGCTCCGTCCAGGGTGGTGTCGGTGACCAGCAGCAGCCGGTCGCCGTTGACCGGCAAGTCCGCCTCACCCCCGGCACCCTCGACCAGCAGCGCCCCGACCAGGCCGGCGAAGATCTGATCGGCGACGGTGCCATGGTGGTGCGGGTGGTACCAGAACGTGCCCGCCGGATGCCTGGCCGGAATCCTTATGGCGTAGTCGAAGCTGTCACCGGGCTCGATGGTGAGGAACGGGTTGTCGCTATTGCCCGACGGGGATACATGCATGCCGTGGGTGTGCAGGTTGGTCGGCTGGTCGATGTGGTTTACCAGCCGCACCCGCAGCAGATCCCCGGGCCGCACCCGCAACGTCGGACCTGGTGAGGTGCCGTTGAACCCCCACCCTGCGGTGTCCCGCCCCGCCAGCCGTACGCCTGGGGCGGCAACAAGCCGTACGTCCAGCAGCCCGTCGCGGCTGGCCAGCACCTGCGGCTCGGCCAGGCCCCGGGCGGCCGACTTGGGCCGATCACTGGGCGGGACGCCCAAGCCGGTGGCCCAGCCCGCCGCGCCGGCCGTACCCAACCCGAGCAGACCCAGCGCCCGGCGGCGGCTGATCGGCTCCCGGCTCACGGCAACACGCTCCCGACCAGTGCCGGCCACAGCCACATCCAGCCGATCGCCTGACCGCCCAACACCGCGACCACGTCCCTCGGGCAGATTCTTCGCCTCAGCGCCAGCCTAGCTCTGGCCCATCGCGACGGCAGCCGGGGAGGTCCGGTAGCCGCCCGCGAGCGCGGCCGACACGGCGGGCGGCCCATGGCCGTCGACGACGACATGGCCACGTACACCCGCAGTCCGCGGGCCGACGATGTCCCTGTCCCGGAGAAACCTCGGGCAAGAACAGGGGCAAACGCCCCTTGGTTCTGATCACTGATCCACAAGTCTTGACGACAGCTCGAGCCGGACACCGACAGGAACGTTGGTCTTATCGGCCATTGAGTCCCTTGGCCGGGACGGTACGTCGGTGGCGCAGCCATTCCTCGACGTCAAGGGCGCCGTACATGACGACGCGTTCCGAGACCGTGACGAAAGGCGGCCCCTGTGGAGGCTGGGCGGTGCGCCAGCGGCGCAGGGTTGAGGCGTCCACTCTCACGCAGGCAGCGAGGTCACTGGTTGAATACCAGGGGCTGGTGAGGAGAGGCACTCGGCTATCAGGTGAGACGGCATGATGGTGAGCAACTGCAGGGTCCGCTGTGGACTCCTTCTCGCGATGCGGTTCGGCGTTGGCAATGGTTGCTATCGGTTCATTGAGCAATTGCGGCTGTTCTCCGGGGAGTACGGAACACTAGATGGATCTGCGGAAGAGTCCAGAGACGGACAGCACAGTTCGCGAACGGAGAACGCGCGGCGGATTTCCGGCAGGCAGCGGCGACGTGCCTTCGCCATCGCTTCGATCTGTGGTTGTGCTCGGGTGCGGATGTTGGTGCAGTAATCGTCCCCGGAAACGCCGGTTTGGCTAACCGGCGTTTCCGGGCTATGTTGCCGCCGAGTCGGACGGCGGTAGGCGGTCATTCGGATGTTCACTGCCATGTCCATTGACGCGGCCGGAAGTCCCAGGGGGGTCCCACAGGACTCCTGCCGTCGACGGCCGGTCTTTCGCTGCTACGCAGGGTGAGTGGGGGCTGGGAAGCGACAGGACCGGGAACCTGACTCCGGGCCACCCCTTTCTGCGTAGACCTGCTATTGCCTACCCCGCCTGAGAATGCCAGTCTGCGTGCAAGGGTCCACTCTAGTTACGGGACTCCGGGATTCGACAAGTCAAGACACCGTCGCTGACTCATCGATCGGTCCGCTTCGGAGACGTTGAACTTATCGCGAGTGTCATCCCTGGTAGGCATCTTCAGGCAACCGTGGAAGGTGGCACTTCCGGCGGTCGAGGGACTGGAGATGAAGCAACCGGCACCCGGGTCATCGGCTGGCAGCCAATCCCCGCCCATGAGCACGGAGCTATGCGGCCTGATGCCGAAAGGTCCCGGAAAGTCGGGGCGATTCTGGGAGCATGTCACCACTCGCACCTCGCGACCCGTGTCATTCACCACTCTGAACCCTGGCTCATCCTTCGAGAACAGGATGAGCCAGGCTCCGAAGCCCAAAAACGCCACAATGGGGGTGACCGTCAGAGCGGCGATTATTCCGTTTCTCTTCATACGGCGCTTTCATCACGACCAATCCAGGAGTCGATGGTGGTGCCGATTCTTGTGCAGTCCCGGCAGCCAGGCGTTCCCACGGCCTTTCCCATGCGGCGGATTGAGGAAGCCCTTCTGCTGTTCATCCCAGATGCTCTCATGTCAGGCGTAGCCGGAACGGTTCACAGGTCATGACGCTGAACCTGTTACAGGCTGGGTAGGCTCTGCGGACTCGCGAGCACGTCCTCGTGAGCATGGACAGCCTTACGGGTCTGCCGCACGAACACCGCCTCGGCGCCGCGGTCGACAGGCTCGGCGAGACGGAACGGGCCGCCGTGGGGGCCGCGCTGCCCGCCCTTTTCCGTATGGCCGAACACCTCGGCGACCGGCCCGGCGTGATCTCTCGCCATGTCCAGCCGTGACCGCCGCTGTTGTGGGACAGGACCAGGACGGCGGTGGTCACGGTGAGGTACCGGGTCGGGCGGCCCTGGCCGAACAGGGCCGCCAGGGCACAGGCGAGAGCCGTACGCCACTGCATCGACCACGGCGCCGCGAGAGCGCAGGCGAAGGCCGGCTTGAACGGCAGGGCGCTGGCAGCGCGGGACCGTCCGTCGCGGCACGGCGGCTGAGCAGCCACGCCGGTGCCGGCATCACCACGGGCCGCAGTGCTTGCCCCGGCCGACCGGGGAGCGTCCGGCTCTCTCGCCGCCGCAGGGAGCCTTGGTGATGCACCCGTCGACGGACAGCTCACGGAGTTGGAGGCCGATCATGCGGTCGTACGCCTGCACGGCCGGCCCGTGGACCTGCCCGGCCATGCCCAGCTGTGACCAGTACTTGACGCGGCGTCGGATGGTGCGGTCGGAGCACTGGCGGTCGGCGATCCGCTCGTATCCGGAGCCGTGCACCAGGGCGGCGATGACGCGCTCGAAGACAATCCGGTCCGGGATGCGCGGGTTGTGGCAGCCGAGCGGATGGGTATCGACATGCTCGGGCAGCAGTGCTGCGAACTGGTCCCACAGGGGTTCGAGCAGGCATGAGGGCAGGACAGGCGCGAGCCCTCCGGTGATCACTGAGCGTCAAGAACTCCATGATCACCCAGGCTCGCGCCTGTCCTGCCTCCGGTCGTCACACGGCCGTTCGCCACACCTATCGCCGGGCTCTTTGAAAGAGGTGTATCAGTCTGTCTGCCGTTGGGCGGCGAGGGCGTGCAGGCGGGCGGAGGTGCCGTCACGTCGTGCGCGCCGCAGCCCGTATTTGGCCAGTAGTCCGTTGGAGACGGTCAGCAGTGTCCTGTACGGGGGTGCGGCCAGTCCCTTGGACGTGTGAGGTGCGTAGACGGCCTTCTTCTCGGTGACCGTGAGCCAGCCGGTGAGCGTGCGCATTCCCAGCCCGACACACTGCGGTTGGAAGGCGTGGGCGAGGAGGCCTGCTCTGCGACCGCCGGGCGGGAGCAGCCCTGCGAGGATGTCCAGGTGCAGTCCTGCCTCGTCGTGGCCGGTGACTTTCACGGGGACGATGACGGGCAGACCGTCCGCGCCGCGGTAGGCCAGAAGCCGGTGCGGCAGCCGGTGGACCTGACGGGCGGCCGCGGCGACGTCGACGCGCGGGCCGGTGCCGTTCTTCGGTGCCTTCTGTTCCGCCGGGAACTCCGGCCAAGCGGCGCCTGTGACCGCTTTCGCCCCTCGGGCCGCGAGGTTCTCCCACACTGTGACACGCTGCAAATCTACGTCCACGAAGACGCGTTCCTGGTGGTACTCACGCAGGAGCCAGTCCCACAACGGCCCACGTCTCACTTCTCCGAGGAACGGCTCGGAGGCACGCATGAGCTCTGCCAGACGCTCCGGCGACGGGCGCATGTCCACCGACGCAGCGCCCTGGGCCAGCACGTACGCGTCACTGGCGGCAAAGCCGTGCTCACGGGTGTGATAGCCGACGGCGACGTTCGGGTCGCGCAAGATCCGTTCGAGTTTCTTCGGGAAGCCGAGCGAGGTGGTGAACCCGATCCGGCCGGCCTCACGGTTCCCGAGGCCCAGCGGTGAGACGCTGGTGACCACGGCGCCGCCGGCCGGAGTGACATAGGCGACCGCCACGGTGAGGTCGCCCCTGATCACAGGGTCCGCGGCGTCGGGCCACCTGAGCGGCGCGGACGTCATGCGCCGGTTCCGCGGAGGACGTCGAGATCGGCCTCCGCCTGAAGACGCATCCCGGGGACCAGCGGACGCACCGGTTCCGGCAGGCCCGAGAGCACCAGTTCGACCTCCGCGGGGGTGCCCACCTCGTCGAGGAACCCGACCATGAGGTGCCCGGCCACGGGGGGCGTGGTCGCGATCACGCGCTGCGCGAAGTCCTGCCACTCCGCGGGGCTGACATGCTCGCGGAGCGCCGGGAAGAGGACGGGCTCCTCATGGGTCAGGTGGTCATGCACGACGTCTCGGACCGTCACCGCGGCGTCGTACAGCGCGGCGCGAACCGCCGCCTCACCCGTGGAGGCCGCACCGTCGCCGGTGCCGGGGCTGACCGTCGCAAGCGGATCACCGCCGACGGCTTCGTCGACGTGGACGGAGACTCCGGCCAGCCGGTCGAGCGCCGCGTCCAGTTGGTCATGCTCGTCGGTCAGTGAGTCCAGGGCCTTGGCGGCGGCCGGCGCTTTCGCGGTGATCCGGGGCCAGAGGTCGTCGTCCTCGGTCTGGTGGTGGTGCCGGAGGTTGGCGACGAGGAAGTCCCGCAGCTGCGCGGTCGCGTCGAGGGGGACCGAGGCGTCGAGGGCTGCTTCGGCCAGCAGGGCGGTGGCCACTCTGTGCACGTCGTGGGCCAGCCGGGTCTCGACGACTGCGGGCACGTCCGTGGGGGGTTTCAGTGTCATGAAGCGCAACGTATTCATTAGAGGAACTTATTGTCAATATAGTCACCTATCGCACACGCTGTACACTGCATCCGTGACGACGACCCGGAAGTACACCTCGACTCGACGCGTCAGCTCGGCGGCTGCCACCCGTGAAGCCATCCTGAGCAGCGCGCACGCGCTCTTCCTGGCACGTGGGTACGCCGGCGTGACCGTCGCGGAGATCGCGGAGGCGGCGAAGGTCGCCGTACCGACCGTGTACAGCAGCGTGGGCAACAAGCCCGGCATCCTGACGGCCCTCCTGGAGCCGGCTCTCACGGACCCCGCCATCGCCACCACCCTCGCGGCAGTCGAGGCCGCTGACGATCCGCGCGCCGTGATCGACCTGACGGCCGCGGGCACCCGGCTCACGCATGAGCGTCACTGGGACCTGGTGTACGAGATCTTCTACCGGAACCCGCCGGGCGAGCCCGCCGTCAAGGCAGTCCTGGACAACGGAGCCGACGACTACGTCCAAGCTCTGACCCTGGTGGCCGACCGTCTCGTCGCCCTCGGCGCGCTCCGCGCCGAGGTGAACCGCGCGGAGGCTATCGATCTGCTCTGGTTCTATCTGGGGCCGCACGCCTGGATCACGCTCGTCGGCGAACGCGGATGGCCATTCGCGCGGGCGCAGGATTGGATTGCCCGCTCGGCCTGTCATGCACTTCTGTCTGATCATTCCGCAGCGACTTCGAGCTAGCGCCACGCACTGGGCCTGGCGGCGATCATCTTGTCACTGCTGAGCTTGGTGTTTGACCTCGGCCGTTCACCTGACCCGCTGATCTTGGTTCATTCCCGGGACAGCAGGGCGGCCGTTCTTCACGCTTCGAGGTGTCGAGCAACGTCGCGTGACGGGCACGGGATCACCCCGGCCGGCAAGAAAGTCTTCGACAGGCAGCTGCCCAACAGCGAACCGAAGCTGCGCGCCGTCTTCGACAAGCTGGCCGCGAGGTTCGGCGCCGTGCTCGTCGTCGTGGACCAGCCCGCCTCCATCGGAGCCCCCCCGCCCCTGACCGTCGCCCGGGCCGACGGCTGCAACGTCGCCCACCTGCCGACTTGTCCATGCGGCGGATCACCGATCTCCACCCGGGAGAGCGAGCCGGCCCTTGTCCCGGACAACTACGTCCGGAACGGCTGAACTTGGCTGCCTGGTCAGGGCGATCGCGCGCCGTCTGCACTGTGAACGTCTGGCCCTGTGCCGGACGGAGCGCGATCGGTGCGCCGTGTCAGCCGATCGGGCTTGCGCCCTGCTGGAAGACGTTGATGAGATTTCCGTCGTTGTCACGGATCGCGGTCGAGGTGCTGCCGTCGCCGAGGTCCATCTGCTCCCAGACAGTCGTCACGCCCAGATCACGGAAGGTGCGTGTCACGCCGGCGAGGTCCTCGACACGGAAGACCAGGGCCTTGGTGCCGATCGGGCGGATGTGGGCGGGGGGCTCTGCCGTCAGTTCAGGGATCCGCACACCGTCTGCGGGCTGGAGGAGCTCGAGCCGGAACCCGGGACCTTCCAGGAAGGCGACGTCCGCCCCGATGACGTCGAAGCGGGACTTCGCCAGCAGGGTGAGGCCGAACACCCGGTTCCACCACTGGATCGACGCGTCGAGGTCACTGACGGAAATCGTCACGTTGTGAAGGCTGTAGGCGAAGGGCGGCTGGGCAGCGGTGGTCATGGCGATCACGTTTCGTTAGGCGTATGCAGTCGTTTGCGGTGGGGCACGCGAAAGCCTCGCGTAGTCCCGCCCGGCTTCTCCCTGCCGTGCAGCGGAACAGTCTGTGCCCACCTACCGCCGACCCGACGTCCACTTGCAGTAGCGAATCAGCGGGTCGCAGCCCAAACATAGACCTTATGGACCGCACGGTCAAGAACATATGTCCTCTTCGGGAATATTGCGAAGTAAGTGCATCAAAGTGACGATTGATAGCTCGCCGCCCGCATGCGGATGAGAGGCGCGAACAAGGTCCCGCGCGGACTTGGGGAACTGAGGCCCTGCCCCCCGTGCTCCGTGGGGCACGGTCCGGCGCCTTCGGCCGCCAGAGCATCGTCCGGCCGGCGGTGAGGCGCAGTCGATGGCACAGCCGTACGGCCGGAGACGACCCGCTCAGGGGCACGGTGAAAGGGGCAGACCGTCAACCGCACTTCGGCACCCGATCCTGGCGTGCCTGCCTGACGGCACCTGCTCGACGCGCTGATGTCTCGCGTACTAGGCCGTGTTTTAGGTCGGGGTTCGGGTCCACGCCTCGTACGGTGATGATCGCCGTGTGGGGCGTAAGTCCCTTCGCCACCCGGGACTCCAGCACGCCTCTGCTCGGCCTTGGGCTCCCCTGCCCCGTACGGGCACGCCGGGCCACGGGTCCGCGAGCACGGGAACAGGCCGAGACTCCTGCGGCGCCTTCTTCGGGTACTAACCGGAGGCTGCGGGCGTGAACAGCGGCGTGGCGAACTCGTACCGTCGCCAGTGAGCGGCCTGGTCGACAGCACGCCACCGGAAATAACCGGTGGGAGTGCCACACACCGTTGGTTAATCTCACGCAGATGGAGATCCGAACGTTCGAGGAGCCTGATTGGCCGCAGGTCTGGCCGATCGTCGAGCAGATCATCCGCAAGGGGGACACCTTCTGCTATGACCCGCTACAAACTGAGGTGCAGGCGCACGATTTGTGGGTGGTGCCGCCGCCAGGGCACGTCGTAGTGGCCGTGGAGGACCAGCGCGTACTCGGCACCTCCAACATGTACGCCAACCGGCCAGGCCCGGGTTCGCACATCGCCAGCGGAAACTTCATGGTCGCACCAGAAGCTCGCGGTCGGGGTGTCGGCCAAGCATTGGGCGAGTATCTGCTGGACTGGGCGCGAAGCAGCGGATTCGCCGGCGTGCAGTTCAACGCTGTCGCGGCCTCCAACGCACCAGCGGTCAAGCTGTATGAGCGTCTCGGGTTCGCCATGATCGGCACCGTTCCCGGCGCGTTCCGGCATCCAACGCTGGGTCCGGTCGGCCTGCATGTCATGTACCACAACCTGGGCTCGTGACTGCCACCAACCCGAGTCGTCCGCAGGTACCGCCAGTAAGCAGGCGTCGGCATCGGAGCGCCGGAGGCGGCTTGGCCGCGGGTCAACTCCGAAAACGACTCCAGGACGTGCTTTAGGGCGGGGTTCCGGTCCACGCCTCGTACGGTGATGATCGCCGTGTGGGGCGTGGGGATCTTTGTGATGAGCAGTGGTCGGTGCTGGAGTCGTTGCTGCCTGCGGCGGGTGTAATTCGCAGGTGGCCGGGGCGACGACGACTGGTGGATGGTGTTGCGTTGGCGGGTGCGGACGGGTGTTCCGTGGCGTGACCTGCCGCGTGAGTATGGGCCCTGGCAGACCGTGTACGGGCTGTTCCGGCGATGTCAGCGGCAGGGGGTGTGGGCCCGGCTGCTGACGCTGTTACAGGCGCAGGCCGATGCAGCCGGGCTGATCACGTGGGACGTCAACGTCGACTCCACGATCTGCCGGGCTCACCAGCATGCGGCCGGTGCCCGCCGGGACGGCGCGGGGCAGAAGGAGGCGCCTGGTGGTGTCGCCATCGAGCCGGACGACCACGGGCTGGGCCGGTCAAGGGGTGGGTTCACCACGAAGATTCACCTGGCCTGCGAGCAGGGTCAGAGGCCGTTGTCGCTGCTCGTGACCGCCGGGCACCGACATGACAGCCCGCAGTTCCAGCCGGTCCTAAAGGCCATCAGGGTGCCTCGGACCGGTCCTGGACGGCCGCGGTCCCGGCCGGGCAACGTCCGGGCGGACAAGGCCTACGGCTCGCGCGCGAACCGCGCCTATCTACGCAGGCGCGGTATCGGTTGCACGATCCCGGAGAAGACCGATCAAGTCCGCAACCGCAAGAAGCGTGGTTCGCAAGGTGGCCGACCGCCGAAGTTCGACAAGATCGACTATCGCGAGCGTCATGCGGTCGAGTGCGGGATCAGCCGTCTCAAGCAGCACCGGGCAGTGGCCACCCGATCCGACAAGCTCGCGGTGCGGTTCGAGGCGACGGTTCACGTCGCGGCGATCCACCAGTGGCTGTGAGCCGTCGGGCGCGCTGTCAGCCGTGCCATGCCGGCCACCGGTACTTCGAGCAGCACAGGCATGGGGAGGTCCGGTGGCCGCTGATCACTACTGCGCGGACAGCGAGAACGGCGACCACGTCGACGAACCGTCCGAAGACGCCTTGTTCGAACTGGTCAACGACCTGAACGGCACGGACAACACCTTCGTCGTCATCCAGCCCGAAGAGGACGATCCCGTCTGGTTCGCGTCCGTCTCCGTCCTGAAGGCGGGCGGCTACGAGATCGTCCGGCGTGACACCAGCCGCCGCGAGCACGACGTCATCGTCGAGACCAGCATCGGTCAGATCGCGGGCGACCTCACCAAATGGCTGGCCACCCACGCTACCTAAAACACGGCCTAGCTTCCCGCGGACGGGGCCGCGGACAGAAATTCCTCAACGCTGAGTGTCGCGTGCGAAATGAGCGGATATCGCAAGATCATGGCATCGTAGGCAGGGCGTCCACCGAAGGCTGCTGTCGCATCCGTGAAGGTAGTCACGTGAAAGCCGTGTTCCATACAGCTGCGCGCTGTGGACTCCACGCACATAGTTCCGACCATACCTGCGACAGCGATGTACTCGACGTCATGCTGCCGCATCTGCACTTCCAGGTCCGTGTTGGCCAGGACGTCGATGTTCGTGTGAGGTGCGATCACGATCTCGCCGTCGACTGGCGCGAGATCCGGATGGAAGTCGGCACCCCAACTCCCCTCCTCGAACAGGCGTCTTTCGAACATCTCGTGATGAACGCCCGAAATATGCTTCCAGGTCGTGTAGTCGGTTTCCGTGTACGACATAGGAGCGTGGAATACTGGAAACCTCCGGTCGCGCGCTCCAGCAAGGAGTTTCTTGAGGTTTTTGAGGGTGCCGATTCGCTCAAACTCATCCCTGTAGACACCGTGCCTTCCCGTCTTCGGAGAAGGCATCGTTGACCGTATCTATCAGTAGCAGGCCAACGCGCCCGCGCTCATACGGCGCAGCAGTCATCCCGACCTCCCCTATCGCAGCCCCCTCACGACGTCAGAGCAAAGAAGGCCGAACCGCGCGCTTGGCAGGAGCACTCGCGCTCGCAGGCTCCCGGGAGGTGAAGCCTGCTCCGCCGCACGCGCATCACCCAAGCTTGGCTCCGCACGATCTGCATTGCGCCAGACTCGGCCGGCCGAGAACCGCCACGGATGTGTCTGCCTTTCGCTTCTCGGAGCCGCGCTCTGCCTGACACGCCTATAAGCGTGATACAAGCCGACTCGATTCGCGTACCGGTGTGTGTCGACTCGCGCCGACTGCTGAGGAGAGCGACCATCGCCAGATGGCCAGTTGCCACCCACACCACCTGCAGAGCGTTCACGAAAGGCCTTCTGTCATGTTTAACGGAGCCCGTCTTTGACCGGCCGCAGGCACCTGGTGGCCCCAAACCTCTTCGGTATTAGTTTCGGAATTGCCGGACTGGCGCAAGCTTGGACAGTGGCACGCGGTGCGGCAAACACGCCCGAGTGGCCTGGAATCGTCCTCTGGTTGGCAGCCGGCGTCCTATGGGTCCTGACTTTGGTGGCTTACGTGGACAACCTTTTCCATCGAGGACACGTAGGGAAAGAATTCACGCACCCGGTGACTGGCCCCTTCATCTCGCTGATCCCCATCGTTCCGATGCTCCTCGGGGTCGCGCTCAAACCGTATGCGGACACGGCCGGTAAGTGCATCTACCTCGTTGCATTTGTTGTCACGGTTTTTCTGGGCGGATGGCTGACCGGAGTATGGATCCGCGTGGACATGGAACTCGTGGATTGGCATCCCGGCTACTTCCTGCCGACCGTCGCCGGCGGCCTCCTCGCGGCGGGCGGAGCGGCCGCCTTCAACTGGACAAGACTCTCGGAGCTCATGTTCGGTTTCGGGTTCATCTGCTGGGTAGTCCTCGGTTCAATTCTTCTCCTTCGATTGTTCACGCAGCCCGCACTGCCGAATCGCCTGCTCCCGGTCATCGCCATCGAATTTGCGCCGCCTGTCGTAGCCGGGAACGTCTGGTTCGCAATGAACGGAGGTCGGGCAGATTTTGTAGCAAGCGGACTGGCCGGCTATGCACTGCTCATGGCATTGGTGCAGATTTCCATGATCAGTTCATACCGGATGGCTCCTTTCGGGCCGCCGTACTGGGCATTCGCCTTCACTTACATCGCAGCTATTACGGACGTAATTATCTGGCTTAAAGCCGAGAGTGTAGATGGTTCCAGAGCGTTTACTTACGCATTGCTCGCAGTTTCCACGCTGGGTTATGCGCTACTAGCCACGCAAACGGTGAGGGGTCTGATTCGAGGAACGTTTCTTCCCGATTTTCCTACCGGGGACTAAGGGCTTGCCGGGAATCGGCACGTTGGATTGATCTTGGTTTTGTCCGGCGCAAGGAATCGGGCGACGTCGTACGGCGTGCGAAAACTGGCTGTTGAGGCGGGAATGTAGATCCCGTGGGCTTCCAGGAGTGAGCGGACGTCTGTCATTGCACGGCTGATGGTCATGGCGGTGGTGTTGAAGAGCTGACCGAGAAGCTCCTGAAGAGCAGGCTTCCGCAGGCAGGGTCTTCGAGGAGTGATCTCGTGTCGCTTCGAGCCGGCGGGTCTCGTCGCCTCTCGGCTCAAGGGTTCGTCAGGTGGGTCCGAGGGCGGTCAGGGGCCGGGTGCCGCCTGCTGTCATCTCCACCGCCACTGAGCGCTCCCCGTCGAGCCGCCGCCCGTACCCTCGGACGACGTCGATGCCGGCACCGAGTGCCCCCCGATCTGCGAGGAATCGTCGAGGCCGTTCACGACGATGTCCCGGCGAGCCAGTGTCGCCGGAACGTCCAACACATGATCAGTCAACAACCACGCCACGCCGGGCACATGCTGCGCGTTTCCCAGTACGTGGTCGCGTCGGATGAGCTCATCGATCGGGGAGCGGACCCGTTCGCCTGGACGGCAGCCCGCTGGCTCCGTGGCTCATGGGGGAGTGAGATACGCGCAGCGTGGTGGTCTGACCGGCGCGGAGAGGGCCGCGCGGGAGCGGCCCCAGTCGCAGGCTGTCGTCGCATCGAGGGCACGGCGGCCAATCGTGAACTCGCGACCGCTCTGCGGGTGAGCGAGCGGGCGGTGGAGCGATGGCGCCGACCTGGCGCGAGCGCGGCGAGGTCGGGGTCCTGTTGCAGAGTTCTACGGGGCCGGCTTGGGGACCAGTTGGGGACCACACGGTGTGCGCGATGGTGCACGACGGAGCCTGCTAACCCACATTGTCCGCCCAGATTAAGTCTGTTATATCCAGAAAATACCCTTGACCCCTACTCCTGGGGGTCAAGGGGTCGCAGGTTCAAACCCTGTCGTCCCGACCAGCTTCTACGCAGGTCGGAGGCCGTTCTCTCGCTTACGGGAGGACGGCCTTTCGTGTTCGGAGAGGGCTGGTGGTCGCGGCGTGGTCGCAGACCGGGGTTGGGGTCGGCCTGCGGTGGCGCTGAAGGGCGGCGGTGTGGTGGGCGCAGTCGGTTGAGGGCCTCGCGGAGCCGGTGGAATACGGTCGCGTGGATCGCGGCCGCGCCGGCGGGGCCGGCGGGGCCGGGCGGTCGGCCTTCTGCTCGGCCCGTTCGAGGATGTGGTGGGGGGTGGGCGGGCACGGCGGTCGCCGAGGCGGTTCACACGCCGGTGATGGTCCATGCGTTGTTGGTGCTGGAGTTCGGCGTCCACAGCACCGCGGTCGAGCCCACCGCGGTGCTGCCGCTGCCGTCGAGCGCGGTGCCGGTGCCGCGGTTGACGATCTGGTAGCGGTCACCGCCGACGCCCACCAGCGACCACTGCTGGTTGTTGCCGCCGTTCCACGTCTCCTGCCGGGCCG
Source organism: Streptomyces sp. NPDC086777 (assembly GCF_040702065.1). Taxonomy (NCBI): domain Bacteria; kingdom Bacillati; phylum Actinomycetota; class Actinomycetes; order Kitasatosporales; family Streptomycetaceae; genus Streptomyces; species Streptomyces sp. NPDC086777. The sequence goes on along the minus strand of NZ_JBFBJI010000011.1, from coordinate 145,944 downwards.
GAGCGCCGTCGGCGGAGTCGCCCCAGCTGTCGGCGGCCATGCCGTTGGTGCGGTTGATGATGCGGTAGTAGCCGGTGCCGAGGTCGATCAGCTGCCACTGCAGGTTGGCGCTGCCGTCGTAGTTCCACTGCTTGAGGTTGGAGCCGGAGGCGACATTGCCCCCGCTGTCGAGCACCAGCCCGCTGGTCACGTTGGCGATCTTCACCCAGGTCGTGGAGCCGCCCGGTGCGCCCAGGACGGGAATCTCGCCGGAGAAGGTGAGCTTGACCGTGTACGCCAGTGCGCTGAACGGCGGGTTCGACGAGGGCATGGCCAGGTGCAGACCGGTGCCGTCCTGCGTCGGGGTGGGCAGGCTGAGGTAGCTGCCGGCGGTGTTGTTCAGCAGTTGGGCGCCGGTCAGGCCGCTGAGGTTGATCCGGTTGGAGTTCAGCGTCGTGATGGTCGTGGTGCCGCCCTGCCAGCCCAGCGTGGTGGCGTAGAGCACCTTGTTGTCCTGGCTTCGGGTGAACCGGACGTCCTTCGGAGTGCCGGCCACCGGGCCGCTGAAGGAGCCTCCGCCCATCGGCGTGGGGCCCTCGCCGTAGCTCGTCCAGGAGCGGGTGCCGTAGACCGCCTCTCCGAAGCGGCCGAGCCAGTCCCCCATGCCGAGCAGGATCGACTGCTGTCCGGAGGGGATGGTGCCGTCGGCCATCGGGGCGATGTTCAGCAGCATGGTGCCGCCCTTGCTGACGCGGTCGACCAGCGAGTGCAGCAGTGCCTGCGTCGAGTAGTAGCCGATGCCCGCCGTGTAGCACCAGCTGGAGGAGGAGATGCTGTCGTCGGTCAGCCAGTAGGGGGTGAGCAGTCCTGCCGGGCCGCCGCGCTCGAAGTCGAAGACCTCGCCCTTGTTGTCGAGGCCGTCCTTGTAGGTCGCGGCCACGTCCTTGTCCCAGGAGACCGCCTGGTTGTAGTAGTGCGCGAGGAACTGGAGCCGGTAGGACTCCTGTACCAGGCCCAGGTCGAAGTCCTGCCAGAGCAGGTCCGGCTGGTAGGTGTCGATGACCTCGACCAGCTTGTCGTACCAGAGCGTGTTCTCCGCGGCCGAGCCCTGCTGGCCGAAGAGGATGCGCAGGGCAGGGTCCGACTGCGACGGCACGTGGTCGTAGTAGCCGTTGAAGTGGTAGGCGTGGTGCAGGGACGCCATGAACTTCAGGCCCTGGCCGCGGATGGCCTGCGCGTGCAGCCCCACCAGGTCCAGTCCCGGGCCGTGCCGGACGGAGTTCCACGGGTTGGCGCGGCTGTTCCACATGGAGAAGCCGTCGTGGTGCTCGGCGACCGGTCCTGCGAACCGCGCGCCCGCGGCCTTGAACAGTCGCGCCCAGGCGTCCGGATCCCAGTGGCCGCCCTGCGAGGCGAGCTTGGGGGCGAACTGCACGAAGTTGCCCGCCTTGTCGCGGGCTCCGTCGATGAAGTTGTTGTACGGCCACGCCGAGGGGTCGCCGTAGGTGGCGATGTGATGCTGGTTCTCGGCCGAACCGCCCACGTACATGTTGCGCGGGTACCACTCGTTGCCGAACGCGGGGACGCTGAAGACGCCCCAGTGGTAGTAGATGCCGAACTTGGCGTCCTTGAACCAGGCCGGAGCCGGGGGGTGCTGGTCCACGGAGGACCAGCTCGCGGTGTAGCTCGTGGGGCCGTCGGTCGCGGCGGCCTCGGGGGCGAACCGCAGCAGGCCGAGGGCCGTGGCCGCGCCGGTCGCCGCCAGCAGCCGGCGTCGGCTGATCGGAAGGGGTGAGGAAGTCATGCGGGCCTCTCGGCGTCATTGACGGGGTGGGTGGTCTCAGATCTCGGAGGGCACCGGATCAGTTCAGTCGCGCGTCCACTGCTGGTTGCTGCCGCCGTTGCAGGTCCACAGCTCCAGCAGGGTGCCGTTGGCCGTGCCCGCGCCGGTGGCGTCCAGGCACAGGCCGGACTGGGCACCGGTGATCGTTCCGTCGGCGTTGAGCGTCCACTGCTGGTCGCCGCCGCCGTCGCAGGTCCAGATGTCGACCTTGGTGCCGGGGCTGGTGCCGCCGCCCGCGGCGTCCAGGCAGGCGCTGCCGTAGACCCGCAGTTCACCGGCCGAGGTGCTCGTCCACTGCTGGTTGCTGCCGCCGTTGCAGTCCCACAGCTCCACCTGGGTGCCGGACGTCTGCGACTGGTTCGGGACGTCCACGCACCGGCCGGAGCCGGCCCCGACGATTGCTGCGGTCGTGCCGCCGCCGGGCCCGCCGCTGCCGGGGGTGAGGGACAGGTTGTCGAACTGTGCCGTCTCGCCCTGAGCGGTCGCGTAGCCGGCCTGTCCGCCGGCCCAGGTGCGGTCGCTGACGGAACCGACCGTGGAACCGTCGACGACGGCGGTCAGGGTGGTGCCGGAGAAGGTCAGGGCCAGGGTGTGCCACCGGTTGGTGCCCAGTACGGCGGTCGTGCCATGGGCGAGAGTGGAGACACTTCCGTTGGTGGCGGAACTCAGGATCGACCAGGCACCTGTGTCGCTGACCCGCAGGTGGTAGGCGTTCAGTCCGCCGGTGCTGCTGTAGTCCTGCCCGCCTGCGCGCCCTATCAGCTCGGCGTATCCCGGCTGTTCCAGCAGCACGTCGGACGAGACGGTGTAGTTGCTCCAGCCGGTGTCACCCAGCAGGGCGTGCGGGTCGGACAGCGCGTCCCAGGTGATCGGCTTCTGCGGACTCATCTGGCGCACGCACTTGCCGCTGCGGCCACCGCCGCAGCCCGCCACCTCGAAGGCGCCCTGCCAGTCCATGAGGTACTTCGCCTCGGTGCCGGTGGCGTAGCCGTCGAAGGAGTCGCTGTACGGCATGGTCATCGTGCCCTGGACGGGGCCGGTGGCGGTGCCCTTGCCCTGGCCGGTCGTGGTGGTCAGGGTGTAGACGCGATGGGGCTGCACGGTCAGGCTGAAACCGCCGCCGGACGGGGTGATGTCCGTGGTGTGCACGAAGTAGTCCGCGGGGTTGGCGGAGTTGACGTCGGTCGACCAGACGTGGACGGCTGCGGTGGACAGCCCTCCGGTGACGTCGAAGTTCAGCGTCTGGGCGCTGCCGGCGTCCATGGTCTCGATGACCGTGGACCAGTCGGAGTTGTTCGGGGACTTCAGCGAGACGTAGCTGCCGTTGTTCCGGTTGCCGCCGATGTAGCCGCTCGAGGCGTCGAGGTACTTCCAGCCCGGGGCCGTGAACTGGCTGGTGTGCGCCATCACCCAGGTGTTCTTGCCGATCGCGTAGTGGCCGGACCACGGCTGCGAGGCCAGGGCGAGGCCCATGGTGGGATACGGCAGGTTGGGCGTGATCGCCGCGACCACCGGCCAGTTGAGATACGCGGTCATCCGGCCGTCGATGTATCCGCGGTTGATGCCGCGGGCCATGGCCGGCGCTCCTGCGTTGTAGTCGTCCGAGCCGTTCTCGCTCGCCCACAGCGACTTTCCGGACGACGTGGCTGCCGACGGCACCGAGCAGTTGGACTGGGAGGAGCGGTAACCGCAGGGGTAGTGCGTGCCGATGACGTTCACCGCTGCGGCGAACGCCGGATCGGAGTCGATGTCGCCGGCCACGGACCAGTCCGAGTCGGCCGCTACGATCTTGACGCTGCCGTAGCCGTTGGAGTTGAGCGCGCTGCGCAGCTGCTCGTACCAGGAGATGTTGTAGCCGCGCTCGTTCCAGCCGCCGAGGTAGTCGATGGTGAGGCCGTGCTGCTTGGCGCAACCCAGCCATGAGACGAGGTAGTTGACCATGTCGGTGGACCAGAAGTTCCCGCCGCCGATCCAGCCGGGGGCGCCCCAGGCGAGGCCGTACAGCTTGATGTTCGGGTTGCGGGCCTTGGCCTGCTCCATCAGCCACCATTCGTAGCCGCGGTCGCAGTTCAAATCGGAGCGGGTGTGCTGGTGGCTGGGCTCGGCTCCCGAGGTGGAGTTGGTGTCCCCGCCGATCTCGGCCTTGAGGATCTGCAGGGAGGCGCCGTAACCGGGCTTGAAGAGGTAGTCGAGGACCTGGCCGCGTTCGGGCTCGGGGTAGTCGATCAGGAGTCTGCTGTTGCCGCCTCCGCCGCTGATCGCCCCGACGCCGTCGAAGGTCCGTCCGCCGGACGCGCCGTTGACGGTGATGGAGGTGGCGGCGTGGGCCGTGGCGGCGGCCGTGCCGACGAGGCCGCCGGCGGCCAGGACGAGGCCCGCGAGCACGGCCGTCGAGGCGCGCAGGCGCCGTAACAGCTGTCTGAATGCTGACACGGTGGGCGTTCCTTTCGCAGGTCGGAGGGGTTCGCAGTCGGTGGGGTCCGCGTCGGGTGCGGTGTCAGCGGACGGCGAAGTCCTGGTTGGTGCCCGGCGCGTTCTTGCACTGCCACTGATCCAGTTGCTGTCCCGCGGTGCCGCCGGCGCCGTAGACGTCCAGGCACAGACCGCTGTTGCGGTTCTGGAAGGCGTAGGTGCCGTCGGACTGGCGCGCGGGCAGCCAGAGGGCGTTCGCCGCCGTGCCGGGGGCCTGCTGGACGATGTCCGGGGTGCCTGCCGCCGTGGAGCCGTCGGCGACCGCCACGTCCTGGCCCGAGCTCTGGGCACGCAGCTCGCCGTAGCCGTCCGAGGCCGGCACGAACCGGAACTGCTGGTTGGTCTGCCCGTTGCAGGTCCACTGGTCGATCGCGGCACCCGCGGTGCCGGAGTTGCCGTACACGTCAAGGCACAACTGGTCGCTTGCGACCACGAGCTGGTGGTAGCCGTCCGGGAAGCCCCCGCCGCTGGACGTTGCCGGGGTGAGACGGACGGCGAAGGCGTCGTGCGAGGCCTGGAACGTGACCGGCACGGTGACCGAGCCGCCGGAGGTGCTGACGTTCTGGTCGTACACGGTCTGTGGGGCGGCGAGCGGTGCCTGGTCCGGGATGCGGTGCACGGTGACGTGGACACTGCCGGCGTTCGTCAGCCACGGGACGGACGACAGCCCGTTGAAGGTCACGGACGCGGCCCCGGTGTAGCCGTTGGAGTCGCCGATGACGGCCACCGCGCGCCCTGCGGTGGAGTCCTCGGACGCCGCGATCGCCGTCGAGCCGACCTGGCCGGAGGTGTCCACGAGGGTGCCGGTCATGTCGGCGTAGTCCCGAAGCGCCCACCAGTTGCCCGTCGGCTGCCAGCTGCCCCCGCTCTGGGTGAGGACTCCCGTCAGGTTGGGGGTGACGCAGCACACCCAGTTGCCGCGCATCGCGTTGGCGTACCCGGACTGCGCGAACCGCGCCAGGTACCAGGCCGTCACCCCGGCGGTCTGCCGGTCGGCCGGCTGGTACTCGTTGGCGGACAGCGGCCGCGGACTGATACCCGCCGAGCTGAGCGCACTGTTGAGGGACTGCGAGACGGTGACGGGGTCGTCGACGTCGCCCTCGTCATGGTTGGTGATCATGTCCGGCACCGTCCCGGCCGCCTTCACGTGCGCGAGCCAGGTCTGCCATTCACCCGGGTTGCGCTGCGGGGTGAACGCGAGGGACGGCCCGACGATCTGCGCGTCGGGGGCGATGCGCCGGATCTCCCGGTAGGCGGTGTCCCACATCTGGAAGTACTGGGCGCTGTTGACACCGCGGGTCCAGAAGTAGGAGATGTCGGGTTCGTTCCAGATGTCGTAGGAGAACGTCAGCCCCGACGCTTGGAGCGCTCCCACAGTGGAGTCGATGAAGCTGGTCCAGTTCGCGCAGTTGCCGTTGTCGCACGGGTATGTCGTGTTCGACGGCTGGCCGCCGTTCGCGCCGTAGATGTCACTGACGAGCACCTGGTACTGCGCGTGGTACGGCGACCGCGTCAGCCGTTTCGCCTGCGCGATGATCGAGTCGACGTCGGCCCGACTGGCCGCTCCGTACTGGTAGTTGTCCTTGATCCAGCCGCCGGAGAACCAGCCCCCGCCGCGGAACGCGTTGATCCCCAGCGGCTGGACGAACTGGTCCACGGGTTGGCTGCCGTCCTGGGTGAAGCCGTAGAGAAACCCCTCACCCACACCGGTCGACGGGCCTCGCGTCGATGCCAGGTTCACGCTCAGCGCCTCGCCCGCGGCTGCACGGCTCCCGGCCGCCGACAGCAGCTGCAGTACGAACGCCAACACGACGCCGACGGTGAGCAGCACACGGCGGCTCTTCGCTCGCGCCCTCATACGGACCTCCTACGGGTCGGCGGTTCAGCGATACAGCGACTCATCGGGTCAGCCCAGCGACCACTTCTGGTTGGAGCCGCCGTTGCAGGTCCACAGCTGTACGAGGCTGCCGTTGGCGGTGGCGGCGCCGGTCACGTCCAGACACAGGCCGGACTGGGCACTGGTGACGGTGCCGTTGGCGTTGAGGTTCCACTGCTGGTTGGTCTGGCCGTTGCAGGGCCAGGTGATGACCTTCGTGCCCGGGCTGGTGCCCTTGTCGTAGGCGTCCAGGCACAGTTGGCTGCTGCCGGAGTACACGGTGAGCTGGTGGGACGCGGTCGCGGTCCACGTCTGGTTCGCCGCGCCGTTGCAGTCCCAGATCTGCGGCTGCGTACCCGCCGTCGTGGATGCCCCCGGCACATCGAGACACCTGGCCGCACCCACCGCGTGCACGGCACCCGTCGTGCCACTACCGCTTCCCGACCCGTAGCCGGCGGCGGTGACGGCGGCCTGGACCGCGTTCTCGGTGGCGTCGGACGGATAGCCGGCCGTCATCGCGCCTTCGAAGAACTCGCCCACGCCATTGGGACTGTTGTCGCCCCCGGTGCCGAGCAGGACCGAACTGTCCACCTTCATCGGTGAGTAGCCGTTCGGCAGGGGACCGGAGAAGGTGGTGGTCAGGCCGCCGCTCGTGCCGTTGCCGTACTTGAGGGTGAAGTTGCTGGTGCCGTTGTTCTTCAACCACGCGCTGACGAACGGATAGTGCACGCCGGGGTTGTTCGGGTCCTTGTTGGAGCCGGTGTTGGTGTGGAACATCCCGTTCTCCAGGTCGGCCTCGACCCAGGGGCCGCTGCCGGTGCAGCCGCCGAACCAGCAGGCGGTGCCCCAGTAGATGGCGTTCATGGTGGCGTTGCCGGTGTCGGTGTGGGAGTTCTCGCCGCTGCCGTAGTCGAAGCAGCACCACTGGCTCGTGTAGTTCGACGAGGTCACCATGTAGATGCCTGCGGGCTGGGCGCCGGTGGGCACGCCGCTCGCGTGGTCGAGCCGGTAACCGACACCCGGGGTGACCTTGACGCCGAACACCTGGTGACCGGCCGCGGTCACCGGCAGGGCCATGGCGTCCGCCCCGACGTCGGATCCGTTCGGACCCGGACCCTTCCAGTAGCCGCCCCAGGAGATCGGCATGTCGTTGTGCTCGGCGGTCTGGTCGTAGATCTTCGTGATCGTGCACGACGTGCCCGCGCAGAACGACACCTGGGAGGCGCCGTCGGCGTACCCGCCCGGGGCGAGCACCCCGATGTCGCGGTAGCTGTGATCGGAGGACCGCTGGATCTGGTACAGCGGCCCGTCGTACGCCGCGAAGAGTGCCCTGGTGGTGGCGTGCGCCGTCACGCACGGCGTGCCGCCCGCCGCGTAGAGGTCGCACGGAAGCGACGCGTCCGCCGCGGACACGGGGGCGTGGACGCCGGCAGGTGTGCCGGTCCGCGCGGAGGTGGCGAACGAGGGTGTCCCGAGCGCGGCCAGGGCCATCGCCAGGGCGATCAGGAGCACGGCCGGGAAACGCCTTCGGCGGCGATCGGTTGCTGATCCGGGCAAGGAGACCTCCTCTGTGGCGGTGCCGCCGGACGGCGGCACCGAAGCTGCCGGTGGCCGCGGGGAGGACGGGGTCATCCCAGCGTCCACCGCTGGTTGCCGCCGCCGTTGCAGGTCCACAGCTGGGCGAGGGTTCCGTCAGCCGTGGCCCCGCCGGTGACGTCGAGGCACAGGCCGGACTGGGCGCCGGTGATCGTGCCGTCGGAGTTCAGCGTCCACTGCTGGTTGCTCTGGCCGTTGCACTGCCAGATCTCCACCTTCGTCCCCGGTGTGGTCTGGTTGTCGTAGGCGTCCAGGCACATCTGACCGCTGCCGGCGTAGACGGTGAGCTGGTTGGAGGTGGTGTGCGTCCAGGTCTGGTTGGCGCCGCCGTTGCAGCTCCAGATCTCCACCTGGGTGCCCGCGGTCGTGGTGGAGTCCGGCACGTCCAGGCACTTGCCCGCGCCGACCGCGTGCAGCGCACCCGTGACGCTGGTGCCTCCGCCGCCGCTGGTGCCGCCCGCGACCCGGTACATGACCGTGCCGTGCGCCGGTACCGAGGCGCTGATGGTGCCGGAGGTGGTCGAGGACGTGCCCGACCACAGGTCGGTGAGGCTGTAGGCGGACGCTCCGGTCTTCCCGATCGCCGAAGCGGTGGTGGTGACGGTCGCCGTGGAGCCCGTCTCGTTGAACAGCGCCACCGACACGTCCCCGCCCGCCAGCGGCTTGGCCAGCACGTCCAGGCCGCCCGAGGAGGACACCATGGTCCCCTGCTTGCCGAGGGGGTCCTGGTCGACCGCGATCACCCGGGAGTTGGTCAGGACGGACAGGGTGGAGGCACTGGCCGAGGGGATGTTGGTGCCCGCGATCAGCGGTGCGGCCATCTCCGCCCACAGACTGAACTCGCTGCGGTTCTCGGTGACCGTCATCGAGCCGTTGCCCACCTCCAGCATGTCCGGGTCGTTCCAGTGGCCGGGGCCCGCGTAGGAGGCCAGGCCCACGTTGCTGTGGAAGATCGACAGCATGCTGGAGAAGCTCGGGCTGATGTCCCCGGTGGTGCGCCAGCTGTTGCCGACGTCCGCACCCCAGGTCCACACGTTCTCCTGGCCCCAGTTGCACAGGCTGTACAGGATCGGCCGTCCGGTGGCCGCCAGGGCGTCCCGCATCGCGGTGTACCGGGTCCGCGCCGGCACGCCGGTGTTGTTGCAGTTGTCGTACTTCAGGTAGTCCACGCCCCACGCCGCGAACGACTGCGCGTCCGTGGTCTCGTGGCCCAGGCTGCCCGGGTATCCCGCGCAGGTCGCGGTGCCCGCGTCCTCGTAGATCCCCAGCTTCAGCCCCAGTGAGTGCACGTAGTCCGCGGTGCCCTTGATGCCGTCGGGGAACTTCGCCGGGTCCGGCACCAGGTGGCCGCCGGAGTCCCGGCTGTGGGTCATCCAGCAGTCGTCGATGTTGACGTACGTGTAGCCGGCCGCCTGCATGCCGTTGGTGTGCATCGCCTGGGCGGTGGACTTGATCAGCGACTCGGAGACGTCGCAGCCGTACGCGTTCCAGTCGTTGAAGCCCATCTGCGGGGTCGGCGCGAGCCCGTTGCCGAGTGCGGCGGCGGGTTGCGCCGTGCCGAGGGAGAGGAGGGGGGCGGCCGCGGTGAGCAGCACGGCCGAGAAGGCGAGCGCGAGGGTTCTGCGCAGGGAACGCAGCGGGGGCAGCGACCGGGGACGCCTGGCTCTCGCGGTGCTCGTGGGCATAGGTCATCGACTCCTGGGGCGTGGTGGGGAGCTGGGTGCGGATCAGCGGTAGCCGGCGGCGGTGATGTTGGCCTGTACCGCGTTGTCGGTCGCGTCGGAGGGGTAGCCGGCGACCATGGCTCCCTCGTAGAAGGTGCCGGCGCTCAGGTTGGCGCCGCCGCCGGGCTTGCAGCAGTCGCCGCCACTGCCCAGCACGATGGCCCCTTGTTTCTTCATGGGGCTGTATCCGCCGGGCAACCCGCCGTCCCACAGGGTGGTCAGTGCGCCGGTCTGGGCGTTGCCGCCCTTGAGGGCGAACCTCGACGTGCCGTTGTTCTTCAGCATCGCGGTGACGAACTTGCCCGTAAACGCCCGCTGGTCGGGGTTCCAGGACTGGCTGCCGCCGGGGTACAGGCCCCATTCGAGATCGGCCTGCACCCAGGGGCCGCTGCCCGAACAGCCGCCGAACCAGCACTGGGTGCCGAAGTTGATCGCGTCCATCGCCCCGGCGGCGTCGGCCTTCCTGGTCGTCTCGCTGTTGCCGTAGTCGAAGCAGCAGCCGTTGTTGACGTGGGTGCCGCTGGTCACCATGTACGCCCCTTCGGGCGCGGCACCGGTCGGCACGCCCGTCAGATGGCCGTCCCGCCAGTAGCTGTTGCCGGGGTTGATGTACAGCGAGTACGCCTTGCTGCCGCCGGCCGTCAGCGACTCGGACGTGGCCTTCGCCGGACTGCTCTGACTCGACCCCGGGACCTGGGCCGATCCCTGGTACCACAGGTCGTTGCCGTGCCCGGACTGGTCGCGGACGACCGTGATCACGCACGAGGTGCCCGCGCAGAACGCGTCCTGCGCCGCCGCGTCGGCGAAGCCGCCCGCCGCCAGGACGCCGATGTCCCTGGTGGCGTTGTCCGAGGCGCGCCTGACCTGGTAGAGGGAACCGTTGTAGGAACCGTAGAGCGCCCGCACGGTGCTGTGCGCGGCCACGCACGGCGTACCGCCCGCGGCGTAGATGTCGCACGGGCCCGTCCCGGCGGTCGGAGGCGGCGGTGCCGACGTGGTCCACTTCTGGTTGCTCTGGCCGGTGCAGGTCCACAGGATGACCGCGGTGCCGTCGGCCGTTCCCGCCCCGCTCACGTCCAGGCAGAATCCGGAGGCGACGCCGGTGACGGACCCGTCGGAGTTCTGTCGCCAGACCTGGGTCGCCCGCCCGTCGCACCCCCGGATGACCGCCGGGGCTCCGGGAGCCGTCCGGGTGTCGTAGGCGTCCACGCACCGGGTGCCGTTCATCGTCCTCAGCTCACCCGCCGCCGTGAACTCGAACGCCTGGTTGGCCTGGTCGTTGCAGCCCCAGATCTCCAGCCCCGTGCCCGGCGTGTCGACGTTGCCCTTGACGTCCAGGCACCGCCCCGACGCCGAACTCACCAGGGCTGCCACGGACGTCGACGCCGACCAGGTCGGCGCGGTCGCCAGCAGCATGGCCAGCAGCGCCATCACGGATACGGCGGCCGCGGCCGGTAAGCGCGAGGCACGAGCCGCGGGGCTGCGGTGCGGAGCGGATGGAGGCTGCATTCTGTGTCCTCGGGTATGCGGGGGAGGTATGCGAGGGAGGGAGGGGACGGAAAGTGCCGTGCACGCACAGGGAACACTCAGACATCCCATGTCGCATAGTGATCCCACAGGGTCATGGCGCTGTCAATAGAAGTTTCCGGGCCTTTCAGGGAGTGATCCATCCCATGTTTGCCCTGGTCGGGCCGCTCTGAGGGCAGCCGAAACCTGCGTCCGGCGGCGACCGCAGTGCCGGGCGCAGGCGTTCGTCGGGGGATCAGCTGCGAGCGCTGTGTGTCGATCGCCTCACCTGACGTTCCAGTGCTGGTTGGCGCCGCCGTTGCTGGTTCGCTGCGCTCCCGTTGGCCAGGGCCAGGGCCAGGGCCCTGCGCAGACGGGGCCCTTCGCTGAGCCAGGACATGATGAATCAATCTCCCTGTGTGTGGGGGAAGTTGGGACACCCACCACGAGTCGGTGCCGAGAATCGAGTCGGGTCAGCGCGGGGTGAAGTCCTGGTTGCTGCCGGCCGTGTTCTTGCAGGGCCATTGGTCGAGCTGCTGGCCGAGGTTGCCGCCGCCGCCGTACCCGTCCAGGCACAGGCCGCTGTTCTGGTTCTGGAAGGAGTACGAGCCGTCGGGCTGCGACACCGGCAGCCACAGAGCGCCGGCCGCTCCGCTCGGGGCCTGCTGCACGATGTCGGGCGTACCGGCAGTCGTGGAACCCCCCGACACCGCCACGACCAGCCCGGAGTTCCGCGCCTGCAGCTGCCCGTAACCGCCGGCGCCCGGCACGAACTGGAACTGCTGGTTGCTCTGTCCGTTGCAGGTCCACTGGTCGATCGCGGCGCCCGCGCTGCCGGAGTTGCCGTACACGTCCAGGCACAGACTGATGCTGCCGATCGCCAGCTGGTGGTAGCCGGTGGGGAAGCCGCCACGGCCGCCCGAGGGCTGGACGCCCGCCTGCTGGATGACCTGCTGGGCGCCCGACGGCCAATTGGTGCCGCTGACCTGGACGTTGCCGGTCAGGACGTTGTTGTGCGGCGGGCCGGTGGCCACGTACGTGTTGCCGCCGTTGTACCAGTTGCCGGAGAACGTGCTGTCGTCTGTGTGGTTGTTCGCGTTGGCGTTGGTGAGCGCCCAGTTGCCCGCGTCCTGAACCACGTTGTCGGACACCTTCAGATAGCGGGAGCCCTCGTCCAGGTACAGCGCGGTGGTGCGGTGGTTGTCGTACATGTAGTTGTCGGAGATCACCGAGCCGGGGTTCGCGGACAGGTTGTAGATGCTGCCGCCGTCGAACATCGCGTTCTTGGTGTCGAAGATCAGGTTGTGGGAGACGGTGTTGTTCTTCAGCGTCGTCGGGGTGCTGTAGACGGGCTGGTAGTTGTACGTGCCCCGGTTCACGTAGTCCTGGCTGCCGCCCGGGTCGTTGGCGCCCCAGCCCCACCCGATGTCGATGCCGTCGTAGGGCAGGTGGTCGCACTGGTTGTGGGTGATGGTGGCGTTGGTGACGTACGTGGACAGGATCGCGGCGGTCTCCTTGTAGTCGGTGCCCACGCCGCTGACCTCGTTGTTGCTGATGGTGATGTTCTGGTTGGTCATCTGCGGGTTGCCGGGGTGGTGCGCGTCCGGCTGGATCCCGCCGACCTGGATGCCGCTGCCGGCGGTGTCGGTGAACGTGTTGCCGGTGATGGTGACGCCGTTGGCGCCGAGGCCGGTGCCGGAGGCGTTGGCGACACCGTCGTTGCCCACGCCGAGCCCGGCCTGTCCGAGCTCGGAGAACGTGTCGCCGGAGAAGGTGATGCCGGTGGCCGCCGAGACCTGGACGGCCGCGGGCATCTGCGCCCAGTGATTGCGGGTGGCCTCGAACTGCGTGCATCCCGACTTGCAGGTGCTCAGCCAGTTGGCGGGCATCGCGTAGGAGCCGGTGATGTGCGCGCCGCTCTGCTGGTCGGCGTAGCCGTCGGGTCCGCTGGGGCCGAGCCAGGAGGTTCCCGTGAACCGGATGCCGGTGAAGGCCAGACCGGCGGCCGGTGAGCCGTAGCTGCCGCTGATGCCGAGCAGGCTCTCCGACCGGGGCAGTTCGACGTCGAGGCTGCCGGGGTTCTGCCCCGCCTGGGCCCGGTAGTACAGATCGCCGGTGGACGAGTCGAGGTACCACTGTCCGGCCTGCTGCAGGAACGCGTAGTTGTTCTCCAGGTACATCGTCCCGCCGGTGAACGGCGCGTTGATGGTGTCGTAGCCCCAGGAGTTGTTGTTCCACGCGGGCTGCTGCATGGTGACGGTCCTGCCGCTGATCGACTGGACCGGTGCGTAACGGTCGGTGAAGGAGTTGAGGCTCTCGACCTCCATGTGGTTCTGGTCCGAGAGGCCGGCCAGGTAGTCGAGGGAGGAGTCGGTGACGGTCAGGCCGGTCTGGGTGAAGGTGAAGGCGGAGCGGGGCACCTGGATGGCCGCTCGCGGCGCTTCCCTGCCGTTCACGTACAGCTGGCGGGTGTTCACGCCGGTGCCGACGTGGGCCGACCAGATGTTCTTCGTCTGGTCATGCACCTGCCAACCCGTTATCCGTTGGGTGCCGGTCACGACCGGCTGCTGCCCGGACATGGCCTGGTAGGTGATGGTGTGGCCGTTCTGGCCGCCGTCGCCGGAGCCGAAGGCAAGCGGCTCGGTCAGCCGGTAGGTGCCACCGGCCAGGTGGACGACGACGTCCGAGTCGGCCGAGAGCCGGTGCGCGGGCTGCTCTGCCTGACCGATGGTGGCGAACGGCTGCCCGGCGGTGCCGTTTCCGCCGGGAGCCGCATCCGGCGCCACGTACAGGTCGGCGGCCGCAGCCAGGCGTTCTGCCGGTACCGCGTACGCGACCCCGGCGGTGGCCGGACTGGCGGCGAGTAGGGCGAGCAGAGCTGTGGGGGCGGCCCACAGGCCGCGGAGCGCTCCGGCTCTGAGCATGGTCATCCTCCGGTGGTGGCACGTCTGGTGGCGGGTGGCCCGTGGCCGTCGGTGTGCAAGGCCACGGGCCGGAGCCGGTCAGGTCGGGGCAGGTCAGGTCAGTTGAGGCTCCACTGCTGGTTGGACCCGCCGTTGCACGGCCAGAGTTCCGCCAGGGCGCCGTTGGCCGTGGAGGCGCCGGTGACGTCGAGGCAGAGCCCGGACTGGGTGCCGGTGACGGTGCCGCCGGAGTTCACCTGCCATTGCTGGTTGGCGCCGCCGTTGCACGGCCAGGTCACCACCTTGGTACCGGCGGACGTCTGGTTGTCGTACGCGTCCAGGCACATCTGGCTGCTGCCGCTGTAGACCGTGAGTTGCCCTGAGGACGTGCGGGTCCAGGTCTGGTTGGCTCCGCCGTTGCAGTCCCAGATCTGCAGTTGCGTGCCGGCCGTGGTCGACGAGCCCGGCACGTCAAGGCACTTGCCGGCGCCGACCGCCTGCAGCGCGCCGGTGCCCGTCCCGCCGGAGGAGTTGCTGTATCCGGCCGCGGTGATGTTGGCCTGGACGGCGTTCTCGGTGGCGTCCGACGGGTAGCCGGAGGTCATCACGCCTTCGTAGAAGGTGCCTTGGGCGCCCTTGCTGTTGTCGCCGCCGGTGCCCAGGATGATGGCTCCCTGCTTGCGCATCGGGTTGTAGCCGGAGACGTTGGGACGCGGACCGTCGTAGAAGGTGGACAGGCCGCCGGACTGCGCGTCGCCGCCGCGGATCGCCCAGTGGTTCGCCCCGCCCTTGATGATGGCGGTCGTGTAGCGGTGGTTGATGGTCGGATCGCCCGCGTTGTAGTGCTGATTGACCCCGGAGAAGAGGCCGTTCTCCAGGTCGGCCATGATCCAGGGGCCGTTGCCGCTGCCGTAGCCCCAGACCTTGATGTTGCCGAAGTAGATGGCCTCCATGGTGCCGTTGCCGTCGTCGTTGCTGTCCGTCTCGGCGTTGCCGTAGTCGAAGCAGCAGCCGCCGTTGTAGTGCGTGCCGTCGAGGATCGCGTACATGCCCTCGGGGTTGTCCCCGGTGGCGATGCCGTTGGTGTGGTTGTCGCGGTAGCCCGTGCCCGGTGCCACGAAGACGCCGTAGGCCTTGTGGCCGCCCACCGTGGTGGGCGCGGCGGTCGCGTTCGCGAGGTTGTCGGGGCCGCCCGCGGCGCCGCCGCCGGGTGCCTGGGTGAGGTTGTTCGCACGCCCCGACTGGTCGTAGATGATCGTGATCAGGCAGGTCGTCCCCGAGCAGAACGAGTCCTGGGCGGCGGCGTCGGCGTACCCGCCCGCGCTCAGGACGCCGATGTCGCGGGTGGTGTTGTCCGAGGCACGGCGGACCTGGTAGAGCGGCCCGTTGTACGAGGCGTACAGGGCTCGCGTGGTGCTGTGCGCCGCCACGCAGGGCGTCCCGCCTGCCGCATAGATGTCGCAGGGTCCGGACGTGGCGGCTCGGGCCGTGCCGGCCGTGGCGGTGGCGCCGGCCAGAGCTCCCGCCACGAGCGCGGCCGCGGCCCCCGCTCGGGCCAACGACTTCCACCGGGAGCGGGGCGGCGAAGGAACGTGCGCCTGAGACGGCGCGTTCCCGGGCCTGCCACGGTGTCGTACCGTCGCGAGTAACCGCGCGACGCCACCATGCTCGGACGACAGGTGGCGTCCTGCACGTGTGCTTCCCATCTGATCTCCCTACCGTGCCGTTGCTAGCCGCTCGGGTTGTGGTGCAGTGGGATTGCGGAGAGGTTTCGGGGGAGCGGTGCTCCCGGTTTCGCGGGGCTGTCACGGGTGTGACGCCCGCTGCCGCCACCCCCTGGTGCCGAATCGATTCGACTGCTGATTCCCGCGGTGCGCAAGCTCTCTGCGTGCTCGAAAAGTTGCGGTGTGGCGGCAGCGGTACGTCGGTGTGGCCGCCTGCCGCTCCGGCGATGAGGCAGTCGCGGATGTGCCGGGCCCCGCAGTCCGGATCGCTCGGCTGACCCGCCATCATGCCGGTGAGCAGGGACGCAGCCCGGCAACGGGACACCGAGCGGCGGTTCGCAGGACACCGGCCGAAGCGGTCGGACTCCGGCTGTCACGTCGGCCCCGCACCCGCCGCGCCGCATGCCGTCGACCGCACACAACCGCCGGTCGTGGCCTCCCGTTGAAGCGCTTGCGTCGAACCGGTTCGCTGAGTTTCCTCCGTACTGCGTGAGATCTGGAACGTATGCTGCGCCGGAGTCCGGCTGCCGTTCCCGCGGGCTCACAACTCGGGGGCGCTCCGCGTTCTTCATCCGCCCAGGCCCGTCACGGTGCGCAGGCCGACTGCGGGGGTGCCGCTGGGAACACGGGGGGCGTCGGGCACCATGCCCGGCGAGTCCACGGAGGCGGCTGCGTCACCGTTCGCGCGGCGCACTGCAGCTGACTCGTCACCCTCGTGCCGCACAGCCCCGGCGACGTGCCTGCGAAGACCCGAAAGGCGCGAACCGGCCGCCCGACGACGGCTGTCACGACTCCGTCGACCACGTCCGCCATGCTGGACGGGGATTCTCGTGAGGTCGGCAGCCGCCGGGGCACGTTCGGTCCGGTCGACCACCGTGCCCGTCCCGTGAACGCCGACGAGAACCTGCCGTCGACCGGCTGGACTTCATCGGCGGTGCCTCGAATGACCGCCTGGGTGCCCGAGCCGCCGTCTGCGCAGCACCGATCACCACTCCGTTGAGATCAATCAGGTTCGCCGGTGTTCTCCGGTCGCATGGTTCCGCCTCATCCGCGCTACCTTCACCCAGCGGAGGAGCTGTCCCCTCGGCCGCGGCAAGAGAGACGGACCATGCCGACTGTGCCCTGGTAGCCCTTGTCCGCCCAGCAGATGACGCCGGCCTCGGTGAGTGCCTCGACGATGCTGTGCTCGCGTGCGGCCCGGACGTCGTGGACGGCGCCGGCGAAGGCCGGTGAAGCCCACATCGGACGCCCCTTCGGATCGGCTACGACCTGCATGTTCATGCCGTGCTTCTTGTGTTTGCCCGATGGGAAGGGGCTCAGTGGGCCGGCGCGTGGACGTAGGTGGTGCGGCGCCGGATGAGGCCGTCCGCCAGGACGAAGGTGTCGGCGAAACGGGCCTCGATCACGGAGCCGTCGGGGGCCTCCCCGCGGAACGTGCCCCAGCAGGCCGCCGCCTCCTCGTCGGCGACCACGCGGTCCACCACGTGCTTCCCGTGCCGTACCTGGCGTTCGTTGCGGTAGAAGTGCTCGATCCGGTCGAGACCTGCGATGGGCTGCGAGCCGGGGCGTTCCATGACGCAGTCCCTGGCGAGGACCGACTTCAGGTCGTCCCAGCGCTGCCCGTCGATGATGTCGATCAGAACCATGACGGCAGAGGCGACGGCGGGGGTGTTCATGGGGCTCCTTCGGGGGTGGGTCCGGGAACGGGCCTGCGCGCTGCCCAGCGGGTGGGTTCACCGGCGGGTTCCGGAGCGGGTGAGTCCTGCCAGGCGCCGCAGGAGGACGCGGCGACGGTGCGCAGGCCCGTCGGTGCTCCGGTGTGATGTGCTTCGCCCTGCGGGTCGGTGAAGTCGAAGGTGTAGTGGAGGGTGTCGAGGGCGTCCCGGATGATCCGCACCATCTCCTCGTGGGTGTCGGCGACGCCCCACAGCACGTCCAGTTCACGGGTCATGACGCCGCCCGGCAGCGGCTGGTCCGGTCGTACGAAGCTGCGGTAGCCGCTGATTCCGGTCATGCCGCGCACCGAGGCCGCCCCGTCCACAGAGACCAGCCGGCACGGCCGGACCGGGGCGAGGCCGTGGTGCTGGAAGTGAATACGGTCGGGACGCAAGGGGCCCAGGCCTGGGGAACGGCCCAGTGCCTGGAGCACGGCCGCGTGCACGAGGTCCACGCCGCACGCGGTGCGGGCCAGGCCGTTGACGTGGCCGCCGATACGGCCGTTGACCTCGATCAGCCGGGGTCCCTCGGGGGTCAGTTTCACCTCCGTGTGGGTGAGGCCGTGCCGTACACCCAACGCTTGCAGCGCACGGGTCACCAGGTCGAGGACCGCCCGCCGTTCGCCGTCGGGAAGCTGGGTCGGCCAGTAGCGGCCAGGCACCCGGAAGGGGGCGACCAGCGGCAGCTTGCCGGTCACGGCGAGGTGCGTGACACCTTCGGGCCCGCACAGGCTCTCCACCGACGTGTGGTCCCCGAGCGGCAGCCGATCGTCTCCGACCAGCATCTCCTCCATGGTCAGCCGTGGTTCGCCGGACGGCGCGGGCGGCAGATCGGCCAAGATCTCCGTCAGGACGCGCGGGACTTCTTCCTCGTCGTGCACGGGGTGGGTGTGGCAGCTGCCCGCGCCGCGCACCGGCTTGACGACCGCGGGCAGTCCGACGTGGGCGAGGGCCGCGGGCCAGTCGGCCAGGGAGTCCAGCGGGGCGGTGCGCACGTCGTCCACCCCGGCGGCCCGCAGGGCGGCCCGCTGCCGGGTCTTGTCGGTGAGCAGCAGTGCGATGTCCGGGGTGTGGTAGGCCAGTTCCGCCGCCCGGGCCAGCTCCGCGGTGGTCCGGATCATGCGTTCGCTGAACGTCACGAGCGCGTCGGGTGCGAGTTCCCGCACGGCTTCGGCGTCGCTTCG
This sequence comes from Streptomyces sp. NPDC086777, assembly GCF_040702065.1. NCBI lineage: Bacteria > Bacillati > Actinomycetota > Actinomycetes > Kitasatosporales > Streptomycetaceae > Streptomyces > Streptomyces sp. NPDC086777. The sequence goes on along the minus strand of NZ_JBFBJI010000011.1, from coordinate 127,422 downwards.
GGCATCGCCCGACAGGTCCCGTACGTCGCCGAGTCGGGCGAGCACCGGACGCATCGCAGCCACGTGCGCCGTGTCGGGCACCAGGAACACGACGTCGCCCAGATCGGCGAGAGCGACCCCCACCTCCCCCGGAGACACGGCCCCGTCGTCATAGACGATCGCCAGGAGCGGGCGGTCGCGGGCGGGCCGCCTCATGCGGCGGCCGCCTCGACGAGGGCCTGCTCGAACAGGTCCGTATAGCGCTTCGCCTGCGTCTCGGACAGCCGCTCCGGGTCGTACGCGACGACGACGCGACTGCCCGCCTCCAGACCCTCCAGCTCGAAGTCCACCCGAAACGGGAAGCTCGGCTTCCCCCGTACTCGCCAGCCCCGGACGTCGAGGCCGTCCAGCCCCTCGAGGTCGCGATAGAGGTGGAAGTGCGTGAAGTTGAAGGTCGCCTCGAAGGCCGGGCGGCCCAGCACGCGCTCGATGTGGGCCAGCGGGTACGCGGCGTGCCGGTGCGCGTTGCGTTCCGCGACCAGGGCGGCGACCGCCCGGTCCGGCCAGGAGCCGCGGGCCCGGACGCGGACCGGCACGGTGTTCAGATAGAGCCCGGCGACGAGGTCGGCGCCCTCGGTCTGTGGCCGGGTGTTGACCACCAGGCCCGTCACGGTCTCGCTGTGGCCGGTGAGCGCGGCGAGGGCCTGCGCGTGGGCGGCGAACGCGAGGGACTTGAACGGCACCCGCAGCTTCTTCGCCGTGTCCTTGAGGGCGGCGACGAGCGGGTCGGACAAGGGGAAGCCGATGCGCTCCCGGGCGTCGGCGGGTCCGGTGAAGCGGGCGGACCCGGGGAAGAGCACGGGCTCGCCCGCCTGTCCGCGCCAGTACTCCGCGGCCGCCGGGTCGGCGAGCTGGGCGTGCTCGGCGTCGAGGAACGCCTGCTCGACTCCTTTCGGCAGGCCCGGGAGGGGTGACTCCCGGTAGAGGGCGAGGAGGTCCACGATCAGCCGCCCGAAACCCCAGCCGTCGACGAGGACGTGGTGGACGCGCAGGGACACCCGGAACGACCTCGCCGCGGGCTCGACCCCGCACCGGAACAGCGGTGCGCTGCCCCAGTCGAGCGCCGTGTCGCGGTCCGGGGCCGCGCCCACCACCAGCGGTGCTTCGACGTCCCGGTGGAACAGCTGCGCCGGTACGGAGTAGGTACCGAGATCGAAGGAGGAGCGCAGCGCCGCGTGCCGTCGGCACAGAGCCGCCAGCGCCCTGCGGAAACGGGGCTCGTCGAAGGGCTCGCCCACCTCCCAGCTGAACTCCGAGTGGTAGAGCCCAGGGTCCGCGCTGCTGTCGCACAGGTAGATCATCGCGACCTGGAGGGCGGACGCGGGCAAGGCGTCAGCGAGCCCCGGTGGCAGCAGCGCCCGGTCCGTGGCGGTGAGATCACTGGTGGCGGGTCGGTCGTCCGGTACCTCGCCGCCCCTGGCGGTCAGGTGGGCGGCGAGCGCGCGCGGGGTGGAGTGGTGCAGGACGTCCCGCAGGGTGACGCCGATCCCCTGGGCGTTCGCGTCGGCGACCACTCTGAGGGCGGTCAGGGAGTCGCCTCCCATCGCGTAGAAGTCGTCGTCCGGGCCGATCTCCTGGCCGTCGAGGTGCCGGCTCAGGATCGCGCGGAACGCCGTCGCGATCTCGTCGGTGTCGGCGCTCATGTTCTGCTCCTTAGAGGCGTGCCGGGGATTGCGGAGAGCGGACGGGGAGCCGGCAGGGTGACGGGAGCCGGTTGGTGGGAGGTCCCGTTCGGGCGGGTGCGGCCGGAGGGCTCGGTGCTCAGGCCGTACGCGGCCGGGTGTGGACGGGCAGTCGGGACAGGCCCGCGACGAAGTTCGACACCAGGTGTCGTGGCTCCCCGGCCGGCCGGAACTCGGCGACCTGCTCGAAGACTTCCTCGAAGAAGATCCGCAGCGTCTGCCGGGCCACTGCCGCGCCCAGGCAGTAGTGCGGTCCGAATCCGAAGGCGATGTGCCGGTTGCCGGTCCGGCTCGGGTCGAAACGGAACGGCTCGGTGAATACCCGCTCGTCCCGGTTGGCCGAACCCACCCAGACCGCGACGGCGTCCCCGGCCGGCACCACCCCGCCGCTCAGCTCGGTGTCCTTGACCGCATGGCGCAGGAAGCTGCTGGCGGGTGAGGTCCAGCGCAGTCCCTCCTCCACCAGTCCGGGCACCAGGGAGGGATCCCGTGCGATCGCGCGGAACACCTCAGGGTGGTCCATCAGGGCCTGCACCGTGCCCGAGACGGTGTGCGGTGTCGTCGCGTTGGCTCCCAGCAGCACGCTGTAGCAGTTGACGACGACCTCCTCGTCCGTGAGCGTCCGGTCTCCCGCCCGCATGCTCATCAGGAGCCGGATCACGTCCTCGCCCGTGGTTCCCCTGCGCCGGGCCACCTGGTCGGTGAAGTAGGCGAACAGTTGGTGATGCGCGACCGCCAGGGTCGAGGCGGAGCCGCCCCCCACACGCAGGTCCGGGTCCTCGGGGGCGGCGGCCGCCGCCGTCCAGCGGAACAGGTCGGGCCAGTCCTCCTCGGGCAGGTCCAGCACCGCGCCCGCGACCGCCATCGGCAGTGCCTGCGCGCGCTCGGCCAGGTCCCACTGCGCCGGTGCGGCGGCCGGGGCGAGCACCCACTGGGCGGCGGTACGCAGCCGTTGCTCCAGGCCCGCCCGTGCGCCGGGGGCGAACAGCCGGTTCAGCGGGCGGCGCAGTTCGGTGTGGCGCGGTGGGTCGGTCGCCACGAGCATGCGGCCGCCTGCCGCGTCGTGACGGCCCAACTGGTGGAGAAGGCTGCCGAGTTCGGAGGTGAACTCGCGGTGGTCGGACAGGACGCGGCAGGCGTCGTGGTAGCGGGTCACCGACCAGAAGGCACGGCCGTCGGGCAGGGACTGGTGGTGCAGCGGGGAGTGGGCGCGCAGATGGGCCCAGACGGCGTGCGGGTCGCCCCCGGCGTGCAGGTGAGGGTCGAACAGGTCGATGCCGGCCGGGTCGAGAGGGCCGGGCGGGGTCGAGGGGATCCTCACGGGGACACCTCCGGCGCAGGATGGCGCACGGTGGTCTGCCCCGCCTCCGGGGGCATGTCGTCCGGGTCCTCCCACGGCCCGTACCGCGGGTCCCTTCGCGTGGCTCTTTGGACGCTGCGGGCGAGTCCGGCGGGGGTCGGGTCGAGGTAGAAGTCGAGCGGCGACACCTCGACTCCGTACCTCCGCAGGAGTTCGCCGGTGATGGTCAGGGCGAGCAGTGAATGGCCGCCCAGTTCGAAGAAGTCGTCGTCGGCGCCGATGCCCGCAGTACCCAGCCGGTCCGACCACAGCTGGACGACGGCCTCCTCCAGCTCCGTCTCCGGCCACCGGTGCGTGGCGTTGACCTCCGGGCGTTCCAGGGCGCCGAGTTCCAGCAGGGCGGTCCGGTCCACCTTGCCGTTGTCCCGCAGCGGCAGGGCGTCGAGAGTGCGGATCAGGGAGGGGACGGCGTACCGCGGCAGCAGCCGGGCCAGGTGGGCGCGGACGTCCAGGACGGACGCGCCGGGCGCGGTCACGACGTGGGCGGTCAGGACGCGTTCGCGGGGCTGGGTGTCGCGCCACGGGGCGGTCACCGCAGCCTGCCGGACGTCGGGGTGGGTCAGGAGCGCGGCGACCACCTCGTCCGTCTCGACTCGGAAACCCCGTACCTTCACCTGGCCGTCGGCACGGCCCACAAAGCGCAGGGTTCCCTCCACCCGGCGGGCGAGGTCGCCGGTGCGGTACATGCGCGAGCCCGGGGGGCCGTAGGGGTCGGCGACGAAACGAGTGGCGGTCTCCGCCGGGTCGTTGACGTAGCCGTGCGCCAGGCCCAGGCCGGTGGCGTAGATCTCGCCGACCTCGCCGTCGGCCACCGGGCGCAGCCCGGGGTCGAGGAGGTGGACGCCGGTGCCGCGTACGGGGCGGCCGATGGGCACGCTGTCCCCGACGGGCGTCGTCACCGGGTGACAGCAGGTGAACGTCGTGTTCTCGGTGGGCCCGTACCCGTTCACGACAGTCGTGTGCGGCAGGTCGCGCACGGCGCGTGCGACGTGGCCGGGCGAGAGCACATCCCCTCCGGCGATGAGCCGTCGCAGGTTCGGTAGCCCGGTGAGGCCCGTGTCCACGGCCCGGTGGAAGAGTCCCGCGGTCAGCCACGCCACGCTGACCCGCTCGTTCCGTACGAAGTCGAGCAGCCGGGGCAGGGACGGCGCGCCGGCCGGCACGACGGCGAGGCGGGCCCCGTTGAGCAGCGCGCCCCAGATCTCCAGCGTCGAGGCGTCGAACGCGACCGGCGCGAAGTGCATGAACACGTCCTGCGGACCGGCGTCGACGACATCCCCGTCCACCACCAGCCGCAGTACGGCCCGGTGCGGCACGGCCACGCCCTTGGGCCGGCCCGTGGAGCCCGAGGTGTACGCGACGTAGGCGAGATCCTCGGGCCCGACGCCCGCGTCCACGGGAGTGTCCGGTGCCTCGATGTCGACTTCTGTGAGCACCCGGCAGCCGGGGAAGTCGTGGGGTTCCCGCACACCCGGAGTCGGTGTCCCGGAACCCCCGGTGTCGCCCGTGAAGTCGAACAGCACGGTCGCCGACGCGTCGGCCAGCATCTGCCGCTGGCGGTCGAGGGGCTGACCGGGGTCCAGGGCGAGGTAGGCCGCGCCCGCCTTCAGGATGCCGAGGAGCAGCACCACGGTCTCCTCGCCACGGGGCGCGCGGACACCGACGACGTCGCCGGCGCGCACGCCCGCCGCACGGAGTTGGTGGGCGACACGGTTGGTACGGGCGTCGAGCCCCGCGTAGCTGAGGTCCCCGAGGGCGGGGCGGTCGGGATGGGCACGGGCGCGCTCGCCGAAGACCGAGACGAGGGAGGTTACGGAGTCCACTGTGTCAGCCCTTCCGCAGGAGGGTGAGAAGTTCCGACGGGGCGGTGAGGAAGGTGTAGTGCTCTCCGAGCAGTTCGTGGAACTCCACGTCGTCGGAGTAATCGCGCCAGTCGTCGAGCAGCGCGAGGTCGACCTCGGGGTCGGCCGACCAGTTCACGACGCTGATCGGGCCCGGCAGCGGCGTGCGCGGGCGGGTGTAGACGCGGTTGGCCTCCAGGTCCTGGTGCAGGACGGAGAGGGTCAGTTCGATCAGCAGGGGGTGTGCCTCGCCGCCGCGCGCCGCCGCGATCGCGCCCAGTTCCGCGCCCAGTTGCTCGTCGTCGAGGCCCAGGAACCGGTCGTGCGGGCAGTGATGCGGCGGAGCCTGCGCGGAGACGACGAGCCGAGCGGGTTCCGGGTGCCCTGACTCGGCCAGACGCAGCGCCGTCTCGTAGGCCGGCAGCGCGCCCCCACAGTGGCCGAAGAAGGTGTAGGGCCGGTCGAGGTGGGGCGCCAGCGCCTCGGCGATGTCCTCCGACAGCGCCTGGTAGGTGCCGAAATGCGGCTCCCGGATGCGGTTCTCGCGAGCCGGGAACTGGATGGGGCAGACCTCCACGTCGCCGTCGAGCCGACGCGGCCACCGGTTGAACATGGACGCGCCGACCCCCGAGTAGGGGAAGCAGAACACGCGGGCCTTCGTGTCGTCGGCGGGGCGGCGCAGCAGCCAGCGGGTGAAACCGGTCATCGCACTTCCTCCAGCGCCTCGGGTTTGACCGGCGGCAGGGCGCGGATGGAAGGCAGCAGGAAGGTCACGACGCCCGCCGCGACGATGAGGGCTCCGGCCCAGGACAGGGTGGGGCCGACACCCAGTGCGCCGGAGACGGGGCCGACGACGGCGCTGCCGAGGGGCACCAGGGCGAAGGTGCCCAGGGTTTCGTAGGACATGACGCGGGACAGCGCCTCGGGCGGGATGTTCTTCTGAAGGGTCGTGTCGAGCATGACCTCGTAGACGTCGATGAAGATCGCGGAGGCGAAGGCGGCCGCGCACACCGCTGCCAGCGGGGCCTGGGCGGCGAGCAGGAACAGGGAGAGCGGGAAGCCCGCCGTGGCCAGGGCGGCCACCCGGATGGGCCGGGCGGGCCGGATGCGCATGGCGACCAGGGTGCCCGCCACGAAGCCGATCGCCTGGACGGTGACGACGGTGCTCCAGCCGGGGGCTCCGCCGTACGTCTCCTTGGCGACGACCGGCCCCAGGACGTAGAAGGATCCGGCCAGCAGGACGTTGACGACGGCCATCTGGGTGACCATCACCCACACCCACCGCCGGGCGGTGAACTCCTGCCAGCCTTCGCGCAGCGCCGCCAGCATCGTCTTGGCGGGACCCTTGGCGACCGGTGCCACGGTGCGCACCAGGGTCAGGAGCAGGGCCGACACGAAGAACGTGCCGGCGTCCACGAGGAGCGTGCGTCCGGCGCCCATGACGGCGACGAGGACACCACCGAGAACCGCGCCGAGGATGCTGCCGCCGCGCATGGACAGCTTCAGCAGGGCGTTGGCGGACTGGAGGGAGTCGCCGTCGACCAGCGCCGGCATCACGGACCGGGACGCCGGTTCGAACAGAGCGGCCGCCGCGCCGCTCAGGGCGGCGAGACCGGCGAGTGACACCGGTGACGCCGCCCCTGCGATGAGCAGCAGGGCCGCCACCGTCTGGACGCTCCCCGCCGCGACGTCCGCACCGATCATCAGGCGCTGTTTGGGCAGCCGGTCGGCGAAGACCCCGCCGAGCAGGACGAACAGCAGCTGGGTCACCATCCGGGTGGCGAGCACCAGACCGAGTACGGTCGCGGAACCACCGGGCATCTCCAGGATCGCGAAGGCCAGCGCGATCGGCATGATCGCGTTGCCCAGCAGGGAGACGGACCGTGCGGTGAGCAGGGCCAGCACGGACCGGTCCTTCAGGACCAGCAGATCGGACTTCATCGTTCCTCCAGGTCGCGCGCCACGATGCGGCCGATCTCGGCGAGCGGCTCGGGGTCGGCCATGGCGATGTGCGTCGCGTCGATCGGATGGGACACGAGGGCGCCGCCGACGTGTTCCCGCCAGACCTCGGCGGTCGGGGCGTCCTCGACGCGGTTCCGCGTGGCGAGGAAGAACAGCACGTCGCCGTCGAACCAGGTCGGCTCGTACGCGCGGACGATCTTCCGGTTGTGCGCCATGGTCTTCAGCAGGGCCACGATCTGCGGCTCGGTCAGACTGGCGAGCGCGCCGGTGTCGTTCTTGACGATCTCAAGAGCCCTGCCGAGTTCGGCGGATCCCTCCTCCGGGACGGCCTCGGGATTCTCGGGGTCCAGCAGGGAGCGCAGCATGGTCGCGTCGTTCACCCGGAAGTGGTCGGGCATGCCTGGGTAGCAGTCGAGGAGGGCGAGCATGCCGATCCGGGCCCCGCGGGCCCGCCACTGGACGGCCATCTCGTAGGCGACCATGCCGCCCAGGGACCAGCCCAGCAGGTGGTAGGGGCCTTCGGGCTGCACCTTCTCGATGCGCTCGATGTAGTCGCTCGCCATCTCCTCGATCGTCGCGGGCATCTCGTCGGGGCGGCGCAGTCCGTGTGCCTGAACGCCGTAGAGCGGGAACTGCGGCGGGAGCCGGCGCAGCAGTCCGACATAGCTCCAGCTCAGTCCGCCGCCGGGGTGGATGCAGAACACCGCCTCGCGGTCACCCTCGGGACGCAGCGGCAGCATGACCTCCAGGGAGTCGCCGCTGTTCCCGGCGTCGAGGCCGCGGGCGAGCGCGGCGGCGGTCGGGGCCGTGAACAGGGCGCTCATCGAGGGCTCCACGCCGAGCGCGGTACGGATGCGGCTGATGAGCCGGGCGGCGAGCAGGGAGTGGCCACCCAGGTGGAAGAAGTTGTCGTCGACGCCGACTTCGGGCAGGCCCAGCACCTCGGCGAAGAGCTGGCACAGGATGTCCTCGCGTGGATTGCGTGGCGCGCCGGAGCCGGTGTGCGGGGCGTCGGGGACGGGCAGCAGATGGCGGTCGACCTTGCCGTTGAGCCGCAGCGGGAGCGCGTCCAGGACGGTGAACGTCGGCGGGATCATGTGCGAGGGCAGCCGCTGTGCGAGGTGGTCGCGCAGGGCGGCGGGATCGGGGGCCTCTGCCGTGGCGGGGACCAGGTAGGCGGCGAGGCGTTTGTCGCCGGGCCGGTCCTCCCTGGCGAGGACGGTGGTGGCCGCGACCTGGGGGTGCGCGGCGAGCACGGCCTCGATCTCGCCGAGTTCGATGCGGAAGCCGCGGATCTTCACCTGGTCGTCGGTTCGGCCGACGAACTCCAGGTTGCCGTCGGACCGCCACCGGGCGGTGTCGCCGCTGCGGTACATGCGTTCGCCGGGCGCGCCGAAGGGGTTGGCGACGAACCTGGAGGCCGTGAGCGCCGGTTGGTTGAGGTAGCCGCGCCCCAGCCCGGCGCCCGCCAGGTAGACCTCGCCCGGGGCGCCCACGGGCACCGGGCTCAGGGTGTCGTCGAGCACGTACACCCGGGTGTCGGCGAGGGGGCGGCCGACCGGGATGCGCCCGCTGAGGTCCCCCGGCCGCACGGTGTGCAGGCAGGCCATCATGGTCGTCTCGGTGGGGCCGTACTGGTTGACGACCCGGCAGCCCCAGCTGTTCATGAGGGTCTCGGCCTCGGCGGGGCGCAGGATCTCGCCACCGGTGCCCACCAGGCGCAGCGTGGCGAGGTCCGCAGGGTTCGCGTCGTAGGCGAGGAGTGCCTCCAGGAGCGAGTGGACGACACAGATGGCGACGGTCGCCCCCGTCTCGCGAATGGTCCTGACGACGGCGGCCGGGTCGCGCTCGCCGTCCGGCGGCAGCAGGGCGACGGCGGCTCCGACGGACAACGGGCCGAAGAACTCCCGGACCGGGACCTCGAAGCCGAGCGAGATCACCTGGAGGTTGATGTCGTCGGGGGTCAGCTCGAAGCGTTCGACCACGTCCCGCAGCCGTCCGACGACGCCGCGGTGCTCCAGCAGGACGCACTTGGGCGCGCCCGTGGAACCGGAGGTGTAGACGGCGTACGCGAGATGGCGGCCGGTGGTGGTCAGCGGCAGCCGGGTGACCGGGGCTCGTGGTACTCGTGCGTCGGTGTCCAGCGCCACAGCGTGGACGTCCGGGGGCAGCCGCATGTCCGCCGCGAGGTCTCCGGAGTGGAGCAGGACCTTGGCCGCGCTGTCGGCCATCATGTACACGCGGCGTTCGGCGGGGTGGCCCGGCTCCAGGGGGGTGTAGGCGGCCCCGGCTTTCCAGACGCCGAGGACCGCGGCGACGAACTCGGGTCCGCGCGGCAGGCACAGGCCGACCACGTCCTCCACGCCGACGCCCAGGGAGCGCAGCACGTGCGCGATCCGGTTGGCATGCTCGTCGAGTTCCCGGTACGTCCAGCGGGTCGGGCCCTGGAGCAGGGCGAGCCGGTCGGGGGCCCGGTCGGCCTGCTTCTCGAACAGGGCAGCGACGGTGGGGCTCTCGACGGGCGGCGCCGCGGTGTCGTTCCACGTGACGAGGAGGCGGTGTCGTTCCTCGTCGCCCAGGATGTCGACACGGCTGAGCGGGACGGCGGGGTCGTCGGCGACGGCCCGGAGGAAGTGCGTGAGGCGTTCCGCCATGTTCTCCACGGTGGCGTGGTCGAAGAGGTCGGTGCTGTGGACGACGGAGCCGTCGAGGCCGGCGGCCGTGCCGTCCGCGTTCCGGTGCTCCTCGAAGCTCAGCGACAGGTCGAACTTGGCGGTGGGGTCGCCGACCGTCCGGGCGGCCACGTCGAGGCCGGGCATGGTCACACGCGCGGCGATGGCGGGCTGCACGCCGACGACCACCTGGGTGAGGGGGTGACGGGCCGAGGAGCGCTCCGGGTTGAGGAGCTCCACCAGGCGCTCGAAGGGCAGGTCCTGGTGGTCGTACGCGGCGAGTCCGGCTTCCCGGACCCGGGCCAGCAGGCGGACGAAGCTGGGGTCACCCGAGGTGTCGGTACGAGTGACGAGGGTGTTGACGAAGAAGCCGACGAGGGGGTGCAGAGCTTCGTCGTTGCGGCCCGCGACAGGCACGCCGAGCGGCAGGTCGGTGCCGGCCCCCATACGGGTGAGCAGTCCCGCCACCGCCGCCTGGAGGACCATCGCGACCGTGGCGCCGTGTTCGCGGGCGAGTGTGGCGAGACGGGCGTGCAGGGCCGCGTCGATGCGCAGGGTTACCCGGCCGCCCCGGAAGCGGGTGGTGGCAGGGCGGCTGCGATCGGTGGGCAGGGGCAGCTCGACGGGCGCGCCGCGCAGGGCCTCGGTCCAGAACGCGCCCTGGCGGGCCAGGAGCCCGTCCGGGTCCTCGGGGTCGCCGAGCAGCTCCGACTGCCACAGGGCGAAGTCGGCGTACTGTACCGGCAGCGGTTCCCAGGCGGGCGGGCCGCCCGCCGAGCGTGCGGAGTAGGCCACCGCGAGGTCCTGGAACAGGGGGGCCATGGACCAGCCGTCCGCGGCGATGTGGTGGACCACCACGAGCAGGACGTGCTCGTTGTCGTCGACGCGCAGGACGGTGGCCCGCAGCGGGAGGTCGGCGGAAAGGTCGAAGGGATGGGCGACCGCCTCGCGCAGCTGTTCCTCCAGGTCGTCGCGGGCCACGCCGACGACGGTTTCGGGCCGGGCGTCCGGCAGGACCCGCTGGAACGGCACGCCGTCGCGCTCGGGATAGACGGTGCGCAGGATTTCGTGCCGGGCGACCAGGTCGTCGAGGGCCGCGCGCAGTGCGGCGACGTCGAGGGCTCCGGTGAGGTGCAGAGCGTACGGAACGTGGTAGGCGGCGGAGCCGCCGTGGATGCGATGCAGGAACCACAGGCGGCGCTGGGCGTGCGAGAGGGGGGTCTCCTCGGGCCGCCGGCGCGGGGTGAGCGTGGGTCGGGTGGCGGGCGCGGAGAGCCGCGCGGCGAACGCGGCCGGGGTGGCGGCGTCGAACAGGTCCTGGAGTCCGGCCTCTGCGCCGAGCACGGAGCGGACCCGGTTGACGAGCCTGATCGCGGCCAGCGAGTGGCCGCCCAGGGCGAAGAAGTCCTCGTCCGCGCCGACCCGTGATCTGCCCAGCACCTGCGCGAAGAGTTCGCAGAGCAGTTCTTCGCGCAGGGTCGCCGGGCCACGCCCCCGTGCCGGGGCGGCCTGCGGCTGCGGAAGTGCGGCCCGGTCGAGTTTGCCGTTGGCGGTACGCGGCAGCGCGTCCAGAGTGACGAACGCGGCGGGCACCATGTAATCGGGCAGCGCGGCGGCGGCATGCGCGCGCAGTGCATCCGCGCCGGCGTCGCCCACGACGTAGCCGACCAGGCCGGGTTCGCCGGTGGGAAGCGGGCACAGCGCGACGGTGGCGGCCCGGACGCCGGGGTGGCGCAACAGCACCGCCTCGATGTCGCCGGGTTCGATGCGGAAGCCACGCAGCTTCACCTGGTCGTCGGCGCGTCCGAGGTATTCGAGGTCGCCGCCGGGGCGACGGCGGGCGAGGTCGCCGGAGCGGTAGCCGCGTTCCCCCGAGGGCAGCAGGACGAAGCGCTCGGCGGTGAGTCCGGGCTGCCCCCGGTAGCCGAGTGCGACCCCGGGCCCGGTGACGACCATCTCGCCCGCACTGCCGTCGGCGACCGGGACGAGATCCTCGCCGACCAGCACGATATCGGAGCCGGGCAGTGGCGTGCCGATCAAGCTCGCCCGCTCGTCCAGATCGGCGCGAGTGATCAGTCGGTGGGTCGCGTGCACGGTGATCTCCGTGATCCCGTACATGTTGACCAAGCCGGGCGCGTCGTCGCCGTACTTGGCCATCCAGGACGCCAGGTCGGCGAAGCGGAGTGCCTCCCCGCCGAACACCACCCACTTCAGCGCCAGCCGGTCCGGGTGGAGCGTCTCCTCCTCCGCGAGCGCGCTGAACGCACTGGGCGTCTGACTCAGCACCGTGACACCCTCGTCGCGCAGCAGCGCGCGCAGCGCGGCCGGGTCCTTGGTTGCCGCGTCGGGCACGACGACGACGCTGCCGCCGGTGAGCAGAGGCCCCCACATCTCCCACACGGAGAAGTCGAAGGCGAACGAGTGAAAGAGCGACCACACATCGTCGCTGTCGTACTCGAAGAGCGGCCGGGTCGACTCGATCAGGTCGAGCACGTTGCGGTGCGAGACCTCGACCCCCTTGGGGCGGCCGGTGGTTCCCGAAGTGAAGATGGTGTACGCGAGGGGAGAGGGGGCCTCCGGCAGCGCGGGGACGACATCGCCCCGGTGGGCGACGGCCTCGTCCGCCGGTCCTGCCTCGCTGTCGACGAGCACGACCGGCAGCACGCCTGCGAGGTCGTCGGACAGCTCCCGCGAGGTGACGGCCAGTCGGGCCCCCGCCTCCTTCAGGATCAGCTCGACCCGGGTCCGGGGCGTCGCCGGGTCCACAGGAACGTACGACGCACCCGCCCACAACGCGGCGATCGCCGCGACGATCATCTCCGCACCGCGCCCCAGGTATACGACGACCGGGCCCTCGCCGCCCGCCATCCGGGCCGCGAGGGCGTGCGCCGCCCGGTCGAGCTCGCGGTAGCTGAGGGACCGGCCGGCGGACCGTACGGCGGTGTGCTCGGGGAAACGCCGTACGGAGGCCAGGAAGCCTTCGAGCAGGGACGTCGGGGCAACGGAATCGGATTCTGTCGGCTCCACCGATGGCCTTTCGGGTTATTCGCGGGGGATGTGACCGCTCGCTGGCGGGGGCTGTGACCGTTCTCCAGCAGGAGAAAGGGGGAGTGACCGCGAGCATGACAACGTCGTCGGGCGTCGTCTTCGCTCATTGGAGGGGGATCGGTTCCGTCAAAGGTGGAGGCACCGGAAAAGGCGGAGGAGTACACCCACCCCAGTCGACTGCGCGGCGTGTGCCGTGCGTGCTCCCATGGGCGCGGCGCAGAACGGCCGACCGCCCTCCGGGGCGCGCCGGCTCCCGTACGCCTCACTCTCACCCCGCGGCGAAAGGCCCCTAGGTATGGCGGGAACGACCCTCGCGGAAAAGATCTGGCAGTCCCACCTCGTTCGGCGCGGCACGGGCGGCGAGGATCTCCTCTACATCGACATGCAACTGCTGCACGAGGTCAACACCCCGCAGGCGTTCGACGGACTGCGCGCCGCGGGCCGGACGGTGCGCAGGCCGGACCTGACCGTCGCCACCGAGGACCACAGCACGCCGACGATCGCGGTGGACCGACCGGACCCGGACGAGGGCAGGCGCGCCCAGCGCAGGCTGATGGGCAGCAACTCCGCGGAGTTCGGCATCCCCTTCCACCGGCTCGGCCAGCCCGGACAGGGCATCTACGCGGTCATCGCCCCCGAACTGGGTCTGGTCCAGCCGGGAATGACGATCGTGTGCTGCGACTCGCACACCACCACGCTCGGCGCCTTCGGCGCCTTGTCCTTCGGTATCGGCACCAGCCAGGTCGAGCACGTCCTCGCCACCCAGACGCTGCCCAAGCGGCGGCCGCGCGACATGCGCGTCACCGTCGAAGGGCGGCTCCCCGCCGGGGTGACCGCCAAGGACCTCGTGCTGTCGCTTATCGCCCGGTACGGCACCCAGTCGGGCCGGGACCACATCGTGGAGTACCGCGGCGAGGCCGTCGCGCACATGTCCATGGAAGCGCGGATGACTCTCTGCAACATGACGGTCGAGATGGGCTCCGCCGCCGGGGTCATCGCCCCGGACCGCACCACCCTGGACTACCTGGACCACCCCTCGGCCGAGGAGCGCGCGTACTGGCTGTCGCTGCGCTCCGACGACGACGCGGTCTTCGACAAGGAGATCACCCTCGACGCGGGCGAGTTGACCCCCTACGTGTCGTGGGGCACCAACCCGGGTCAGAGCATCCCGCTGGACGGCCGGGTGCCCGCGCCGGAGGAGTTCGAGGACGCCGTCCTACGCGCCGCCGCGCGCCGCGCCCTCGACTACATGGACCTGCGGCCCGGCACGGCGCTCCGGGACGTCCCCATCGACCTGGTCTTCCTCGGCTCGTGCACCAACGGACGCATCGAGGATCTGCGGGCGGCCGCCGAGGTGCTCGACGGGCGGCAGCTGGCCGAAGGGGTGCGCATGGTAGTGGTGCCCGGCTCGATGCGGGTCCGGGCGCAGGCCGTCGACGAGGGGCTCGACCGCGTCTTCCTGCGGGCGGGGGCCGAGTTCCGCGCGGCCGCCGGCTGTTCGATGTGTGTGTCGCTGGGCGAGGACCGGCTCAGCGCGGGGACCCGCTCCGCCTCCACGAGCAACCGCAACTTCGAGGGCCGCCAGGGACCCGGGGCGAGGACCCATCTCGTGTCGCCCCCGGTCGCCGCCGCGACCGCCGTCACCGGGCGGCTCGCCGCACCGGCCGATCTGTGAGCGAGGAGCCACCCGCATGGAGAAGTTCACCGTCCACACCGGGACCGCCGTGCCGCTGCGACGACGCGACGTCGACACCGACCAGATCATCCCGGGCCGGTTCTGCGCCACCCACCGGCGCAACGGTTTCGAGGACGGCCTGTTCGGCGACTGGCGCAAGGACCCCGGGTTCGTCCTCAACCAGCCCGCCTACCACGGTGGTTCCATCCTCGTCGCCGGCGAGATGTTCGGCACCGGATCGTCCCGTGAGCATGCCGTGTGGGCGCTCCAGGACTACGGGTTCAAGGTGGTGATCACCCCTGGCTTCGCGGACATCTTCCGGGCCAACTCCCTGATGGCGGGGCTGCTCACGGTGACCCTGCCGCACGTGACGGTCGACGAACTGTGGCAGCGGATCGAGGCCGAGCCGGACACCGCGGTCACCGTCGACCTGCGGGGAAGGACGGTCCGCGCCGAAGGGCTGGAGGCCGGGTTCGCCCTGGACGAGGACACCCGGGCCCGCATGCTCGAAGGACTCGACCAGATCGCGGCGACGCTCCAGCACGAGGAGGCCATCGCCGCCTACGAGCGACGCCGCAGGCCCGGCCTGCCGGTGTCCACCTCCGCATGAGCGGCCGGATCGCCGCGCGCTGCGCGACGGTCACCGAGTCGGTGACCGTCCGGCTGAACGACACGGTCAAGGAGTTGTGCGCGCAAGGTGTCGATGTCCTGGACGCGGGCGGCGGCGACCCCGACTTCGACACGCCCGCCCACGTCACCGAGGCGGCCGCCCGCGCGATGGCCGACGGGTTCACCCATTACACGGCCAGCCGGGGGCTGCCCGAACTGCGTACGGCGATCGCCGCGAAACTGCGACGGGAGAACGGCGTCGCCGTCGAGGCGGACACGGGCATCCTGGTCACCCCGTCCTCCAAGCACGCCCTGTTCGCGGCCTTCATGGCTCTCCTCGACCCGGGCGACGAACTCCTGGTGCCGACGCCCAGCTGGGTGAGCTACCGGGCAATGGCACGGCTGGCGGGCGCGGTCCCGGTCAGTGTGCCCCTGTCCACGGACAACGGCTTCGCCCTGGAACGCTCCCGGCTGGAGGAGTACGTCACACCCCGCACCAAGGCCCTGGTGCTCAACACTCCCAACAACCCGACCGGCCGGATGCTCACCCCCCGGGAGGCGGCCGACCTGGAGGCCCTAGCCCTCGACCACGACCTGTTGATCGTCACCGACGAGATCTACGAGAAGCTGGTCCTGGACGGCTCCCGGCACCTCAGCATCGCGGCCCGCTCGCGGTGCGCGGACCGCACCGTGACCGTCAACGGTTTCTCGAAGGCGTACGCGATGCCGGGCTGGCGGCTCGGCTGGGCGGCCGGGCCGCCCGACCTCGTCGCCGCGATGCTGGCCGTCCACCAGCACACGGTGGCTTGCGCGGGATCGTTCGTGCAGAGCGGCGGGGTGGCCGCCCTCACCGGCCCACAGGGGTCCCTGCGGGCCATGGCGGACGCCTATGCCGACCGGGCCCGGCTCCTCGTAGCGGGGCTGAACGCCCTGCCCGGGGTGCGCGCCAGGCCGCCGTCCGGCACGTTCTACGTCCTCGCCGACATCCGGGCGACCGGCCTCACCGACACCGACTTCGCCGCGCGGCTGCTGTCCGAGGCGGCCGTGGCGGTTACTCCGGGCTGGGCATTCGGCCCCGGCGGCGAGGGGCACGTACGCCTGTCGCTCACCAGTCCCCCGGAAGCGCTCAGGACGATCCTGGCGCGCATCGCCGGATTCCTCAGCACCGTCGTCCCCTCGCCGGCCTGAACGTCGGCCCACCCGTCAGGAAACGATCGGCATGCACCTCACCCACGAACTGACCGGAGCGGAACGGCGCTCCCTGTACTCCGTCCTCACAACGGTCCGGGGCAACCCCTACCAGGACTACCCCGCCTTCGCCCTAGCGGTGGCGGACCTCGTCGCCGCCGGCTCCGTGCCGTCCTTCCTCACCGAGGTGTGCGACCGTATCCGGGCCGACCGGCGCGACGGTGTCGACGTCCATGTCCTGCGCAACTGCCCGCTGGACGACGAGGTCCCGCTCCTGGGCAACGCGGACCCGCTCGCCGACAAGTACGCACGCAAGACGACCTTCGTCGCCGAAGCCCTGCATACGCTGTTCTCACTGCTGACCGGTGCTCCGCTCCTGGCGTACGCGAGCCGCTTCAACGGGGACTTCTTCACCGACGTCATCGCGCACGACCAGTACGCCGGTCAGCAGACCGGTTTCGCCGAGGGCGAGCTGGTCTTCCACAACGACCGCACCGCGCACCGGGTGCGGGCGGACTTCATCACCCTGCTCGGTATGCGCTGCCCGGAGGGCGACCTCGTCTACACCGGTTTCGTGTCGGGGCGCGAACTGCTGACCCGCCTCACGGACATCGATCAGGAGGTGCTGCGCACGCCGTACTTCGTCACCCCCTTCGACGTCGTCTCCAGGGACGCGAACCAGGGCCTGACCCAGTCCGGGCTCCACCCGATCCTGGAGAACGCACACAGTTTCCGGTACCTGGACACCCACACCACGGTCGCCGCCGGCAGCCCGGACGAGGCGAAGGACGCGCTGATCGCCCTGAAGAACTCGCTCGCCCGCGCCGAGCGCACCCGGCACCGCATCCGCACGGGCGACCTGTTCACCTTCGCCAACCAGGACGGCCTGCACAACCGGGAGCGCATCGAGGTCGACGACCCCGCCCGGGCCCGCGAACGCTGGCTGCTGAAGACGTACGCGTTCCGCGACGAGGCGAGGGCGGCACGGTTCGCCGACGAGTGGGTCGGCGCGGTGCCCGGCCTGGTCGGCGACTGAGCGGACGGCCGACGCGACCACTGACTCGGACCGACCACCGACTGAGGGAGGGATCCATGACAACACCGACACAGACCCGGCGGATCGCCGTGGTCGACACCACACTGCGGGACGGGGAGCAAGCGCCCGGCAATGCGATGCAGCCGGACGACAAGGTGGAGATGGCACGGCGGATCGAGGAGCTCGGCGTCGACGTGGTGGAGGCCGCGTTCCCCGCGTCCTCGCCCCGCGACTTCGAGGCGACGCGGCTGATCGCTCAGGAACTCAAGCGGGCCCGGGTGGCGACGTTCTCCCGGACGATGCGCGGCGACATCGAGACCGCCGTGGCGGCCGCCGGTACCGACAACCACGAGGTGCAGCTCGTGGCCACCGGCAGCGACATCCATCTGACCCACAAACGGGGAATCACCCGCCGGCAGTCCATCGACGAGATCACCGACAGCGTGGCCTTTGCGCGGTCGCTCGGGGTGAGCCATGTGTCGGTGGGCATCGAAGACGCCAGCCGGGGCGCGGACGACCTGGTGCGCGCGCTGTGCGACAGCGCCGTCCAGGCGGGCGCGGACTGCGTGATCCTGGCCGACACCACGGGCTGCGCCGTGCCCGAGGAGTACGGCGCGCTGATCGCCAGGGTCCGGTCCTGGGTGCCGCCGTCGGTACGGATCTCGACGCACTGCCACAACGACTTCGGTCTGTCGCTGGCGAACGCGCTCGCGGCGCTGCGGGCGGGCGCCGACGAGGTGCAGGTGACCCTGGGCGGCATCGGCGAGCGCGGTGGCAACACCCCGCTGGAGGAACTGGCCGCCGTCCTCGCGTACAAGACCGAGGAGTACGGGATGAGCACCGGTGTCGACCTGTCGCTCATGTACGACGCGTACGAGACGCTGCGCCGGATCATCCGCCTCGGCGAGCCCCGCAACAAGCCGATCTTCGGCACGTACGCGTTCGGCACCACGGCGGGCATCCATCAGAAGGGCATGCTGAGCAACCCGACCACGTACGAGTTCGTCGAGCCGTCCAGGTTCGGCCGCAGTCGATCACTGCTCATCGGGCGGCACTCCGGTCGCGGCATACTGCGGCACATGCTGGACCAGATAGGGGCCGAGGTGGACGAGGAGCGCTTCGACCAGCTCTACCGTACGCACATCAGTGAACGCGAGGGCGTCGACTGCGAGGATCTGTCGCTGGTCCAGGAGCGGCTGGCCCGCGAGCTGGCGGGCGAGCGTGAACTGCCGGACGGGCAGACCACGACGGTGTGAGATCGGTCCGTCGGCGGCTCCGGGGCCGCCGACGGACCGATTGCGGAGGCTACTGCCTCTGCAGCATCAGTACGGCCTCCAGCCTGCTGCGCGCCCGCAGTTTGGTGAGGGCGTGCGAGACATGGCTCTTGATGGTTGCGCCGGACACTCCGCAGACCGCGGCCACCTCGGACGTGGACAGCCCCTCGCCGAGCAGGCTCAGGATCTCCCGCTCGCGCAGGGTGAGGCGGGTGACCAGGTCGTCGGCGCCGCCGTCGCAGCCGTGGCGGGGCGCGTACATCTCCAGGAGACGAGGCGACAGGACCCGGTTGCCCGCCGCCACCGCCCGCACTCCGCTGACCACACCGTCGAGCCGGGCCTCCTTCACCAGGCAGGCCGAAGCCCCCGCCGCCAGGACGTTGTCGAGGACCCGGCGGTTCCAGTCCAGGCCCACCACGACGGACTTGATCCCGCGGACGGTGAGATCCCGCAGCGTGCTGAGCAGGACGTCACCGTGGCTGAGGCTGACCACAACGACCTCGACCCTGCCCAGGGGCCATTCCGAGAGCGGCCGCCGGCTGTCGATGCCCGCCACGAGATGGAGTCGGTCGTCGCCGCGCAGCGCGAGTTGAACGATGTCGCGGGAGATGGGGTCGTCATCCGCCAGCAGGGTTCGGACCCGCTGGGCGGACGGGGCCAGCAACGCGGTCACGCGGGCGTGGCGGCCGGGTTGCCAGAGCGCAGGCCCGGCCCTCTCTCCGTTACGTAGTCGAGGCACGCTTGGCGCGAGGACTCCTCAAGAACGACGCGCCACCCGACGGGCGCCTTCATGGCCGCCGGCCACAGCGAGTGGTAAGCCTCCTCATTTTGCAGTACGACAAAACGTCCTTCGTGAAATTCGAAGGGATTACTCATGGCAGATGCTCCAATCGTGACCACGGCAAAATAAATGCCATAACGGGATGGAGTGCTGGCATCAAGCGGAGGATCGCGTAGGGCGTGCTTCATAGCCTCGTGAACATCGAGGCGTGGATACGTGACCAAAAAGGATGTGCTGTGCGCGTGTATCCGCGTACCTACACCAAACCCCCCGATTACTTGGGCTCATAGGCCTCGCTTATTATAACGCCGGTTCCTTTAGTGATCCAGCAATTATCGAATTGTCATGGAAGTGATCAACTGCGTCTGGTCCGTAGCCTTTTGAGCTGAACGGGAGCAGTTTCCGAGCCCCCGATCCGGGCGTGGTTGAAGGTGCGCCCCCCGTGGGGCGGCGGGTGCGGGGATGGGGTGACCGGGGGCACGTGGATTACGATGTGCACATGATTGCCCACAGGTCGGTCGTGGTCTCCGGAGTCCGACTCGCCTACCGGGTCTCCGGGCCGCCGGATGCCCAGCCGCTCGTCCTGCTCCATGCCATGGGCGAGACCGCCGGGGACTGGGACGAAGTGGCTCCCGCGCTTGCCGCGGGCCGCCAGGTCCACGCCCTCGACCTCCGTGGGCACGGGCGCAGCGACTGGCCGGGCACGTACTCGCTGACGCTGATGCGCGACGACGTGCTGGGATTCCTGGACGCGCTGGGCCTGGAGCGGGTGGATCTGGTCGGGCACTCGATGGGGGGTGCCGTGGCCTACCTGGTGGCCCAGGCGGACGCCCGCCGGGTGGACCGGCTCGTCTTGGAGGACGTCTCCGCGCCGCTGCCCCGGAAGCCGTCGGCCGCGGTCCGGCCGGATGGGGAGCTGTCCTTCGACTGGGACCTGGTGCCCGCCGTACGACGACAGATCGACAACCCGGAACCGGAATGGCTGGAGCGCCTGGATGTCATCACCGCCCGCACCCTTGCGTTGGCGGGCGGCGACGGCAGTCCCGTCCCCCAGGCGGGCATCGCCGAACTGGTTCGCCGGGTGCCCCGGGCGCGGATGGTCACCATCGAGGCGGGGCATCTGATCCACCGCACGGAACCCGGGCGATTCGTTTCGGAGGTAAGGGAGTTCCTGGGGAGCTGACGCGACGGCGCGCCCAACCGCTGTCGTCCCGACGGTGCGAAGGGTCTTCGCGGGCGCGAGCCGGTGAGGGCCCTCTCTCCAGTCCGCCGCCCGTCGGCGCCTGAGGGCGGGAGCGGCGCACGGTTGCCTACGCCCTGCGGACATCCGGCCGGAGGAGTCCGACGGCCACTGGTTTGATACGGCGACACCGGCGACCGTGATGTCACGGAGTCCGGCCCGGCCGGCGGCGACTTCCTCGCCTCCGTGTGCGTCGGCGACGAGGCGCTGCGCGCCGCACTGCACCAGGGACAGCGGGACGGCCCCCATGCGCCCCGATGGTCGCCCGCGCGGTCCCCGCCGAGCGGGAGCAGCCGGCCCGGGCCCACACGAGCGGCTCGCGGAGCTCGGAGACGAACTGGACCGGGACGAGGGGCCGTTGACCACCAACGGCCGGATCGCCCTGGAACACGGCCCGCGCGGGGCCGAGGCGGAGCGGGACCGGGGCCGGCTGGGCCGCCGAACGGCTCGGCTGAACGCCGTCGGCGGCACCCCGGCCGGGTGCCCGGAGGGCTCCTAGCTCACGAAGCCCACATGGGCCAGGGCCTGCTTCAGCAACACCCCGTGACCGCCCGGCATCTCGCTCTGCACGGCCTCCAGCATGGCCTCCTGCGGACTGAACCACACCAGGTCCAGGGCGTCCTGCCGGGGCCGGCAGTCACCGGTGACCGGCACGATGTAGGCCAGCGACACCGCGTGCTGACGCGGGTCGTGGTACGGCGTGACGCCCAGCGTCGGGAAGTACTCGGCCACCGTGAACGGCTGCAGGGAGGCCGGCACCCGGGGCAGTGCCACCGGACCGAGGTCCTTCTCCAGATGGCGCAGCAGGGCGTCGCGGACCCGCTCGTGGTGCAGGACACGGCCGGAGACGAGGGTCCGGCTGACCGTTCCGTCCGGGCCGATGCGGAGCAGCAGGCCGATGCTGGTGACTTCGCCGCTGTCGTCGACACGCACCGGCACGGCCTCCACGTACAGGATCGGCATGCGGGCGCGCGCCATCTCCAGCTCGTCGGAGGACAGCCAACCGGGCGTGGTTTCGGTCATGTCAGACATTGCTTGATCATACTTTCCGGACAGGGCGCGCGGTCAGTCGCGGCCGGGGTCGGATGCGGGAAGTCCGTACAGACGACGCGCGTTGTCGCGTCCCGTCCAGGCGGCGATCCGCACCGCGTCGGTCGGGCTCAGTTCGTCGGCGTCCACCCGGGCCTGCAGCATTCCGGCCAGCCCCTGCCGGAAGGACAGCGCACCGAGGTGGTGGAACTCGGCCACACCATAGGCGTCCGAGCTGTACAGCAGCTTGCGGAACGGCGTGATCTCCATCGCCTCGGCCAGCACCGCCCCGGCCCGGGCCGGGCCCACATGGTGCAGGGCGAGCCCGACGTCGAGGTGCACGTGCTCGAACACGGCGGCCAGGTAGGCGGCCTGGCGCTGGTAGGGCCAGCAGTGCAGCAGGAGCACCGGGACGGTGCCGGTGGTCAGCCGCAGCCAGTCGGTGAGCAGGGCCGGGTCGGCGTGGTGCAGCCGCAGGTCCGAGTCGCCGAAGCCGGCGTGCAACTGGAGCGGCAGTCCGAGCCCCACGGCGGTCCACAGCAGGTGGCGCATCAGGACCGGGTCGGTGAGCCTGCCGCCCCCCGAGAACCACAGCGCCGCCGCCCGGGTCACCTCGGCGTACGTCGGCCGTGCCGGGTCCAGGGCGAAGCCGGTGCGGTAGGCGGCCACCGACTTGACCGCGACCACACCCGGCCGCCGTACCGCCTCCTCGGCCGCGGCCCGGAAGGCGGCCGCGTACCCGGCCGCCTCGATGCCCTGTGCGGCCACTGCCTCGGCGATGCTCTCCAGCCGTACGACCTCGTAGGCACGTGCGCCGGCCGCCGCCGCGAGCTCCGCGGGGGAGGTGACCGGATGCGGTGCGTACCCCGTGTCCACGCAGAACGACTCCGTGTGCGCGGCCGTCAGGAACCGGCGGTTGACCTCCTGCCAGCCCAGTTCGGCCCGGCGCGCCAGGTAGTCGGCCACGGGTGCGTGCCGGTCCAGGCCGAGCAGCGGCGCGCAGTGCCGTCGAACGGCGATGCCGGCCGGGCTGTCGAACGGCGAGACACCCGGCCAGGCCTCGCCCTCGGTCAGCAGCGACTCGAACTCGGGTTCCGAGAGGTCGGCGGTGACCGCGCCGTGGCAGTGGTGGTCGACGAGCGGGAGCGCGTCGAGGGCTTCCCGGACCGGTCCCGGCATCAGTACTTCCAGCGGTAGGCCGCCGCCACCCCGGCATCGTCGAGCCCGGCGACGGACCCCGTCTCGCCCTCGCGCACCGCGATCACCGCGTCCGCGAGGACCGGGCCGAGCGCGGTGCGCAGCACCTCGTCCTCGCGGAACTCGTCGACGGCCTGCGCGAGCGAGGTCGGCAGCCGGCGCACGCCCCGGGCCACCGCCTCGTCCGGGACCAGCCGGCCGGGGTCGTCGGTGACCTCCTCGGGCAGCGGCGCCGCCGAGGCGAGCCCGTCGAGTCCGGCGGCGATCACGCAGCCGAGTGCCAGGTACGGGTTGGCGGCCAGATCGACCGGCTTGACCTCCAGGTTGGCCTCATGGCTCTGGTGGCCTGCCGTGCCGGTGACGACCCGGATCCCGGTCTCGCGGGTCTCCCGGCCCCAGGCTGTGTACACCCCCGCCCACTGGCCGGGTCTGAGCCGCAGATAGCTGGCCGGGCTCGGCGCGGTCACCGCGGTCAACGCGGGCAGGTGTGTCAGCAGCCCGGCGATGAACGACTCCGCAGCGGCCGTCATGCCGTACCGGGCGTCGCCCCCGGCATGCAGGTTGACCCCGCGGCGCCACAGCGACAGGTGCAGGTGGCCGCCGTTGCCGACGCCCCGCTCGGTGACGGCCGGGGCGAAGGAGGCGCGCAGACCGTACTTCTGCGACACGGCACGGACGGTCTGCCGGACCAGCACGCTCTGGTCGGCTGCCGCCACCGGGTCCAGGGCGTCGGTGGACAGCTCGAACTGGCCGGGCGCGTACTCGGGATGGAGCTGGGCGACCTGCACCTCCTGTTTCTCGAAGGCCGCGAGCAGGTCGGCGGTGTAGTCGCTCAGCTCGGTCTGCCGGGCCGCGCTGTACGCGGGACCCGACGTGGCCGGTGCGAACTCGTCGGCCGGCGCTGCGGTCCGGCCGAGGGCCCACTCGATCTCGATCCCCGCCTTGAAGGTGATGCCGTGCCGGTCCTCGGCGTCGGCGACGACCCGGCGCAGGAAGGCGCGGCTGCACCCCGGATGCCGTTCACCCTCCTGAGTGACCCGGTCGACCGGCGCCCAGGCCCAGCCGGGCTGCCCGGCCAGCACCACCAGCCGGTCCAGGTCCGGCAACAGGCGCAGATCGCCGTCGGGTGAACCGAGCACGTCGGTGCGCACGATCGCGTCGTTCGCCAGGAAGGTGTCGAACACCGGGGACATGCCGACACCCCAGGCCACCGCCGGCTGCAGCCCCTGCCAGGGGACGGTCTTCACCCTGCAGATCCCGGCGGTGTCCACGAAGGCCAGCACGATCCCGCGCACGCCCTGCGCGGACAGCTCGTGGGCGAGGGCATGGGCCCGGGCCAGATCGCCGGGGTTCCCGCCGGGTACGGGGTCGACCAGGGGTGGCATACGACGTCCTCCTCGACGGGCTCGGATGCACGCGTCCCGGCCAGGGTTTCACGCCGACCGCACCGAACTGCGCTACCGGCGCCGGGGAGTCGGCCCCGGCGGCGCGGTCCGGCTCCCGGAGGCTTCCAGGTACCTGGTACCAGGTACCTGGGTTCAGCCCGCGAGGAGTTCCTCCGACAGGTCCCACAGCCGGCGCGCGTTGTCCGGGTCGACGGCGTAGCGCGCCACCCCGTGGAGCCTGCCGGTGCGGCGGTCGACGACCTCGCTCTCGTTGCAGTCGTCGAAGTACCGGCCGCCGATCCCTTCGAGCAGGGGCGAGGTGGCGAGCAGGACCGAGGTCGCCGCACCCTGTTCCGTGGACTTGATCAGTTCCGCCGCGACCAGCCCGCTGCCGCGGCCGGTGTGGCGCTGGAGGTTGGTGTAGATGGCGCCCGGCATCAGGGCGTTGGCGGTGATGCCGTCCGCGGCCCAGCGCCGGGTGGCCTCCACTGCGAACAGGACGTTGGCGGTCTTGGACTGACCGTAGGCCAGCCACGGGTCGTACGGCCGGAAGGCGAAGTCGATGTCGTCCCAGACCACCGGGGAGCGCTGGTGGCCGGTGGAGCTGACCACGACGATCCGGGCGGCGCCGTCCGCGGCGAGTGCCCCGTGCAGGGCGTTGGCCAGGGCGAAGTGGCCCAGGTGGTTGGTGGCGAACTGCCACTCCCGGCCCTGTTCGGTGTACCGCTCGGGGCAGGCCATCACGCCCGCGTTGTTCACCAGCACGTGCAGCGGGCCCTGCCAGGAGGTGGCGAAGGCCGCGACGGACGCCGGGTCGGTCAGCTCCAGCGGGGCGACCCGCACCTGCCGGTTTCCGGTCGTCTCGGCGATGTCCTTGGCGACCTGCTCGCCGGCGGCCAGGTCCCGCACCGCGAGGGTGACCTCCGCACCCGTCGAGGCCAGTGCCCGGGCCGTCTCCGCCCCGAGCCCCGAGGAGGCGCCGGTGACCACGGCCCGGCGGCCGGTCAGGTCGATGCCCTCGGCGACCTCGGCGGCCGTGCTGGAGAAGCCGTAGGGGGTGCTGATGGTGGTCATGGAAGAACTCCTTGCGGTGTTGCGGGGCGGTGTTGCCGGGCTGTGCGGTGGGGGGACTGCGGAAGGTGCGGGGTTCTGCGGGGGAGCGGGTACTGCGGGGGTGTGCGGCGGCTCCGCCCGGCCCGTGCGTTACCGGGCGGCGCCGGGTCCGGCGGTCACGGCCTGACGAGACGGTCCTGTTCCACCGGAGGGGTGCCGTCGTGCCAGGGCAGCGGCTTGCCGAAGCGGATCAGTTCGCCGTAGCAGGCGGGGTCGACGTCCTCGGCGAAGACCAGGTCGAGCACCGCGCCGGCGGCCTCGGCAGGGGACTGGGCCCCGCTGTAGTCGCTGAACCAGGGACGGGACGTCGCGGTGTCGACCATGCCGGGGCAGACCGAGGCGACCAGGGTGCCGGAGGCCAGGTCCTGCTCGCGGCGTTCGGCGGCGACCGCGCGCACGGCGGCGACCTGGGCCACCTTGGAGGGCACGTTCAGCCAGACCGGCCAGCCCGCCTCGGCGGCGGTGCGGTTGTGGACGGCGCTGCGCCAGGACTCGACGGCGTACTCGACCTGGTCGAGGCTCGCGCCGTCGAACAGGTGGTGCAGCCGTGGGTCGAGGTGGCCGAGGGTGCCGAGCGAACTGGCCACCACGAGCAGCCTCCCGTGCGGGCGCAGGACCGCGCCGAAGGAGCGCAGGACCGCGTGGGTGGCGGTGTTCGAGACGTCGATGAACTCGTCGGCCCGTTCGGCCTGCGAGTCCTCGGGCAGGACCCGGGCGACCGCGTTGGAGACGACGATGTCCACCCCGCCGTACCCGGCCCTGAGGTCGTCGGCGAGCCGGGCGATCGCGTCGGTGTCGGTGACGTCCAGGACACGTCCCTCGACACGGGCGCGCGTTGCGGGCAGCCGGGCCGCCTCGGCGGCGGCGCCGGTCACCCGTTCCGGGTCGCGTCCGGTGAGCAGGACCAGGTCGTCCGGGCCCAGCCGGGCGGCGAGACCCTCGGCGAGGGCGCGGCCCAGTCCCTGGTTGGCGCCGGTGACGAGAGCGATGCGGGAAGCGTTCATGCATCCCACGCTAGGAATCGCGTGTCCATGAGTCCAACGAGAGTTGCGCACCGCTAGTATGCGTGGACGTCATGGACTTCAACGATGTGTCACTGACCGCGCTGCGGGTCTTCCGCGCGGTCGCCGAACAGGGCACCTTCACCGCGGCCGCGGCCTCGCTGGGCTACACCCAGTCCGCGGTGTCCCGGCAGATCGCCGCGATCGAGCGCGCGGCGGGCGCGGAGCTCGTCGAGCGGCGGCGCGACGGGGTACGGCTCACCGCGGCCGGCCGGGTCGTCATGCGTCGCGCGACGACCGTGCTCGACGAGATCGAGGCGACGGCGCGGGAACTGTCCGGGCTGCCCGGAGAGGGTGGGACGGTCCGGCTCGGCTGGTTCCCCACCGCGGGCGCGGTGCTGATCCCGCGCGCCCTGACCGCGCTCCGCCGCACGGACCCCGGGCTCCGGGTCGTCGGCCGCGAGGGCACCACCCCCGCACTGGTGCGGGCCCTGCGCGCCGGCAGCATCGACCTGGCGCTGCTCGCGTCGGCGCCGCCGTTCCGGGCGCCGGACACCGAATCGCCCCCGCTGGTGCTCCGGACCCTCACCGAGCGCGCCCTGTGCCTCGCACTGCCGACCGGTCATCCCCTGGCGCGAGGCGACTTCGTCGACGTGGCCGACCTGCGCGGGCAGCGCTGGATCGTCGGCTCCGCGTCGGGCGAGGACCCGCTGATGGGCGTGTGGCCGGGCCTGGACGAGCGGCCGGAGATCGCCCATGTCGCGCGCGACTGGCTGGCCAAGCTGCATCTCGTCGCGGCCGGCTGCGGGCTGACCACCGCACCGGCGGCCCTGGCCTCCGCGGCGCCGGCCGGTGTCCGGATCCTGCCGGTCCGCGGCGGGCCGCAGGAGCAGCGCCGGCAGTTGCTGGCCCGGCTGCCACATCCGCCGAGCGAGGCGGTCACCCGGGTGGCCGCCGCCCTGCGGGCGGCGGCGCTCGACGCGGACGTACCGGAGCGAGCGGACTGACCACATCGGGCGCGCCGACCGGGTCGGGCGGACCGGCCGGGTCGGGCGGACCGGCCGGATGGAGCGGACCGGCCGGATCGAGAGGACCGGCTGGGTCGGGCGCGCCGACCGGGTCGGGCGCACCGGCTGGGTCGGGCGGACCGGCTGGGTCGGGCGGACCGGCTGGGTCGGGCGGACCGGCTGGGTCGGGCGGACCGGCTGGGTCGGGCGGACCGGCCTGATTGAGCGGCGTGACCGATGCGACCGGTTCGGTCTGTTCGACCGGCGTGACCGATGCGACCGGTTCGGTCTGCTCGACCGGCGTGACCGATGCGACCGGTCCGGTCTGCTCGACCGACGCGACCGGACCGACCGGACCGGCGCAAGTGAGTTCTGCTCGCGATCAGTTGTTCTCGGCGGCGAACATCCAGCGCTGCTTCTCCAGGTCGGCGGTGATCGAGATCAGCAGGTCCTGGGTGACGGGGTCGGGCTCGCCGGTCGCGGCGATCCGCTCGCGCAGCCGTCCGATCGCTGCCTCCAGGGTCCGCACCATCAGCTCGACGACCTCGTCGTCGCGCAGCCAGCCGTCCTTGGCGCCGGGCAGCGAGAAGGCCGCGGCGACGGTCTCCGGGCGGCCGTCCGGAGACACCCCCAGGGCGGCGGCCCGCTCCGCGACGGTGTCCGAGTGGGCGCGCGCGGTGGCGACCACCTCGTCGAGCTGGAGATGGATCGAGCGGAACCGCGGTCCCACGATGTTCCAGTGCGCCTGCTTCCCCAGCAGCGACAGTCCGAGCAGATCCACCAGGGTCTCCTGGAGGGCGCCGCCGGTGACCCGGAGCGCCTGGTCGGGCAGCGTGCTCTTCACCACGGACATGGTGCGCGTCTCCCTTCTGAGCTGTGCCGTCATCGCTGCGCGGGTGCCCCGGCGTACCGGCCGTAAACGCTACCGACCAGCGAGACGGTACTTACACCATCCGGTTGTCCGGACATAACATCGGTCCCCGCATGAACACGATGACGCTCTGGCACATATCCGGCTGGGAGTTCGCCGCCCTGGCATTCGCCGCCCTGCTCGTCGGCTTCTCGAAGACCGCCGTCAGCGGGGCCAACACCGTCAGCCTCGCCGTCTTCGCCGCCGTCCTCCCGGCCCGCGCCTCGACCGGCGTCCTGCTCCCGCTGCTCATCGCGGGCGACGTGCTCGCCGTGGCCACCTACCGGCGGCACGCCCACTGGCCCACACTGTGGCGGCTGTTCCCGGCGGTGGCGGCCGGCGTGGTCGTCGGCACGGTGTTCCTGGTCTGGGCCGACGACCGCGTGGTACGGACCTCGATCGGCGCGATCCTGCTGCTGATGGCCGGGGTCACGCTGTGGCGGCGCCGCACGGCCGACCGCCCCGACGACCCGGACCAGGTCACCACCCGCGCGGGCCGGGCGAAGGCCGGCTCGTACGGCGTGCTCGGCGGCTTCACCACGATGGTCGCCAACGCGGGCGGCCCGGTGATGTCGCTGTACCTGCTGTCGGCCGGCTTCCGCAAACTCGGCTTCCTCGGTACCTCGGCGTTCTTCTTCCTGATCGTGAACCTCTCCAAGGTGCCCTTCAGCGCCGGCCTCGGCCTGATCGACGGCAACTCGCTGCTCCTGGACGCCGCGCTCGTGGTGTTCGTCGTGCCGGGCGCGCTCATCGGCAGATGGGCGGTGCACCGGATCGACCAGCGGCTGTTCGAACAGCTGGTCATCGCGGCGACGATCCTGGGCGGCCTGCAGCTCCTGCTGCGCTGACCAGGGCGGGACCGGTCCGGTGAGAGGTTCGGTGACCGGTCCCGTGACCCGTCCTGTGACCCGCCCGATGACCCGGGAATGGGACGGCGAGAGGTGTTGTTGGACAGGTCGTGAATGACATGCCCGGCTCAAGAGCCTCGGGTGTGGGCGAAGGGAGAACCTCATGGCACGCAGCACCGCACGTCCCGTCGTCAGGCTGAAGTCGACGGCCGGGACGGGAGTCACCTACGTGACCCGCAAGAACCGCCGGAACAACCCCGACCGGCTGGTCCTGCGCAAGTACGACCCGGTGGCCGGCAGCCACGTCGACTTCCGCGAAGAGCGCTGAAGCCGTCCGTAGGCAGACCGGCAGCCAAGAGAGGAAACCCCATGAAGGCCCGCATCCATCCCGCGTCCCGACTCGTGGTCTTCCGGGACCGCGCCGCGGACACGGCGTTCCTGACCCGTTCCACCGCCGACTCGTCCCGGACGGTCGAGTGGGAGGACGGCAACACCTACCCGCTGATCGACGTGGAGATCTCGTCCGCATCGCACCCCTTCTACACCGGCAGGGCGCGGGTCCTGGACAGCGCCGGCCGGGTGGAGCGCTTCGAGCGCCGTTACGGCCGCTCCGCCGCCGCCCGCGGCTGACCCGGCCCGGCGACCGACCCGAGGAGAACAGAACCATGAAGGTACGCAAGTCGCTGCGCTCACTGAAGGCCAAGCCCGGCGCCCAGGTGGTCCGCCGACGTGGCGTGGTCTACGTGATCAACAAGAAGGAGCCCCGGTTCAAGGCCCGTCAGGGCTGACCCGGGTCCGGCGTCACCACGGCCGCCCGGCGCATCCCGCCGGGCGGCCGTCGTGTGTCACGGCTCCGGCCGGTCGACCTGCCCCACGGCGTCGCTTCCAGCGCGGGCCCCGTACGCTCGCCCCATGTCCCCGCACGTCCTGATCCTCGGCGGTACGGCCGAGGCCCGCCGTCTCGCCACCGAGTTGTCGGGGCGCCCCGGAGTCCGGGTCACGACCTCGCTCGCGGGCCGCGTCGCGCGGCCGGGCACGCTCGCCGGCGAGGTGCGGACCGGCGGCTTCGGCGGGGCGGCCGGGCTCGGCGACTGGCTGCGCGAACACCGCGTTGACGCGCTCGTGGACGCCACCCATCCCTTCGCCGAGACGATCACCGCGAACGCGGCTCGGGCCGCCCGGGCCACCGGGACCCCCTCCGTCGTCCTGCGCCGCCCCGGCTGGCAGCCGCGTCCCGGCGACGCCTGGCACCCGGTCCCGTCCCTGCCCGCGGCGGCGGACGCCCTGCCCCGGTTCGGTCCCCGCGTCTTCCTGACCACCGGCCGGCTCGGCCTGTCCGCCTTCGCCCACCTGACGGACCGCCACTTCGTCGTACGGTCCGTGGAGCCCCCCGAGCCGCCCCTGCCCAGGCACACCGAAGTGCTGCTGGCGCGCGGGCCGTTCACCGTCGCCGACGAGACCGCACTGCTGACCGGGAACCTGATCGACGTGCTGGTCACGAAGGACAGCGGGGGAGCGGCCACGGCCGCCAAACTCACCGCCGCACGGGAGCTGGGGCTGCCCGTGGTCGTCGTACGCCGGCCCCCGCTGCCGGACGGCGTGACGGCGGTGCCGGACGTCGCCGGCGTACTGGAACGGCTCGGACTCGGCCCGGGGTGACCACCCCGGACGTCACGTCAGGCCGTACTCGCGACTCGCGGCGGGCGTGGGCTCCGCCGGCTGTTCGGACCGGTGGGGGCCCGAGCACGCTCGTCCCCGGACGGGGCACCCGGGTGCCGCTCAGCCCTCCTTCGGACCCTCCGGGTGGCGGCGCAGCAGATACGTGTCCATGATCCAGCCCTTGCGCTCGCGTGCCTCGGCCCGCAGCCGCTCGATGCGCGGACCGGCCTCGGCGATCGGACCGGAGACCAGGATCTCGTCCGGGGTGCCGAGGTACGCGCCCCAGTAGATGTCGATGTCGTCGTCCGCGTACCGCCGGAAGGCCTGGTGCGCGTCGAGCATCACCACCACGTCGTCCACCCCGTCCGGCAGCCCCTCGGCGAGCCGCCGCCCGGTGGTGATCTGCACCGGCCGGGCGACCCGGTTCAGCCCCGTGCGGTGCCGGGCCGCCAGCGCGGAGACACTGCTGATCCCGGGCAGCACGTCGTACCCGAACCGCACCGAGCCCCGGGCCAGCACCTCCTCCAGGATCGCCAACGTGCTGTCGTACAAGGACGGATCGCCCCACACCAGGAAGGCGCCCGTCTGCTCCTCGCCCAGCTCGTCGCGGATCAGCCGCTCGTAGATGTCCGCGCGGGCGCTGCGCCAGTCGCCGACGGCCGGCGAGTACGCACCGCCGCCCGCGGCCCGGTCCCGCTCCGGGTCCCGTGCCTCGACCACCCGGTAACCGCCGTCCGGTACGTGCGTGTCGAGCATGTCCAGGCGCAGCCGCGTCAGGTCGCTCTTGACCTCCCCCTTGTCCAGGAGGAAGAACACGTCCGTGCTCTTCAGCGCCCGGACCGCCTGGAGGGTGAGCTGGTCGGGGTCGCCCGCGCCGATACCGATGACATGAATCTCTCGCACGTCACCGAGTCTGCCCCATGCCACTGACAGCGGGTCACCCCGGTGCTACCGGGGGCCGCACAGCCGAGGCGCCTCGCGCTGCGCGTCGACGCTCACGGCGCCGTCCTCCATCCGTGCGGCCAGCTCCCGCGCCCACCCGGCGAGCCCGTCGACATCGATCCCGTGAGGCCGTGGCCCCCCGCCCCCGCCCGCCCACTCCTCCACCGCGCCCGCGCCGCGCCGCAGCAGCCGCGCCCCGCCGGTCACGTTCCCGCGGGCCGCGTGGGTGAGTCCCACCGCCAGCTGGGCCAGCCCGCGCCACAGCGTCCGCTCCGCCGCGGGCCCCGACTTCCAGGCGTCCTCGAACACCTCGTGCGCGTGGAACGGCTTCCCGGCGTCCAGCAGCGCCTGCGCCTCGGCGACCGTCGCCCGCGGAGTCCGTACGACCCCCTCGGGCTGCCGCTCGACGCCCGGCGCGCCGTACGGCAGCGGCCGCCCCAGCCCGTCCCGCGGCCGGGCACTGCGCGCCCGCCCCTCGGCGTCCCGGTCCCGACCGCCACTTCCCACGTCTCCCATACGGCCGATTGTCCCCCCACCGTCCCCCGCCCTCTTTCTGCCCTCCCGGGTACGTAGGGTAAGGTGCTCTTCACGCGATCACGCGGGTCACCGCGAGTGAACGCATCGGGACGTGGCGCAGCTTGGTAGCGCACTTGACTGGGGGTCAAGGGGTCGCAGGTTCAAATCCTGTCGTCCCGACTGGAGACAGTCGCAGGTCAGGGCCGGTTTCGGAGGCATCCGAAACCGGCCCTTGATCGTCCTTGGGGACCAGTGGGGGACCGGCGCCCTTGACCCGGGTCAGCGGGTCACGACGATCGGGCTCGGCAGCGAGCGCGGTGCGCGCAGCACGCTGAGGTGTGCGGAGAGCGCCGCTCCGGCGGTCGTGATCTTGTGTACGTCGGGGTGCGGGTAGCGCTGGGTGGTGGTCAGGGAGCCGTGGCCGGCGATCCTGCGTGGTCCCCGGCGGGCTGACCCGAGGTGGCCCAGGGCGGGGACCACGCGGATCCGCCACCCCGACAGGTAGGGGTCCGGCGTTTTCGACTCCAGGCTGCGCAGGGCGAGGTCCATGTTCGCTTCGCCGTATTCGGCGAGCTTCATGGTGGCCGGTGACGGGCTCAGGCCGGCCTCTGCGGCCTCGATGACGGCCTGGAGCCATTCCTGGGCCTCTTCTTCGCTGTCCTTTCCCCCGGACAGTGACTGGCGGCGCTTGCCGGTCGGATCGGTCCACCGGACACGCGCCCTATACGGAGTGGGGCGATCAGGACGGTACTCGATTTCGGTCGAGAGCCGGACACCGACAGGAACGTTGCTCTCATCGGCCATTGAGTCCCTTGGCCGGGACGGTACGTCGGCGGCGCAGCCATTCCTCGATGTCGAAGATCCGGTGCCACGGCTGGATCATTAGGCCGTTCGCCTGCATCGTCGTGCACAAGTTGACACCGACGGTGACGATTCCAGGGTGATCACCGACGAGGTGATGCTCTGGTAGTCGGTCATTCGATCGGAGGAACGTGAAGAAGATCATGCACCGGATCGTCGCCCTCGCCGCGGTGAGCGTGATGGCCACGGCGGTTCCGGCAGGCGCGGCTATCGCCGGGCCCACATCCGGCAGCGCGGGGCCACGGCCCCCCAAGCCGACCGCTCCGCCCGGGGCGGGGCTCAACGGCGAGGCCTGGGCGTGGACCCAGCTGACCAGTCAAGGCACTCGGATCCGGTACGTGTCCACCGATGACAGCCTGATGTGTCCCTCAGTGCTCCTCACCGTGGGTGCGCAACCGCCCAGTTCGATCCCCATGCGACTGGTGAGCACCCCTATGGGGGCACAATTCCCGACCACAGTGTGCGAGTTGGGAGGCACGACGGGGATCCCGCTCGCGGCGTCCAAGGCGGAGCTTGATCCGACGACGCTCCACGCGGCCACGCTGCATCCCGGGAGGCAACTCCCGTTGCCGAAGTGGACCGCGTCGACACGTCCTGCGAAGATCGGAGTCATCGGCGACACCGGGTGCAGCGTGCCGGCTAGAGGCCAGGTTCAGAGCTGCCGGACCGAGTGGCCCTTCGGGCGGATCGCGACCAGCCTTGCCACCGTGACGCAGCCGGATCTCGTGATCCACACCGGTGACTACCTCTACCGGGAGGATCCCTCCAGGGAAGACGACAAGGCGAGCAATCCAGGCTGCCAGACATCCTCCCAGGCTGCCAGCTGGGACTGCGTCGTCGCCGACTTCTTCCGGCCCGCGGAAACGCTGCTGGCCAAAGCACCCGTCGCGTTGACCCGGGGCAACCACGAAGACTGCAACCAGCCGCACCAGGGCGGCGCGGGCGGCGCATGGTTCCGCTACCTAGCCGACGTACTCCGCAGCAACGGCTCGTGCAGCGATTTCACCCCGCCCGCGTTCATCCGCGCCGGCACCCTGAACCTCGTCAACGTGGACTCCTCGCAGGCCGATCCGAACGACAACGGAAGCACAGCGAACCTCGGCCGCTTCACCGGGTATTTCGATGCCGTGAACCAGAACGCGGCGCAGCCCGGTCGCACGAACCAGGACTACTTCGTGTTCACGCACAAGCCACTGTGGATGGTAAAAGCAGCCGCCCCACCGCCGAATCCTGGAGTGGAAGCGCCGACTCGCGTCCTTGCCGCTGCCGTCGGCAACACCAATCTCGGCAGGCTGCGGGACAACGTGCGACTCGTCCTGTCGGGGCACATCCATCTCTACCAGATGCTGGACTTCAACACCTCCCGGCCGCCCCAGCTGACCGTGGGCTCCGCGGGCGGACCTCTGGACATGGGCCCGGTAGACGGCAACGCCAACGGAAAGATGATCGGTACGCCGCTGCAGGTCGTGAATCAGACGATGACTCAGGAACAGACTCCCGGGGGACTCGGGATCTTCGGCTACGCGGACCTGCGCGACGTCGGCGGGACCTGGGACCTCGTCTTCCGTGACAGTAACGGTGTCCCGCAGGGTTACCCACCGGGTGGCCAATCGTGCAAAGTCACCAGGCTGACCACGGACCTCGCGCACAAGTCGTTCGTCTGCCAGTGAGCCGGGCGCTGTTGTGCGGTGCGTCGGCGTGCACGGCGTAGGCGACCGGGCCGGCCGGCCAGAATGACGGCGCCTCCCCTCTCGCGGGGAGGCGCCAGAGCCCGGATTCCCCCAGCGCGGCTCGTTCGACGTGGAGATCCGCAAGATCGTGTGCACGACGAACGCAATCGAGAGTATGAACGCCCGGATCCGCAAGGCCGCCCGCGCCCGCGGGCACGTCCCCACCGAGCAGGCCCGCCTGGTCGGGACGCGTGGCGCCGTCGATCGAGCCCGTCCCGCCCGCCGCGGCCCACCCACCCGGTGGGTCCCCTCCATTCACCTCGGTCCGGAGTAGCCAAACCAACCAAGGAGGCGACGGCGGACGTCTCTGGGGGCAAGGGCCTGAAACGGTGCTGAATGCCTTCAGGGAAGGTTCCTCTTGAGCCGCCTGTTCGACCGAGGGGGACGCCTCTGTGAGCAGACAACGTCGTTCGTCGTCCCCGCTCTCGTGGGGACCAGTTGGGGACCACGCGGTGTGCGTGATGGTGCACGACGGAGCCTGCTCTGCACATTATCCGCCCCGATCAAGTCTTCTATATCCAGAAAATACCCTTGACCCCTACTCCTGGGGGTCAAGGGGTCGCAGGTTCAAATCCTGTCGTCCCGGCTGGAGACAGTCGCAGGTCAGGGCCGGTTTCGGAGGTGTCCGGAACCGGCCCTCGGCCGTTCTTGCGGGCCGCTGGGGCCGGACTCCGGCCGTGACACGCTCGCTCAGGGTCTCTCCGGCGGTGTTCGTGCCCGCCGACGTGCACCGGCCGTGCGCCGGATCGGCCGGTGCGACGGTGCTTCCGGGCCGAGTCGGACCCAGGGTGTCCTACGGGTCGGCACGGTCCCCGCGACCCTCCGGGCGACGCGTGCGCGGCAGCGCCCCGCAGCGCGTGGCTGCGGGGCGCCCAGTAGGGTTCAGTCGACCATCTGCCCGTCGTACATACCGCCCTTGCAGGTGTTGTTCGCCCAGTTGACCGTTCCGCCGCCCTGCTGGCATTCACCCGGCGTGAGGCTGGCTGCGGTGGCGGTGGCAGCGCCTGTGAGGCCGAGTCCGGCGAGGGCTGCCGTGGCGATGACGGCGGCGAGGATTCGTCGAATGCGCATGTGGTTCGCCTTTCACGGATTGCCTCGGTTGGGACAGTAATCAGCGTGAGGTTCCTCCATGTGGGCGACCTGTCATGTTGGGCCGTTCGGGTGACGTCGCCGTCGGACACCGGGTCGGTGACGCGCCCTGGAGATCGTCCGCGGCCGGGGCGGGACGGGCACGGCCGCCGGGGTCGGCCCAGGGGCCCGGTGGCGTCTGTCGCCCACACGGAGCAGAAGCGGATCGTTCCTGCCCGCCTCGTTGGAGTGACGGACGTCGAAGGGGGGCGGTCACCGGGGCAGGCTGGACCCGCATACCGCGACCTGCACAAAGGAGTTCCCCATGCGTCTTCGTTCGGCTGTCGCCGCGGCCCTCGGCGCGCTCGCCCTCGTGGTGGCTGTGCCGATGTCCGCCGACGCGGCCACCGGTGACTTCTCCTACAAGTTCGTCGGCCTGGACGGCACCGCGCGGTCGGCCACCCTCCACGACCCGGCAAGCCCCGGTTGCGTCACCCTGCCGGAGGTCGCCGACCCGGGCTCCTCCGAGCCCGCCTTCGCCCCGCGCAACGACACCGACGAGTGGGTGGTCGTGTTCACCGAGCCGGACTGCACGGGCGCCTCCTGGACGCTGAAGCCCCATGGAAACCCCGCCACGGACCGCCTCAAGCTGCGCTCGGTGTTCCTGACCGGGCGCCACTAGGCCGTCCGGCGAGAGCGGAGCTCGAGGCGCGGGTCGCAACGCGGCGGCGGGGTCAGGCGGTGTTCCTGGCGACGAAGTTTGTGACGGCGTCCTCCATCTGCTGCCGGCCGGGGTCTTCGAAGGGGTAGTGCCCGGCGTTGTCGAGCAGCACGGTGCCGACGGGGAACATCGCCTTCCCCTCGGGGCGGCGGCCCGCAGTTGACGGACGACCGGGTCTTCAGCTTCGGCACCTTCGGCTTCCCGCCGCTGGACGCCCGTGTCGTCGAGTTCCGGGCGCCCGCCGAGGGCGTCCCGGGCCGGCGGCCCTGGACGGCGAAGCAGGACGGCAGACCCGAGGAGCGCCTCGACGTGCTGCACGGCTGGCTGGTCGAGGACCTGCCGGGCGGCCGGGTGCGCATCCTCACCCAGGAGACCCGGAACGGTGAACCGGCCGCGGCCCTGGCGGGCGAGCGCCCGAACCCCATGCTCAACGGTCACCAGGCCCGGCTGGACGGCCTGGTCCGCGCCGCCTCCGAGTGGCCAGGTCCATCCGGCAGTGGCCAGGTCCACCCGGCGGCGCACGGCGACGGGGGGCGGTGCTCACCTCGCGTTACGCTCGGGGACTGTGAGTGACGCGCCGCGCGAGCAAGCGACAGAGGTCCCCGCGGAACCACCGGCGGAACCGGGGACCCACCTGCGCGTCGCCGTCGTGCTGCTGGTCGCGGCCTCCGGGGCGGTGGAGACCATCTCCTTCACCGCGCTGGACCATGTCTTCGCCGGTGTCATGACCAGCAACCTGGCCCTGCTCGGGATGGCGGTCGGCCGGTCCCAGGCGACCGGCGTGACCGCGGCGGTGCTGGCGCTGGCCGGATTCGGGCTGGGTGCGGCCGTCAGCGCCCGGTGCACCCGCCGGCACGGGGGCACCGCCATGCACTGGTCGCGGCCGGTGCTGCTCTGTCTCGCCGGCGAGGCGCTCCTGCTGGCCGTGGGCGCGGTGGTCTGGGCCGTCCTCGGCGGAACCCCGGGGCGGGCGGCCCGGGACGCCCTGCAGTTCGGCGCCGCACTGACGATGGGCGTCCAGTCGGGAGCCATGGTGGCGGCGGGCCGGGCCGCGGCGCCGACCACCTACCTCACCGGCACCCTGGCCACCTACATCGTCAAGGGGGTGGGGGCGGGCCGCCCGAGCCGCTGGGTGCCCGTCCGGCTGGGGGCCCTCATCGCGGGCGCGGCGGCCTGCATGGCGGTTCTCCGTTCGGCGCCGGGCTGGGCCGGTCTGCTCCCGCCGGGGCTCGTGGTGTGCGCCCTCCTCAGTGCGGGCGCGCCCGCGATCCGTGCCCGCCGCGCCGCTCCCGGCGGGAAGTGAGGCGCGAGGCGGGCCACGCGGGGCGGGGTTGCCCGGTCCCGCCTCCGTCTCGCTTCTACTAAATTAGTAATTAATCTTGACACAGTTTCGGCCACAGGCCACAGTCGTCGCCGTGACGCCGCGGGTCCGCTCCGGCAGGGCGGCCCGCGTCTCCTTCTCCTGCTTCCCAACCCCCGGGAGACGCAAGTGACTTCGCACCCGCCCGCAGCCGGACCCCGGCACCGCCGGATCACCCGGGCCGCCCTCGCGGCCGCCGTCGCGGTGGTCCTGGCCGCCACCGTGACCCCCGACGCCGTCGCGCAGACGACCGTCGACCAAGGCGCACCCACCGGCTACGACAGCGGCCTCGCGCCGACGCCCTACATGGGCTGGAACACCTACTACGGGCTCGGCGCACCCACCGAGAAGGAGGTGCGCGCCGTCGCAGACAAGCTGGTCAGCAGTGGTCTGCGGGACGCCGGCTACGACATCGTCTGGCTGGACGGCGGCTGGCAGGCCGACAACCCCCGGGACGCCCAGGGCCGGTTGACGGCCAACCCGGACCGCTTCCCCTCCGGCATCCCCGCCCTCGTCTCCTACCTGCACAAGCGCGGGCTCCGGGCCGGCATCTACACCGACGCCGGCACCTACGACGGCGGCACGAGCTGCGGCCTCGGCAGCCGTGGCCACTACGACCAGGACGCACGGCAGTTCGCGAGCTGGAAGATCGACGCCATCAAGGTCGACTTCCTCTGCGGGATCGGCGCCAAGCTCGATCCGGGCCCCGCGTACAAGGAGTTCAGCGACGCGGTCGCCACGTCCGGCCGGAAGATGCTGCTGAACCTCTGCAACCCGCTCACCGACGACTGGGGCCTGCCGCACACCCCCGAGCAGGACGCCCACAACACCTACGTCTACGCCCCCGCGATCGCCGACTCCTGGCGCACCGGCACCGACATCGCCTGGGGCACCCCCAGCCCCGGCGAGTGGCCCAACATCCTGCGCAACATGGACGCCAACGCCTGGCACCCCGAGGCACAGGGACCCGGCCACTACAACGATCCCGACTACCTCATCCCCATGCGGCAGATGACCGACGGGACGTACGAGCTCAGCCAGGAGGAGTCCACCACCCAGTTCGTGATGTGGGCCGAGATGGGCTCGCCGCTGATGCTCGGCTCCGACCCGCGCACCCTGTCCGACTCGATGCTCGCCACGCTCCGCAACCCCGAGATCATCGCCGTCGACCAGGACCCGCTGGCCGTCCAGGGCGTACGCGTGGCGACCGACTCGGT
Source organism: Streptomyces sp. NPDC086777 (assembly GCF_040702065.1). NCBI lineage: Bacteria > Bacillati > Actinomycetota > Actinomycetes > Kitasatosporales > Streptomycetaceae > Streptomyces > Streptomyces sp. NPDC086777. Next base: position 88,451 of record NZ_JBFBJI010000011.1, on the reverse strand, counting down.
CGGCGACGTCTACAGCAAGGTCCTGCAGGGGCACGGGCAGCGCGCGGTCGTCCTGCTCAACCGCTCGGACCAACCTGCCGAGCGCACCGTGCAGTTCGCCGACACCGGCCTCGGCGGCCCGGTGCGCGTCCGTGACCTGCGGGCACGTGCCGACCGGGGCACGCACACCGGGTCGTACACCGTCGAGGTACCCGCGCACGGCACCGCCCTGCTCAAGCTGACCGGCGCCGACGCCCTGCCCGGGACCGACCTGGGCGTCACCGCCACGGCCAGCCCGGCCGTGACGGCCGACGGGTCCACCTTCTTCCGGGGGCCGCACGGCTCGCTCGTCGTACGGACCGGCGGGAGCACCAAGGACCTCGGCGGTCCCGCGCAGGGGAAGATCCTCGGCCAGCCCGCCGCGTACGCCTCAGCCGGCGATCGGGTCGACGTCTTCGTGCGCGGCGCCGACTCCCGGGCCTACCGTCGGGTCTACGCCGACGGCCGCTGGGGACGCTGGCAGTCCCTGGGCGGGGAGCTGACCGACGCGCCGTCCGTCGCCTTCACCGACCCCGCCCACTGGACGCTCTTCGCACGCGGTGCCGACGGCACGGTGGTGCAGCGCGGCCCGGCGTCCGGCTGGTCCTCGCTCGGCGCGCCCACCGGACTGCAGGTCTCCGGCCGTCCGTCCGCGGCCGTCGACGCGCAGGGGCGCGTCCATGTCGCCGTCCGCACCACCGCCGACGACGTGTGGACCCGGACCCGGGACACCTCGGGGGAGTGGTCCGACTGGACCGCGCTCGGCGGCACCGTCAGCGGCAGCCCGACGCTGGTCGCCGCCGGGGACGCGGTGCTGCTGTACGCGCGGGCCGCCGACTACACCCTCTGGCAGCAGCGCTACGCCGACGGCGCCTGGCAGGGCTGGAGCAAACGGCAGGAGTTCCCGAGCGCCGCGTTCGACGGCGCGCTCGGCGCGGTCGCCGCCCCGGACGGAGCCGTGGACGCGGTCTTCCGCGGAGTCGACGGCCACGTGTACCGGACCCGATTCAACTGAACGAGGACATCACCATGGCCAACCCCCAGACCAGCAGACGGCGCTTCCTCGCCGGACTCGGTGCCGCCGGGACCGCGGCACTGCTCAGCGGCTGCGTCACCTCCACCTCCTCCGGGAAGACCTCCTCGAAGGGCCCGGCGACCCTCCAGTCCAACCTGTCCGCCCCGCAGGCCAAGGCCGCGATGGAGGACCTGGTCGCGGCCTACGGGAAGAAGGGGTCCGGCAGCGCGAGCCTGAACACCGTCGCCGCCGAGACCTTCCGCACCCAGCTGCCGACCTACCTCACCTCCGCCAACCCGCCGGACGTGTACACCTGGTACCCCGGCTCGGTCGCGGACGCCTACGCCAAGAAGAACCTGCTGCTCGACCTCGACGAGGTGTGGAACTCCTCGCCCGACCTCAAGCGGTACACCCAGGCGCTCCACTCGCTGTGCACCGCGAGCTCCGGCAAGAAGGTCTTCGTGCCCAACACCTACTACTGGTGGGGCATGTTCTACCGGAAGTCCCACTTCGCCAAGTGGGGCGTGAGCGAGCCCAAGAGCTGGGACGAGTTCCTCGACCTGTGCGACAAGCTCAAGTCCAAGGGCGTCGCCCCGATCGGGCTGGGCGCCGGCGGCAACACTCCCTGGGTGGCGTCGGCCTGGTTCGACTACCTCGACATCCGGATCAACGGCGCCCCATACCACCGCGAACTCCTCGCCGGGAAGCACCGGTTCGACGACCCCGAGGTGCGCAGGGTCTTCGACCGCTGGCAGGAGGTGCTGCCGTACTTCGACCCGAACGGCACCGCCCTCGCCTTCCAGGACGCGACGACCGCCCTGCTCAACGGCAGGACCGGCATGATGCTGATCGGCACCTTCTTCGCCGACTCGGCACCCAAGGACGCCCTGGACGACATCGACTTCTTCCGCTTCCCCGTCATCGACTCCAAGGTCCCGCTCGCCGAGGAGGCGCCGGTCGACGGCTACTTCGCCAGCGCCCGCACCGGCCGCCGCGACCAGGTCTTCGACCTGCTGAAGTACCTCGCCACCGCCGAGGCCCAGGAGATATACATCAAGGGCTCCTCCGGGACCGTCCTGCCCTGCAACCCGGACGCCAAGGACGCCGGCACCGCGCTGGTGAAGAAGGGCCGCGCGCACGTCGCGGAGGCCGCCGAGATCACCCAGTTCTTCAACCGGGACTCCAGCGACGCCCTGCAGCCCACCGCCGACACCGCACTGACCAAGTTCCTGGCCGAGCCGAAGCAGATCGGCGGCATCCTGACCGACTGGCAGCGCGACGCCCAGAAGATCTGGAACGCCTGACGTGGCCCTGCTGACCGCCCCCGACCGGAAGACCCCGGCCCGCCTGCCCGTCAGCGGCAGGCGGCCCCGGGGCCCCCGGCGCACCCCGCCGCTGGTCCTCGCCTTCGTCCTGGTCCCGCTGCTCGCCGAGGCCGTGTGGGTGTTCTGGCCCGCCCTGCAGGGCTTCTACCTCGCCCTCACGAAGTGGGACGGCGTCTCACCGCCACAGTTCGTCGGCCTGGACAACTTCCGGGAGATGGCCCACGACGACGTCTTCCGCAGCGCGCTCGGCCACACCGTCCTGTGGCTGGTCCTCTTCGGTGGCCTGTCCGCCGTCCTGGGCCTCGCCGCGGCGCTGCTGCTCCAGCAGGAGCGCCGCGGGGTCGGCTTCTACCGGGCCGCGCTGTTCCTGCCGGTGGTCTTCTCACTGGTCGCCACCGCCCTCGTCTGGCAGGCGATCTACCAGCCCGACGGCGTCCTCGACCGGGTGCTGGCAGCGGTGGGGCTCGGCAGCCTCCAGCACGCCTGGCTCGCCGACCAGGACACCGCCCTGTACGCGGTGATCGTGCCCGCCCTGTGGCGCCAGATCGGCTACGTCATGGTGCTGTACCTGGCCGGCCTCAAGGGCATCGACCCGGCGCTCTACGAGGCCGCCAAGGTCGACGGCGCGAGCGCCTGGCAGCGGTTCCGGCACGTCACCCTGCCCCAGCTGCGCAGCGTCAACGCCGTTGTGGTGTCGGTCATCATCATCGACTCGCTGCGCTCCTTCGACGTCGTCTGGTCCCTCACCCGCGGCGGCCCCTACCACTCCTCCGAACTGCTCAGCACCTACATGTACTCGACCGCCTTTCAGTCCCTGCGCCTCGGCTACGGCTCCGCCCTGGCCGTCGTCATCTTCGTCCTCGCCTTCGGGGTCATCGCCTCCTACCTCGTCCGCGCCTTCCGGGAGGCCGACTGATGTCCGCCAACTCCACGGCGCTGCGCCGCAGAAGAGCGGCCACCGCCGGATTCCACCTCGGCGCCGGCGCCCTGGCCGTGCTGTGGCTGCTGCCCATCGCCCTGGTCGTGGTGACCAGCCTGCGCTCCTTCGACGACATCGCCGCCCACGGCCTGGGCAGTTGGCCGCGCTCCTTCACCCTGGCCAACTTCGGCCAGGCCTGGACCGACGGCGGCCAGCAGCAGGCCCTGATCAACAGCCTGCTCGTCACGATCCCCTGCGTCCTGGTGACCCTGGCCCTCGCCGCGATGGCCGCGTTCGCCCTCAGCCGCTACGAACTCCCCTTCCGGCGCGCCCTGCTGCTGCTCATGCTCGGCGGCAACCTGCTGCCACCGCAGATCCTGCTCATCCCCGTCTCCAAGCTCAGCGAGGTGATGGGCGTCTACGACACCCTGCCCGCGCTGATCGGCGTGCAGATCGGGTTCGGGGTCGGCTTCTACGTCTTCGTCCTGCACGGGTTCATGCGGTCGATCCCGGTGGAGATCCAGCAGGCGGCGGTCGTGGACGGCGCCGGGCCGTGGCAGATCTTCTGGCGGATCATCCTCCCGCTGACCCGCCCCGCCCTGGCCGCCCTCAGCGCGCTGTCCTTCACCTGGATCTTCAACGACCTGCTCTGGGCGATCACCGTCCTGCGCAGCGACACCAAGATGCCGATCACCGCCGCCCTCATCGGACTCCAGGGCCAGTACGTGTCGCAGTGGAACGTGGTCGCCGCCGGGTCCGTCATCGCCGCCGCCCCCACGGTCGCCGTCTTCCTGCGCTTCCAGCGGCACTTCGTGGCAGGCCTCAACCTCGGAGCGGTCAAGTGAGCCACCAGCGCTGGACCTTGCGGACGGAGCACACCAGCTACACCGTCCGCCTCTCCCCGGACGGCCCCTGGGCCGAGCTCCACGCCTGGGGCCCGCTCGGCGTCGAGGACGGGCCCTCCGCCCTCGACTGGTCCCACCGCACCCACTTCATCACGCCCGCCGACGCGGCACCGGCCGAGTACCTGCCGTACGGGCTGCGGCCGTTCACCGGGTCCGAACTGGTGGTGACCGGCCCCGGCGCGGACCGGGGCGTGTGGTGGGAGTTCGACGGCGCGGAGGAGGCGCAGGGGTCTCTTCGGCTCGCCTTCGTGGACGGGCTGATCGGCCTGCGCACGGTCCTGTGCTACGAGACCGTCCCCGGCACCGACGTGATCCTCCGCTGGAGCGAGTTCACCGCCACCACCGAACTCCGCCTGGAGCGGCTCGACTCGGCCGCCGTCAACGTTCCCGTCAGGGGCGCCGCCCGGCTGACGTTTCTCTCCGGTCAGTGGTCGCAGGAGTTCCAGCACACCCGACTCGACCTCACCAGGGGCACGTTCGCCATCGGCAGCACGCAGGGCGCGCCCGGCCACGCGTACGCGCCCTGGCTCGCCGTGCAGGACGAGGAGGCCGCGTACGGCGTCGCCCTCGAATGGCCGGGCAACTGGCACATCACGGCCGAGGCCGAGCCGGGCGGTGCCGTACGGGTGCGCGCCGGACGGGTCCCGCACGAGGGCGCCGTGCGCCTGGCCCCCGGCCGGACCCTCGCGACTCCCCGCCTCGCCTGCGCGTTCAGCCCGGACGGACTCGACGGCCTGTCCCGGGTCTGGCACCGCTACGAGCGCCGCCTCACCGGCGACCGGCTGCACCGCCCCCGCAAGGTGCTCTACAACTCCTGGGAGGCCACCGGCTTCGACGTCGACGCGGCCGGGCAGCTGGAGCTGGCGAAGGCGGCCGCGGACATCGGGGCCGAGCTGTTCGTCGTGGACGACGGCTGGTTCACCGGCCGCGCCGACGACACCGGGGGACTGGGCGACTGGTACCCGGACCCGGAGGCGTTCCCGCGGGGCTTCGGCCCGTTCGTCGAGGAGGTCCGCGCGCTCGGCCTGGACTTCGGCCTGTGGGTGGAGCCGGAGTCGGTCAGCCCCGGCAGCCGGCTGCACGCCGAACACCCCGAGTGGGTCTACCGCGTCGACGGCCGCCCGGCCCGGCTCGTCCGCAACCAGCTGCTCCTCGACCTCGGCCGGACCGACGTCCAGGACTTCGTCATCGCCACCCTCGACCGGCTGCTCGGCACCTACGGCATCGGCTACCTCAAGTGGGACATGAACCGCCCGCCCACCGAACGCGGCCGCCCCGGCACCGGTTCCGCCGGCCCGGTCGACCTGGACGCCGAGCACGTCGCCGGATACCTGCGGGTCCTCGACCACCTGCGCGCCGCCCATCCCGACGTCACCGTCGAGGGCTGCGCCGGCGGCGGCGGACGGATCGAGCACGCCACCATCGCCCGCACCGACGTCGTCTGGCCCAGCGACAACACCGCGCCGATGGACCGGCTGCGCATCCAGCACGGCTTCCTGCACGCCCACGCGCCGCACGTGATGAGCTCCTGGGTTACCGACGCCCCCGGCATCTTCGACCCGCGTCCGCGCAGCCTCGCCTTCCGCTTCGTCAACGCCATGTGCGGGGTCCTGGGGATCGGGGCCGACCTGCGCGCCTGGACCCCGGAGCAGCGCGCCGAGGCCGCCCGTTGGATCGCCCGGTACAAGGAGGTGCGGGACGTGGTCCACCACGGCGAGGCCCGGCTGCTCGGGACGCCGGACGACCCCACCTGCGGGGTCCAGTACGACGCCGGTGACCGGACCGTCGTCGCCGCGCTCTCCACCGGCCGCCTTGACGGGGCGCCGCTGCTGCCCGGCCGCCCCGACCGGCTCCGGCTGCGCGGCCTGGACCCGGTGGCACGCTACCGGGACACGGCCACCGGAACGTCGTACAGCGGAGCCCATCTGCTCCACCACGGCATGCCGTTCGCGTGGAGTGCCGAACACGACGCCGACCTGGTGGTGCTGAGCCGCCTGTAGGCCGCATATGTTTCCAGCAGTTCACCCTCTAAGGAGCCCGATGGACCAGTCCGTACGACGGTACGGTGCCCGTTTCACCGGCCGCACCGCCGTGGTGACCGGCGCCGCCTCCGGCATCGGGGCCGCCACCGCCGCGCGCCTCGCCGGGGAGGGCGCCGCGGTCGTGCTCGCCGACATCGCCGACGAACACGGCCAGGCCGTGGTGGACGGGATCGAGAAGGACGGCGGCCGGGCCCGGTACGTGCACGCGGACGTCGCCGCCGAGGACGACTGGGCGCGGATCGTCACCGCCGCCCACGCCTTCGGCCCGGTCGACGTGCTCGTCAGCAACGCCTACACCGTCGAGGTGCTGCCGGCCGGCGAGCTGTCCCTGCCGTCCTGGCAGCGACAGCTCGCCGTCAACCTCACCGGCAGCTTCCTCGGCGTCAAGGCGGTCCTGCCCGACCTGCGCGCCCGCCGCGGCGCGGTCGTCCTCACCTCGTCCGTGCACGCGCACGCGGGCATCCCCGGCCACCCCGCCTACGCCGCGGCCAAGGGCGGCCTGCTGTCCCTGTGCGGGCAGCTCGCCGTCGAGTACGGGCCCGAGGTCCGCGTCAACGCGGTACTCCCCGGCCCGATCCTGACCGGGGCCTGGGACCGGGTGGAGCCCGCGGAACGGGAACGCAGCATCGCCCAAACGGCCGCCCGCCGCTTCGGCACCCCCGAGGAGGTGGCCGCCGCGATCGCGTTCCTCTGCGCCGACGAGGCCTCCTACATCACCGGGTCGAGTCTCGTCGTGGACGGCGGCTGGAGCGTCGTGAAGGCCTCCGCATGATGACCCTGGACCGGAACGTGGAAGAGAAAGGCTGTACGACATGACGCCCTACGCCCGCCGCGGTGTGCACGGCCAGACCGTGGAGGCCCTGGCGCGCCGCATCCTGGGCGGCGAGATCCCGGAAGGGGCCACGCTCGACCTGGTGGCGCTGCAGAGCGAACTCGACGTCAGCCTCACCGCGCTGCGCGAGTCCCTCAAGGTGCTCGCTGCCAAGGGCATGGTCGACGCCCGCCAGAAGCGCGGCACCTTCGTACGGGCCCGCGCGGACTGGAACCTGCTCGACGCCGACGTGCTGCGCTGGCAGTTCGAGGGCGGCGGGACGACCGGCGCGGAATGGTCGCTGCTGCGCAACCTCGCAGAGGTCCGCGCCATCATCGAGCCGGCCGCCGTCCGGCTCGCCGCCGAGCGCCGTACCGAGGCCGACCTGCTGCTGCTGGAGACGGCCGTGGAGGCGATGGGGCGGGAGGAGACCGACCCGGGTCACGCCGTCGACGCCGACCTCGCCTTCCACCGCGCCCTGCTCGCCGCCACCCACAACGAACTGCTCGAACGCATGGAGATGGTGATCGAGTCGGGACTCGCCCACCGCGACCGGATCGTGCACAGCTCCCCGCACAGCGAGGACCCCGTCCCCGCCCACCGCGCCGTCCTGGACGCGGTGCGCGACCGCGACCCGCAGGCGGCCGAGACGGCCATGCGGGCCCTGCTCGACCAGGCGGGCCGCGACCTGGCACGGCTGGACAGCCCCGAAGAGGGGACCGGGAGCAACGACACGGAAGGCAGCGTCGGCCGGTGAAGATCGAGCGGATAGAGACCTTCCTCGTCCCGCCGCGCTGGCTGTTCTGCCGCGTCGAGACCGACGACGGAGTGGTCGGCTGGGGCGAGCCCGTCGTCGAGGGGCGCGCCGAGGTCGTCCGCGCGGCCGTGGACGTCCTCGCCGAGTACCTGGTGGGGCAGGACCCGCTGCGCATCCAGGACCACTGGCAGGTGCTCACCAAGGGCGGCTTCTACCGGGGCGGCCCGGTGCTGTCGAGCGCCGTCGCGGGCCTCGACCAGGCCCTGTGGGACATCGCCGGCAAGACCTACGGCGCCCCCGTGCACGCCCTGCTGGGCGGTCCGGTCCGCGACCGGGTGCGGGTCTACGCCTGGGTCGGCGGCGACGAACCCGCCCAGCTGACCGAGCAGATAGCCGCCCAGGTCGAAGCGGGCTTCACCGCGGTGAAGATGAACGCCGCCGGAGCCACCTCGCCGCTGGCGACGGCCGCCGAGACGGCGGCCGTGGTCGCCCGGGTGAGCGCCGCCCGGGACGTCCTCGGCCCGGACCGGGACGTCGCCGTCGACTTCCACGGCCGCTTCACCGCGGCCAGCGCCCGCCGCGTCCTCACCGAACTCGCCCCGCTGCACCCGCTGTTCGTGGAGGAACCGGTCGTCCCCGAACAGGGCCACCTGCTGCCCGGCCTGGTCGCCGCGAGCCCGGTGCCGCTGGCCACCGGCGAACGCCTGTACTCGCGCGCCGAGTTCCTGCCCGTCCTCGCCGCCGGCGTCGCGGTCGCCCAGCCGGACCTCTCGCACGCCGGCGGCATCTCCGAGGTGCACCGCATCGCCTCGCTCGCCGAGACCTACGGCGCCCAGCTCGCCCCGCACTGCCCGCTCGGGCCCATCGCCCTCGCGGCCAGCCTCCAAGTCGCCTTCGCCACACCGAATTTCCTCATCCAGGAGCAGAGCCGGGGCATCCACTACAACAGGGACGCCGACCTCCTCTCCTACCTCGTCGACCCCGAACCCTTCCGGTTCGTGGACGGGCACGCGCACCGCGGTGACGCCCCCGGCCTCGGCATCACCCTCGACGAGGCGGCCGTCCGCGCGGCCGACCGCGCCGGGCACCAGTGGCGCAACCCGGTGTGGCGGCACGCCGACGGCTCCTTCGCGGAGTGGTGAGCGTGCCGCTCGACGTCGTGACCGACCTCGCGCACGGCGGCCGCTGGACCTCGCTGCGGCACGCCGGCCGGGAATGGCTGTGGCGGCGCGAGAGCCCGGAACGCGACGGTGTCGCACCGGGCGACGCGTTCGTGGACGCGGGCGGGCTGGAGGAGTGCGTCCCGACCGTGCGCGGCACCCCCGACCACGGGGACGCGTGGTCCCGGCCCTGGACGCCGGACGGGGACGGGGACGGTGCGACGGTGCGCTGCGAGCGGTTCGCCCTGACGCGCACGCTGCGCGGGACGGACGACGGTGTCGAGGCCGCCTACGTGCTCACGGCCGAACCCGGTTTCCGCTTCCTCTGGGCCGCCCACGCGCTCCTCGACCTCTCCGAGGAGGCCGTCGTACGGGCCCGGGAAGGGGCGCCCACCCGGCTGTTCCCGGAGGCGGCGCCACTGCTGGGCCGTCCCTGGCCGGCCGGTGCCCCCTGGGTGGACGGCGACTGGCCGGCCCCCCGGGGGCTGCGGCTCGACCGGTTCGGGCCGGACGACGGCACGGCGGTCGGCGCCGTGGTGGACGGCGGCCGGTGCTGTGTGCACGACGGCGCGGACCGGCTCGCCTTCGCCGTCGAGGCGGAGGGCCAGCCGGTGTCGGTCGCCCTGTGGCGCAACCTCGGCGGCTTCCCCGTCGGCCGGCCCTATCGCAGTACGGGCGTGGAGCCGATGCTCGGCCGCGTCTTCGACCTGGCCGACGCGGGTCCCGACGACGCCGCCCGCGTCCCCGCCTCGGGCGAGGTCCGCTGGCGGCTCACCGTCGGCGCGTCCTGCCCGTGCCCCCGCTGACCATGGAAGGAGCCCCGCTCGTGGATCTGCGAGCCGCCCTCGCCGCCCGCCGCCTGCTCGCCATCGTGCGCGGCGGCGACCCGGACGCCGCCCTGCGCACCGTACTGACCCTGGCCGAGGAGGGCGTCGAACTGATCGAGGTGTCGCTCAGCGGCGCCGACGCCCTCACCGTCATCGCGCGGGCCCACGAGGAACTCGGCCCCGGCCACCCGCTGGGCGCCGGCACGGTGCTGACCGCAGCCGACGCGCACGCCGCCCACCGCGCGGGCGCCGCCTTCGCCGTCACCCCCGGTCTCGGCGCCGGTGCCGACACCGCGCGGGAGCTCGGCATGCCGGTCCTGGCCGGCGTGCTGACCCCCACCGACGTGATCGCGGCGCAGGCCCGTGACGCGGCCGCCCTGAAGCTCTTCCCGGCCGCCGAGGCCGGGGGAGCGGCCTATCTGAAGGCGCTGCGCGGGCCGTTCCCCGACGCGGCGTTCGTCCCGGTCGGCGGCGTCGACGTGCCGGCCGCGCGGGCCTACCTGGCCGCCGGGGCCACCGCGGTCGGCGTCGGCTCCCCCCTGGTCGGGGACGCGGCGGACGGCGGCAGCCTCGGCGCGCTGCGCGACCGGGCCCGCGCGTTCCGGGCCGTCGTACGGGAGGAGGGGCCCGCGTGACGGCTGCCTGGCGTCCGGCCCCGGGACCCGTCGTCTGCCTCGGCGAGACCATGGCCGCCCTCGCCCCCGACCCGCCCGGGCCGCTGGCGGACGCCGGGCAGCTGCGGCTGTCCGTCGCGGGTGCCGAGTCGAACGTGGCCATGTACCTCGCGGACCACGGTGTCCCGGCCCGCTGGCTCTCGGCCGTCGGCGACGATCCGCTGGGCCGCCGGGTGCGCGCCACGGTCGCCGCCGCCGGGGTCGACGTGACGAGCGTGCGCACCGACCCGCACCGGCCCACCGGCCTCCTCCTGAAGAACCCGGGACCGGCCGGAACCCGCGTCCACTACTACCGCGCCGGCTCGGCGGCCTCGGCCCTCGGCCCCGGCCTGCTCGACTCCGCACCGCTGCGCTCGGCCGCCCTGCTGCACCTCACCGGCATCACCCCGGCCCTCTCCGCCTCCTGCCGCGCCCTGGTGACGCGCGCCCTGGACACCCCCGCCGCCGAACGGCCGTACGCCGTCAGCTTCGACGTCAACCACCGTGCCGCGCTCTGGCCGGACGGCACCGCGCCGACGGTGCTGCGCGACCTCGCAGACCGGGCCGACATCGTCTTCGTCGGCCTGGACGAGGCGCAGCAGCTGTGGGGGGCGGACCTGACCGTCACGGGCCTGCGGGACCTGTTGCCCGGCCCGCGGATCCTCGTCGTCAAGGACGGCGCCCGGGCCGCGACCGCCCTGACCGGGGAGGGTGCCTGCACGGTGCCCGCGCTGCGGACGGCCGTGGTGGAACCGGTCGGCGCGGGCGACGCCTTCGCGGCGGGCTTCCTGGCCGGGCTGCTGCGCGCGGAGCCGCTGTCCCGCGCCCTTCGGCTCGGTCACCTCACCGCCGTCTCCGCGCTCAGGGTGACGGGGGATCACGGGCCGCTGCCCGAGGCGACGGACATCGCCCGGCTCCTCGAACTCCCGGACCCGGACTGGCAGCGGTGCCGGGCGCCGTCGGGAAGCTAGTCGATCAGGGCGACGGACCAACCGGTGGACCGACGCCGGACCCGCCGGCGTCGGCGGCAGGTCCGGCGAGGGCGGGTGCGGCGGCCTTTCCGGTCCGGCCGGGACGGCCGCCCCGGCGCGTTCAGTCCTCCGCCACCCGGATGATCGTCCGGCCGGGCGTGCGCTTGTCCGGGGTGAACGCGGCGATCGCCTCGGTGAGCGGCCGGACCGCGCCGACGACCGGCCTGAGGCGCCCGTCCCGCACCCGTGCGGCGAGGTCGGCGAGGCGCGCGCGGTCGGGTTCGACGACGAAGAAGACCGCCCGTCCGTCCGCGGGATGCACGGTGACCGGATGGGCGATGGTGACCAGCGTGCCGCCGGGGCGGACCAGCGCCGTGGAGCGGTCGAGGATCTCGCCGCCGATCACGTCGAACACCAGGTCGACCTCGCCGATGTCCTCCAGCCGTTCGGCCTGGAGGTCCATGAAGGCGTCCACGCCCAGGCCATGGGCGAACTCGCGGTCGGCCGCCCGGCCGGTGCCGACCACCCGTGCGCCCGCCTCCCGCGCCAGCTGCACGGCGACGGATCCGACCCCGCCCGCGGCACCGTGGATCAGCACGGTCTGCCCGGTGGTCAGGCGGCCGTGGTCGAAGAGGCCCTGCCAGGCGGTGAGCCCTGAGACCGGCAGGGCGGCGGCCGTGACGTGGTCGACGTCGGCCGGGAGCGGGGCGAGGTTGCGGGCCTCGACGGCGGTGTACTCGGCGAGCGTGCCGTCGCGGGCCCAGTCGGCGAGCCCGAACACCCGCTGGCCGACGGTCAGTCCGGTGGTGCCGTAGCCCAGCCCGGTGACCACGCCGGACAGTTCGTGGCCGGGCACGCTCGGCGTGCGGTCGCGGCCGGCCCGGTCGGTCCAGGTGGCGGGCCAGGTCAGTTCGCCGGGCGTGAACCCGGCCGCGTGCACGCGCACGATCACGTCGTTCTCGGCGGCGTGCGGTTGCGGCAGCTCGGTGAGGGCCAGGCCGCCGACTCCGGCGTCGCGGTCCTTGACGGTGATGGCTCGCATGGGGGTTTCCTCGGGGAGAGCGGGGAGAGCGGGGAGAGCGGGGAGAGCGGGGAGAGCGGGGGAGTGGGGACGACGGACAGGCCCCGCCCGGCGGCGGGCGCCCGCTGTGACCCATCTCAGCGTCCGGCGCCGGGTCCTGCCACCGCGGACGATGGCGGGCCGGGATGAGCGGCGGCGCTGCTGTCGTCACGCCTTCGACCCTATGCCGGAACCGGCCCGGACCTCTGGGCCATTCTCGCTCCCATGACACGGGCCACTTCGCCCCAGGCCGCGCGCACCCGATATCCACACGGTGCCGGCCCGCCGGCAGGCCTGACGCCCGTCGACCCGTCGACCGGAGTGCCCGACCCGCGCCGGAACACGCCCGTGTCGACGCGGCCGCCGGCTGTGGGGGACCCGACCGAGCTGCCGGGCTGCGGCCGCTCCCCGCCGTGTCACCGGCCGGGGCCGCTCCCCGCCGCGGCACCGGCTCGGCGAGGTGACCGGCCGGCACCGGCGGGGCCGTACCGGAGCGCCCGGCCACGGCTCCGGTCGGTCGAGAGCGTGTTCGCACCGTAGTCGCCGGTGAAAAAAGACGTGGACCCAGGGACCGTCGTCGCGGGACACTTCCCTTTCCTGACCTGCCGATACCAGGCCGCCGCGACCACACGGTGGCCGACTCGGCATGCCGCGCGACGACTACACAGGGTTGAGATGACATCCTCTGTCGATTTACCTGCGACGGGACCGCGCAAGGGCGCCGTGCTGCTCGCGCTTCGCCACTACGGACGGGAGCTGGCCCGGCTCAAGTGGCTCACGCTGCCCGGGATGCTGCTGCCGGCGCTCGGCAACATCGGAATCAACTACGTCGCCCCGCTGGTCGTGGCCAAGCTGATCGGCCGGATCGCCGACAGCCACGGCCTGGGCCTCGGCGCCACACTGCCGTACGTCCTCGGCTTCGCCGGTGTCCTGCTGCTGGCGGAGACGTTCTGGCGGGTCGGTCTGCACTGCCTGAACCGTCTGGACGCCCTCGGCATCGAGCACCTGTACGTCATCGGCATGGACGAACTGTTCGCGAAGGACGCCGCGTTCTTCCACGACAACTTCGCGGGTTCGCTCACCAAACGGGTGCTGAGCTTCGCCACCCGCTTCGAGGAGTTCGGCGACACGCTGACCTTCAACATCGTCGGCAGCTTCGTGCCGCTGGCGTTCGGCTCGGTGATCCTGTGGCGCTACCAGCCGCTGCTCGTCGTCGCGCTCCTCGCGATGATCGCGGTGACGGCGGTGTGCGTGTTCCCGCTGATCCGCCGCCGCCAGCGGCTCGTCGACCAGCGCGAGGAGGCGATCGCCCGGGTGTCCGGGCACGTCGCCGACAGCCTGATGAACATGGACACCGTCCGGGCGTTCGCCGCCGAGAAGCGGGAGGCCGCCGAACACCGGTCGCGGGTCGCCGAGTCGAGGCGGCGCACCCTGCGCTCCTGGGACTACGGCAACCTGCGCATCGACACCTTCGTCGCGCCGATGTCCGTGGCGACCAACGCGGTGGGCCTGCTGCTCGCGGTGGCGCTGGCGGGCGGCGGGCACAGCGTGGAGGCGGTCGTGGTCGCCTTCACCTACTACACCAACGCGACCCGGATCATGTTCGAGTTCAACCAGATCTACCGCCGCATGGAGAGCTCCATGACGGAGGCGGCCCAGTTCACCGAACTGCTCCTCGAACCGCCGACCGTCACCGACCCGCCGGCCCCGGAGCCGCTGGCGCCCCGGGCCGCCGACGTCCGCTTCGAGCAGGTCTCCTTCACCCACACGGGCGCCAAACCGTTGTTCGAGGGGCTGGAGCTGGACGTGCCCAGCGGGTCGAAGTTCGGGTTCGTCGGGCGCTCCGGCGGCGGCAAGACCACGCTGACCCGGCTGCTGCTGCGGATGACCGACATCGACGCCGGCCGGATCATGATCGGTGGCCAGGACATCAGCCGGCTGCGCCAGGCCGACCTGCGCAGCCAGATCGCCTACGTCCCGCAGGACCCGGCGATGTTCCACCGCACCCTGCGGGAGAACATCGCCTTCGCCCGGCCGGACGCCACCGACGCGGAGATCCGGCTGGCCGCCGAGGCCGCGCACGTCACGGAGTTCGCCGACGCGCTGCCCGACGGGTTCGACACGATGGTGGGGGAGCGCGGCGTCAAGCTCTCCGGCGGCCAGCGCCAGCGGGTCGCCCTGGCCCGGGCGATCCTCAGGAACGCCCCGATCCTGCTCCTCGACGAGGCGACCAGCGCGCTCGACTCCGAGAGCGAGATCCTCGTCCAGGAGGCGCTGTGGCGGCTCATGGAGGGCCGCACGGCACTGGTGGTGGCGCACCGGCTGAGCACGGTCGCCTCCATGGACCGGCTGGTGGTCCTCGACCGAGGCCGGATCGTCGAGCAGGGCACGCACCACGAACTGCTCGCCGCGGAGGGCGCCTACGCCAAGCTGTGGCAGCACCAGTCGGGCGGGTTCCTGGACGAGGGGCCCAGACCCGCCGAAGTGCACTAGGCGCTGCGCCGGAGGGGCCGAGGGGGCCTTGTCGGTCGGCTGCGGGCCTGTCGTGGCTGGTCGCGCAGTTCCCCGCGCCCCTTCGGGGGCGCCTCGTGCGGCGCGCTCCTGCGGGCGGGTGGTAGACAGGTGACCATGAGCCACCTGAACGCCCTCGCCCGCGCGGCGGGACCGCGATGACCGCCGGGATCGACAGCCCCGACCGCCGGGGCCGTACCGGTCTCGACCGGACCGGTCTGGATCTGACCGGCAACCCGCGGGTGAAGGTCCGGGACGTGAAACTGCTGTCCAGTCACTGGTACGTCGAGCGGGCCACCACCTTCGACCTCCAGCACGCCGACGGCACCTGGCACACCGAGGAACGCGAGACCCACGACCGGGGCAACGGCGCCACGCTCCTCCTCTACGACACCGAGCGCGAGACCGTCCTGCTCACCCGCCAGTTCAGGTTCCCGGTCTATGTCAACGGCCACCCCGACGGCATGCTGGTCGAAACACCGGCGGGGCTCCTGGACGACGAGGCCGAGCACCCGGAGCACGCGGTGCGCCGCGAGGTCGTCGAGGAGACGGGCCACACCGTCGGCGAGGTCGAGCACGTCTTCGACGTCTACATGAGCCCGGGCTCGGTGACCGAGCGGATCTCCTTCTACGCGGCCGCCTACGGCCCCTCGACCCGCACACACGAGGGCGGCGGCCTGGACGAGGAAGGCGAGGACATCGAGATCCTCGAACTCCCCTTCCGGCGTGCCCTGGAGATGATCCGCACCGGCGAGATCGCCGACGCCAAGACCATCATGCTGCTCCAATGGGCAGCACTGGAGGGTCCGTTCGCCCGCGACTGACATGCGCCCCGCGCCTCCCTGAGGGGCGCGGGGCGCACATCAGTCGCCGGCCACAACGCGCCCTTTCAGGGGCGCGGGGAACTGCGCGACAAGCCACGACGGACCCGCGGCCGCCGAACGGCCGCACCGCCCCCGGCGGCTATGCGTCCCGCCGCGGCTCCCGCACGACGGCGACCTCGCCCGGCGCCACGGAGACCGTCCCGTCGGCCGGCTTCCCGGACAGCAGCTCCACCGACCCCGCCGCGACCGGGACTTCGGCTCCCGCGCCGGTGTGGTCGATCACGAACACGTAGTCCGCGTCCGCCCCGCGCCGCACGGCGACCTCCACCCCGGCCGGGGCGGTACGGCCCGCGGCCACGCCCGCCTCCGCGCGGATCCGGCCGAGCAGCCCCGCCAGGGTGTCGGCGTCCGGGAGCGTCGCCACGTACCACGCGGCGCCCGCGCCGTAGCCGTGCCGGGTCACGGCAGGCACCCCGGTGAGCGGACCGTCGGCGTACGAGGTGACCGCTTCCGCGCCCGCGAGCCGTACCCGCTCCGACCAGAGCGAGCCCTGGCCGCCCTCGCTCAGTGTCACCCGTTCCTCGGGCAGCAGTGGGAACAGCTCGTCCGTGGAGACGCCCAGCAGCTCCCGGAAGGCGCCCGGGTAACCGCCCAGCCGGACATGGCAGTTCTCGTCCACCGCGCCGCTGTGGAAGCCGACGGCGAGGGTGCCGCCGGCCTCCGCGAAGGCGGTCAGGTTCGCGGTGCCCGTGTCGTCCACCAGGTAGAGGCTCGGGGCCAGCACCACCTTGTACGCCGACAGGTCGGCGTCCGGGCGGACGAAGTCCACCGCCACGCCGGCCCGCCACAGCGGCTCGTACCAGGCGCGGACGACGTCCAGATAGCGCAGCCGCCCGCTCGGCTGCGAGGGCAGTTCCACGGCCCACCGGGCGTCCCAGTCCCAGACGACGGCCACATCGGCGGTGCCGGTGCTGCCGCGCACCTCGGCGAGTGCCCGGAGGTCCGCGCCCAGCCGGACCACGTCCCGCCAGATCTGGCTGTCGGTCCCGGCGTGCGGCAGCATCGCCGAGTGCCACTGCTCGGCGCCCGTCTTCGCCGCCCGCCACTGGAAGTAGCAGATGCCGTCGGCGCCGTGCGCCACGTGCGCGAGCGCGTTGCGGCGCAACTCGCCCGCGATCTTGGCCCGGTTGACGGGCTGCCAGTTCACGGCGCCGGTCGAGTGCTCCATCAGCAGCCACGGACCGCCCGCCAGCGAGCGCATCAGATCGCCGCTCAGCGCGATGTCGATCTGCGACTCCGGGTCCGTGGACCGCAGGTAGTGGTCGTTGGCCACCACGTCCAGCTCCGGTGCCCAGCGCCAGTAGTCGAGGGCGTCGAAGTTGAACATCACCATGAAGTTGGTGGTGGCCGGGACGGCGGGCGCCGCCAGCCTGAGGACGTCGCGCTCCGCCGTGTACAGGGAGAGCAGCTCGTCGGAGCAGAACCGCCGCCAGTCCAGCTGGTGCGTCGGGTTGGGCACGGCACCGGTCGCGCGGGGCGGCAGGACCTCGTCCCAGTCGTAGTACCACTGGCTCCAGAAGGTCGTGCCCCAGGCGTCGTTGAGCGCCGCCAGGTCGTCGCCGTACCGGGCCCGCAGCCAGCGGCGGAAGGAGGCGGCGCTGGTGTCGCAGTAGCAGGCCGCGTTGTGGCAGCCGTACTCGTTGTGGACGTGCCACATCCGGACGGCCGGGTGGCCCGCGTACCGGTCGGCGATCGCGCCGGTGATGCGCAGTGCGGCCTCGCGGTAGGCGGGGCTGCTCGGGCAGAACGTCTGGCGGCTGCCGTAGGACAGGGCGCGGCCGTCGTGGTCCACCGGCAGCGCCTCGGGGTGGGCGCGGAAGAACCAGGCCGGCGGGGCGGCCGTCGGGGTGGCCAGATCGGCGGCGATGCCGTTGTCGTGCAGCAGGCCGAGGATCCGGTCCATGCGCGAGAAGTCGAAGACGCCCTCGGACGGCTCCAGCAGCGCCCACGAGAAGATGCCGACGCTGACCATGTTCACGCCCGCCTCGCGCATCAGGCGGACGTCCTCGGCCCACACCTCCTCGGGCCACTGCTCGGGGTTGTAGTCGCCGCCGTAGACGATGCCGGGGACGGAGAGGGTGCGGTCGTTCATCGGTTGGCTCCGGTAACTCCGGTGAGAAGGCGGCGGGTTGTCTCCACGCCCCACTGGTCGAGGGAGAGCAGCCGGTCGCTGGTGGCGACCAGACCGCCGACCGCCGCCACGTGCGCCGCCCAGCGCGCACGGGTCTCCACGGCGGGGCGGGCCAGCAGGCAGTCGGGGTCGTTGACCCAGAGGCGGCCGTGCTGCCACTGGCGGCCGACGCCGGTGAACTCGGCGGGATCCTGGCCGGGCTGGCTGAAGTCGTCGGCTTCGGGGCGGCGGTGCGGAGCCGTGTCCGGGCTGACCCGCATGGCGTCGAACAGGCCGATGGAGGGCAGCATCGGCGCGCCGCAGCCCACCAGGTACGCGTCCGCGCCGATCGCCTCCCGGATCAGCCCGACGCCCAGCCGGTACGCGGTCAGCGCGTCCGCGCCCGAGTGCCGTACGCCGTCCATCGCGCCCGCGTAGAGGAAGTCGGTCTTGAAGTAGTCGTAGCCCTCCGCGCGCAGCGTCGCGAAGACGTCGGTGAGGTAGGCCGCGGCGGCCGGGTGGGTGGTGTCCAGGACGTACAGCACGTGACCCCAGTTGCGGCCCGCGCGCAGCGGTCGGCCCTCGGGGTCGCGGACCAGCCAGTCCGGGTACGTCTCGGCGAGGTCGCTCGCCGGGTCGACCAGGAAGGGTGCCGTCCAGATGCCCGCCCGGCGGCCGCGGGCGCGGATGGCGTCCGCGATGCCCCGCCGGGAGCGGAAGCGGCCGGAGAGGGTCAGCCAGTCGCCCAGCGCGCTCTGGTGGCCGTCGTCGATCTGCACCACGTCGATCGGCAGGTCGAGGGTGTCCATCGCCCGCAGGTTCTCGTGGATGTCGTCCTCGGTGACGGCCGTGAAGTACTCGTACCAGGAGCACCAGACGGTGGGCGCCGGGCGGGGCGCCGGCACGGCCAGCGCGCCGGCCCACTCGCCCAGCACGGACTGGATGCCCGCGCCGGTCCACTCCTTGACCGGGCCGTCGGCCTCGACCTCGGCGACCCCGCCCGCCACGGTCAGCCGGACCGACGGCACCTCGTGCAACGGGTCGGCCGCCGCCCAGAGCCGCACCGGGGAGCCGTCGCCCGGGTCGAGCGCCAGCAGTCCCTCGCCCTGGAAGGCCCCGGCGGGGACGGTACGGCCGGGGCGGTAGCACACGGTCGCCCAGTTGGCGTTCGCCGGGCGGTACGGGGCCGCCCCGAGGGCGTAGGCGCCGCTGGGCGACCAGGACTGCCAGCCCTCCTCGTGGACACGGGCGGTACGCGTGTCCACGGGCACCGAGGCGACCGGGGTGAACGGGTTGTGCACGGGGTTCTCTTTCGGACGGGGCCGGATCAGCCCTTGGCGGAGCCCAGGGTCAGACCGCTGACGAACTGCTTCTGGAGCGCGAAGTACACGAGCAGCGTCGGGATCGCGGTCAGCAGGGAACCGGCGGCGACCAGGTTCGGGTCGGTGAAGTACTGGCCGGAGAGGTTGTTCAGCGCCGACGTGATCGGCATATTCTCACCGGTCGAGATCAGCACCAGCGCCCAGAAGAAGTCGTTGTAGATCCAGATCGACAACAGGGTCGCCAGGGCCGCCATCGCCGGCTTGCACAGCGGCAGCGTGATCTGCCAGTACAGCCGCCACACCGAGGCACCGTCCACCAGCGCGGCCTCGGTCAGCTCGTGCGGCAGCGAACGCATGTAGTTCGAGAGCACGAACGCGCAGAACCCGGACTGGAACGCCACGTGGATCAGCACCAGGCCGAGCGCCGAGTCGTACAGCTTGCCGCTCTGCGTGATCCCCGGCAGGTTCGTCAGCAGGTACATCCGGTACAGCGGGGTGATGATGACCTGCTGCGGCAGCAGGTTGCCGGCCGTGAAGACCAGCAGCAGGAACAGGTTGACCCGGAAGTCGAACCGGGCCACGTAGAACGCGACCATGGACGACAGGAACAGCGTGAGCAGCACGGCCGGGACCGCGATGACCAGCGTGTTCATGAAGTAGTGGGTCATGTCCGACTGCTCGAACGCGTTTTTGAAGTTGTCGAGGTTCAGCGTGTGCGGCCAGGACACGTAACCGCGGTCGCTGGTCTCGCTGTACGGGCGCAGCGCCGAGAAGATCGCCCACAGCAACGGGGCGAGCCATGCCAGGGCCGTGACCGCCAGGAACACGTGCAGCAGCACGCGGGCCGGGCGGATCGGGTTGCGCTGCTTGGGCAGCGCACTGCTCACGGTGCTCATGCGCGGCGCTCCTTCCGGAAGGTCGCGATCAGGTAGGGAATGATCACGATCAGCGAGATGAACAGCAGCACCACCGCGATCGCCGAGCCGTAACCGATGCGGCTGGACTCGCCGATGATGTTGTTGGTCACCAGGATGGAGAGCAACTCGGTACCCTGGGCGCCCTTGTTGAAGACGAAGACCAGGTCGAAGGCGCGCAGTGCCTCGATGATGGTCACGACCAGGACGATGGTGTTGGTCGGCCGCAGCGTCGGGAAGATGACGTTCTTGAACGTCTGCCACTCGTTGGCGCCGTCGAGGGCCGAGGCCTCCCGCAGCGACGGGTCGACGCTCTTCAGGCCGGCCAGGTAAAGGATCATCATGTAGCCGGTGTGCCGCCAGGACGCGGCGACCAGGACCGCCCACAGGTTGAGGTTCGGGTCACCGATCCAGTCGATGTAGTGGCCCGGCTTGTTGGCGCCGATGATGCTGTTGATCAGACCCGTGTCCGGGTTGTAGATCAGCTGCCAGACGAACCCGATGCACGCCAGGGAGATGACGACGGGCAGGAAGAACGCCGTCTGGTAGACCCGGCTGAACCGGATCTTCTTGTCCAGCTGCACGGCCAGGAACAGGCCGAACGGCGTCGGGATCAGGATGAGCACCACGAACCAGATGACGTTGTGCTCGACGGCCGGCCAGAACTGCGGGTTGTCGGCGAAGAGTTGATGGAAGTTGTCGAATCCGACCCACTTGATGGAGTCGAAGCCGATGCCGTCCCAGGAGGTGAAGGCGAGCAGGATCGAGGCCAGGGCGGTCACCCAGACCAGGAGTACATGGAGGATCGTCGGCACGCCCGCCATGAAGGCGAGGGTGATCCGGTCACGGCGGGTCAGCAGGCGCTTGTGGCCCTGCCGGATCCGCTTCTTCTCGGACGCGCGCCCAGGAGGCGGCACGGCGGCCGCCTCCTGGGACTTCGTGGGGGTGTCGGTCGACATTCGGGAGCTCACTCGGACGCGAAGATCGTCTTCTTCTGGCGCTCGATGGACGAGAGCAGGCTGTCGATCCCCTTCGGGTTCTGCAGGAACTTCTGCAGACCGGGCTGCATCACCGTGGAGGTGAAGTCCGGACGCGAGTCGCGGTCCATGAACTGGGTGAGGTTCTTGGCGCCGCTGATCATCGTGTACGCCTTCTTCTGCAGCGCGGTGTACGACGAGGTGTCGGCCTTGCTGGAGGCGGCCACCACGCTGGAGTCGGCCTTGAGGTAGATCTGCTCGGCCTCGGGGGTGCCCAGGTACTCCATGAGCTTGACGACACCGTCGTGGTTCTTGGGGGACTTGCTGACCATGAAGCCGTCGGTGGGCGCTTCGACGGTGTCCTGGCCGTACGCGGAGTTGAGCTCCGGGAAGGCGAAGAAGTCGAGGTCGTCCAGGTCCGCCTTGTTGGTGAACTGCTGGGCCACGAAGGAGCCGAGGACGTACATGCCGGCCTTCTTGGACACCAGGGACTGTGCGGCGTCCTGCCAGGTGCGGCCCATGAAGCCGTCCTGGTGGTAGGGGAGGATCTCGGCCCAGTGGTCGAAGACGGCCTTGACCTTGGGGTCGGTCCACGCCTCCTTGCCCGCCATCAGGGACTTGTGGAAGTCGTAGCCGTTGAGGCGGAAGTTGATCTGGTCGAAGGTGCCCATCGCCGGCCAGGCGTCCTTGTCGCCGAACGCGATCGGGACCAGGCCGTCGTTCTTCATCTTCTTGCACAGGGCGACGAACGCGTCCCAGGTGGTGGGGACTTCGTAACCCTTGGCCTGGAAGAGGCTCTTGCGGTAGAAGATCGCCCACGGGTACGTGTACAGCGGGACGAAGTAGTACTTGCCGTCCTCGCCCTTGCTGAGCTGCTTCATCGCGTCGGGGAAGTTGTCCCCGATCTTCGCCCACACGTCGTCGATCGGCGAGGCCAGGTTCTTGGCCGCGAAGAACTGCATGCGGTAACCGGCGAACCAGGTGAACACGTCGTCCGGCGTACCCTGCAGGTAGGAGTTGATCTGCTCCTGGAAGGTGTTGTGGTCCTTCGTGTTGACGTCGACCTTGATGCCGGACTGCTTGGTGAAGGCGGCGTAGATCTCCGCGAAGGCCTTCTTCGGCACGGCGTCGGACGAGTTGGAGCCGAGGCTGACGGTCTTCGGGTCGGAGGAGGACCCGCTGCCGCCGCATGCGGAGAGCAGGGGTATGCCGGCGCCCGCGAGGAGGGCGGCCGAACCGGCACCGCGCAGGACGTTACGGCGGCTCGGACCCGGCACGTGAAGACCGGACGGGGAGATGCGCATGGCGGCTCCTGTAGTAACAGGGTTCGGCAAGGGGAAGAGTTGATCTTCGAAAGGTCCCGAAACCGATCAGAAACCAACTCGGCCGAACATCGTGGGCGCAATAACAGCCGCTTGTCCGCTCATGCGTCAATAGCCTGCGGCTCTCTCGCCCGTCTCTTGCCCGAAACGTAATCGACATGGTTGCCTGCCGGTTTGTTGAACAAAGCGGGACGATGGAGCCCCCTCGGGGCAAACTCCGTGGGGGCTCGTGTGCGGGCGTGTTGGTTTCGGCCGACGGGACCGGCGGATAAACCCGCAGCAACCGCCCGGGCACGGCGTGTCCTAGGGCCGTACCAGCAGCTGGAAGTCGAAGGCGTACCGGGACGCCCGGTAGACGTGGCTGCCGTACTCCACCGGCCGCCCGGTGTCGTCGTACGCGGTCCGCTGCATCGTCAGCAGGGCGGCGCCCTCCTTCTCGTCCAGCCGCACGGCCTCCTCGGCGGTGGCGCTGCGGGCGCCCACCGTCTGCCGGGCGCTGTGCAGGGTGATGCCCGCCGTGCGCATCATCCGGTACAGGCCGGTCGACTCCAGCCGCTCCGTGTCGAGTTCGATCAGGGCAGCGGGCAGGTAGTTGCACAGGAACGCCACCGGCTGGCCGTGCGTGCAGCGCAGCCGCTCCAGGACGACGACCTCCGCGCCCTCTGCGATGCCGAGCGCGGCGGCCACCTCGGCGCTCGCCGGGATCCGCTCGTTGCGCAGCACCCGGGTGGTCGGGCCCTGTCCGGCCGACTCCAGGTCGTCGTAGAGGCTGCTCAGCTCCAGCGGCCGCTTGACCTGACTGTGCACCACCTGGGTGCCCACGCCCCGGCGGCGCACGAGGAGGCCCTTGTCGACCAGCGACTGGATGGCCTGGCGGACCGTGGGCCGGGACAGCCCGAGCCGCACGGACAGGTCGATCTCGTTGCCCAGGAGGTTGCCCGGGGCAAGCACCCCGTGCTCTATGGCCTCCTCCAGCTGCCGGGCGAGCTGGTAGTAGAGCGGAACCGGACTGCCGCGGTCCAGGGCGAAGTCCAGGGTGTCGAGCGCCGAGACGGTCGCGCTGCGGGCGGAATCGCCGGTACGGGCCACCGGGACACCTCCTTCCGGGGTCGGGGGATCACAGGTGCCGGCGGCGGTCGGCGACCTGCCGGTCGTACTCCTCGCGGGCGTGCACGGCGGCCTCGCGGGCGGCGGTCTCGGCGACCGGCACGTCCCACCAGGCCTCGGCCCCGGGGGCGGTCGGCGCCGGGTCCGTCTCCACGTACACGCACGTCGGCCGGTCGCTCGCGCGGGCCGCCGCGAGGGCCTCGCGCAGCTCCCGCACGGTCTTCGCGCGCAGCACCTCCATGCCGAGGCTGGCCGCGTTGGCGGCGAGGTCCACCGGCAGCGGGGCGCCCCCGAAGGTGCCGTCGGCCGAGCGGAAGCGGTAGGCGGTGCCGAACCGCTCGCCGCCGACCGTCTCGGAGAGCCCGCCGATGGAGGCGTACCCGTGGTTCTGGATGAGGACCAGGTTGACGGGCAGTCCCTCCTGGACGGCGGTGACGATCTCGGTCGGCATCATCAGGTAGGTGCCGTCGCCCACCAGCGACCAGACCACCGTGTCCGGGGCCGCCTGCTGGACGCCGATGCCGGCCGGGATCTCGTAGCCCATGCAGGAGTAGCCGTACTCCAGGTGGTACTGGCGTGGCGAGCGGGCCCGCCACAGCTTGTGCAGGTCGCCCGGGAGCGAGCCGGCCGCGTTGATGACAACGTCGTCATCGCCCACGACGGCGTCCAGGGCCCCGAGCACCTGGGTCTGGGTGGGTACGGCGTCCTCGTCGTCGGCGCGGTAGGCGGCCTCGACGACCGCGTCCCAGCGCTCCTTGCCGGCCCGGTACCCGGCCTCGTACGCGCCGTCCACGCGGTACCCGGACAGTGCCCCGGCGAGCGCCTCCAGCGCCGTCCGCGCGTCCGCCACGACCGTCCGCGCGGCCAGCTTGTGGGCGTCGAAGCCGGTGATGTTCAGGTTCAGGAACCGTACGTCCGGGTTCTGGAAGAGGGTGCCGGAGGCCGTGGTGAAGTCGGTGTACCGGGTGCCGACGCCGATGACCAGGTCGGCGGTGCGCGCCAGGTCGTCGGCGACGGCGGTCCCGGTGTGCCCGATCCCGCCGAGGTCGGCCGGGTGGTCGTGGCGCAGCGAGCCCTTGCCCGCCTGGGTCGAGGCGACGGGGATGCCCGTGGCCTCCACAAGGGCCCTCAGGGCGCCTTCCGCGCGGCTGTGGTGGACTCCGCCGCCCGCCACGATCAACGGCCGCCTGGCGGCCCGCACGGCGGCCACGGCGGCCGTCAGCTCCACCGGGTCCGGGGCCGGCCGCCGGACCCGCCACACGCGCTCCGCGAAGAACTCCTCGGGCCAGTCGTACGCCTCCGCCTGGACGTCCTGGGGGAGGGCCAGGGTGACCGCGCCGGTCTCGGCCGGGTCGGCGAGCACCCGCATCGCGTTCAGCGCGGAGGGGACCAGCGCCTCGGGGCGGGTGATCCGGTCGAAGTAGCGGGAGACCGGGCGCAGGGTGTCGTTGACGGAGACGTCGAACTCCGTCGGGTGCTCCAGCTGCTGCAGCAGCGGGTCGGGCGCGTGGCTGGCGAAGTAGTCCCCGGGGAGCAGCAGGACGGGCAGCCGGTTGATGGTGGCGAGGGCGGCGCCGGTCACCAGGTTGGTGGCGCCCGGCCCGATGGACGTGGTGACCGCCTGTGCGGAGAGCCGGTCCAGCTGGCGGGCGTGCCCGACGGCCGCGTGCACCATGGCCTGCTCGTTGCGGCCCTGGTGGTACGGCATGATGTCGCCGTACTCCAGGAGGGCCTGGCCGATCCCCGCCACGTTGCCGTGGCCGAAGATGCCCCAGGTGCCGGCGATCAGCCGGTGCCGGACACCGTCGCGCTCGGTGTACTGGGCGGACAGGAACCGCACCAGCGCCTGGGCGACGGTCAGGCGGGTGGTCGGCTGGCTCATGGGGGACCTCATTCGGACGGGGTGTGTCGTGGGTCGGGCGGGCGTCGGCGGACCGGGTCAGGGGTACGTCGGGCGGGAGCGGGTAGGCACGTGGGCGGATGCCTCTCAGGTGTAGATCGGGGCGGGCCGCGCTGTCAATGGTTTGTACTTACATTCGGACCTGAATGTGAAATGATGTCTTAACAAAGTATTGACAGCGGGCCTCGCAGGGACTTGTATCCCGTCCCAACGCACAGCAGTGACCCGGACCACTTCCGTCGGTCCGGGCCCGGGGATCCGCCGGATCCCTGCCTTCTCCGCTCGCACAGTGAGGTGCAGGATGGACCGCTCTTCCCAGTCCCGTTCGCGCAGGCTGGCCCCGATCGTGGCCGTCGCCGCGGCGGCAGCCCTGACCCTCGCAGGCTGCTCCAGCAGCTCCGGCGGAAAGAAGTCCGAAGAGGGAGGTGCGGCGGCCTCCGCCGGCAAGGCGTCCACCCCCCGCATGACGGTCGCGCTGGTCACCCACCAGGCGCCGGGCGACACCTTCTGGGACATCGTCCGCAAGGGGGCCCAGGCCGCCGCCGACAAGGACAACATCAAGCTCGTCTACTCCGCCGACCCGAACGCGGGCAACCAGGCCAACCTGGTGCAGAACGCGATCGACCAGAAGGTCGACGGGATCGCCGTCACCCTCGCCAAGCCGGACGCCATGAAGGACGTCGTCGCCAAGGCCAACGCCGCAAAGATCCCGGTCGTGGGCCTCAACTCCGGTCTGAGCGACTGGAAGAAGCTCGGGCTGCTGGAGTTCTTCGGCCAGGACGAGACGGTCGCGGGCGAGGCGCTCGGCAACCGGCTGAACTCCGAGGGCGCGAAGAAGGTCGTCTGTGTCATCCAGGAGCAGGGCAACGTCGGTCTCACCCAGCGCTGCGACGGTGTGAAGAAGACGTTCTCGGGGACGACGGAGACCCTGTACGTCGACGGCACCTCGCCGACCGCGGTCAAGTCGACGATCACCGCCAAGCTCACGCAGGACAAGGCCATCGACCACGTGGTCACGCTCGGTGCCCCGATCGCGCTGATCGCCGTGCAGTCGGTGTCCGACGGGGGCAGCAAGGCGAAGGTCGCCACCTTCGACCTCAACAAGGACCTGACCACGGCCATCAGCAAGGGGACCATCGAGTTCGCCGTGGACCAGCAGCCCTACCTCCAGGGCTACCTGGCGATCGACTCGCTGTGGCTCTACAAGAACAACGGCAACTACAGCGGCGGCGGTGAGCAGCCGGTGCTGACCGGCCCGGCCTTCGTCGACAAGTCCAACGTCGACAAGGTCGCCGAGTTCGCCGCGAAGGGCACCCGGTGATCGGTATGAGTCAGCAGGCACAGCCGGCGGTGGCGACGCCGCCGGCCCCGGGCCCGAAGGAGAAGGACGGGCGGACCGCGCAGCGCCCCCTGGCGCTGCGCATCCTCGCCCGGCCGGACGTCGGCGTCTTCCTCGGTGCCGTCGCGGTCTACGTCTTCTTCCTGGTCGCGGCACCACCGGTGCGCGAGGCCAGCTCGATGGCGAACATCCTCTACCAGTCCTCGACCATCGGCATCATGGCGCTGCCGGTCGCCCTGCTGATGATCGGCGGCGAGTTCGACCTCTCCGCCGGCGTCGCGGTGGTCAGCTCGGCCCTCACCGCCGCCATGCTCAGCTACCAGCTGACCCTGAACGTCTGGGCGGGCGTGATCGTCGCGCTCGTCGTGTCGCTGGGCATCGGCTTCCTCAACGGCTGGCTCGTCGTCAAGACCGGACTGCCCAGCTTCCTGATCACCCTGGGCAGCTTCCTGATCCTCCAGGGCGTGAACCTCGCGGTGACCAAGCTGGTCACCGGCAACGTCGCCACCGACGACATCAGCAACATGGACGGCTTCGGACAGGCCAAGGCGATCTTCGCGTCGTCCTTCGACATCGGCGGCGTCCAGGTGAAGATCACCATCTTCTGGTGGCTGTTCTTCGCCGCCATCGCCACCTGGGTGCTGCTGCGCACCAGGTACGGCAACTGGATCTTCGCGGTCGGCGGCAACAAGGAGAGCGCCCGCGCGGTCGGCGTCCCGGTGAACTTCACCAAGATCTCGCTGTTCATGCTGGTCGGCTTCGGCGCCTGGTTCGTCGGCATGCACCAGCTGTTCTCCTTCAACACCGTGCAGTCCGGCGAGGGCGTGGGCCAGGAGCTGATCTACATCTCCGCCGCGGTCATCGGCGGCTGCCTGCTGACCGGCGGCGCGGGTTCGGCGATCGGCCCGGTCTTCGGCGCCTTCATGTTCGGCATGGTCCAGCAGGGCATCGTCTACGCGGGCTGGAACCCCGACTGGTTCAAGGCCTTCCTCGGCGTGATGCTCCTCGGCGCCGTGATGATCAACCTGTGGGTCCAGCGGACCGCGACCAGGAGGTGACCCGATGACTGACAACACCACCGGAACCCACGGGGCCGTCCTCCAGGACGAGGCGTCCGCCGACGGCGGCCCGATCGTCGAACTGCGCGGCGCCGGCAAGTCCTACGGCAACATCCGCGCCCTGCACGGCGTCGACCTCAAGGTCTTCCCGAACCGGGTGACCTGCGTCCTCGGTGACAACGGCGCCGGCAAGTCCACCCTCATCAAGATCATCTCCGGGCTGCACCAGCACACCGAGGGCGACTTCCTCGTCGACGGCACCCCGGTCCGCTTCTCCACCCCGCGCGAGGCCCTCGACAAGGGCATCGCCACCGTCTACCAGGACCTCGCCACCGTCCCCCTGATGCCGGTGTGGCGGAACTTCTTCCTCGGTTCCGAGATGACCAAGGGCCCCTGGCCCGTGCGCCGTCTCGACATCGCCAGGATGAAGGAGACCGCGGACCGCGAACTGCGCAACATGGGCATCGTCCTGGACGACCTCGACCAGCCCATCGGCACCCTCTCGGGCGGCCAGCGCCAGTGCGTGGCCATCGCCCGCGCCGTGTACTTCGGCGCCCGCGTCCTCATCCTGGACGAGCCGACGGCCGCCCTCGGCGTCAAGCAGTCCGGCGTGGTCCTGAAGTACATCGCCGCCGCCCGCGAACGCGGCCTCGGCGTCATCTTCATCACCCACAACCCGCACCACGCCTACATGGTCGGCGACCACTTCAGCGTCCTGCGCCTCGGCACCCTCGAACTCTCCGCCGAGCGCAGCGACATCACCCTGGAGGAACTCACCAACCACATGGCCGGCGGCGCCGAACTCGCGGCCCTCAAGCACGAGCTGTCCCAGGTGCGCGGGGTCGACACCGAGGAACTCCCCGAGGAGGAAGACCTCGCCGCTCCCGCCGGGGCCGGTCCGGAAGGGACGTCGTGACCCCATGACCACCCCCCTCGACCGCATCCGGGTCGGCTCGGCCCCCGACTCCTGGGGCGTCTGGTTCCCGGACGACCCCGGGCAGGTCCCCTGGGAACGCTTCCTCGACGAGGTCGCGGAGGCCGGCTACTCCTGGATCGAACTCGGCCCCTACGGCTACCTCCCGACCGACCCGGCCCGCCTCACCGACGAGATCGCGAAGCGGGACCTGAAGGTCTCGGCGGGCACGGTCTTCACCGGCCTGCACCGCGGCCCCGCCGTCTGGGAGTCCACCTGGGAGCACGTCAGCCAGGTCGCCGCGCTCACCCGGGCCATGGGCGCGAGGCACCTGGTGGTCATCCCGTCCTTCTGGCGCGACGACAGGACCGCCGAGATCCTGGAGCCGCCGGAGCTGACCGGCGAGCAGTGGGCGCACCTGACCAAGGGCATGGAGCGGCTCGGCCACGAGGTCAAGGAGGCGTACGGCCTGGACATCGTCGTCCACCCGCACGCCGACACCCACATCGACACCGAGGACCATGTCGAGCGCTTCCTCGACTCGACCGACACCGACCTGGTCAACCTCTGCCTGGACACCGGTCACTACGCCTACTGCGGCGGCGACAGCGTCAAGCTGATCGAGACCTACGGCGAGCGGATCGGTTACCTCCACCTCAAGCAGGTGGACCCGGCGGTCCTCGCCGACGTCCAGGCCCAGGGCATCCCGTTCGGGCCCGCCGTGGCCCGGGGTGTGATGTGCGAACCGCCGGCCGGGGTGCCGGAGCTGGGCCCGGTGCTGGCGGCGGCTCAGCGGCTGGGGGTCGACCTGTTCGCGATCGTCGAACAGGACATGTACCCCTGCGAGCCGGACAAGCCGCTGCCCATCGCGGTGCGCACCCGGAGGTTCCTGCGGTCCTGCGGCGCCTGACGGCCGCTTCCCCGGGCCGTGGACCACTCCACGGACCCCGCGCGCCCCGGCGGGTTCGGGAACACCCGCCGGGGCGCGCGCGTTCGGCAAGCGACGGGTGACGCCCGCTACGACGGGGAGGACGAACATGAGCCACGAGGAGACCGCGGCCGAGGCCGTGACACGCAAGGAGCGGTTCGGCGCGCTGCCGGAGCGGATCCGCCCCGAGGACATGGTGGAGACCAGGCCCGCGACCGGGCACGACCCGGACCGGGACGCCTACGACCCGGACGAGTTCGCGGTGCGCTACGGCCTCTGAGCCGCCGCCGGGAGTCGGACCGCGCCGTGGACGAGCGGACTTCCCGGCGCGGTCCAGGACGGTCCGCCGCGCCGCCTTCTCGATGGTGTGCCGGTTGCGCCGGCCCGGCGCCGGGGCGATCTCGTCGGTGACGCCCTGCGAGGCCTACGACGACGGGCTCGCGGGGTTCGCGGCCGCCGTCGTCACCACCGGCCGAACCCGCCGCGGCGGCCGCACGCAGCACCCGGTCGACGTCCTTCGTCGCGGCGTCCCGGTCGGGGCCGGCAGTGGCGGGGCGGGGCGTCCGCCGGCCCCGCCCCGCCGTCGTACGGAGGTCCGCGGGTGTCAGGCCCCGCGGACCTCCGCGATCGTCACCGGCCGGTGCTCGTGCAGGGACAGCGTGCAGGCGTCGGCGATCCAGCCGGCCTCCAGCGCGTCCTCGACCGTGCACGGGGACGGCCGGGTGCCCGCCACGACCTCGGTGAACGCGGTGAGCTCGGCGCGGTAGGCCGCCGTGAACCGGTCCATGAAGAAGTCGTGCGGGGTGCCCGCCGGGAAGGTCACGCCGGGCTCCACCGAGCGCAGCGGGAGCTTGTCCTCCAGGCCGACGGCGATGGAGTCGGCGAAGCCGTGCAGCTCCATGCGGACGTCGTAACCGCGGGCGTTGTGCCGGGAGTTGGAGACCACCGCGATGGTGCCGTCGTCGAGGGTGAGGATCGCGCCGGTGGTGTCGGCGTCGCCGGCCTCCCTGATGTAGTCGGCGCCCCGGTTGCCGCCGACCGCGTACACCTCGGTGACCTCGCGGCCGGTGACCCAGCGGATGATGTCGAAGTCGTGCACGGAGCAGTCCCGGAAGATCCCGCCGGAGGCGGCGATGTACGCGGCCGGCGGCGGGGCCGGGTCCAGGGTGGTGGAGCGCACGGTGTGCAGCTTGCCGAGCTCGCCTGCCTGAACGGCGGCCCGTGCGGCGACGAAGCCCGCGTCGAAGCGGCGGTTGTAGCCGATCTGGATCGGCACCCCCCTGCCCTGGACGGCCTGGAGGACCTCGACGCCCTCGGCCATCGTCTTCGCCACCGGCTTCTCGCAGAAGACCGGCACACCGGCCTCGACCCCGGCCAGGATCAGGGCCGGGTGGGCGTCGGTGGCGGCGGCCACGACGATGCCGTCCACGCCGGCCGCCAGCAGCGCCTCGGGCGAGTCCACGACCTCGGCACCGAACCTCTCCGCGGCGGCCTTGGCCGCGTCCGCGAACGGATCGGTGAAGACGAGCGACTCGACGACGTCGAGCCCGGAGAGGGTCTCGGCATGAAAAGCACCGATACGGCCGAGGCCGAGGATTCCGATACGCATTGAGTGTTGCTCCTTGATGGTGATGAAGAGTCGGTCGGCAGGCGCCCCGTAAGGGACGCGGGGAACTGCGCGACCAGCCACGACGAACCCGCGGACGACTACGGCCTGTCGCCCCTCAGCTCTCCCGCCGTACCGCGGCGTGCCGCAACCCGTCCCGCAGCACCCGCGGCGCCCACCCCTCCCGCAGCGCCCGCCGCACCAGGTCCGCCTGCGAGGGCGGGGCCATGCCGTCGACCGGCGGGTCGCTGTCGAGGTTGGTCGGGAACGGGTAGCCCTCGGCGCTCGCGGCGATGACGTTTTCCAGCCACGCCTCGCCCGCTCCCTCCGAACGGCGCCGGCGCAGCACCGGGTAGACCGCGTTGGCCACCGCCTCCCGGTCCACGCTCTCCATGGGCCGCCCGAACGCCGAGGACACCTGCAGCAGGTTGGCCGTCCGGCGCACGTCGAGGGTCCGGTTGGTGCCGGCCGCGTGGAACACCGCAGGGTTGAAGAACACCGCGTCGCCCTTCGCGAGCGCCAGCTGCACATGGCGGGCCCTGAAGTACTCCTGGAACTCCGGCCGCCGCCAGGCCAGGTAGCCGGGCTCGTACGTCTGCGAGTACGGCAGGTACATCGTCGGCCCCGACTCCACCGGCATGTCGCAGTGCGCGACCGCGCCCTGGAGGGTGAGCACGGGGGAGAGGCGGTGCACGTGCGCCGGGTAGGCCTCCGCCTGCTCGTCGGAGAGGAAACCCAGGTGGTAGTCGCGGTGCGCGGTCTGCGCCGCCCCGCCCGGGTTGACCACGTTGACCTGCGAGGTGATCTGGTAGCCGGGGCCCAGCCAGGCCCGGGAGACCAGGGCCACGACGTCGTTGGCGTAGTAGTCGGCGAACGCCTCCGGGTCGTAGAGCGCCGCCTTCTCCAGGGCGTTCCACACCCGCTCGTTCGCCCCGGGCGTCGCGAAGTGGTCACCGGCCCCCGCGCCGGACTCGTGCTGCTCCGAGATGAGCGCCTCGAACACCGCGGTGGCCCGGTCGATGACCGCCGGGTCGGGGAACGCGCCCCTGAAGACGACGACGCCCGGACCGTCGGCCAGGGCGCGGACGAGCTCGGTCCGGATCCCGTGGTCCGCGTCGGCGGTGCGCAGCCGCTCGCCGTCGTAGACGAGGACGTTGCCCTCGACGGCCGAGGCGTGCGGGTACCCGGCCGGGTCCGTGGTCCGCTCGACCAGGGCACGGAAGGCGTCGAGGTCGCAGTCCTGCTGAGAGAGCCAGGAGCGGCCCTGTTCGGCGGCTAGGGACATCGATGTCCTGCTTTCGGTCACGGCCATGGTCTCGGCCACGGCGGGGCTCTGCCATTCTTGTCAGCACAAACCCCTCGAACAACCAGCAGCGACCCGTCAAAAACCCCTCAAGGAGGCAGCCCGTGGGCCACCCCTTCCCCATCCGTGAGATCGCCCGGCAGGCAGGGCTCAGCGAGGCCACCGTGGACCGGGTCCTGAACGGCAGGGGCGGCGTCCGGGAGAGCACCGCCCGCGAGGTGGAGCGGGCCATCGCCGATCTGGACCGGCAGCGCACCCAGGTCCGGCTGGTGGGCCGCACCTTCATGGTCGACATCGTGATGCAGGCGCCCGAACGGTTCACCACGGCCGTCCGGGGCGCCCTGGAGGCCGAGCTGCCGGCCCTGCACCCGGCGGTGGTGCGCTCCCGGTTCCACTTCCGGGAGACCGGGCCGGTCGCGGAGCTGGTGCGGACGCTGGACCGGATAGCCCGCCGCGGCTCGCAGGGCGTGATCCTCAAGGCACCGGACGTCCCCGAGATCACCGCCGCCGTGGGGCGCCTCAGGTCGGCGGACATCCCCGTCGTCACCCTCGTCACCGACCTGCCCGCCAGCGGCCGGCTGGCCTACGTCGGCAGCGACAACCGGGCCGCGGGCGCCACCGCCGCCTACCTGATGGGCCAGTGGCTCGGCGACCGGCCCGGCAACGTCCTCACCAGTCTGAGCAGCGGCTTCTTCCGCAACGAGGAGGAGCGCGAGATGGGCTTCCGCAGCGCCATGCGGGCCCGGCACCCCGAGCGCACGCTGGTGGAGATCGCCGAGGGGCAGGGTCTGGACGCCACCCAGTACGACCTGGTCCGGGCCGCCCTGGAACGCGACCCGGAGATCCGCGCCGTCTACTCGATCGGCGGCGGGAACATCGCCACCCTGCGTGCCTTCGCCGACCTGGACCGCGAGTGCGCCGTGTTCGTCGCCCACGACCTCGACCACGACAACACCCGGCTGCTGCGCGAGCACCGGCTGTCCGCCGTCCTCCACCACGACCTGCGCCAGGACATGCGCGAGGCGTGCCACCTGGTGATGCGCGCCCAGGGCGCGCTGCCTCCGGCGGGCCCGACCCTGCCGTCGGCGATCCAGGTGGTCACGCCCTACAACATGCCGGCGGCCACCACCCGCTGAGCGCGCCCACGGCTCGCCGGCCGCGGCTCACAGACTGATCGCGTACGCCTTGCGCAGCGTCTCGTGCACCGTCCAGGTGGTGCGGTCGCCCGCGCGCAGGACGGCCATGTCGCCGGGGCCCACGGTGAACGTCGCCCCGCCCTCGACCTCGATGGTCGCCGAGCCGCTGACCACCACGAACAGCTCGTCGGCCTCGGTGTCGGTGACCACCCCCGGGGTGATCTGCCAGATCCCGCGGAGCTGCTTCCCGTCCGCCGACTCCCCGACCACCTTCCCGGTGACCTCGGGCGTTCCGGAGACGATCTGCGCCGGGTCGAGCGGGTCGGGTTCGAGTTCGGCGTCGGGGATGTGCAGGGCGAAGCTGTGCGTCGTCATGCGGCGACCCTAACGAGCCCGCCGGCGGCCCGGGTGTGGACAGGGTGTGCGGCATCCGGCCTGGTAGGAGGACACTTCGTCGCGCCGTGCCCGGTGGCGGCAGGGTCCGGCCCGGGTGATCGTGGAGGACATGGCTGACTGCACGGCGGCCAGGCCGGAGCCGCGAGCGCACGACACCCGCGAGGCCGTCCTGTTCGGCGGGGTCTACGGCGCCGTGCTGGCCTGCTCGATGGTGGCCGCGCTGACCCAGTACGGGCACACCTCCGAGGCCAGCCGCCGCTACGACGCCCTGTGGCTCCTGGTCACCGCCTGCGCCTCCGCCCTGGCCCACGGCTACGCCCACTACATCGCCGAGCGGGCCCCGCACCAGCGCTGGGACGCGCTGCACACCCTGGCGGACGAGTGGCCACTGGTCACGGCCGTGCTGCCCACGGTCCTCCTGCTCGCGGGCGCCGGCTGGGGCTGGTGGCCGCCGAAGGGCGTCGAGTACCCCGCGTTCGTCCTGAACATCGTCATCCTGTTCGGCCTCGGCCTCGTCACCGCCCGACGGTCGCACCGGAGTTGGCCGGCCGCCGTACTGATCGGCACGCTGGACGCGCTGCTCGGGGTGATCGTGGTGGTGGCCAACGCGCTCATCAAGTAGCCGCGGGCGGACGCGCGCGTGGGGACGGTTCATTGAACGGTGAACGGGTTTACGATCACTCAAGGTCACTGTTCCTCCGGGCAAGGAGCCGGCATGACAACCGAAGACGCAGTCACCGCGGAGGCCGTGGACAGCCTGCGGGGCACCGACGACCCGCGGCTGCGCGAGCTGCTCGCCGCGTTGATCCGCCATCTGCACGCCTTCGCGCGCGAGACCCGGCTGACCCGGCGCGAGTGGGAGGCGGCGGTCGCGTTCCTCACCGAGACCGGCCAGACCTGCACGGACACCCGGCAGGAGTTCATCCTGCTCTCCGACGTCCTGGGCCTGTCGATGCTGGTCGAGACGGTCAACGGACACAGCGACCCCGACCGCACCGAGTCGACCGTCCTCGGCCCCTTCCACCTGACCGAGTCCCCGGTCCGGGAGCTCGGCGCCGGCATCGACCTGGTGGGGACCGGTGAACCCTGCGTGGTCAGCGGCGTCGTCCGCTCCGCCGACGGCACCCCGCTGCCGGGCGCGGTCCTGGACGTGTGGCAGGCCGACCCGCACGGCTTCTACGACGTGCAGCAGCCCGACGTCCAGCCGCCGGGCAACGGCCGCGGCCTGTTCACCGCCGACGGCGAGGGCCGCTTCCGGTTCCGCACCTGTGTGCCGAGCGCCTACCCGATCCCGACCGACGGCCCGGTCGGCGCCCTCCTCAAGGCCACCGGACGGCACCCCTACCGCCCCGCCCACATCCACTTCATCGTCTCGGCCGCGGGACACGCGCCGGTCACCACGCACATCTTCGTCGCCGGCGGGGAGTACCTGGACTCCGACGCGGTGTTCGCCGTCAAGGAGAGCCTCGTCAAGGACTTCACCCCGACCGACGACCCCGTCCTGGCCGCGGAGTACGGCGTGCCGAACCCGTTCCGGCACGCCCGCTTCGACCTCGTCCTGGAGCGCTCGTGAACCCCTTGGACTTCGTGTACGAGACCCGTCCCTCCCGAGTGGTGTTCCGGCCCGGGGCCGCGTTCACCGCACCCGCCGAGGAGGCCCGGCACCTCGGTCTGCGGCGCCTTCTCGTGCTCAGCGGCGAGCGGGGCGCGGCGACGGCGCGAGCGGTCGCCGACTCGCTGGGGGATGCCTGCGCGGGGCTGCACACGGGTGCCCGGATGCACGTCCCCGTGGAGGTCGCCGACCGGGGTGTCGAGGCGGCCCGGGCCGCGGGCGCCGACGGCTGCGTGGCGGTCGGCGGCGGTTCGGCCATCGGCCTCGGCAAGGCCGTCGCGCTGCGCACCGGACTCCCGCTGATCGCCGTGCCCTCGACCTACGCGGGCTCCGAGATGACCCCGGTCTGGGGTCTGACCGAGCACGGTGTCAAACGCACCGGCCGCGACCCCGTCGTACTGCCGCGCAGCGTCGTCTACGACCCCGAACTCACCCTCTCCCTGCCCGTCCCGCTCTCGGTGACCAGCGGGATCAACGCCCTCGCGCACGCCGTCGAGGCGCTGTACGCCCCCGACGGCTCGCCGCTCGTCGCGCTGCTGGCCGAGGACGGCGTACGGGCGCTGGCCGGCGCGCTCCCGGAGATCGCCGCGGCCCCGGACGCCGTACCGGCCCGCTCCCGCGCCCTGTACGGCGCCTGGCTGTGCGGGACGTGCCTCGGCGCCACCACCATGGGCCTGCACCACAAGCTGTGCCATGTCCTCGGCGGCACCTTCGGCCTGCCGCACGCCGAGACCCACACCGTCGTCCTGCCCTACGCCCTCGCCTTCAACGCCCCCGCCGCCCCGGACGCGGCCGCCGCCGTCGCCAGGGCCCTCGGCGCCGACGACGCCCCGGCGGCCCTCAGGGAACTCGCGGCCCGTCTGGGCGCGCCCGGCTCCCTCGCCGAACTTGGCCTGAAAGAAGCAGACTTGGCGACTGCCGCCGCCCAGGTCGCCGGACAGCCGTACGCCAACCCGAGACCGGTCACGACCGACGACGCGCTGGCCGTGCTGCGGGCGGCGTACGAGGGGGGCCCGGCCCGGGCGTGACCGCGACCCCTCGGACCCGGAGGCGGCGGTCAGCCGCGGCTGCTCGTGGACATCGGGGGAGCGGACGCATCGGCCTGTCGCAGTTCGGCGAGGAGGACGTTCTGCCCGTCGAGGAGTTCGGTGAGGATACGGCGGGCCGCGCGCAGCAGGTCGGCCACGTCCCCGCCGGCCAACGCGTAGCGGACGGTGGAGCCCTCCCGGGTGGAGACCACGATGCCGGACCGGCGCAGGACGGCCAGTTGCTGCGAGAGGCTGGACGGCTCGATCTCGATGTCGGCGAGGAGATCCCGTACCGGGACGGGCCCGTGCTGGAGCAGTTCCAGGACCCTGATCCGTACCGGGTGCCCGAGCATGCGGAAGAAGTCCGCCTTGGCCTGGTAGAGGGGGACTTGCATGACCGCTCGCTCTCTGCCGGGACGGGTGGGGGCGCCGGGGTGCGGCGGCGCCTCGCGGCACCGCCGCACTGGCCCTGTACGGCCGATCCTTGCCGTCCGGGGCCGTACGCAGACATGAGTTGGAATCATGCTGATGTGGTCACTTGAAGAAGTTTTCACATCATGGGCGCACGAAGCCCCGGAACCTGGACCGTCGTCAGACCTCGAGTTCCTCCTCGACCCGCTTCAGCTGGTGACGGGCCATGGCGAGGTTCGAGCGCTCCTTGTCGAGCACCAGATAGAGGAACAGGCCGTTCCCGCTGCGGCCTGTGATCAGACGGATGAGGTGGTACTGCTTCTCCAGTGTGATCAGGATGTCCTCGATCCGGCTCTTGAGGCCCAGCTCCCCCATCGTGCGCACCTTGGCCCGGATGACATCCGTGTTCCCGGCCGCCGCCACCGTCAGGTCGAGATCCTTGCCTCCGCCCAGTGTGCCCAGGGCCATGCCGCTGGTGTAGTCGACGACCGCGGCTCCCAGTGACCCCTCCACCCCGGCCATCATTTCCTTCAGCGACACTTCCACGCTCGCCATACCGGCGCCTCCCCATTCGAATGTCGACGACGACGGGCCGGCGCTCGCCGGCCCGCCCGATGCAGGGACCGTAGGCCGACGGAAGCGGCGCCGGGACGGAGTCTCCGGGGCTGACGGATGCTGACCGATCGCCGGCGCTTCTAGTCCGTTTGAGCGATGGAAATTGGTTCGATCGAGGCGGGGGCGACGCTTCCCGGCGCTCCGGTCGGGGGCGGCGCGGGCGCTTCCGCGGGTGGAACGGTGAAGATCGTCACGAGGGTGCCGCCCGTCGCCCCGCCGCTGCGGGCGCCGCATCGCGTTCACCGACAACTTCCCGCCGAAAGGCCGTTGAACGGAACCGAGTTGGCGAGGCCGAGGTGTCTTCGCGTCGCCGTGGCGGCAGTTCCGAGATCTTGTGCCGTCGCAGGTCACCGAGGTGGCCCTCGTCGCCGAGGTGTCCGTGGATGATCACCGGTCCGTTGACCCGCTTTCAAAACCCGCGCACAAATTCCACACACCCCCTCTTCAGGCGGTCGTAGATGGTCTAGATTGACCGTGCTTCGCATGCTGGGACACGGGGCGACAAATGATGATCCATGGGTCAGGCGTTGCGGGCGGCCAGTGGCCGCGTCCGTGGCGCGGGGCCCGGGGGTGATCAACTTCCGGGGATCGGGGAGGACTTCGGGTGCGGGGAGCACCTGTGGTCCCGACGGGTTCCCACGCACCCGGAGAGCCTTGTGGAGCAGGCAGTTCCGCCGCGGCACGGGCAGGTTGTGCGGGCAGCGCTGAAGTAGCCGGGATGTCGTACGCGGAGGGCGGGGGCCGTCCGTCGGAGGAACAGCGCGGCGCGGGGAGCCGGGGGGCCTCCCGGGGGCGGAAGCGTACGGGAGGCGGGGGCCTCCCGGGGGGAGGAACGGTGTCAGGGCACCATGTCGAACCACTGGGGACCGGGGGGTTTCTGTGCGGCAGGGGGGACTAGTCGGCCCTTTTCCGTCGGCGCACGAGCGTCTGGCGAACGGGGGAACCAACAGGCCGGCGATCGAATGGGAACAGCGGTACCGGCGTACCGTGATCATCAGCGATACCGTCGCCACGGCCGTCGTGGTGGCGGGCATCGGAGAGTTCTTCGGCGGCCGGGACGCGGCCAACTGGCACGAGAAGTGGGGGATCCTCGCGTTCGGCACCGAACTGCTGGTGCT
The DNA here is from genome assembly GCF_040702065.1 of Streptomyces sp. NPDC086777. Classification (NCBI taxonomy): domain Bacteria; kingdom Bacillati; phylum Actinomycetota; class Actinomycetes; order Kitasatosporales; family Streptomycetaceae; genus Streptomyces; species Streptomyces sp. NPDC086777. Next base: position 49,478 of record NZ_JBFBJI010000011.1, on the reverse strand, counting down.
GTCCGCGCTGGTGGTCGGCCGCTCGTGGGCGCCGGCCGTGCTCGGCCAGGGCGCCGAGGAATTCCGCCGGCTCGGACGCTCGCTGTTCGCGGCGACCGTCGTCCTGGCGCTCGGCGGGATCGCCCTCACCTCACGCAACATCAAACTCTGGATCTTCGTCGCGATCCCCGCGATCGGGCTCGTCACCATGACCGCGCGGTACCTGCTCCGCCTCGATCTGCACAGACGCCGCAAGGACGGCCGGTGCCTGAGACCGGTGCTCGCCGCCGGCAGCCCGGCCACCGTGGGCGACCTGATCACCAGGACCCGCAAGTTCCCGCACATCGGGTGGCGGGTGGAGGCGGTGTGCACGACGGACGGCCGCGGGCTCGACGGTGACGAACTGGACGGCGTCCCGGTCGTCGGCGGACTGGCGGACGTCGCCAAGCACGTCCGCCACGACGGCTACCGCGTCGTCGCGGTCACCCCGGACCCGTACTGGACGCCGGACCGGCTGCAGCGGCTGGCCTGGAACCTGGAGGGCAGCGACGCCGAAATGGTCGTGGCCCCCGTGCTGATGGAGGTGGCCGGCCCGCGGCTGCACGTCGACGCGGTGCTCGGGATCCCGCTGCTGCGGGTCAGCCTGCCGACCTTCACCGGGGGCCGCCGGGCCATCAAGGAAGTCGTCGACCGGGTCGGCGCCGCGCTCCTGCTCATGGTGTTCGCGCCGCTGATGGCGTTCGTCGCCCTGCTCGTGCTGGCCGACAGCCGGGGCGGGGTCTTCTACCGCCAGCGCCGGGTCGGCAAGGACGGCCGGGAGTTCACGATCCTCAAGTTCCGCACCATGGTCGTCGGTGCGCACCGGGCCCGCGCCGAGCTCGCCGACCGCGACGAGGGCGCGGGCCTGCTGTTCAAGGTCCGCCGGGACCCGCGGGTCACCCGGGTGGGAGGCGTGCTGCGCCGGTACTCGATCGACGAACTCCCGCAGCTCTGCAACGTGCTCACCGGAGCGATGTCACTCGTCGGCCCGCGGCCCCCGCTGCCGGAGGAGTGCGCCGCCTACGACCCGGACATCCGGCGGCGGCTGCTGGTCAAGCCGGGACTCACCGGACTGTGGCAGATCAGCGGACGCAGCGACCTGCCGTGGGAGGAGGCGGTCCGCCTGGACCTGCGGTACGTGGAGGACTGGTCGCTCGCCCTCGACACGGTGATCTTGTGGAAGACGATGCGTGCGGTGCTGCACGGGCAGGGGGCCTACTGATGCGCGGGGGATCACGTCCGGCCGACGTGCGGACCACAGGCCACCAGGGCCTGCCTGGGGGGAGGGACGAGTCATGAGGGTCAGCGTTTTCGGGCTCGGCTACGTGGGCTGCGTATCAGCCGCGTGCCTGGCCGGCATGGGCCACGAGGTCATCGGGGTGGACGTCAACCAGGTGAAGGTCGACCTGGTCAACGACGGCAAGGCTCCGGTGGTGGAGGAACGTATCGGCGAACTCCTCGCCGAGGTCGTGCGGACCGGGGCCCTGCGCGCCACCGGCGACGTCCGTGAGGCGATCATGAACAGCGACGTGTCGCTGGTCTGCGTGGGCACGCCGTCGGAGCCCAACGGCAGCCTGTGTACCACGTACCTGGAGCGGGTCACCGAGCAGATCGGCACCGCGCTGGCCGAGGGGGCCAAGAAGGAGGGCCGGCATACCGTCGTCTTCCGCAGCACCATGCTCCCGGGGACCTGCCTGAACCTGCTGGTGCCGATCCTGGAGAAGAACACCGGCGGCACGGCCGGGGTGGACTTCGGGGTCGCGGTCAACCCGGAGTTCCTGCGCGAGGGCACGAGCGTGCGGGACTTCTTCGACCCGCCCAAGACCGTCGTCGGCGAACTCGACCCGGGCAGCGGCGACGCGGTGCTGGAGCTGTACGAGGGCCTGCCCGGCGAGGTGTTCCGGGTGCCGGTGCCGACCGCCGAGGCGATCAAGTACGCGGACAACGCGTTCCACGGCCTCAAGATCGGCTTCGCCAACGAGCTGGGCGCGGTCTGCCAGGCGCTCGGGGTGGACTCGCACCAGGTGATGGACGTGTTCCTGGCCGACCGCAAGCTGAACATCAGCCCCGCCTACCTGCGCCCCGGCTTCGCCTTCGGCGGCTCCTGCCTGCCCAAGGACCTGCGCAGCCTGGTCCACGCGGCGCAGCGGGCCGACGTCTCGGTACCCATCCTCGCCCACGTGCTGACCTCCAACTCCGACCACCTGCAGCGCGCGGTGGACCTGGTCGAGCGCACCGGGAAGCGCCGGGTGGGGATGTTCGGGCTGTCCTTCAAGCCCGGCACCGACGACCTCCGCGAAAGCCCGCTCGTCGAACTGGCGGAGCGCCTCTTCGGCAAGGGCTACGACATCAAGATCTACGACGCCAACGTGAGCCTCTCCCGGCTGATCGGCGCGAACCGCGAGTACATCGAGACCCGGCTGCCGCACCTCGCGCAGCTGCTCGCGGACTCCGTCGAGGAGGTGCTCGACCACGCCGAGGTGTGTCTGGTCGGGACCAGGGAGCCGGCCGTGACGGCGGCGCTGCCGCACGGCGAAGGACCCGTGATCGTCGACCTCGTCCGCCTTCCCGACGCCGAGACGCGCCGGACCGAACCGGGATACATGGGCCTTGCCTGGTAACGCAAGAGGCGGCGCCGGCTCCGGCCGGCGCGCGCTGATCCTCGTGGAGAACCTGTCGGTGCCGTTCGACCGGCGGGTGTGGCAGGAGTGCACGACACTGCGCGACGCGGGCTGGACGGTGCACGTCATCTGTCCGCAGGGCAGCAAGCGCGACACCGAGCCGGAGGCGGTGATCGACGGCGTGCGGATCCACCGCTACCCGCTGCGCGCCGCCACCGGAGGCCCGGCCGGCTACCTGAAGGAGTACGGGTCGGCGCTCTGGCACACGGCCCGGCTGGCCCGCAAGGTCGGCCCGGTCGACGTGGTGCACGCCTGCAACCCGCCCGACCTGCTGTTCCTGCCCGCGCTGTGGCTCAAGCGGCGCGGCGCACGGTTCGTCTTCGACCAGCACGACCTGGTGCCCGAGCTGTACCTCTCCCGCTTCGACCGCGGCAAGGACCTGCTCTACCGCGCCGTCTGCGCACTGGAACGGCGGACCTACAACGCCGCCGACATCGTCCTCGCCACCAACGAGAGCTACCGCGACGTGGCGATACGCCGCGGCGGCCGGCGCCCCGAGGACGTCTTCGTGGTGCGCAGCGCACCCGCCGTCGAGCGGTTCCAGCCGGTGCCGCCCGAACCGGAGTTGAAGCGCGGCAAGCCTCATCTGCTCTGCTACCTCGGTGTCATGGGCCCCCAGGACGGCGTCGACTACGCCCTGCGGGCCCTCGCGAAGCTCCGCGACGACCTGGGCCGGACCGACTGGCACGCGGTGTTCGTCGGCTCCGGCGACGCCTTCGACGCGATGGTGGAGCTGTCCCGGCGGCTCGGGCTCGACGAGCAGGTGGAGTTCACCGGACGGATCCCGGACGCCGACCTGGTGCGCTATCTCTCCACCGCGGACGTCTGCCTCTCGCCCGACCCGTGCAACCCGCTCAACGACGTGTCGACCATGAACAAGGTCCTGGAGTACATGGCGATGGGCCGGCCGATCGTCTCGTTCGACCTGAAGGAAGCCCGCGTCTCCGCCGGCGAGGCCGCGGTCTACGCGGCCGCCGACGACGAGGCCGAGTTCGCCGCGCTCGTCGCGAAGCTCCTCGACGACCCGGACCAGCGGGCCCGGATGGGCAGGATCGGCCAGGAGCGGGTCAGCGGGCCGCTCTCCTGGCGCAACTCGCAGGCATCGCTGCTTGCTGCCTACACCGCCGCCTGCCGTGACCACACCCCGGTGCCGGCGGCCGATCAGGTTCGAACAGGGAAGAGGCAGCGCAGTTGAGCGAGGAATCGATACGTCTGGTCACCATCGGGCGGATATTCCGCCGGCGTTGGCGGTTTCTCGCCGTCCTCGCCGTCGTGGGCGGGCTCGTGGGCTACGGCGCCTCGGTGGTGTTCCCACCGCGGTACACGACGTCGGCGTCCGTGCTGCTGCCGGGACAGTGGGAGGAGCGCGAGCTGCTGACGCAGGTCGACATCGCGACCAGTTCGACGGTGGTCGACCGGGCATCCGCCGCGCTGAACTGGCGGGACGTCAGCGCCGCCGAACTCCGGGACCGGGTGACCGCCTCGGCCGCCGACGGGAACATCATCAAGATCTCCGGTACGGCCGACACCCCGAAGCGCGCGCAGCAGCTCTCCGACCAGGTGGCGGCGCAGTTCGTCAAGTTCGCCGCACGGGTCGCGGGCGGCGGCACCGACTCCGCGGCGGCCACCGAGGCCGAGTCGCTGCGCAAGCAGGTCGAGGAGACCAACCGCCGTATCACCGAACTGGCCGACGCGTCCGATCCGGGGCAGACCGTCGAGGGGGTGCAGGCCCGGACCGAGCTGGAGAAGCTGAGCACCTCGCTGGAGGAGGCCATGACGAAGCTGGACGAGGCCGACCCGGCGACGAACAAGGCCGGCATGGTCGTCATGGGCCCGGCCGCCCGGCCGACCGGCGAGGCGCCGCCGACGCGGATGCAGTTCATCGGCGCGGGAGCCCTGCTGTTCCTCCTGCTCGCGGTCGTCGGCCACCTCGCCGCCGCCCGGATGAACCGCCGGCTGCGCACCGAACCGGAGCTCACCGCGGCGCTGGGCACGGTACTGCTCGGCACCGTGGAGGTGCCCGACCCGGGGCGCGGCGCGCACCGGCCCGAGGACGGCGCCCGGCGCGGCTGGATCCGCCGCCTCCTCGGGACCGACACCCGGTGGGACCTGCCGACCCCGCCGAGATCCGACGACGAGGCCGCTCGGCGAATCCGCTACCGCCGGGTCTGCGCCCGGCTCCGGGACCAACTTCCCGCCCCCCGGCGGCTGCTGGTGGTCGTGCCGGACGGCGACGGGCTCGCCCGGCGGGCCGCCGGACAGCTCGCCGCCGAGGCCAAGAGCGATCCGCAGCTGCGGATCGTCGAGGTCTCCGTGGACCGGCCGATCGTGCCGGACCGCGACACCGAGTCCGGCGCACTCGTCGTCCTCAGCGCCGGCAGCTGGACCGCGGAGGAACTCGCCGGCATCGCCGAGGCCTGCGCGGACGGTCGGCACGAGGTCCTCGGCATCGTCGTCGCCGACCCCGTCCGCGCCCGTGAGACACGACCCGCCGGCCGTCTCCCCGACGACGCCACTCTCGCCCTTGCGGTTCGCGGCCAGGCCACTGGAGGTTCAGCGTGACGACCAGCACGACCGCGGAGTCGTCGGCCGCCACTCCGCTTCTCGACCTGCAGGCCCTGGTGGTGGCGGTGCGCAGGCGCCGCCGCCTCTGGTACGCCACGGCGTTCCTCGGCCTGGTGGCGGGCTCCGGGCTGGCGGTCGCCATGCCGCCGGCGCCGACCGCGGTGACCGAGGTGCTGGTCGCCCACGAAGCGGACCAGCCGAACGACACCGGAACGCTGATCCGCACCGACGTCCAGCTCCTGCAGACCACGCAGATCGCCGACAAGGCCCTGCGGTCCCTCGGGTCCACGGCGAAACCGGAGGACTTCCTGAAGGACTACCGGGGCACCGGCCTGACCAACAACCTGTTGCAGATCACCGTGACCGGCGACACCGACGCCCAGGCGGTGGCCCGCGCCAAGGCGCTGGCCGACGCGTTCGTCGCCGACCACGTGCAGCGGATGCAGCGGACCGCGCAGGCCGAGGCCCAGGCCCTGCTCGACCAGCGGGACCGCATGCGGGACGAACTCGCCCAGGTCAACAAGGAGATCGGGAACCAGTCGGCGGACAGCGACCCGAAGGTGTCGGCGACCCTCGAATCGCTCTTCGCCCGCCGTGCCGAACTCAACTCGCGCATCTCCGACTTCGACGAGCGTGCCGCGGACGCTCGGACCGGCGCACCCCAGGTCGTCGCCGGCACCCAGATCGTGGACACCCCGCGCGCGCTGCGTCAATCCGTGCCCAAGGCCGTCGCCACCGACGGCGCGATCGGCCTCGTCCTCGGGCTCTTCCTCGGGCTCGCGGGGGCCGCGGTCGGCACGGTGGTGGCGGACCGCCCCGTACTGCGCCGGGACATCGCCGCGAACCTGGGCGCCTCGGTCGTCGCGGAACTGCCCCGCAGGCCGGGCAGGCCGTGGCAGCGCCGCCGGACCCGGCTGGCACGCGAACGGCTCGCCGCGTCCCTGGCCCGCACCCTGCGCGGCTCCACGGAACCTGTGTCGCTGCTCGAACTGGGCTGTGCGCGCGCCACGAGCGTGATCGCCCTGGACCTCGCCAGGAACCTGGCGGCGGAGGGGCCGGTGACCCTCGTCGACGCACTGCCCCGTCCGCAGCTGGCGGCCCGCCGTCAGAAGCCCGGCGACCCGGCCGTGGTCGGCGCCGAGCATGCCGCGACCCTGTCCCCGCAGGAGCGCAGGATCGGCGTCGGCTCGGTGGCGCCGGGCACGGCGTGGACCGACCTGCAGTACCTCGGCACCCAGACCGTGCTCGTGGTGCGGGCCGGCCACGGCAGCGCCGCCTGGCTGCACACCGTGGCCCGGCAGCTCGCGGACCAGCGCATCCCGGTCATCGGCGTGGTGCTGATCGACCCCGATCCGCGGGACCGGACCGACGGCACCCTGTGGGACGGGCTGCAGACCGCCCTGCGCGGCCGGAGCGAGCCCCCGGCCCGCCAGCCGGGGGCGGGAACGGGTCAGCGGCGGGCGGAGCGGCAGCCGGTGTGGGCCGTCCGCGGCCCGGACAACGACCAGGAGGCGCGGTAGCACATGTGCGGCATCGCAGGTACCTACCGCTGGCCGGACGGAAAGATCGTGACCGACCGGCTCACCGACACCCTCGCCCACCGCGGTCCGGACGGGTCGGGCCGCTACAGCCACCCCGTGGGCGACGGCGAGGTGCACCTCGGGCACCGCAGGCTGGCCATCATCGACCTGTCCGACACCGGCGCCCAGCCGATGGCCTCGGACGGCCTCGTCCTGACGTACAACGGCGAGCTGTACAACGCGCCGGAACTGCGGGCCGAGTTGGAAGCCGCCGGGGTGCGCTTCCGCGGCACCTCCGACACCGAGGTGCTCCTGGAGGCCTGGCGGCGCTGGGGCACGGACTGCCTGCCCCGGCTGCGCGGCATGTTCGCCTTCGGGATCTTCGACGAGCGTACCGGGGACCTGGTGCTCGCCCGCGACCAGCTCGGCATCAAGCCGCTGTTCCTGCTCCGGCGCGGCGGCGGCCTGGTGTTCGCCTCCGAGCTCAAGGCGCTCTCCGTCGCCACCGGCAGGTCGCTGCAGGTGGACGACGCGGCGCTGGTGGCCTCGCTGCTGTACTACTGGGTGCCGGACTCCCGGTGCGCGTTCCGCGAGGCCGAGAAGCTGCAGCCGGGGAGCTGGCTGCGGTGCCGCGCCGACGGGCGGGTGGAGCGCGGCCGGTTCTGGAACCTGAAGGACGTCGCCGCCGAGGGCCGGGAGCGGGCCCTGGCCGGCGAGCGGCCCGACCTGGCCGCGATCGTCGAGGAGTCGACCCGGCGCCACCTGCTCTCCGACGTCCCCGTGGCGACCTTCCTCTCCGGGGGCCTCGACTCCAGCTATCTGACCGCGCTGGCGGCCCGTCACCAGCCGGGGATCTCCGCCTACACGATCGGGTTCCGCGCCGAGGACGCCAGGTTCGAGGCGATGCCCGACGACCTGCGCTACGCCCGGCAGGTGGCCGAGAGGTTCGGCGTCGACCTGCACGAGATCGAGATCGCGCCGGACGTGCTCGACCTGCTGCCACGGATGACCTACCACCTGGACGAGCCGATCGGCGATCCCGCCGCGATCAACACCTACCTGATCTGCATGGCCGCACGCGAGGCCGGGGTGAAGGTGATGCTCTCCGGGATGGGCGCGGACGAACTGTTCGCCGGGTACCGCAAGCACCTGGCCAACCTGATCGCGCTGCGCTACCAGCGGGTCCCGCGGCCCCTGCGGCGCGGGGTGTCCGCGGCCGTGGACCGGCTGCCGGTCGCGACGAGCCGCCGCGGCTACCGGTCGGTGCGCTTCGCGAAGCGGTTCCTCTCCTTCGCCGACCTGCCGGAGGAGACCGCCTTCCGGCGCAGCTACACCATGTACGACCGGGACGAGCTGCTCGCCCTGCTCGATCCCGACCTGGCCGGGACGGTCGAGGACGTCCTGACCGAGCACGCGGACGTCTACGCGGACAACGACCTGGACGACTTCGTCAACCGCATGTGCCTCACCGACGCGCGGATGTTCCTGCCGGGCCTGAACCTCACGTACACGGACCGCTCCAGCATGGCCGCCTCCACCGAGGTGCGCGTGCCGTACGTGGACGTCGAGGTGGTCAAGGCGGCGTTCACGGTGCCCGGCGACCGCAAGATCGCCGGACGGCAGGGCAAGGCCGTCCTCAAGGAGGCGGCCACCTCGATCCTGCCCCGGGAGATCGTGTACCGGCCCAAGGGCCTGTTCAGCGCCCCGCTGCGGGCCTGGATGAGCCGGGACCTGGCACCGCTGGTGCGCGAGGTCGTCGACCACGGCGAACTCGTCCGCTCCGGGTTCCTGCGCCGTGAGGCACTGCAGCGGCTCGTCGCCGAGGACGCCGCCGGGCAGCGGGACAACTCGAAACATCTGTGGCACGTACTGACCCTCGAGTACTGGTATCGCGACGCGACCTCCGGGTCCGGCCAGAGCACTCGGCTGACGGCTTAGGAATCAGGGGACTTCGGTGAAACAGGTCGTACAGAACTACAAGAGCGGCGAGCTGGCGGTGCTCGACGTTCCGGTGCCGGGGTGCAAGCCGGGCGGTGTGCTGGTCCGCACCGCCTACTCGCTGATCTCCACCGGCACCGAGCTCATGAAGGTCTCCGAGGCCGGCATGTCGATGCTCGGCAAGGCCCGCTCCCGCCCCGACCAGGTGGCCAAGGTCATGCAGAGCGTGGCCACCAACGGGCTGCCCGCCACCTACCGCAAGGTCATGGGCAAGCTGGACTCCTACACGCCGCTCGGTTACTCGCTGTGCGGGGTGGTCGAGCAGGTCGGCGCCGGCGTCGACGACGTGAAGGCGGGCGACCTCGTGGCCTGCGCCGGCAACGAGCACGCGCTGCACGCCGAGTTGAACTGGGTGCCGAAGAACCTCTACACCCCGGTGCCGGACGGCCTCGCGCCGCGGCACGCCGCCTTCGGCACCGTCGGCTCGATCGCGATGCAGGGCGTCCGCCAGGGCGGGCCGCAGCTCGGCGAGGTGGCCCTGGTCATCGGCCTCGGCCTGATCGGGCAGCTGGTGGTCCAGCTGCTGGCCGCCGCCGGAGTCCGGGTCGTCGGCGCCGACCCCGACCCGGCGCGCTGCGAACTCGCCGAGCGCCTCGGCGCGGTGGCCTGCGGCGACCCCTCCTCCGCGGCCCTGGAGGCCGCCGTCGGCGAACTCACCGACGGGCACGGCGTGGACCAGGTGTACCTGGCCGCGGGCGGCGGCAGCAACCAGCCCGTCGAGCTGGCCGCCCGGCTCTGCCGGGACCGCGGCCGGGTCGTCGACATCGGCAAGTGCCGCCTGGACCTGCCGTGGAACGCGTACTACGAGAAGGAGCTCGACGTCCGGTTCTCGCGGTCGTACGGCCCCGGGCGCTACGACCCGGAGTACGAACTGGAGGGCCGCGACTACCCGATCGGCTACGTGCGCTGGACCGAGCGCCGCAACCTCGCGTGCTTCCTCGACCTGGTCGCCCGCGGCAGGGTCGACGTGGAGCCCCTGGTCTCCCACGTCGCCGACTTCGGGGACGCGGTCGAGACGTACCGGCGCCTGAAGGACGGCGAACTGAAGGCCGTGGCCGTACTGTTCCGCTACCCCGAGCAGGCGGCGGGAGCGACGGAAGCCGGGGAAGGGACGGAAGGAGAGGCGGCGCAGGCCCCTTCGGTGGCCGTGCCCGCGGTGCGCCGCAGCGGGGGAGCACCCGCCCCGGCCCGGTCCGCCACCTCACCGGTGCGCCTCGCGTTCGTCGGTGCGGGGAACTACGCGACGTCGATGCTGCTGCCGCACCTGGCGCGGCGCGAGGGCGTCGAGCTGTCGACCGTCGTCACCACGACGGCGCTCTCCGCGGCCAACGCGCAGCGCAAGTTCGGCTTCACCGAGGCGACCACCGACCTCGACGCCGTGCTCGGCGACAAGTCCATCGACGCGGTGTTCGTGGTCACCCGGCACAGCTCGCACGCCGCACTGACCCGCAAGGCGCTGCTGGCCGGCAAGACGGTGTTCGTGGAGAAGCCCCTCGCCCTCACCGAGGACGAACTGGCGGACGTCCTCGCGGCGGTGGCGGAATCCGGCAACGACCGCCTCCAGGTCGGCTTCAACCGCCGGTTCGCACCGCTGCTGACCGAGGCCAAGCAGCGGTTCGGCGCCCGGACCGGCCCGGCGAGCCTGCGCTACCTGGTCAACGCGGGCCAGTTGCAGCACGGCAGCTGGTATCTCCGCCAGGGCACCGAGGGCTCGCGGTTCGAGGGCGAGGGCGGGCACTTCGTGGACACGGCGAGCTGGCTGCTCGACGCCGACCCGGTCTCGGTCTACGCGGTCGCCCCGTCCGGCAACGAGGACCTGCAGATCGTGCTGCGCTACCCGGACGGGTCCACCGCCACCATCAGCTACGTCACCACCGGCTCGCCCGGGTTCCCCAAGGAGACGCTGGACCTCCTCGCCGACGGCAAGGTGCTCAGGCTCGACGACTTCGTCCGCGCCTCGGTGTACGGCCGCAAGCGCTGGGTGAGTTCGCGGCTGCCGAAGGCCCGCGACAAGGGCCAGAACGCCGAACTGGCCGCGTTCGTCAAGGCCGTGCGGACCGGCGGGCCGATGCCGGTGCCGCTGGAGTCGCTGGTCGCCACCACGGCGGCCACCCTCGCCGTGCGGAGCGCCCTGGCCGCCGGCGCGCCGGTGGCGTTGGAGCGGGCCGAATGACCGTGACTTCGGGGAACGCGGGCTGGTACCTGCGACGCCTCTCCCGGATGGGACCGCGGGAGATCGCGGGCCGGGCGGCCGACACGGTGCGCAGAAGGCGTTGGCGGTCCGCCCGGCCGGACTGCCCGAGCGTCACCGGCGCCCGGTTCACCGCGGTCCTGCCCGCCGGGACGCTCGCCGCGGTGCCGCCGGACGCCGCTAAGCGTCTCGTCGCCGAGGCGGACCGGCTGATGTACGGGCACGTCGAGTTCTTCGGCGTGGTCCGCGACGACCTCACCGACCCCGACTGGTGGTACGACCCGAAGACCGGACGCCGGGCTCCCGGCGGCTACGCCTTCGACGTGCCGTACCGCAACGAGGACGCGGTCGGGGACATCAAGCAGATCTGGGAGCCGTCCCGGCACCAGTACCTCACCGTGCTCGCCGCCGCCTACGCGGTCACCGGCAACGAGCGGTACGCCGAGCGCGTGGCCGAGCACCTGCGGTCCTGGTGGACGGCCAACCCCCCGCTGCGGGGCGTGCACTGGATCAGCGGCATCGAGCTGGGCATCCGGCTGCTGTCCTGGGTGTGGATCCGCCGGCTGCTCGACGACTGGCCGGGCGCGGCCGGGCTGTTCGAGGACAACCCGGTGGCGCTGAACCAGATCTGGCACCACCAGCGGTGGCTGGCCGCCTTCCCCAGCCGGGGGTCCTCGGCCAACAACCACGTCGTCGCCGAGGCCGCCGGACAGCTCGCCGCGGCCTGCGCGTTCGGCTGGTTCCCCGACTCGGCGCGCAGGCGGGCCGACGCGCTGCGGTCGCTGGAGCGGCACCTGCGGAGCAACACCTTCGTCTCCGGCCTCAACCGCGAGCTGGCCACCGAGTACCACGGGCTCGTGCTGGAGCTCGGCCTGGCCGCGGTGGCCGAGGCGGACGCCGCGGGCGTGCCGGTGCCGACGTCCGTCCGGCTGGTGCTGCTGCGGATGACCGACGCCCTCGCGGCCGTCGTGGACAACCGGCTGCGGCCGCCGCGCCAGGGGGACGCGGACGACGGGTACGGTCTGGTCGTGGACGGCGCGGGCACCGACCGCTGGGGCTCGCTGCTCGCCACCGGCGACGCCGTGTTCGGCCGGCTCGACTGGTGGCCGGAGGTGACCGGCACCGACGTGCGCACCCCGCTGCTGGCGGCGCTCGTCAGGCGCACCGACCTGTCCGTGACCCGCCCGACGGACCGGCCCGCGCACTTCGCCGACGCGGGCATGACGATCCTGCGCGGTCCGGGCGAGATCTGGTGCCGCTGCGACGGCGGTCCGCACGGCTTCCTGTCCATCGCCGCGCACGCGCACGCGGACGCGCTGTCCGTGGAGGTCCGGCACGACGGCGTCGACGTGCTCGCCGACCCCGGGACGTACTGCTACCACGGGCAGCCCGCGTGGCGGCAGTACTTCCGGTCCACCCTCGGCCACAACACGCTGCAACTGGACGGCGTCGACCAGTCGGTCTCCGGCGGCCCGTTCCTGTGGACCCGGCAGGCCCGCACCCGCGTCCTGGCCGTGGACACCTCCGGCGAGGGGGTGGCCGCCTGGTCCGCCGAGCACGACGGGTACGAGGGCTCCGTGCACCGCCGCCGGGTGGAGCTGACGGCCGCGAGCCAGGAACTGAAGCTGGTCGACGAGGTGCGCGGCCCGCGCCGGACCGTGCGGCTGGCGTTCCACCTCGGCCCGGAGATCGCGGCGGACCTGGTCGGGAACCGGGCGGTGCTCACCTGGATCCGGGACGGCGAGGGGCGTTCCGCCGTACTGGACCTGCCCGGGCAGTTGTCCTGGCGGGCGCACCGCGGCGCGACCGAACCGCCGCTGGGCTGGTACTCCGCGGGCTTCGGGCGCAAGGAACCCACGACGACGCTGATCGGCACCGGCACCAGCCCCGCCGACGGCGCGGGCGGGTTCACCACCGTGCTCAGGTTCGGCGGCTAGGGGGCACGTGGTGATCAAGAGGCGGCTTCTCGCGCCGGCGCTGGTACCGCCGGCGCTGGCCCTGCTGCTGACGGTGACCGGCTGCGACAGCACGTCGGGCGCCGGAACGGCGGAGCCGACCGCCGCGCCGTCCACGTCCACCTCCGCGGCCCGCGCCGTGGCCCGGGTGTGCGCCAACCCCGCGGCCGGACCGGCGAAGGCACCGGCGGGCGCGGTGACGATCGACCCCGCGGTCGTCGGCGACCTGGCGGCGAAGACCAAGAACAGCCCACCGCACACCACGTTCTGGCTCCGGCCGGGCAGGCACCGACTCGAACCGGACCGCTACGCCCAGGTCATCCCCAAACAGGGGGACCGCTACCTCGGTGCGCCGGGCGCGGTGCTCGACGGCGGGAAGAAGAACCAGTACGCGTTCGCGGGCACCGCCCGCGACGTCACCATCCGCTACCTGACCGTGCAGCACTTCGTCGCGCCGCAGAACGAGGGCGTGGTCAACCACGACTCGGCCGACGGGTGGGTGATCGAGCACGCGACGATCCAGGACAACTCCGGGGCGGGGCTGATGGCCGGCGCCCGCCAGCAGGTCCGCGCCAGCTGCCTGCGCGGCAACGGGCAGTACGGAATGAACGCGTACAAGGGCGGCGGCGGGATCAAGGACCTGGTGGTCCAGGACAACGAGATCGTGGGCAACAACACCGACGACTGGGAACGGCGCCAGCAGGGCTGCGGCTGCACCGGAGGCATCAAGTTCTGGGCGGTCGACGGCGCGGACATCCGCGGCAACTGGGTGCACGGCAACCACGGAGCCGGGCTGTGGGCCGACACCGACAACAACGACTTCCTCATCGAGGACAACGTGCTCGACTCCAACGACGGTGCCGCGCTGATCTACGAGACCAGCTACAACGCGGTCATCCGGGACAACACGATCCGGCGGAACAACTTGGTCGAGGGCCGCAGGTACGCCGACCGCGGGGACAACTTCCCCTACGCGGCGGTCTACCTGTCCGAGTCCGGCGGCGAACCACGGGTCCGGGCCCGCACCGACAAGATCGACATCTACCGGAACGTGCTGGAGAACAACTGGTCCGGGATCACCCTGTGGGAGAACGCCGACCGGTTCTGCAACAGCCCCGCCAACACCTCGTCCGGTGACTGCACCCTGCTGGTGAAGAACACCCGTCGCTGCGTGCAGCCGGCCATCGACAAGGCACCCCTGTACGCCGACTGCCGTTGGAAGACCCAGCGGGTGGACATCCACGGCAACCGCTTCGTGCTCGACAAGTCCGTGGTCCAGTGCACCGACATGTGCGACCGGATGGCGGTGCTGTCCAACTACGGAACCTATCCGGACTGGTCGCCCTACAAGGGCGAGAAGGTGGCCCAGGCGATCACCCTCGAACAGGACAACCACTGGCGTGACAACGTCTACCTCGGACCCTGGCAGTTCGTCGCCCACGACCCGAGCCGGGTGCTCGACTTCGACGAGTGGCAGGGCACCGACTACCGGCAGGACGCGGGCAGCACCCTCGACGCAGGGGCCGGTGGCTGAGATGGACACACGGATGGACAGACCGACCGCCGCGGAACCGGCCACGGCCGGCACCCCGCGGATCGTCGGGATCGTCTGGGGGCTGCTGGTCCTCAACACGCTCGGCTCCGCCGGGGCGAAGACCATCGTCCCGCTGCCCCGCTCCCTCATCCAGATGGTCACCATGGGAGCCCTGCTCGCCGCGTTCGCACTGGCGCTCGCGGTCAATCTCCGGCTGCGCATCCGGCCCAGCGCCTACCTGCTCCTGCTCACCCTGCTGCTGGTGACGAGCGCGATCTCCAGCGCCCACCTGGAGTCCGGGTTCGGCGCGCTGTTCCGCTGCTTCCGGCTGGCGCTCTTCGTCGGCACCCTGTGGCTGCTCAGCCGCTGGTGGGACGGCAGCCTGACATTCGTCCGCCACCACATCCGGGCGTACTTCGCGGTACTCGGCTCGGTGGCCGCGGGCCTGGTCGTGTCACCCGGCGCGGCCCTGCCCGACCTCTACGGCGGCCGCCTGGTCGGCGCGCTGTGGCCGCTCACCCCGCCGCAGATCGGGCAGTACGCGGCGGTGATCATCGGGCTCACCGTGCTGCTCCTCATGGGCCGCAGGACCGACCGGACGAGCGCCGCGGTGGTCATCGTGCCGTCCTTCGTGCTGCTCGCGCTGACCCACACCCGCACGGCCACGCTCGGCCTGCTCCTCGGGCTGGCACTGGCCATCGGTTCGCTCGTCCTGACCAGCGTGGCCGCCCGCCGGTTCTTCAGCTGGGCGGTACTGGTCGGCGCGGTGGCCGCGGTCGGGTTCGCCGGCGCCCTGCAGACGTGGTTCCTGCGCGGGCAGAGCAAGGAGAACTTCTCCAGCCTCACCGGCCGGGCCAAGGTCTGGGACGCGCTCCTCGCCGCACCCCGGACGACCTCGGAGCAGCTCCTCGGCGTGGGCCTGGGGGACAAGTCGTTCGGCGGCCTGCCGATCGACAACAGCTGGCTGGCCGTCTACAACGAGCAGGGCCTGATCGGCGTCGGCCTCGTCGCGGTGATCATCGTCGTGCTGGGCGGCGTCGCGCTGCTGCGCCCGCCGTCGCTGCAGCGGGCCTGCGCGATCTTCCTGATCAGCTACTGCGCGATCGCGTCGTACACCGAGGCGGGCCTCGGCGACGCCTCGCCGTACCTGCTGCACCTGGCCCTCGCCGCCTCGCTGCTGGCGACGCCCGCCGCGGCACCACCCGTTCCCACGCCCGAGCTGCCGAGCCGGTCGGAGGTGACCTGAGCATGCACGTCCTCGTGGTGCACAACCGCTACAACTCCGCACAGCCGAGCGGGGAGAACAAGGTCGTCGACCAGGAGGTGGAGCTGCTGCGCGCGGCCGGCCACCGGGTCGAGGTGTTCGAGCGGCGCAGTGACGACATCGCCTCCCGGTCGCTCCTCGGCAAGGTCGCGGTGCCGCTCCTGGTGCCGTGGAACCCGGCGGTGCGCTCGGAACTCGCTGCCCGGCTGCGCACCGAGCGGCCGGACGTGGTGCACGTGCACAACGTCTTCCCGCTCCTGTCGCCCGCGGTCCTCGCCGCGTGCGCCGACGCCGGGGTGCCCGCCGTCGCCACCCTGCACAACTACACCCAGGTCTGCCCGCCCGGCACGCTCCAGCGAGACGGCCGGCCGTGCACCGAGTGCGTCGGCTCCGCGCCCCTGCCCGCCGTCCGGCACGGTTGCTACCGCGGCTCCCGCCTCGCGACGGTGCCGCTGGCGGTCAGCCTGTCGGCCAACCGGCGCCGCTGGTGGACCGGCGTGGAGCGGTTCCTCTGCATCTCCGCTGCCCAGCGCGACGTCCTGGTGCGGTCCGGCATGCCGGCCGAGCGCCTCACGGTGAAGCACAACTTCGTTCCCGACCCCGGCAGTTGCCGGGAGGGTGAGGGAGAGCACCTGCTCTACCTCGGCCGGCTCGCGGAGGCCAAGGGCGTCCGGCTGCTCATGGCCGCGTGGGACCAGATCGCGGCCGACGGCGGGCTGGGCGTACCGCTCGTGATCGCCGGCACGGGTCCGCTGGAGCGGGAGGTGACCGCCTGGGCGGCGGGCCGGGACGACGTCCGCTACGCCGGTCTGCTGGACACCGCGGAGTGCCGCAAGGCCGTCGCGCGGTCGGTCGCCGTGGTGGCTCCCTCGACGTGGCTGGAGGCGTTCGGCCTGGTGGTCGTGGAGGCGATGGCGGCCGGGGTGCCGACCGTCGCCGCCGGCCACGGCGCCTTCGTCGAACTCGTCGAGGACGGTGTGACCGGGCTGCTGCACCGGCCCGGCGACGCGGGCTCGCTCGCGTCCCGCATACGCCGGATCGCGGCCGACCCGGACCGCAACCGGGAGCTGGGGCGGGCGGCCCGGCGCCGCTACGAGCAGGGATTCAGCCCGGCCGTCGGCCTGGAGCGCCTGCTGGAGGAGTACCGCACCGCGATCGCGGGGCGGTCGGTACAGGCTCGCGGCGGGGAGACCCGCGCGAGCAGGGGGGATGGGGACAGCACATGACACGATGCCGACTCTGCGGCTCGGAAGCGATGGCGAGCGTCGTCGACCTGGGGGCGACGCCGCCGTGCGAGAGCTTCCTCGCCGCGGACCAACTGGACGATCCGGAGCCCGCGTACCCGCTGCACCTGCGGGTCTGCACCGACTGCTGGCTCGCGCAGATCCCGCCGCTGATCACGCCGGAGGAGACGTTCAAGGAGTACGCCTACTTCTCCTCGTACTCGACGTCCTGGGTGGAGCACGCGCGCACCTTCGTCGCCGGCGCCGCCGAGCGGCTGGCGCTCGGTACCGACGCGTTCGTGGTCGAGGTGGCGAGCAACGACGGATACCTGCTGAAGCACGTGGTGGACCGGGGGATCCGCTGCCTCGGCATCGAGCCGTCGGTGAACGTCGGCGCCGCGGCCCGGGAGGCGGGCGTACCCACGCTCACGGAGTTCCTCTCCCCGCAGACCGGCGCCGCCGTCCGCGCCGAGCACGGCCCGGCGGACCTGGTCGTGGCCAACAACGTGTACGCGCACATCCCCGACGTGGTCGGTTTCACCCAGGGGCTGCGCGCCCTGGTCGCCGACGACGGCTGGGTCTCCGTCGAGGTGCAGCACCTGCTGACCCTGATCGAGGAGAACCAGTACGACACCATCTACCACGAGCACTTCCAGTACTACACGGTCGCTTCCGCGATCCGGGCCCTGGCGAGCGGCGGACTCGCCCTCGTGGACGTCGAGTTGCTGCCCACGCACGGCGGCTCCATCCGGCTGTGGGCCCGCCCCGCCGAGGCGGCCGGCGAGCCGACACGACGGGTGGCCGACGTCCTGGCGCGGGAGAAGGCCGCCGGGCTCCAGGAGCTGTCCGGGTACGCCGAGTTCTCCGCCCGGGTGGCGAAGGTCCGCCGGGACCTGCTGCGGTTCCTCATCGACGCGGCCGAGCGCGGCGAGACGGTCGTCGGCTACGGCGCCCCAGGCAAGGGCAACACCCTGCTCAACCACTGCGGCATCCGCCCCGACCTGCTCGCCTACACCGTCGACCGCAACCCCTACAAGCACGGCAGGTTCACCCCGGGCACCCGCATCCCCATCCTGGCGCCCGAACGGATAGCCGCCGACAAGCCGGACTACGTCCTCGTCCTTCCGTGGAACCTGCGGGCCGAACTCGCCGAGCAGCTGTCCTTCGTCCACGAGTGGGGCGGCCGGCTCGTCTTCCCCATCCCGGAACTGAGCATCGTCGAGGCCGCGAAAGAGGTCACAGCATGAAGGTCGTCCTGTTCTGCGGCGGTTACGGGATGCGCATGCGCAACGGCACCTCCGACGACGTGCCCAAACCGATGGCGATGGTCGGCCCGAGACCGCTGATCTGGCACGTCATGCGCTACTACGCGTACTTCGGGCACAAGGAGTTCATCCTGTGCCTCGGGTACGGCGCCCATCACATCAAGGACTTCTTCCTCAACTACGAGGAGACCACGTCCAACGACTTCGTCCTGCGGGGCGGGAAGACCGAGCTGCTCTCCACCGACATCGCCGACTGGACGATCACGTTCGCGCAGACCGGCATCGAGTCCCCGATCGGCGAGCGGCTGCGCCGGGTACGCCACCACCTGGACGGCGACGAGATGTTCCTCGCCAACTACGCCGACGTGCTCACCGACGCACCGCTGCCCGAGATGATCGACAGGTTCGCCGCGCGCGACGCCGGGGCGTCGATGATGGTGGTGCCGCCGCAGTCCTCGTTCCACTGCGTGGAGCTGGGCGAGGACGGCCTGGTGGGCGGCATCACCGCGGTGAGCGAACTGCCGCTGTGGGAGAACGGCGGCTACTTCGTGCTCCGCCAGGAGATCTTCGACCACATACCGGAGAACGGTGACCTGGTCGCCGACGGCTGCGCCCAACTGGCCAAGCAGGGACGGCTGGTGGCCCACCAGCACCGCGGCTTCTGGAAGCCGACCGACACCGTGAAGGAACGGGCCGCGCTCGACGAGGCCTACACCCGGGGCGACCGCCCGTGGGCCGTGTGGGAACGCGACACCGCCGGAGCCAGGGCGTGATCCGGCTCGGGGCCGGCCCCCTGGACCGGATCCTCGCGGTGGGCGCGCACTGCGACGACATCGCCATCGGCGCCGGCGGCACGCTGCTGACACTGTGTCAGGGAAGTCCGGGCATCCGGGTCGACGCGCTGGTTCTGACCGGCGGCGGCAGCGAGCGCGAACAGGAGGAGCAGGCCGCGCTCGCCGCCTTCTGCCCGGGCGCCGACCTGCGGCTGACCGTGCACAAGCTGCCCGACGGCCGCTTCCCGGCCCACTGGGAGGAGGCCAAGTCCGCGGTCGAGGAACTGCGCGCCCAGACCGACCCGGACCTGGTCCTCGCACCGCGCACCGACGACGCCCACCAGGACCACCGCGGCCTGGCCAAGCTGATGACGACCGCGTTCCGCGACCACCTCGTGCTCGGCTACGAGATCGTCAAGTGGGACGGCGACCTCGGCCGGCCGGCGGCCTACCAGCCGCTGGCGCCCGAGACCGCCGAGGAGAAGGTGCGGCTGCTGCAGGAGCACTACCCCTCGCAGCGGCACCGGCCCTGGTACGACCGGGAGGCCTTCCTGGGTCTCGCCCGGATCCGCGGCATCGAATGCCACGCGCGCTACGCCGAGGCGTTCGCCGTCACCAAACTCACGCTCAACCTGGGGGGTTGAACAACCTTGCGCGTACTACTGACCGGACACCAGGGCTATCTGGGCACCGTGATGGCCCCGGTCCTCAAGGCCGCCGGGCACGACGTCGTCGGCCTCGACTCCGGCCTGTTCGCCGACTGCGTCCTCGGCCCGCGGCCCGAGGACCCGCCGGGGCACCGGGTGGACCTGCGCGACGTCACCGCCGAGCACGTGGCCGGGGTGGACGCCGTGATCCACCTGGCCGCGCTCTCCAACGACCCGCTCGGCTCGCTGGCACCGGAACTCACCTACGACATCAACCATCACGCGTCCGTCCGCCTCGCCCGGCTGGCCCGCGACGCCGGGGTACGGCGCTTCCTGTACGCGTCCACGTGCTCGGTCTACGGCGCCGCCGGCGACCCCGACTTGTCGAACTTGGTGACCGAGGACGCCCCGCTGCGCCCGGTGACGCCGTACGCCGAGTCGAAGGTGCGGGTGGAGGACGACCTGCACGCGCTGGCCGACGACGACTTCACCCCCGTGTTCATGCGCAACGCCACCGCCTTCGGCTTCTCGCCCCGGCTGCGTGCCGACATCGTCCTCAACAACCTGGTCGGGCACGCCCTGTTGTCCGGCGAGGTCCTGGTGCTCTCCGACGGCACTCCGTGGCGCCCGCTGGTGCACGCCGCCGACATCGCGCGGGCCTTCACGGCCGCGCTGACCGCGCCCCGTGAGGCGGTGCACGACCGCGCGTTCAACATCGGCAGCGAGGTCAACAACGTCACGGTCGCCGAGATCGCCGGACAGGTCGCCGAGGCGGTGACCGGGTCCAAGGTGGTGATCACCGGGGAGACCGGCGCCGACCCGCGGTCCTACCGGGTGGACTTCTCCCGGTTCCGGCACGCGATCCCCGGCTTCGACTGCGCGTGGACGGTGAAGCAGGGCGCGCTCGAACTCGCCGACGCCTACCGGAAGTTCGACCTCACCCGGGAGGACTTCGAGCAGCGCTACACCCGGCTCGCCGTACTGCGCGCGGCCTCCGACGCCGGCACCGTCGACGACACCCTCAGGCGGCGCCGGTGACCGACGTGAGCAAGGAGATGTACGCGCTGGTGGAGCGGATGTACCCGCTCTGCCGGAGCATCACCGGCGACGGTGTGCGCGCCACCCTGGACATCGTCGGGGAGTACATCCCGCTGCAGGTGCACGAGGTGCCGACCGGCACGCAGGTGCTCGACTGGACGGTGCCGCAGGAGTGGAACATCCGGGACGCCTACATCGCCGACGGCGCCGGCCGGCGGGTCGTCGACTTCGCCGCGTCCAGCCTGCACGTGCTCGGCTACAGCGTGCCGGTGTCGGCGACCATGCCCCTCGCCGAGCTGCGCCCGCACCTGCACACCCTGCCGGACCACCCGTCATGGGTGCCGTACCGCACCAGCTACTACAAGCCGGACTGGGGGTTCTGCCTGGCCCAGGAGACCCTGGACGCCCTGCCCGACGGCGACTACGAGGTCCGCATCGACTCCACGATCGCCGACGGCCACCTCACCTACGCCGAGTACGTGGTCCCCGGCCAGGTCCCCGACGAGGTCATCGTCTCCTGCCACGTCTGCCACCCGTCGCTGGCCAACGACAACCTGGCCGGCATCGCGGTGGCGACGTACCTGGCCCGCGCGCTCGCCGAGCAACCGACCTACTACACCTACCGGTTCCTGTTCGCCCCCGGCACCATCGGGGCGATCACCTGGCTGGCCCGCAACGTGGAGCGGGTGGACCGGGTCAAGCACGGCCTGGTGCTCGCCTGCGCCGGGGACCCGGGCCGGCTGACGTACAAACAGAGCAGGCGGGGCGACGCGGAGATCGACCGGGTGCTGCAGCACGTGCTGACCACGTCCGAACGCCCGCACCGGATCACCGAGTTCACGCCCTACGGCTACGACGAGCGGCAGTTCTGCTCGCCCGGGTTCAACCTCGGCGTGGGTTCGCTCACCCGGACCCCGTACGCCGGCTACCCCGAGTACCACACCTCCGCGGACAACCTGGACTTCGTCTCCCCGGCGGCGATGGCGGACACCCTCGCCGTGTGCCGCGAGGCGTTCGCCGTCCTCGACCGCAACCGGCGGTACGTCAACCTCAGCCCCTACGGCGAACCGCAGCTCGGCAGGCGCGGGCTGTACGACGCGGTCGGCGGGCGCAGCGACACCAAGCAGGCCCAGATGGCCATGCTCTGGGTGCTCAGCCTCTCCGACGGCGAGCACAGTCTGCTGGACGTCGCCGAGCGGTCCGGGCTGCCGTTCGACACCGTGGCCGCCGCGGCCGATGCCCTGCGCGGCGCCGACCTGGTCAAGGAATGACGCCCATGACCACCCAGGGGGAGAAGTCGACAGCACCGGCCGGGTCCGCCAGGCGGGCCCTGGTCGGCCGGCTGTCCTGGGGACTCGCCGACCAGGCGGCCTCCAGCATCAGCAACTTCGCGGTGGGCCTCTACGTGGCCCGCTCGCTCGGGGTGACCGCGTTCGGCGTGTTCAGCCTGGCCTGGGTGACCTACGGCGTGGTCCTCAACGTCTCCCGGGGCCTGGCCACCGACCCGCTCACGGTGCGCTTCAGCGGGGTGCCGGAGGCGGTCTGGCGCGGGGCGGTGGCCCGGTCGACGGGCACCGCGCTCGGCGTCGGCTCGGCCCTCGGCGTGTTGTGCCTGGCGGCCGGGCTCGGACTGGGCGGCCGGGTGGGCCCCGCGTTCGCCGCCCTCGGCGTCCTGCTGCCCGGGCTGCTGCTCCAGGACGCCTGGCGGTTCGCGTTCTTCGCCGCGGGCAACGGGCGGAAGGCGTTCGTCAACGACGTCGTGTGGGGCATCGCGCTCGTCCCCGCCATGGTGGTCGCGGCCCACGTGGACACCGTGGCCGCCTTCGTGCTCGCCTGGGGCGCGTCCGCCACGGTGGCGGCGGGCTACGGCTACCTCCAGTCCGGCATCCGGCCCCGGGTGGCCGAGGCCCGCGGCTGGCTGCGCGAACAGCGCGACCTCGGCTACCGGTACCTGGTCGAGAACGTCAGCCTCAGCGGCGCCAGCCAGGTGCGGGCGTACGGGCTCGGCGTGATCGTCGGGGTCGGCGCGGTGGGCGCGGTGCGGGGCGCCGAGCTCCTGATGGGGCCGTTCCTCGCCGTGCTGATGGGTCTCTCGCTGGTCACCGTCCCGGAGGCGGCGCGGGTGCTGCGACGGGCCCCGCACCAACTGGGCAGGTTCTGCCTGCTCCTGGGCGGGGGACAGGCCGCCGGGGCACTGCTGTGGGGCTCGGCGCTGCTGCTGATGCCGGACCGGCTCGGCGACCTGGCGCTCGGCGACGTCTGGCACTCCTCCTCGCACCTCGTCGTGCAGATCACGCTCAGCGTCGCGGGAGCGGGCCTCGGCACCGGCGCGGCGGCCGGCCTGCGCGCGCTCGGCGCGGCCCGGCGCAGCCTGCGCTGCCAGCTGTTCGCCTCCGCCTGCTACGTCGGCGGCGGGCTCGGCGGTGCGGCCGTCGCCGGCACGTCCGGCTCGGCCTGGGGCGTCGCCGCCGCGACCCTCAGCGGCTCGGCCGTGTGGTGGCTGCAACTGCGGTCCGCCCTGCGCGAGCGCCACCGCAATCCCATCCCCGAAGTGAGGACCGCATGACCGACCGACCCAGGCTGAGCATCGGCCTGCCCGTGTACAACGGCGAGGAGTACCTGGCCGAGTCGTTCGACGCCCTGCTCGGCCAGACCTACGAGGACTTCGAACTGGTCGTCTCCGACAACGCCTCGACCGACGGGACCGAGGCCATCTGCCGCAAGTACGCCGCGCAG
Organism: Streptomyces sp. NPDC086777; assembly: GCF_040702065.1. Classification (NCBI taxonomy): domain Bacteria; kingdom Bacillati; phylum Actinomycetota; class Actinomycetes; order Kitasatosporales; family Streptomycetaceae; genus Streptomyces; species Streptomyces sp. NPDC086777. Next base: position 26,070 of record NZ_JBFBJI010000011.1, on the reverse strand, counting down.
GACTCCCGCATCCGGTACCACCGCCTGCCCCGCAACATCGGCGCCACCCCGAACCACAACCACGTGTTCGCCGAGTCCCGCGGCGAACTGTTCAAGTGGGCCTCGCACGACGACCTCTACGGCCGCGACCTGCTGCGACGATGCGTGGACGCGCTGGACGAGCGGCCGGACGTGATCCTCGCCCACACCGACCAGGCCGTCATCGACGGCGACGGCCAGGTGACCGTCCCCTACGAGTACACCCTCGCCACCGGCTCGCCGCACGCCCCGGAGCGCTTCCGCAGCCTGCTGTTCGAGCCGGGCGGCGACGACTTCTACGGGGTGATGCGCGCCGACGTGCTGCGCCGGGTGAAGCCGATGGACAGCTACCACCACGCGGACCGCACGTTCGTCGCCGAGATCACCCTGCACGGGCGCTTCCACCAGGTGCCGGAACTGCTGTACTTCCGCCGCGACCACCCCACCCGCGCCGAGCGGGCGAACCCGTCCAAGCGCTCCCGGTGCGTCAACCTGGACCCGCGCCGGGCCGGTCTGCTGCACCCGACCCCGCGGCTGCTCGCCGAGTACGTCTGGGGCTTCGCCTCGGCGGTCCGGCGGGCGCCGCTGTCCGCGGCCGACCGGCGGGAGTGCTACCGCCACCTGGCCGCCTGGATGACCAGCCGGGTCCGGCCGAACGCCGGCGAGCGGGTCGAGGACCGTGCCCCGGTCGACCCGGCCCTGCTCACGGTCTCCGTCGACGCCCTCGTCGCCGGCCGCGAGGGGAGGAGGCAGGCATGACCGCCGCGGACGGAACCCCGGTGCGCGTCGGGGTGTTCGGCCTGCTCGGCTCCGGCAACCTCGGCAACGACGGCTCGCTCGAAGCCGTCCTCGGCTACCTGCGCGCCGAGCACCCGGACGCCGTCGTGGACGCGCTGTGCGGCGGGCCCGAGGCCGTGACGGCCCGGTTCGGGATCCCCGCCACCCGCCTGCACTGGAACCGCGCGGAGTACCGGACGGCGTCCCGTGCGGGCGCGATCGTCTCGAAAGGGCTCGGCAAACTCGTCGACGTCTTCCGCACCGCCGCCTGGGTGCGCCGGCACGACGTGGTGATCGTGCCGGGCATGGGCGTCCTGGAGGCCACCCTGCCCCTGCGGCCCTGGGGTTTCCCGTACTCCCTGTTCCTGCTGTGCGCCAGCGGCCGGCTGGTCGGCACCCGGGTCGCGCTGGTCAGTGTCGGTGCCGCCGAGATCCGCAACCGGCCCACCAGGGCCCTGGTGCGCTGGTCGGCGCGGCTGGCGGCGTACCGGTCGTACCGGGACGGCCAGTCCCGCGACGCCATGCGGGCGATGGGCGTGGACACCGCACGCGACGAGGTCTACCCCGACCTCGCGTTCTCCCTCCCGACACCACGGGCGGGCGCGCCCACCGGCACGCCGGGTACCGTTTGCCTCGGCGTCATGGACTTCCACGGCGGCAACGACGACCGCGCCCGGGCCGAGGAGATCCACCGTCGCTACCTCGACGGGACGATCAGGTTCGTCCGCACGCTGGTCGAGGAGGGCAGGCCCGTACGGCTCCTCACCGGCGACCAGTGCGACCTGGCGGTGGTCGCCGCCGTCCTCGACGCGGTCGACTCACCGCTGGTCACCGCGGCCCAGCCGGCCTCACTGGCCGACCTGATGCAGGAGATGGAGGCCGCCGACACCGTGGTGGCCGTCCGCTACCACAACCTGATCTGCGCGCTGAAGACCGGAACGCCCGTGCTGGCCCTCTGCTACGCGGCGAAGAGCGACGCGCTCATGGACCGGATGGGTCTGGCCGCGTACCGTCACCCGGCTCGCGAGGTCGACGCCGACCGGCTCCTCGAACAGTTCCGGGACCTGGAGAAGCACGCGGCGGAGCTACGGCAGACCCTCGCCGAGCGGAACCGGGTCGCCGCACAGCAACTCGCCCAGCAGTTCACCGCCTTGACCACGACCCTGTTCCCGGCGAACGACCACGCCCACGCCCCACGGAAGGCTTCATGAAAGCGACCGAAGTCCCGGAGATCGCCGGTGCGTTCCTGTTCGAGCCGACGCCGTACGCCGACGAACGCGGCTTCTTCTGCCGCACCTTCGACGCCGACGTGGTCCGCTCGGTGGGTCTCGACCCCGACGCCTTCGTCCAGGACAGCGTGTCCCGCTCGGTCCGCGGCGTGCTGCGCGGCCTGCACCTGCGCTCCGGCGCCGGCGAGGCCAAGCTGGTGCGGTGCTCGTACGGGCAGATCTTCGACGTCGTCGTGGACCTGCGGCCGGACTCGCCGACCTACCTGAACCGGGCCTTCTTCGAGCTGTCCGGCGAGACGCAGAAGACCGTGTACATCCCGGCGGGATGCGCGCACGGCTTCCAGGCTCTTACCGAAATCACAGATACCTCTTACCGTATTGACCGTCAGCACGATCCGTCCGAAGACGTGACGATCGCCTTCGACGACCCGGAACTCGCCATTCCCTGGCCGCTGCCGGTCACGTCGATGTCCCGACGGGACCGGGAGGCGCCGAGCCTCGCCGAGGTCCTGAAGCACCGAGAAAGATGAGGTCGGCGTGCACACCCAAGACACCGAGGGGCTCCGCCTGTCCCGCTCGCGACAGGCCAACGAGCGGCTGCACGCCCTGATTCCAGGAGGCGCGCACACCTACGCCAAGGGCGACGACCAGTACCCCGAGAACCTGGCCCCGGTCATCAGCCACGGCAGCGGTGCCCACGTGTGGGACGTCGACGGCAACCGGTACATCGAGTACGGCTCCGGCCTGCGGTCGGTCAGCCTCGGTCACGCCCACCCGCGCGTGACCGAGGCGGTACGGCGGGAACTCGACCGCGGCAGCAACTTCGTCCGGCCGTCCATCGTCGAGGTCGAGGCCGCCGAACGCTTCCTGGCCACCGTGCCGACCGCCGACATGGTGAAGTTCGCGAAGAACGGCTCCGACGCCACCACCGCCGCGGTGCGCCTCGCCCGCGCCGTCACCGGGCGCCCGCGGGTGGCCCTCTGCGCGGACCACCCGTTCTTCTCCGTCGACGACTGGTTCATCGGCACCACGCCGATGAACGCCGGCATCCCGGCGGCGACCACCGAACTCACGGTGTCCTTCCCCTACGGCGACCTGGCCGCCACGGAGGAACTGCTCACCCGCTACCAGGACGAGATCGCCTGCCTGATCCTCGAACCGGCCACCCAGACCGAGCCGCCGCCCGGCTACCTCGCCGGCCTGCGCGCCCTGGCCGACCGGCACGGCTGCGTCCTGGTCTTCGACGAGATGATCACCGGCTTCCGCTGGTCGGAGGCGGGCGCCCAGGGCCTGTACGGGGTCGTCCCCGATCTCTCCACGTTCGGCAAGGCGCTGGGCAACGGCTTCGCCGTCTCCGCGCTGGCCGGGCGACGCGACCTGATGGAACGGGGCGGACTGCGCGATTCCGCCGAGCGGGTGTTCCTGCTGTCCACCACGCACGGCGCGGAGACCCACTCGCTGGCAGCCGCGATGGCCGTGCAGGCCACCTACGTCGAGGAGGGCGTCACCGCGCGCCTGCACGCCCTCGGCGAGCGGCTGGCCGCCGGTGTCCGCGACGCCGCGGCCGCCATGGGCGTCGGCGACCACGTCGTGGTCCGTGGCCGGGCCAGCAACCTGGTCTTCGCCACCCTCGACGAGAACCTGCAGCCGTCGCAGCAGTACCGCACCCTGTTCCTGCGCCGGCTCCTCGCGGGCGGGGTGCTCGCCCCGTCCTTCGTGGTGAGCAGCGCACTCGAGGACGCGGACATCGACCGCACGGTCGACGTGGTGGCCGAGGCCTGTGCGGTGTACCGGAAGGCGCTGGACACCGCCAATCCCGCCGCCTGGCAGGGCGGGCGACCGGTGAAGCCCGTCTTCCGCCGCCTGGCGTGACGTGCCGTCAGCGGGGCGCCCGCCGGGCCACGCCGGGGCTCCGCGCGGCGCTCCGGCCGGCCGTCCGGTCCACCAGCCACGCGGTCGCCGGCGTCACCACCAGCGCGGTGCACCAGCCGCCGACGGCGTCGGTCGGGTAGTGGGCGCCCAGGCCGACCTCCGCCCAGCCCATGGTGGCGCCGCCGGTCAGCGCCGCGGCCAGCACGAGTGACATGCCGGCCGTCCTGCCGAGGCCGAGCCGGCCGGCTGCCAGCAGCGCCGCCATGAGGGCGAGCGAGGTGAAGAAGGCGGTGTGGCCGCTCGGGTAGGACAGGTTTCCCGGACCGTGGATGGTGCGTCCCACGACATGTTTGAGCAGCGTGGTCGTCCCCACGGTCAGGCCGGTGCCGACGGCGACGAACGCCGCCGCGCGGGGCCGCCGCAGCAGCAGGCAGCCCGCCACCCCGGCCACGATCACCAGCACCGATCCCGCTGGTTCCCCCAGGAAGTCCAGGGCCAGGGCGAGCCGCCGCCACGGCCCCCGCACACTGTCCGCCGTGGGTGGGACGAGCCACCGGTCCACTTCGCCCGGCTCGCTGTGCCCCGCGTACCGGACCCCGAGGACGACGACCACCAGCGCCGCGAGCGCCGCAACCGGCCCCAGCCACCCGCGCAGCACCGGGGGCAGCACCGCGCGCGCCACCGACCGGGACGGTCCTGCGTCCGGGTCCGCTTCTGCCAGGTGATCCAACGTGAGCCCCCCAGCCGTGTCCGCCCCCGCCCGTCACCCTAACCGTTTGCACCCGGGGAGCGACGCCGCGCAGAATGTCGTGGTCGAACCCCGGCCATACGTGGGCGCGTTCGGCCCCGGCATGCCCGCAGCCGCCATTGAGCGCCGCAGGGCCGTCCGGCCGACGGCGCGAATTTCCGCGGTGTGCGTCTCCGCCGCTTATACAGCGCCCCTTGTGCCGGAAATTGCCGGCGAATCACGGCCCGCTCGCGCAATCACCGATCCGGAGGGCCGCCGCCCACCCGACCAGGAATTCAGCCCCCGCTTTCCACATGCGTGCACAGGGAATCGTTCAATGAACTCCCTTGCTGCGCAGGTAACCCGCGTTTGAAAATGTCCCGACGGCGTCCGTGCCCGAGGAGGGGCTATGCGGCTTTCGCTCGGCGACTACGCGCGACTGGCACGGGAACGGCTGGACCAGCCTGTCTGGGACTTCTTCGAAGGCGGCGCCGGCGACGAGCGCACACTGCGCGCGAACACTGCCGCTTTCGACCGGGTACGGCTGCGCCCCTCGGTGCTGACCGGCGTCACCGGGCCGGAACTCCGGACCAGCATCCTCGGCCGTACCTGGTCCGCTCCGCTGGCCGTCGCCCCCACCGGCTACCAGACCCTGGCGCACCCGGAGGGCGAACTGGCCACCGTACGGGCCGCGGGACCGCGCGGCGTCCCGGTCGTCGTCAGCATGTTCGCCGGCCACCGCATCGAGAACCTCGCGGCGGCGGCCACGGCACCGCTCTGGCTGCAGATCTACTGCCTGCGGGACCGAGCCGTGACCCGGCGGCTCGTCGAGCGCGCCGAGCACGCCGGGTTCGAGGCGATCGTCCTCACCGTCGACACCCCCCACCTGGGCAGGCGGCTGCGCGACCTGCGCAACGGGTTCCGGTTGCCACCGGACGTCGGGCCCGCCAACCTGCACGGTGACGGCTTCGACAACCCGGCCGGTCACGCCCGGACGCAGTTCGACCCGGCGCTGAACTGGGACGTCGTGGCGTGGCTGCGCTCGATCACCCGACTGCCCGTCGTACTGAAGGGGATCCTCACCGCCGCGGACGCGACGCGCGCGGTCTCCGCCGGGGTGGACGGAGTCATCGTCTCCAACCACGGCGGTCGCCAACTCGACGGCGCACCGGCGTCCTTGGAGGCGCTGCCCGAGGTCGCCGCCGCCGTGGCCGGCGTGTGCACCGTCCTGCTCGACGGCGGCGTGCGCCGGGGAGCCGACGTGCTGGCGGCCCGGGCGACGGGCGCGGACGCCGTCCTGCTCGGCCGCCCCGTCCTGCACGGGCTCGCCGTGGACGGCGAGGACGGGGTCGCCCGGGTGCTCGACCTGCTCGTCGAAGAACTCGTCGACGCGATGACCCTCACCGGCATCGCCTCCGCGGCCGCGGTGCCACCCGAACTGGTGGGCCCCGCACGCCCCCGAGCGGCCTCGGCCGAGGCCGTCGGGCACACCGACCGAACATGCGCCACCGGGACCGAGGACCGAACTCTCACCACCGGAGCGGAAAGGAGAGACGCGTGAGGCTCGCGTGGAACGTCAAACGGATCGTCCGAAGCAAGACACGCATGTGGGGGTGGACCTTCCGATGACCGTCGACAGCGTGCGGCGAGAGCTGCTGCCGGAACCCGTCCGAGCGGAGGCCGCCACCGCGGTCCGCGCGCGGATCGTCGGCGTGGGTACGGCGGTTCCGCCGCTCTCGTACTCGCAGCAGGAGGTGCTGGACGTCTTCGGCATCACCGACCCCAGGGCACGGGGCGTGTTCCTCAACAGTTCCATCGAGCGACGGCACCTGGTGCTGCCGCCCATCGGCGCCGACGGGCGACCCGTCGGCGAACCGCAGGGAGACCTGCTCGACAAGCACAAGAAGCACGCCGTGGAGTCGGGCATCCGCGCCCTGGAGGAGTGCCTGAAAAGGGCCGGCGCCGGCCTGTCCGACCTCCGTCACCTCTGCTGTGTCACCTCGACGGGATTTCTCACCCCCGGCCTGAGCGCTCTGATCATCCGTGAGCTGGGCATCGACCGGCACTGCAGCCGGTCGGACATCGTCGGCATGGGCTGCAACGCGGGTCTGAACGCCCTGAACCTGGTCGCCGGCTGGTCGGTCGCCAACCCCGGCGACCTCGCGGTCGTGCTGTGCTCCGAAGCCTGCTCGGCCGCCTACGCCGTCGACTCCACCATGCGGACCGCCGTGGTCAACAGCCTCTTCGGCGACGGCGCCGCCGCGGTGGCCGTGGTCGCCGACGGCAACGCGCCCCCCACCACCCCGGGCGCCCCGGGCGGCGACGGCCCCCGCATCCTGCGGTTCGCCAGCTGCATCATCCCGGAGGCAGCGGACGCCATGCGCTACGACTGGGACCGGGACCTCAACAGGTTCAGCTTCTATCTCGACCCGCAGATCCCCTACGTCGTCGGTGCCCACGCCGAGATCGTCGTCGACCGGCTGCTGGCGGGGACCGGCCTGCTCCGCGGTGACATCAGCCACTGGCTGGTGCACTCGGGCGGCAAGAAGGTCATCGACGCGGTCTCCGTGAACCTCGGCCTGAGCCGCCACGACGTACGGCACACCACCGGGGTCCTGCGCGACTACGGCAACGTCTCCAGCGGATCGTTTCTCTTCTCCTACGAACGCCTGCTGGACGAGCGGGTGACCCGTCGCGGCGACTACGGAGTGCTCATGACCATGGGACCCGGATCCACCGTGGAAACGGCGCTGGTCCAGTGGTGAGCGGCGTGCGCTTCGGCCTGGAGATCGACGGGTCCGGACACCTGACACCCGCCCTGGTCCACGCGGTCGAAACGGCCTGCGCCGAGGCGGAACGCTCCGGTTTCCTCGCCGTGTCGGTCACCGCCGTCCCGGAGGGCGCCGGCACCTACGCCGACGTCGCCCGGGTCAGCAAGTGGGAACGGGCGCTGCGACGGCTCGAACGGCTGCCCGCCACGACGGTCGCGGTCGCCTCCGGCGCGGTCGGCGGAACCGCGCTCGACGCACTCCTCGCCACGGACTACCGCATCGCGACCCCCGGCACCCGGCTGGAGGTCTCCCCGAGCGGGGCCGACGCCTGGCCCGGCATGGCGCTGCACCGGCTGGTCCAGCAGGTCGGCATCGCCCCGATCCGGCGGACGGTCCTGTTCGGGCACCCGCTGACGGCCGCGAAGGCCCTCGAGCTGGGCCTGCTCGACGAGATCACCGCCGCGGCCCCCGCCGCGCTGGCCGAGGCGGCCGCCGCGGCCGGACTCCGCTCCGGCCGCGAACTGGCGATCAGACGGCAGCTCATGCGCGACGCCGCGACCACCAGCTTCGAGGAGGCCCTCGGCGCCCACCTGGCGGCATGCGACCGGATGCTCCGCCAGACCACCTCGGGAGCGGGCCGGTGACCGCCCCGGCGGCCACGGGGCCGGACCCGGACCTGCGCCGCGACCTGGACCGGATCGCCGACGCGACCGCCCGCGCCGGGGAGTTCGACACCTCGGACCCGGAGCGGGACCGGCGGGGCCGGACCGCGGACGCCACGACCCCCGACCGGGTCAGACGACTACGGGTCGCCTGCCTGGACCGGCACGCCGAGGAGATCTACGACCGGCTCACCGACGGGCGCTCCACGCGCCCCCGACTCGCGGAACTGGTGGCCGCCGCGGCCGGTGCCTTCCCCGCGCTGGTGCCGCCCGCGGACCCCGCCGAGTCACGGGCCGACCGAGCCGACCGCGAGATCGACCAGGGCATCTTCCTGCGGGGTGTGCTGCGCTCTCCGGGCGCCGGCGGGCACCTGCTGATGTCCATGCTGCAGCCGACGGAGCGCGCGCTGCGGCTGCTGCCCGGGTTCCGCCGGACCGGACTCGTGCGGACCACCTCGGTGGAGCTGGAACGCCGCGACGGCGTGGCCCACCTGACCATGTGCCGGGACGACTGCCTGAACGCCGAGGACAACCTCCAGGTCGACGACATGGAGACCGCGGTCGACCTGGCCCTGCTCGATCCCGCCGTGCAGGTCGCCGTGGTGCGCGGCGGGACGATGACCCACTCCCGCCACCGGGGCAGGCGCGTCTTCAGCTCCGGCATCAACCTCAAGGCCCTGCACGCCGGGAAGATCTCCCTCGTCGACTTCCTGCTGCGGCGTGAACTCGGATACATCAGCAAGCTCGTCCGAGGGGTGCTCGTCGACCGCGACGACGACTGGCGCTCGGCCACGGTCGAGAAGCCGTGGATCGCCGCCGTCGACGCGTTCGCCATCGGCGGCGGCTGCCAGCTGCTGCCGGCGTTCGACCACGTGATCGCCGGTGCGGACGCCTACCTCAGCCTGCCCGCGGCTCAGGAGGGGATCATCCCGGGGGTGTCCAACCTGAGACTCGGCCGGGTCGCCGGGGCCCGCCTGGCCCGCCAGGCCGTCCTCGGCGGCCGGCGGATCCGGGCGGCGGAGCCGGACGCGCGTCTGCTGATCGACGAGGTGGTGGAGCCCGCCGAGATCGACGCGGCCGTCGACCGGGCGGCCCACGCGCTGCGCGCCCCGGCGGTGGTGCCGAACCGCAGAATGCTGAACCTCGCGGAAGAACCCCTTGAGGCGTTCCGCGTCTACGTCGCCGAGTTCGCCCTGCAACAGGCCCTGCGGCTGCACGCCGCGGACGTGACCGACAAGGCCGCCCGGTTCAGCGGCGCGGCATCCGCGTCCCCCGCCACGGGCCCCTTGCGCACAGAGCCGGTCGGGAGACCCGAGCGGTCTTCCGGCACCACGCGAGAACCTGGAGGAATGCGATGAGGAGCCGTCAGGCCGACCCGGCGGGAACGGACGAGGCAACCGACGACGCGAACGGCCCGCACGATCCCGTCATCGCCGCCGCCCGCCGCAGACTCGACGAACTGCGCACGGTCCGGACCCCTGTCGACGACTTCCGGACCGCGGTACGGGACCTGGTGGTCATCGCCTCCCCGTTCCGCGGCGGCACCACACTGCTCACCGAGCTACTGCGCGGCGCACCGGACCTGCTGCACTTCCAGGCCGAGATGCAGCCCGTCCTGCGCCTCGCCGGCTGGACCTACCCCGACAACGGGGCGGAATCGGAGCGGATCACCGGCCTCACCGGGGACGTCGGGTTCCTCGAACAGGAGCTGGGGAGCGACGTCGGCAACCCGGTGCACGACTGGCAGAGCATCGACTGGGCGCGCTACGCCCAGGACGTCCTCTGGCGCTGGATCGTGCAGTGGCCCATGCAGCCGCTCACCCTGGGTGAGGTCGAGGACATGCTGGAGGAGATCCTCGGCGACCGGACGGCCGACGGCCCGGGCCCGGACGGTGATCCGGTGCGGTCGGTCGGCCTGGCCCTGCTGAGGAAGCTGACGCGGCGCCACCGGGAGGTGAACCCCTACTACGCGGACTTCTCGCCGGCCGAGATCGCCACGATCCTCCCGGACCTGCCACGGCCGCACGGACCGCACGGCGACACGGTCATCGAGTTCGCGCCGCTGGCCGTCCCGAGACCGTGGCGGCGCGCGACACGACAGGACGTGCAGAGCAGGACGGTCGTCACCAAGACACCCGTCAACGTCTACAAGATGGAGGCCCTGCGCGCGTTCTTCCCCGAGGCCCGCATCCGGGTCGTTCATCTCACCCGTAACCCGGGTGCCGCCATCAGCAGTTACCGCGAGGCGTGGCTGTCGCCCTGGTTCTTCAACGCCAAGGTGAGCACACCGCTGGACATCGCCGGTTACACCGAGCCGGGCCGCCCGTGGAGCCGCGACTGGTGGAAGCTCGACTTCCCGCCGGGCTGGCAGGACCTCGTCCGCTCCCCGCTCGAGGAGGTCTGCGCCAGGCAGTGGTGTGCCTCGCACACGGCGATCTTCGACTATCTCGAGCGGAACAAGGACATCGACGTGATCCGGCTCGCCTACGAAGACCTGATCGGTACCGAGTCGCAGCGGATCCAGGCGATCGACGTCCTCGCGGACTGGCTCGGCACCGACCGTGCGCACTTCCTGGAGCCGGCCGTGAGGGGCATGGCCCCCATGAACGCGATCACGCTGCCGAAGCGGGCGAAGTGGCACCGCCACTACGAGGTGCTGCGTCCCGTGCTGCACAGCGACGACGTGATGTCGCTGGCCTCCGACATGGGCTACCCGCGCGACCTCGCCGACTGGCCGTGATCCCCGTTCAGCCGCGGTGAAGCCAGGCCAGCAGGTCGGCAGGGGCCAGGGCGGCCGCACGGGCGTGGTACCCGGACAGTTCACCGTCGGACAGCAGAGCCGCGCCGGATCCTGACCCGCCCCGCCGGAAGAACGCCGTGTTGTTCCGTGCGGGCCCCAGCGGCTGGATCCGGTTCGCGGCGGCCCGCATCCGCTCGAACGAGGCCGCCGCCACCAGATCCGCCCAGTCGCCGCCCGACGTCCCGACACCGAGGTACCGGCCCAGACGTGTCATCTCGCCCGGCAGGTCGGCCGAGAGATCGGCATAGTGGAAGAGGAGGAAATCGGCGTCCGCGCGGCGGGTCCAGGCGTCCGAGAAGTGCCACATCATGCCCTGCATCGAGGACGGCTGTCCCTCGCGCGGCGAGTCGTCCTCGATCCACTGGGCCAGCCACTTCCGCGCCGCCACCGGGTCCTGTCCGGCCCGCGGCCCCGCGGGCGCCGCCGCGGTGCCGGGCGAGTCGGTGTTGCGGCTCTGGTGGTACAGCGAGATCGCCGTGTCCAGCGGGTGCCTGCCGACGACGATGCGGGTGACCTCGGGTGGCGTGACGATGTCGCTCAGCGGCGTGTGGGTCTTGATCAGCCGCCGGTGCGACTGCCCGGCCAGAGCGGCGAACACCTCGTCGCGCGGGCACACCATGTCGTCCAGCCACGGGGACAGTTGAGGCATCGGCGCCGGCAGCTCCGTGGTCCGCAGGATCAGCAGCGCGCAGATCATCTGCATCCACGTGGTGCCGCTCTTGGCCGGTGTGCTGATGACGATGTCACCGGGTCTGAAAGGGAACAGGCGCCACCGCGCGGTCCGCAGGAAGTCCCACAGCGAGAGGGCGACGGCACGGCCGCGACCGGTCAGCGTCACGTGTATCCGCCGGCGGTCCGCCGGATCGACCCGCAGGTCCAGGTAGCCGCGTCCGACCAGGGCGTCCACGATCTCGCCGGCCTGCCGGTCGGTGATCCCCAGCACGCGTTTGAGACCACCGGTCGCGACGCCGCCGCGAAACGCCATGGCGCCCAGGACGAACTGCCCCTGCGGTGGGAGGTCGTCGAAGGCCGCCGCCGAGAGGTGGGCGTCGAGGTCGGCCTGCAGGTCGCTCGCTTCCCGGAGCACGGAGAGGAGCTGCTCATCGCTCATGGCAACAGGAAACACAGCCGTAGGTTATTGACCGTCGTCCATTGCCGTCAATGCGGGACGTGCCGAACGGCACGGTCGAATATCAACACCGGGAAAATCGGTGCTGTTTCGTGCGCGCCGGCCTTCGTTCCCCTGCGCCGCGATCGTGGGGTAGCGTGCGACACATCACTGCATCAAATGCCGCCATCGCGTGGATCCGATTTCTGATACCGGGGGAATCCCATGGACATTGGTGCGATCGATCATCTCGAGTGCTATGTCGCCGACGCGGAGAGTGCGGCGGAATTCCTGTGCGACGCGTTCGGATTCCGGATATCGGGTCGCGGCGGACCGGACACCGGCCTGGCCGGGTGCCACTCGGTGCTGCTGCGTCAGCGCGGGATCAGTCTCCTGCTGACCTCGGCCCTCCGCGAGGACCATCCGGTCGCCGAGTACGTCGGGCGGCACGGTGACGGCGTCGCCGTCATCGCCGTCGCGACCGACGACGCCCGAGCGGCCTTCACCGAGGCAGTGGCCCGCGGGGCCGCGGCCGTGGAACCCCCCGTCGAACTGGGCGCGGAGGGGGCACGCGTCACGTTCGCCTCGGTGAGCGGCTTCGGCGACGTCGCGCAGCGTTTCGTCGCGCGGGACGACGCCGACGGCCCGTTCGCGCCCGGCCTCGTCGTCGAGGACTGCTCGCGGGACACCGCGCCGGGGCTGCTGAGCAGCATCGACCACATCGCCGTCTGCGTCCCCTCCGGTGAGCTCGACCGCACGGTGAGCGATTACCAGTCGATATTCGGCTTCACGCAGATATTCGAGGAGAGAATCATCGTCGGAGACCAGGCAATGGACTCCAAGGTCGTCCAGAACGAGACGGGCGGGCTGACCCTGACGATCCTCGAGCCGGATATAACGAAGAAGCCGGGGCAGATCGACGAGTTCGTCCGCACCCACGGCGGCCCGGGCGTGCAGCACGTGGCGTTCCTCACCGAGGACATCACGTCCGCCGTGCGTGAGTTCTCGGAACGCGGTGTCCGCTTCCTGTCGACTCCGTCCGGCTACTACGACGTGCTCGGCGAGCGACTCGGCACGCTCGCGCTGCCGGTGGACGAACTGCGCGAACTCAGCATCCTCGCCGACCGCGACCACTGGGGCCTGATGCTGCAGATCTTCACCGAGTCCCGGCACCCGCGGCAGACGCTCTTCTACGAGCTCATCGACCGGCGCGGCGGCCGCACCTTCGGCAGCAACAACATCAAGGCCCTCTACGAGGCAGTCGACCGGCAGCACGCCGCCGGTCAGGAACTCGGCTACTGAGCCACCGGGCGGAGGACGGGCATGGAGCAGACGCAGACGGAAGAAGCCGACGTCGTCGTGGTGGGAGGGGGTCCGGCCGGCTCCACCCTCGCCGCCCTGGTGGCCCTGCAGGGACACCGGGTGGTGCTTCTGGAGAAGGAGCGGTTCCCGCGCTACCAGATCGGCGAGTCGCTGCTGCCGTCCACGGTGCACGGGGTCTGCCGCCTCACGGGCGTCGCCGACGAACTGGCCGCCGCGGGCTTCACGAAGAAGCGCGGGGGGACGTTCCGGTGGGGAGCCAACCGCGACCCGTGGACCTTCTCCTTCTCGGTGTCACCGAGGATGGCCGGGCCGTCCTCCTTCGCCTACCAGGTGGAGCGGTCGAAGTTCGACAAGATCCTGCTGGACCACGCCCGCCGCCTCGGCGTGGACGTCCGGGAGGCAACGGCGGTGGACCGGGTGCTGGAGGACGGCGGCCGGGTCGGCGGAGTCGGCTGCACCGGCGAGGACGGAACGCGGTACGAGATCCGGAGCAGGTACGTGGTCGACGCGTCCGGCAACAGGAGCCAGATCCACGACAGCGCGGGCGGCGCCAGGAAGTACTCGGACTTCTTCAGGAACCTCGCCCTCTTCGGCTACTTCACCGGCGGCAAGCGGCTTCCGGAACCCAACTCGGGGAACATCCTCTCGGCGGCCTTCGACAGCGGCTGGTTCTGGTACATACCCCTCAGCCCCGAACTGACCAGCGTCGGAGCGGTGGTACGGCGCGACATGGCGCAGAAGGTCCAGGGGGACCCCGAGAAGGCGCTCCTCGCGCTGATCGACGAATGCCCGCTGGTCAAGGAGTACCTGGCCGGCGCCCGGCGCGTCACCACGGGCCAGTACGGGCGGCTCAGGGTGCGGAAGGACTACTCCTACCAGGCCACGGCGTACTGGCGCCCCGGCATGGTCCTCATCGGGGACGCGGCGTGTTTCGTGGACCCCGTGTTCTCCTCCGGCGTCCATCTCGCCACCTACAGTGCCCTGCTGGCCGCACGCTCCATCAACAGCGTCCTCGCGGGCACGGTCGACGAACCGGCCGCCTTCCGGGAGTTCGAGGCCAGGTACCGCCGTGAGTACAGCGTCTTCTACGAGTTCCTCGTCGCCTTCTACGACATGAACGTCGCCGAGGGGTCGTACTTCTGGCAGGCCAAGAAGGTCACCGGCGGCTCGGGGGCGGAGTTCGAGTCGTTCATCGAACTCGTCGGCGGGGTCGCCTCCGGGGAGAGCGTGCTCACCGACAGCCGGACCACCGTGGCGGATCTGCGGTCGCGGTCGGCGGAGTTCTCGGACGCCGTGGACCGGATCGCCACCGGAGCCGACGAGACGATGGTCCCGCTCTTCCGCTCCGAGGTGGTCCGCAACGCCATGCGGGAGGGCGGGCAGGTCCAGAGCCAGGCGATGCTGGGCGAGGACTCCGAGGACGAGACCCCGCTGTTCCCCGGCGGGCTGGTCAGTTCGCCGGACGGGATGTCCTGGCGGCTGCCGCAGGCCGGCCCGACGGCCCGCTGACGGCAGCCGGCCGGTCACCCCTCCACCGGAGCGCTCCCCTGCGGGGCGAACTGGGTGCGGTACACCTCCGCGTAGAGCCCGTCGGCGGCGAGGAGTTCCTCGTGCGTCCCGCGTTCGGCGATCCTGCCCTCGTCGAGGACCAGGATCTGGCTGGCGTCCCGGACGGTGGGCAGCCGGTGCGCGATCACCAGCGAGGTCCTGCCCTCCAGGGCGACCGCCAGGGCACGCTGGACGGCCGCCTCCGACTTCGAGTCCAGGTGCGCCGTCGCCTCGTCGAGCACCACGACCGACGGCGACTTCAGCAGCAGCCGTGCCATGGCTATGCGCTGCTTCTCGCCGCCCGAGAGACGGTAGCCGCGGTCACCCACCACGGTGTCGAGCCCGTCGGGCAGCGCCGAGATGACATCCCAGACCTGCGCGGCACGACATGCCTCGACGATCTCCCGCTCGGCCGCGTCGGGCCGGGCATAGGCCAAGTTGGCCCGGATCGTGTCGTGGAACAGGTGGGCGTCCTGGCTGACCACACCGATCGTCTCGCGCAGTGACTCCAGGGTCACCTCCCGCAGGTCCCGGCCGCCGATGCGGACGGTCCCCGAGTCGGGGTCGTAGAGCCTCGGCACCAGCCGGGTGACGGTCGTCTTGCCCGACCCGGAACGGCCGACCAGCGCGGTCAGCCGGCCGGCGGGCGCCCGGAAGCTCACCCCGTCCAGGACCTTGGTGCGGTCCGTGCGTTCGGGGACGGCACTCGCGATCGACTCCAGGGACGCCAGGGACACCTCGCCGGGGGCCGGGTAGCCGAACGACACGTCGTCGAACTCGATCTCCGGCGCGCCGTCGTCCGGGGCGGCCGGCAGGGGAGCGGCGTCGGCACGTTCCGTGATGCGCGGTTCCAGGTCCAGCACCTCGAAGACCCGGTCGAAACTCACCAGTGCGGTCAACACGTTCACCTGCATGTTCGACAGCTGGTTGATCGGACCGAACAGCCGGGTCAACAGGGTCACCAGCGCGACCAGGGTGCCCAGCTGGAACCTGCCGTCGATGACGAGGCTGCCGCCGAGCCCGTACATGAGGGCTGTGATCAGCGAGGTGAGCAGCCCCATGAGGAGGAAGAAGGAGCGTCCGTACACCGCGGTGACCGCGGCGACGTCGCGAACCCGGCCCGCCCGGTCCTCGAAGAGCCCTGATTCCTCCTCGGGCCGTCCGTAGAGCTTGACGAGCAGCGCGCCGGCGACGTTGAACCGCTCGTTCATCAAGGAGGCGATGTCGGCGTCCAGTTGCATCTGTTCCCGGGTGAGCCGCTGCAGCCGCCTCCCGATGACCCGGCCGGGAAGCAGGAACAGGGGGATCACCAGCACCGCGGCAACCGTCATCTGCCAGGACAGATAGAGCATCGCGGCGAACACCAGAACCAGGGTCAGCCCGGTCGACACCGCCTGCGACAGCAGCGACGTCACCGCCAGCTGGGCGCCCACGACATCGGTGTTCAGCCTGCTGACGAGGGACCCGGTCTGCGTCCGGGTGAAGAACGCCATCGGCTGGCGCTGCACATGCCGGAACACCTGGGTGCGCAGGTCGTAGACGAGGCCCTGGCCGATCCGGGCCGAACACCTGATCTGCACGTACAGGACCAGCGCGTCGAGCACCGCCAGCCCCGCGATCGTCAGCGACAGCGCGATCACGACCGAGATCCTGCCCGGCACGACACCGTCGTCGATGATCGACTTGAGGATCAGCGGATTCGTCACGGTGATGACCGCGTCCGACGCGGTCACGAGCATCAGCAGCCCCAGACGCCACCGGAACGGCTTCGCATAGGGGATGATCCGTTTCAGAGTGCCGGGCCTGACCCGCTGGCGGGTGACCGGGTCACCGAGGCGTAGCCCAGCCGGCCCCGTGCCTCCAGTCATGGGGGCGCGGACCTCCTTCGTCATCATGCTCCGCGTCCTGTGGAAGGCCGGCCGCGGACAGACCGGAAGGCGAAACGCATCCGCCCCTTACGTCGGCAATTCGCCAGCCGAGTATCCCCGTTGCGGGTTCGAGTGACAACACGCGTCCCGCCGCCGATCGCGCGGTCGCGGTCACTGGTGAGGCCCTCAGACGCGCTGTTAGCATCGCGGCAGCAGCGCCCATCCCGAAATTGCCTGAATGGACGTTCAACCGCCTCCGGGCCGCAGTTGAACGGATTTCGGCAGGTGAGCAGCGGTGCCGCCACGACGTGTGTGGACACCGCCCCCGGTGCAGGAGGGTGACGTTGACGACCGACAATTTCCCCGGGACGGTGGCCAGGCCGCTCTCCAAGGAAACCGCAACGGACGGAGCAGTTCTCCGCAGGAGCGAACTCCACGGCAGTGTCTCGGATCCGACACTGGACACGATGAATTTCCTCAACGAGATCACTCTGCGGTATCCGCACGCCATCTCGTTCGCCCCGGGACGCCCGTACGACGGCTTCTTCGACACCGGTCAGATATTCCAGCACATTCAGCGGTACCTCGATCACCTCGCGGACAACGGGAATTCCCCGGAGGAAATCCGCGACGCGATGTTCCAGTACGGGCCGACCGCCGGGCGGATCCGCGCACTGATCGCCGAGTCGCTCCGCCGCGACGAGGGTATCGACGTCGCCCCGGAATCCGTCGTGGTGACCGTGGGCTGCCAGGAGGCGATGCTCCTGGCCGTACGGGCGCTCATCGCCGACCGCGACGACGTGCTCCTGGTGTCCAGCCCCTGCTATGTCGGAATCACCGGGGCCGCCCGCCTCCTGGACGTCGAACTGGTGCCGGTCGAGGAGCAGGAGGACGGGCTCCGCTGCGCCGACCTGGAACAGGCGATCCTGGCCCAGCGGGCCCGCGGCCGGCGTCCGCGCGCGTTCTACGTGGTGCCCGACCACTCGAACCCGTCCGGCACCACCATGCCGCTGGGAACCCGGCACGAACTGCTCGAACTCGCCGACCGGCACGACATCCTCGTCCTGGAGGACAGCCCCTACCGGCTGGTCGGCGGCGGCCGGCGGCTGCCGACGCTGAAGGCCCTGGACCGGCACCGCCGAGTGGTGCATCTGGGCTCCTTCTCGAAGTCGCTGTTCCCGGGCGCCCGCCTCGGGTTCGCCGTCGCCGACCAGCCCGTGGCGGACGCCGCGGGCCGAACCGGCCTGCTGGCGGACGAACTGGCCAAGATCAAGAGCATGGTGACGGTGAACACCTCACCGCTGAGCCAGGCCGCGGTGGCCGGCATGCTGCTGGCCGGCGGCGGCCAGGCCGCCGGACTCAACACCGAGGCCTCGGCCTTCTACCAGGAGGCCATGCGGTCCACCCTCCGGCATCTCGAACGGCGTTTCCCGCCCACCGTCCGCGAAGCCCTGCACGTGCGGTGGAACGAGCCGAGCGGCGGGTTCTTCCTGACCGTCCGGGTTCCGTTCCGCGCGGACAACGAGGCACTCGCCCGGTCCGCGCAGGACTTCGGCGTCATCTGGACCCCGATGTCCTACTTCTATCCACAGGGCGGTGGCGACTTCAGCATCCGCCTGTCGACCAGCTACCTGACCCAGCAGGACATCGGCGAGGGCGTCGAGAGGCTGGGCGACCACATCGAGCACGAGGCACGCAACGCGCGGGCGGCCGACCGGACCGACAACCGGTGACGGAGCCCGCCGGTGCCCACCGCGGGTCCCGCGCCCTGTGCTACGCCTGTCCGGCCCGCAGCCGCTGGAAGCGCTCCTCCCAGGCCTGCTGGTTGCGCTGAGCGCTCTTGATGAAGGGCGACCGGGAGATCGTCCACAGGACGATCCGATTCGCGATGTTGTAGGGGAAACGAACCGGCCGGACGATGTCCAGGAACAGCACGACCCGGTCCTCGCCGGTCTCGTTCCAGGCCGCGTGCGGGTAGGTGTCGTCGAAGAACATGCCCCCGCCCTCCCGCCAGTGCCGCGTCTCGCCACCGACCTCGATGCCGCATGCGTCGGCGGGCTCGGGAATCTTCAGCGCGAGGTGGTACCGCAGGACCCCGTTGTAGGGGCCGCGGTGCACCGGCACCCGCTTCCCCGGGCCGAACACCGAGAAGAAGGCAGTGGTCAGACCCGGGATCCGGGCGAGTGCCTCGGCGGTCTTCGGGCACCTTCCGAGATTGTCGGCGGAGGAGAAACCGTACCCGTGGAAGATGAATGTCTTCCACTGGTCGTCCTGGGTCAACGCGCGCTGCTCCCGCGAGATCTCCTGGAAGTTCGGCAGGTCGTTCCGATAGGTCAGCACCGTGTCCAGCTCCGACCGTATCTCCTCCCAGCGAGCCTCGATCAGGGGAGCCCAGGGGAACTTCTCGCCGGTGATGAAAGGGGTCGTGGGCACGAGGGAGTGCTGACGGTTCTTCTTCTCCGTCCAGTGGACGACCTTTCTGACGTACTTGCGGATCATCCGTGTCTCCTCCACCGGAATCGCCGTGCCGGCCTGGGCGATTCCCCCGCCGGTACCGCACGCACTCCCGAGCCACCATAGGGACTCGGCACACCGAAGTCAGTTGTCGGCCGCGCGGGCCGCCCGGCCGGCCCCGAGGGCCTGTTCAACTGCGGCCGTGCCGCACTTGAACACCGACGCCCCGCCCCGGCAGCAGGGACGACGGGTGAGCGGCGCCACCGTATTGCGCCAACCTGGCCGCCGGGACAGTATTCGTCGGGGCGGGCTCCTTGGTCATGAGTCCGTGCTGTACCGCCATGTCCTCAGCCGTAACGGAAAGGCAGATATCGCGCCCACCCGCACGGGAAAGCGGGCGCGCTCACCCGGTCGCACCGGGTTCTGCCGAGAGATCGAATGACGATGAAGATCGGGCCCGAGGGCCGGCGCGTCTTTTGCTCACCAAAGGGGAGGAAGTCCGGTTCGTGGGCCACGTCATGGCGACCCGTCACAACGACCCATTCCGCCGGCCGGAACAACGGGCCGAGTTCCCGGCAGGGCGCGTCCGGAACGGCATCACACCAGAACGCGGGCAGCGGAAATGGCACTGAGTGGTGAACCCGCGCAGCGGCTGCTGACCAACGGCATCCGGCTTTCCTACGAACGGCACGGATCAGGGCCGCCGGTTCTCTTCATCATGGGCACCGGCGCCGCCGGGCGGGTGTGGACCGTGCACCAGACCCCGGCCGTCGTACGCGCGGGCTATCAGGCCATCACGTTCGACAACCGCGGAATACCGCCGTCCGACTGCCCGCCGGGCAGATACGCGCTGGCGGACCTGGTCAGCGACACGAGAGGGCTCATCGAAAGCCTGCGACTGGAACCCTGCCGGATCGTCGGGGTCTCCCTCGGCGCGCTCATCGCGCAGGAGCTGCTGATCAGCGCGCCGCACCTGGTGCGCTGTGCCGTGCTGATGTCGACCAAGGCACGTTCCGACAGGGCCCGGAGCGCGCACGAGGCGGCTCACCGCGTACTCGCCGAATCCGGCGTCCGGCTGCCGCCGGAGTACTCGGCGGCCATGTCGGTCTTCCAGATGCTCTCGCCGGCGACTCTCGACGACGAGGACGCGGTCTCGCTCTGGCTGGACGTCTTCCAGCTCCCGGACGACGGCGCCGGTGCGGCCGCGGGGCAGAGCTGGGCCGGCCTCGCCGGCGCCGATCGACGCACTGCACTGCGGAACGTCACATCCCCCTGCCGGGTCGTCGCGTTCACCGACGACCTGATCACGCCCCCCTCGCTGGGCGCCGAAGTCGCCGATGCCATTCCGGACTGCGACTACGTGGAGATCTCGGCCTGCGGCCATCTCGGCTACCTCGAACGTCCCGACGAGGTCAACGCGACCATCCTCGAATTCCTGCGCAAGCACGACGACTGATCCGGCGAAAGCGAGCCGCGTTCGCCCTCACCACCCGAATGGGAAAGGAACCGAGATGACGAACCCCTTCGAGGACCCCGACGCCGACTACTTCGTGCTCGTCAACGACGAGGGCCAGCATTCCCTGTGGCCCACCTTCGTCGATGTGCCGGCCGGATGGCAGGTCGTCTTCGGAGAGAAGGGCCGCCAGGAATGCCTCGACTACATCGAGGCGAACTGGACGGACCTGCGCCCGAAGAGCCTGATCGAAGCCATGGAGAAGAACCAGGCCTGAGCCGTCGGAGGCCGGGCCGCCGGCCGGACACGAAGGTGGCGACCGCGTCGCCAGAAGGCGCCCGACAGTCGAGGAGTCCAGGGAATGTTCGATGCGGCGATTGACGGTCGGGAGCTGACGGCGGCACAACACGCCATCTGGAACGCACAGCAACTCGACCCGGCCGACCCGATCTACACCATCGGCGAGTACCTGGATATCCAAGGGGATCTGGACGTAGACCTCCTCGTGGCCGCGCTCCGCCGGATGCTGACGGAGGCCGACGCTTTCCAGGCCCGGTTCCGCGACTCCGGAACCGGGGTGCGGCAGTATGCCGTGCCACCGCATCTGCTTCCCGTCCACGTGCTCGACTTCAGCTCGTCGGACAGCCCCCGGGCGGCCGCGCTCGACTGGATGCGCACGGACCTGAAGAGGCCCTTCGACCTCGCCGAGGGACCCCTTGTCACCAATGCGGTCCTGCGCGTCTCCGAGCACCGTCACTTCTGGTACCAGAGCTGCCATCACCTGGTGGGCGACGGATTCAGCGGCGCCGTGCTCGTCGCCAGAGTGGCACAGATCTATGCCACGCTCCTCGCCGGAGACGATCCGTCGGGAGCCGCACTGCGCTCGTCCGCCCTGCTGACCGCGGCGGACCTCGACTACCGGCAGTCCG
Organism: Streptomyces sp. NPDC086777; assembly: GCF_040702065.1. Lineage (NCBI taxonomy): Bacteria > Bacillati > Actinomycetota > Actinomycetes > Kitasatosporales > Streptomycetaceae > Streptomyces > Streptomyces sp. NPDC086777. Next base: position 4,531 of record NZ_JBFBJI010000011.1, on the reverse strand, counting down.
CGGAATTCCGGCAGGACCGGGAATTCTGGCGGGAAACACTCGCGGGATACCCCGAGACGGTGACGGTGAGCGGCTCCCCGGTCCGCCGGGCCCGGCTCCTTCCGCACCGGCATCTGGTGGAGATCGACGCGGAGCGGGCGGCGCGGATCAGATCGGCCGCCCGAGGGTTCGGAACCAGCCTGGCCGGACTCGCGGTCACGGCGGGAGCCGCCCACCTCCACCGGCTCACGGGAACCGACGACCTCACCCTCGGCATCCCCGTGCTCGGGCGAACCGGCCACGGGCTGCGCGCGATCTCCGGGATGAGCAGCAACGTCGTCCCCGTACGCTCACGACTGGACCCACGTACCCCCCTGACCGAGCTGGTACGGGCCACGTCGCGGAACATCCGCACCGCGCTCGGGCACCAGCGCTACCAGCAGACGGACATGCTCAGGGACCTCAACCGGGTCGGATCCGGGCCGCTGTTCGGCACCACGGTCAACGTCATGTCCTTCGACTACGGCGTGCGGTTCGGAGAGTGCACGGCCACGGCTCACAACCTCTCGAACGGCCCCGTCGACGACGTGGACATCTCGGTCTACCACCGGTCGGTCGACGCCCCCCTGCAGATCGCCGTCGACGTGAACCCCGACACCTATGGTCCCCAGGACGCCGAAGACGTCGCCCGGCGCTTCGTCGACATCCTGACCTGGATGTCCCACGCCACCGCCACCGAACGAGCGGCACACGTACCCGTGCTCACGGACGCGGAACGGCGGCGGGTGGTGGTGGACTGGAACGACACGGGTGCGGCGGTCGCGGATGTGTCGTGGCCGGTGTTGTTCGGCGAGCGGGTGGCCGCCGCTCCCGCCGCGGTGGCGGTGGTCTGCGGGGACGAGGAGCTGACGTACGGGGAGTTGGACGATCGTGCGTCGCGTCTGGCGGGGGTGCTGGTGTCCCGTGGGGTGGGTGCGGAGTCGGTGGTCGGGGTGCTGCTGGAGCGTTCGGCCGACCTGGTGGTGGCGTTGCTGGCGGTGTGGAAGGCGGGGGGCGCCTATCTGCCGATCGATCCGTCGTATCCGTCGGACCGGGTCGCTTTCATGCTGGCGGACGCCGCTCCACTGTGCGTGGTGACGGCTGCTGGTGCGGCGGGGGTGCTGCCGTCGGAGGGCGTGGTTCCGGTGGTGTGCGTGGACGACCCGGCCGTGGCCGCCGAGCAGGCGGCGGCGGATCCGGCCGTGACGCTCGGGACGGTGCTGCCCGACAACGCGGCCTACGTCATGTACACCTCGGGGTCGACGGGGCGGCCGAAGGGCGTCGTCGTCACCCAGCGGGACCTGGCCGAGCTGGTGTCCGACCGGTGCTGGGGCGACCGACCGGGGCGGGTGCTGGGGTATGCGCCCTACGCGTTCGACGCGTCGGTGCTGGAGCTCTGGGTGACGCTGGCGCGCGGCGGGTCCGTGGTGCTGGCCCCGGCCGGCGAGCTGGACGGCGGGCTGATCCGGTCGCTGGTCGGCACCCGAGGACTCAGCCACGTGTTCGTGACGGCGGGACTGCTGCGGGTGCTGGCCGACGAGGACCCCGGTTGCTTCGCCGGCCTGCGCGAGGTGCAGACCGGTGGCGATGTGGTGCCCGCGCCCGCCGTGGCCGCGGTGCTGGAGGCGTGCCCGGGCATCCTGGTACGGAACCTGTACGGGCCCACGGAGATCACCCTGTGCGCCACGCAGTACCCGGCCGCGGCCGCCGCGGAGCTGCCGACGGTGGTGCCGATCGGACGCCCGCTGGACAACACCCGCGTGTACGTCCTGGACGGGTATCTGCACCCGGTTCCGCCCGGGGCGGCGGGAGAGCTGTACGTGGCGGGCGCAGGGCTGGCCCGTGGCTACCACGGCCGTACGGGACTGACGGCGGAGCGGTTCGTGGCGTGCCCGTTCGGGGCGCCGGGCGAGCGGATGTACCGGACCGGCGACCTCGCCCGCTGGACGGCCGACGGGCAGCTGGTGTTCGCGGGCCGCGCCGACGACCAGGTGAAGATCCGCGGGTTCCGCGTCGAACCGGGCGAGGTGGAGGCCGTCCTGGCCGCGCATCCCGGTGTCGCCCAGGCGGTGGTCACCGCCCAGGAGAGCCTGCCTGGTGACAAGCGGCTCCTCGCGTATGTCGTCCCGGACGGCACCGGCAGCGGCACCGGAGCCCGGCCGGGCGAGGATCTCGTCGCGGACCTGCGCCGGTACACCGCCGGGCGACTGCCCCGGTACCTGGTGCCCGAGCAGTTCGTGGCCCTGCCCGCCCTGCCGCTGACCGCCAACGGCAAGCTCGACCGGGCCGCACTGCCCGTACCGGGGGCGGCGGTGTCGGGCGACGGGCGCGCGCCCGCCACCCGCACGGAACGCCTGCTGTGCGAAGCGTTCGCCGACGTACTCGACCTGGACCGGGTCGGACCCGACGACGACTTCTTCGGTCTGGGTGGACACTCCCTGCTGGCCACTCGTCTGGTGTCCAGGGTCCGGTCCCGCCTCGGTGTCGAGGTCGGCGTCCGCATGCTGTTCGAGGCACCGACTCCGGCGGCCCTCGCGGCATGCCTCGGCGACACCGGTCCGGTGCGTGCGGACCTGGTGAGGCGCGAGCGACCGGACCGGGTGCCGTTGTCGTTCGCGCAGCGCCGGCTGTGGTTCCTGGCCCAGTTGGAGGGACCGAGCCCGACGTACAACCTGCCGGCCGCGCTACGTCTGACCGGACAGGTCGACATCGACGCGCTCGGGGCTGCACTGTCGGACGTCGTCGCACGTCACGAGGTGCTGCGCACGGTGTTCCCGGTGGCGGACGGCGAGCCCTACCAGCGGGTCCTGCCGCTCGCCGAGGTGGGGCAGTTGCTGCGCGTCGCACGGGCCACCGAGGAGCAGGTGGCGGATCTGGTCGCGGCCGAGGCGGCACACGGATTCGATCTCTCGGCACAGGCTCCGGTACGGGCGCTGCTGATCGAGACCGCCGTGGACGTTCATGTGCTGGTGCTGGTCATCCACCATGTCGCGGGCGACGGCTGGTCGCTGGGGCCGTTGGCCCGTGACATCTCCCGGGCGTACACGGCGAGGTGCGAGGGGCGTGCGCCGGAGTGGGAGCCGTTGCCGGTGCAGTACGCGGACTACGCCCTCTGGCAGCGCGAGTCGCTGGGTGCCGAGGGGGATCCCGGCAGTGTACTGGCCGACCAGGTCCGCTACTGGCACGAGGCGTTGACGGGCGCTCCGGCGGAACTCGCGCTGCCGGTGGACCGGGTCAGGCCGGCCGTGGCCTCGCACCGGGGACACACCGAGGCGTTCGAGGTCCCCGACGATGTGCGTGCCGGCCTGGTCGCGCTGGCGCGCGAGCGGGGCGTCACGGTGTTCATGGTGGTGCAGGCCGCGCTGGCCGTGCTCCTGTCGCGCTTGGGGGCGGGGCAGGACATCCCCGTCGGAACGGCCGTCGCGGGGCGGACCGACCAGGCCCTGGACGAGCTGGTCGGGTTCTTCGTCAACACGCTGGTCCTGCGCACGGACCTGTCCGGCGACCCCTCGTTCACCGAGGTTCTCGGACGGGTCAGGGAAGCCGGCCTGGCCGCCCTGGAGCACCAGGACGTGCCGTTCGAGCGACTCGTGGAGCTTCTCGCCCCTGACCGGTCGCTGTCCCGGCATCCGCTGTTCCAGGTGATGCTCACCGGCCAGAACATGGACGAGGCCGCCCTCGATCTGCCGGGGCTGCAGGTCACATGGCTGCCGGTGGGATCGCTGCCGTCCCGCTTCGACCTCGACGTCGCGGTCGGCGAGGTGACCGGCCCGGACGGCCGGACCGTCACGTTGCAGGGGTCGGTGACGGGCGCGCTGGATCTCTTCGACCCGGAAACCGTCAGGTCGATCGCTGACCGGCTCGTACGCGTCCTCGCGGCGGTGGTCGCCGATCCGCAGGCGCGGGTGAGCGGTATCCAGGTGTTGTCGGGGGTGGAGTGGCGGCGGGTGGTGGAGGTGTGGAACGAGACGGGTGTGGTGGTGGCGGGGGTGACGTTGCCGGAGTTGTTTGCGGTGCAGGTGGGGCGGGATCCGGGTGGGGTGGCGGTGGTGTGTGGTGGGGAGCGGGTGTCGTATGGGGAGTTGGATGATCGTGCGTCGCGTTTGGCGGGGGTGTTGGTGTCGCGTGGGGTGGGTGCGGAGTCGGTGGTGGGGGTGGTGTTGGAGCGTTCGGTTGATCTGGTGGTGGCGTTGTTGGCGGTGTTGAAGGCGGGGGGTGTGTTTTTGCCGGTGGATCCGTCGTATCCGGTGGAGCGGGTCGGGTTCATGTTGGGGGATGCGGGGCCGGTGTGTGTGGTGACGTCGGGGGCTCTGGCGGGGGTGTTGCCGTCGGGTGGGGTGGTGCCGGTGGTGTGTGTGGATGATCCGGGTGTGGTGGGGGCGGTGGGGTGGTCGGGGTCTGGTTCGGTTGGTCCGTCGGGTGCGGCGTATGTGATGTATACGTCGGGGTCGACGGGGGTGCCGAAGGGTGTGGTGGTGTCGCATGCGGGGATTGTGAATCGGTTGTTGTGGAT
>NZ_JBFBJI010000010.1:0-268313 GCF_040702065.1 Streptomyces sp. NPDC086777 | reverse complement strand
GGCGCGGCAGGCGCCGCCTTCCTCCAGCCGCTTTACTTCACATCTGCGCCGCGCCGGCGATCAGCCACGACGGCGCGAGCCGGCGGTGCCGAACCGGCCCGAGGCAGCACGGCACCGCCGGGAACCATCGTCGTGGCTGGTCGCCGTCGCGGCGGATGCAAGAGGTCGGCCGCAGCGGGTGGACACAGCAGGGCGGGCGCGGTGGCATCGTGCCTCGGGCTCAGTCCACCGCCGCCGCCTCGAAGGCGCCCCGTGCCATGCGGTGGAGGAGGACGGCGGTGGCGCCGCGGCCCGGCAGGGAACCCGGTCGGCCCAAGTGGGGGGTGGAGTTCAGGAGGCCGAAGACGGAGTGAACCGCGGAGCGGGCGGCCGGCTCCGGGAGGGCCGGGTAGGCGCCGCGGACCACCTCCACCCACAGTTCGACGTACTGCCGCTGCAACTGCCGCACCAGCTTGCGGTCGCTGTCACGCAAGCGGTCCAGCTCCCGGTCGTGCAGGGTGATCAGTGGACGGTCGTCGAGGGCGAAGTCGATGTGGCCCTCGATGAGGGAGTCCAGGACCGCCGAGGGCCCGGTGTCCCCGTCGGCCTCCGCCAGGCGGCGCTTGGCCCCCGTCAGCAGCTGCCCGCTGATCCCCACCAGCAGCTCCGCGAGCATCGCGTCCTTGCCCGCGAAGTGCCGGTAGAGACCGGGCCCGCTGATGCCGACCGCGGCCCCTATCTCGTCCACCCCGACACCGTGGAAGCCGCGCTCGGCGAAGAGCCGGGCGGCCTCCTTGAGGATCTGCTCGCGGCGCGTCGGGGCGTCGGTTCTCGTGACCATGAGGCCAATTCTAGACAGGGAGGTTAGCGGTCGTTAACCTGAAGGAAATGCGTTAACGCTCATTAACAAGGTGAGGGGATCGCGGCATGGACCAGGCACCGGAGCTGACGAGCGCGGCGGACCCCGCGTCGGAGGCCTTTCGGGCCAACGAGGAGGCACACCGCGTCCTCGTAGAAGAGCTGCGCGGCAAGCTCGCCGCGGCCGCGCTCGGCGGCGGCGAGAAGGCACGGACCCGGCACACCGCGCGCGGCAAGCTGCTGCCGAGGGACCGGGTGGACACCCTGCTCGACCCGGGGTCCCCGTTCCTGGAGCTGGCTCCCCTGGCCGCCGACGGGATGTACGAGGGAGCGGCCCCGGCCGCGGGCGTGATCGCCGGGATCGGCCGGGTCAGCGGCCGCGAGTGCGTGATCGTCGCCAACGACGCCACGGTCAAGGGCGGCACGTACTACCCGATGACCGTGAAGAAGCACCTGCGGGCCCAGGAGGTGGCCCTCGACAACCGGCTGCCGTGCGTGTACCTGGTCGACTCCGGCGGCGCCTTCCTCCCCATGCAGGACGAGGTCTTCCCGGACCGCGACCACTTCGGGCGGATCTTCTACAACCAGGCCCGGATGTCGGGGGCGGGCATCCCGCAGATCGCCGCCGTGCTCGGGTCCTGCACCGCCGGCGGCGCGTACGTCCCGGCGATGAGCGACGAGGCCGTCATCGTCCGCAACCAGGGGACGATCTTCCTCGGCGGCCCCCCGCTGGTGAAGGCGGCCACCGGCGAGGTCGTCACGGCCGAGGAGCTGGGCGGCGGCGAGGTGCACTCCCGCGTCTCCGGCGTCACCGACCACCTCGCCGAGGACGACGCGCACGCGCTCAGGATCGTCCGGAACATCGCCGCCACCCTCCCGGCCCGGCGCGCGCTGCCCTGGGAGGTCACCCCGGCCGCCGAGCCGAAGGTCGACCCCTACGGCCTCTACGGCGCCGTCCCCGTCGACTCCCGCACCCCCTACGACGTCCGCGAGATCATCGCCCGGGTCGTCGACGGCTCCCGGTTCGCCGAGTTCAAGGCCGAGTTCGGGCAGACCCTGGTCACCGGCTTCGCCCGGATCCACGGTCACCCGGTCGGCATCGTCGCCAACAACGGCATCCTCTTCTCCGAGTCCGCCCAGAAGGGCGCCCACTTCATCGAGCTGTGCGACCAGCGCGGCATCCCGCTCGTCTTCCTGCAGAACATCTCCGGCTTCATGGTCGGCAAGGACTACGAGGCCGGCGGCATCGCCAAGCACGGCGCGAAGATGGTCACGGCGGTGGCGTGCACCCGGGTGCCGAAGCTGACGGTGGTGGTCGGCGGCTCGTACGGCGCCGGGAACTACTCGATGTGCGGCCGGGCCTACTCCCCCCGCTTCCTGTGGATGTGGCCCAACGCCAAGATCTCCGTCATGGGCGGCGAGCAGGCCGCGTCCGTGCTGGCGACCGTCAAGCGGGACCAGCTGGAGGCGCGCGGAGAGTCCTGGGCCGCCGAGGACGAGGAGGCCTTCAAGGCACCCGTCCGCGCCCAGTACGAGCGGCAGGGCAGCGCCTACTACGCGACCGCCCGCCTGTGGGACGACGGGGTCATCGACCCCCTCGACACCCGGCAGGTGCTGGGACTGGCCCTGACGGCCTGTGGCAACGCGCCGCTGGGTGAACCCCGGTTCGGCGTCTTCCGGATGTGAGGAGGGGACTCGTGTTCGACACCGTACTCGTGGCCAACCGGGGCGAGATCGCCGTCCGGGTCATCCGTACGCTCCGCTCGCTGGGCGTCCGCTCGGTGGCCGTGTACTCCGACGCCGACGCGGACGCGCGGCACGTCCGGGAGGCCGACACGGCGGTCCGGATCGGTCCGGCGCCGGCGGGCGAGAGCTATCTGTCGGTGGAGCGGCTGCTTTCGGCGGCCGTGCGGACCGGCGCGCAGGCCGTCCACCCGGGGTACGGCTTCCTCGCCGAGAACGCGGGCTTCGCGCGCGCCTGTGAGGAGGCCGGGCTGGTCTTCATCGGCCCGCCCGCGGACGCCATCGCGCTGATGGGCGACAAGATCCGCGCCAAGGAGACGGTGGCGGCGGCCGGGGTGCCGGTGGTGCCCGGCGGCCGTGACCCCGAACTCGCCGAGGCCGCCCGCGCGTTGGGGGCCCCCGTGCTGCTCAAGCCGTCCGCCGGCGGTGGCGGCAAGGGCATGCGGCTGGTGCGGGACCTCGGGGTCCTGGACGACGAGATCGCCGCCGCCCGCCGCGAGGCCCGTGCCTCCTTCGGCGACGACACCCTCCTCGTCGAGCGGTGGATCGACCGCCCCCGGCACATCGAGATCCAGGTCCTGGCCGACGGCCATGGCAACGTCGTCCACCTCGGCGAGCGCGAGTGTTCGCTCCAGCGCCGCCACCAGAAGGTGATCGAGGAGGCGCCCAGCGTGCTCCTGGACGAGGCGACGCGGGCGGCGATGGGCGAGGCCGCGGTGCAGGCGGCGCGCTCGTGCGGGTACGTCGGCGCGGGCACCGTGGAGTTCATCGTGCCCGGCGGCGACCCGTCGGCGTACTACTTCATGGAGATGAACACCCGCCTCCAGGTGGAGCACCCCGTCACCGAACTCGTCACCGGCCTCGACCTGGTGGAGTGGCAGCTGCGGGTGGCGGCCGGGGAGCCGCTGGGGTTCGCGCAGGAGGACGTCCGGCTGACCGGGCACGCGGTCGAGGCCCGGATCTGCGCCGAGGACCCGGCGCGCGCCTTCCTGCCCACCGGCGGCACGGTGCTGCTGCTGCGCGAACCGCAGGGCGACGGCGTCCGCACCGACTCCGGGCTCAGCGAGGGCTCCGAGGTCGGCAGCCTCTACGACCCGATGCTGTCCAAGGTGATCGCGTACGGCCCGGACCGGGAGACCGCGCTCCGGAAGCTGCGCGGGGCCCTCGCGGAGACGGTCGCCCTCGGCGTGCAGACCAACGCCGGTTTCCTGCGCCGCCTCCTTGCCCACCCGGCGGTGGTGGCCGGCGAGCTGGACACCGGCCTGGTCGAGCGGGTGGTGGACGACCTGGTCACCACGGACGTCCCGGACGAGGTGTACGAGGCGGCGGCGGCCGTACGGCTGGAGGCGCTGCGGCCGGTCGCGGCGGGCGGTGCCGCTGCGGCCGGTGCCGCGTCGGCCGGGCGCTGGACGGACCCCTTCTCGGTGCCCAGCGGCTGGCGCCTCGGCGGTACCCCCAGGCCCGTCGGGTTCCACCTGCGGGTGCAGGACCCGGTGGAGTACGCCCCGCACGGCACCCACACCGTCACCGCCGACCGGGTGACCGTCACCCTGGACGGCGTCCGGCACACCTTCCACCGCGCCGCCGACTGGCTCGGCCGGGACGGCGACGCCTGGCAGGTCCGCGACCACGACCCGGTCGCCGCCTCGCTGAACCGCACCGCGCACGCCGGCGCCGACTCGCTCACCGCGCCCATGCCCGGCACGGTGACCGTCGTGAAGGTCGCCGTCGGCGACGAGGTCGCCGCCGGGCAGAGCCTGCTGGTGGTGGAGGCGATGAAGATGGAGCACGTCATCTCCGCACCGCACGCCGGCACGGTCGCCGAACTCGACGTGCGGCCCGGCACCACGGTCGCCATGGACCAGGTGCTGGCCGTGATCGCCCCGCACGAGGAGGAGACGGCATGACCGCCCCGGAGAGCGCCCTCCCCATGGTCGTACCGGCCACCGACCTGCCCGCCCGGGTCCGGATCCACGAGGTGGGCGCCCGCGACGGCCTGCAGAACGAGAAGACGGCCGTACCGACCTCGGTGAAGGCCGAGTTCGTGCACCGGCTGGCCGACGCGGGCCTGACGACGATCGAGGCGACCAGCTTCGTCCACCCGAAGTGGGTGCCCCAACTGGCGGACGCGGAGGATCTGTTCCCGCAGCTCGCCGATCTCCCGGGGGTCGCCCTGCCCGTCCTCGTCCCCAACCAGCGGGGCCTGGACCGGGCCCTGGCCCTGGGCGCCCGCCGGGTCGCCGTCTTCGCCAGCGCCACCGAGTCCTTCGCCAGGGCCAACCTCAACCGCTCGCTGGACGAGTCGCTGGCCGTCTTCGACCCGGTCGTCCGGCAGGCGAAGGACGCCGGCGTGCACGTCCGCGGCTACGTGTCGATGTGCTTCGGCGACCCCTGGGAGGGTGCCGTCCCGTTCCACCAGGTGGTCCGGGTCTGCAGGGCGCTGCGCGACATGGGCTGCGACGAGCTGAGCCTCGGCGACACGATCGGCGTGGCCACCCCCGGCCACGTCCTCGAACTCCTCTCCCTGCTCAACGAGGAGGGCGTGCCGACGAACGTCATCGGCGTGCACTTCCACGACACCTACGGCCAGGCGCTCGCCAACACCTACGCGGCCCTGGAACACGGCGTGACGACGATCGACGCGTCCGCCGGCGGGCTCGGCGGCTGCCCGTACGCCAAGTCCGCCACCGGCAACCTCGCCACCGAGGATCTGGTCTGGATGCTCCGGGGCCTCGGCATCGAGACCGGAGTGGACCTCGGCAAACTCACCGCCACCAGCGTGTGGATGGCCGAACAACTGGGCCGACCCAGCCCGTCCCGTACCGTCCGCGCCCTCTCCCACCAGGAGTGACGACCATGGACCACCGCCTCTCCCCCGAACTGGAAGAACTCCGCCGTACGGTGGAGGAGTTCGCGCACGACGTCGTGGCGCCGAAGATCGGCGACTTCTACGAGCGGCACGAGTTCCCGTACGAGATCGTCCGCGAGATGGGCCGCATGGGCCTGTTCGGGCTGCCGTTCCCCGAGGAGTACGGCGGCATGGGCGGCGACTACCTGGCCCTCGGCATCGCCCTGGAGGAACTGGCCCGCGTCGACTCGTCGGTGGCGATCACGCTGGAGGCCGGCGTCTCCCTGGGCGCCATGCCGATCCACCTCTTCGGGACGGACGAGCAGAAGCAGGAGTGGCTGCCGCGGCTCTGCTCCGGCGAGATCCTCGGCGCCTTCGGCCTCACCGAACCCGACGGCGGCAGCGACGCCGGCGCCACCCGCACCACGGCCCGCCTGGACGAGGCCACCGGCGAGTGGGTGATCAACGGCAGCAAGTGCTTCATCACCAACTCGGGCACGGACATCACGGGGTTGGTGACGGTCACCGCGGTCACCGGCCGCAAGCCCGACGGCAAGCCGCGGATCTCCTCGATCATCGTCCCGTCCGGCACCCCCGGCTTCACGGTCGCCGCCCCCTACTCCAAGGTCGGCTGGAACGCCTCCGACACCCGCGAGCTGTCCTTCGCCGACGTCCGGGTCCCGGCCGCCAACCTGCTCGGCGCGGAGGGCCGCGGCTACGCCCAGTTCCTGCGCATCCTCGACGAGGGCCGCATCGCCATCGCCGCCCTGGCCACCGGCCTGGCCCAGGGCTGCGTGGACGAGTCGGTGAAGTACGCGAAGGAGCGGCACGCCTTCGGCAGGCCCATCGGCGCCAACCAGGCCATCCAGTTCAAGATCGCCGACATGGAGATGAAGGCCCACACCGCCCGCCTGGCCTGGCGCGACGCGGCCTCCCGCCTGGTGGCGGGCGAGCCCTTCAAGAAGGAGGCGGCCCTCGCCAAGCTGTACTCCTCGACGATCGCCGTGGACAACGCCCGCGACGCGACCCAGGTGCACGGCGGCTACGGGTTCATGAACGAGTACCCGGTGGCCCGCATGTGGCGCGACTCCAAGATCCTGGAGATCGGGGAGGGGACGAGCGAGGTGCAGCGGATGCTGATCGCGCGGGAGCTGGGGCTGGTGGGCTGAGGCCGGCCGACCGCGCGTGCTCCGGCGGGCCTCCTCCCGGAGCACCCCCGCGGGCGCACCCGCGCCGCGCGTCAGCCGGCGGAGCCGGAAGCGGCAGCGGAGGCGGAAGCGGAGGCGGAGGCGGAGGCGGAAGCCGTGGCGGTCCCGGTTCCGGTCCCGGTCCCGGTCCCGGTGACATGGTGCGGCCGGTTGCGTATCAGCAGGGCCGAGGCCAGGGCCGCGCACAGGAAGACGGCGGCGACGACGGCCATGCCGACGTGGACGCCGGAGGTGAAGGCTTCACCGACCGCGGCGGTCACGTTCGGCGGGGTCGTCCCGTGACCGCCGGTGCCCGTGGAGACGGCCTGCTCAACGGCCGGCCAGGCCGCCCGGGGAACGTGGTGGGCGTCGAGCCGGCCGGGCAGCCGGGACTGGAGCCGGCTCGCGAGCAGGGCACCGAGGAGCGCGGAGCCGGTGACGGACCCGATCTGGCGGAAGGCGTTGACGGCTCCGGAGGCCATGCCGGCGTGTTCGTGGGAGACGCTGACCAGGGCGGCGGCGGTGCTCGGCGCGGCCACCATCCCGCAGGCGGCGCCGAAGACCACGTACAGCCACCACACCCGGGCGTAGGAGGTGCCCGGATCCAGCGTGCCGGCGAAACCGGCCGTGGCCGCGGCCCCGACGAGGAAGCCCACGGTGAGCGGGAGCTTGAAGCCGGTACGGCGGATCACGCGTCCGGTCGCGTAGGCGACGACGACGTAGACGCCGAAGAAGGCCAGCAGCCGCCAGCCCACGTCCAGGGCGGAGAGCTCCTGGACACGCTCGTAGAAGAGCACCGAGAGGATGGCCACCCCGGTGAAGCCGAACAGGGAGACGGCCGCGACGAACATGACGGCGCTGAACGACGCCGACCGGAACAGACTCATGTCCAGCATGGGTGCGCGGGCGGCCCGCTCGACGAGGACGAAGCCGGTCAGGGCGGCGGCCGCGACGCACCAGGCGACGACGGTCCGGGCGCTGGTGTAGCCGTCGTGTCCGCCTTCGATGAGGGCGTAGACGAGGGCGGCGATGCCCACGGCGGCCAGGACCTGGCCGGGGACGTCGAGCTTGCCGGCGGGGCCGCGCGACTCGGCGACGCGGGCGGCGGCGGCCATGGTGACGACGGCGAGGGCGGCGGTGGACAGGAAGACCGTGTTCCAGTGGAAGTGGTCCAGCAGGGTGCCCGCGATCAGCGGTCCGGCGGCGAGTCCGATGCCGGAGGCGGCCGCCCAGGCGGTGACGACCTCGGTGCGCCGGTGGGGGTCCGGGAAGGCGGCTCCCAGGATGGCGAGGCTGTTGGGCAGGATGAGGGCGCCGCCGACGCCGGAGACGAGCTGGCCGGCGATGACACCTCCGGTCGAGCCCGAGGCGTAGACGGTGAGCGACCCGACGATCATGACCGCGGCGCCGGCGAGGAAAGCGCGCTTGCGGCCGTAGAGGTTGCCGATGGTGCCCGCGGACATCACCAGGCCGGCCACGAGCAGGGTGTACGCGGAGGGGATCCAGACGAGGCCGGTCGGGGAGACGTGCAGGTCGTCCTGGATGGCCGACAGCGCCGACACCGATGCGGTGACCAGCAGGAAGGTCGTCATGGCGCCCAGGCACATCGCGACGAGGGTGAGCGCCGCCGTGCGCCGGGAGGGCTGGTGGGGGTTCTGGCCGCCGGGTTGCCGGTCGGCCGGCCTGAGTCGGCCCGGGGCGGGTGGAGGGGTGGAAGCCATCGAGTCCTCGTCTCGGCCGAGCTGCGGGCACGGGGCACAGCTGACTTACGGTTGAACAAGTCAGCCGCGACGCTATAGGCTGACTTCGCATGAGGCAAGTCAGGGGGCGGAGACATCCGGAGGGTGAGGAGATGCGGAGGGTGAAGACATGACGGACCTGCTGCGGGAACGGGACGCCTGGTCCATGGCCAACTGCTCCGTCGCCCGGACCCTGGAGGTGGCCGGCAACAGGACGGCGATGCTGATCATGCGCGAGGCGTTCTTCGGCACCCGCCGGTTCGACGACTTCGCCAGGCGGGTGGGCATCGGCGAACCCGCCGCCTCGGCGCGCCTGAAGGAACTCACCGCCGCCGGGCTCCTGGAGCGCGTGCCCTACCAGGAACCCGGCCAACGGACCCGGTACGCCTACCGGCTGACCGACAAGGGACGGGACTTCCTGCCCGTCCTCACGGCGTTGCGGCAGTGGGGCGACACCTGGGCCTCGGACGAGCAGGGCCCCCCGGTGGTCGTACGCCACCGGGACTGCGGCGCCGCGGTGCACGCGGTGCTGCGCTGCGACGACGGCCACGACGTGCCACTCGGCGAATCGTTCGTCGACGCCGGCCCGGGTCTCATCCGCGTCACCCCACCCGCCTCCGACGGCGACTGAGACGCCCGGCGGGACGACCACGGCGCCCGCGCCCACCCACTACGAGGAGTTGTCTTGACGCTCGACTTCCACCCCGGGCAGGAGCCCAGGTCACGTACGTTCGGCTGGGAGGACCCCGCGATATCCGCCGGCGCCGTCCCGCACCACAGCGGCCTCGCCTTCCTCCGCGAGATCGTGGCAGGCCGCCTGCCCGCCCCGCCGATCGCCGCCACCCTCGGCTTCACCCTGGAGGAGGCCGAGTACGGCCGGGCGGTCTTCGCCCTGGTGCCGGGCGAGGAGCACTACAACCCGATCGGCAGCGTCCACGGCGGCGTCTACGCCACGCTCCTCGACTCGGCGGCGGGCTGCGCGGTGCAGTCCGTGCTGCCCCAGGGCACCGGATACACCTCGATCGACCTGACCCTGAAGTTCCTGCGCCCGGTCACCGTCGACACCGGCAAGGTCCGCGCCATCGGCACCGTCCTCAACAGCGGCCGCCGCACCGCCCTCGCCCAGGCGGAACTCCGCGACTCCGAGGACCGGCTGCTGGCCCACGCGACCAGCAGCTGCATGCTCTTCCCGGTGCGGGGGAGCAAGGACGCGTAAGCCTGGGACGCCGGGGGCTCAACCGGCCGCAGTTGACGGCCGATCACCGTCGGGGCCGTTCTCGGTGCCGTCGGTTACGCTCCGAGGCGCGCGGTCGGCTTCCGGGGGTTCCAGCTCTGCAGGGAATGGTTGCATCCCCGGCCTGTCCGGGGGCGGCCCGGAGACTCGTCCGGGACCCAACCGACGGCTGGGCTTCGTCGATGGCCAAGCAGTGACCTGCCAGCGCCGGCCGCGCACCTCCCCTGTCAGGCCCGTAAACTCACGGCGTGGCATTCACGAGCACTCCGCACTACTGCTTCCTGTGACCGGAAGGTGTTGAGGGCGAGGCCGGTCGGCGTCGCCCTCATTGGTGTGCCTGGGGTGTGAACCACGTTGCTCCTGCTGCCCGTTGACGGTCCACGGCGGCGGCCTTCGGTGTGCGCACGCAGGCACGGTCCCTTCCCGAACGCCGTTGCCAGGAGTGCCTCGTGCCCGTGTCCCTTCCCCCTGCCCTCGAACTCGTCCTCGACCTGCTGTGCTGCCCGACGTGCCGTACCCGCCGCCTGCGGCCCGAGCGCGGCGTGCTGCGCTGCCCGGCGGGGCACGCCTTCGACATCGCCCGGCACGGCTACGCCGGGCTGTTGACCGGCGCCCGCGCGACCAGCGGCGACGACGCGGCCATGGTCCGGGCCCGGGAACGGTTCCTGTCCGCCGGCGGCTACGCGCGCATCCGCGACGCCGTGGCGCGTCTGGCGGCCGCGGCCGTGCCCGAGCGGGCCACGGTGCTCGACGTGGGCTGCGGCACGGGCTACTACCTGGCCGGAGTTCTCGACCGGCTGCCCGGCGCCCGCGGCCTCGGGCTGGACACCTCGGTGCGGGCGCTGCGCGCGGCGGCGCGGGCCCATGACCGAGCCGGTACCGCGGCCTGGGACGTCTTCCGTCCCTTTCCGCTGGCCACCGGGGTCGCCGATGTGGTGCTCGACGTGTTCGCCCCGCGGAACCCGGCCGAGTTCCACCGGGTGCTCCACCCGGCCGGGCGGTTGGTCGTGGTCCGTCCCACCGTGCGGCACCTGGCCGAACTGCGCGAGCGACGGCCGGCGACGGTGCGTGTCGACCCGGCCAAGGAGCAGCGCCTGCACCGGGCGCTGGATCCCTTCTTCGCCGTCGCGGCCGGCGAACAGGTGGAGTACGGCGCGGCCCTGGCCAGGGAGGAGGCCCTGGACCTGCTGGCGATGACTCCGAGTGCACGCCATCTGAGCGGTGCCGACCTGAGCGGCGACGCCTGCCTGCCCGACCGGGTCACCGTCTCCGTGCTGGCCACCGCCTACCGGCCCAGGTGACCGGCGCCCGACGGCCGGAGTACGGCGGGGCGCCGATCCCGGCCCGTGGCCCTACCCCAGGGGGAAGGAGGCCCGGCGTTCCCACCGCCTCCCCTCGTGGACCAGCAGGTCGACCGTCGACACCCGCGTCACGACGGGGAGGCCGGTCAGCAGGTCCGCCTCAGCCCTCGCCATGACGGACTCGTCCTGGTCCTGGGCGACGGTGAGATGCGGAACGATGTCGTCGAACGCGCCGCCGAACGGCGGGTTCTCCGGCCATCGTTCGGCGACCGCCTCGGTCAGGCACCGGAAGCGGGCGGCCGGTTCGGGTGCGGGGGCCAGATACAGCACTCCGGGGAACCGGCCGCAGCGGTCGAAGCGGGCCTCGAACGGCCGGTGGTGAGAGAGCAGGTCGCCCAGCGCGGCGTGCACACCGCCGTCGATCAGGCCCGCGTCGAGGAACGGGAAGAGCACGGTGACATGGGCCGGGACACCGGCACGGGCCGAGGGGTCGAGGCGGTGACGCCACGCGCCCACCGCGGGCTCCGCCTCCGGGACCCTCACGATCAGCGCGGACCGACCCGCCTCGGAAGCATCCGCCTGTTCGCCGCCCACCGCTCCTGTCTACCAGCAGGTCCCGGCCTCCGGGAGCGGTATGACCCACTGGGGCCTGCCCGTACGGGAGTTGGCTGTCGGCGGACCGGCCGTGGGCCGACCTCGGGCGGAGCTCCGGGGGCTGGAGCTGGACACGAAATGAGGTTAGGCTAACCTAATCTTCATCCCGTCCGGCGGTGTTTCCGCACGTCCGAAAGCAGCCACCCCTATGTCCAACGTCAGAGCAGCCCACCCCACCCGCCGCGGCATCCTCGCCGCCGGTGGCGCCCTCGGTCTCGGCGCCGTGCTCGCCGCCTGCGGTGACGACGACAGAAGCGGTGGCTCCTCCGGCAAGGAGACGACGGCCGCCAAGTCCGGCCCCTGGACGTTCAAGGACGACCGGGGCACGACCGTGAAGCTGGACAGGGCCCCGGCGAACATCGTCGCGTTCGTCGGCGTCGCCGCCGCGCTGTACGACTACGGCGTCAGCGTCAAGGGCGTCTTCGGGCCGACCAGGACCAAGGCCGGCAAGGCCGACGTCCAGGCCGGCGACATGGACATCAGCAAGCTGACCGTCCTCGGCAACGAGTGGGGCCAGTTCAACATCGAGAAGTACGCCGCGCTCGCCCCCGACGTCCTCATCACCACCATGTTCGACGGCGCCGGCACCCTCTGGTACGTCCCGGAGGAGTCCAAGGACAAGATCGCCAAGCTCGCCCCGAGCGTCGGCATCTCGGCCTACGACCGCCAACTGACCGTCCCGCTCCAGCGCGTCTGGGCCCTTGCCGAGTCGCTCGGCGCGGACATGACGGCGAGCAAGGTGACCGACGCGAAGAAGCGGTTCGAGGAGGCCTCGTCCCGGCTGCGCGCCGCGGCCAAGGCGCACCCCGACATCAAGGTGCTGGCCGGTTCCGCGGCCCAGAGCATCTTCTACGTGTCCGGCTCCAACCTCTCCGTGGACCTTGAGTACTTCAAGGCCCTCGGCGTGAACCTCGTCGAACCCCCGGCCTCCGTGCTGAAGGCGAGCGGCGGCTGGTACGAGTCGCTGAGCTGGGAGAACGTCGACAAGTACCAGGCCGACATCATCATGATGGACGACCGTACGGCGACCATCCAGCCCGCCGACATCACCCAGGCCACCTGGAAGAAGCTCCCCGCGGTCAGGGCCGGCCAGGTCATCGCCCGCTCCCCCGAGCCGATCTTCTCGTACGACAAGTGCGTCGCGATGGTGGAGAACCTCGCCAAGGCGATCGAGACGGCGAAGAAGGTCGGCTGACCCGCGAGCCGCAGCACGACACCCGGACAACTTCCTGAGTCTCAGGAGCTCATATGACGACGGCCGTAGCCGCCCCGTTCCGTTTCTTCTCCCTCCAGGTCGCACGGACGAGGCGGCTCGGTCCGTCCCTGGTCCGGGTCACCTTCACCGGTGCCGATCTGGCGCACTTCCACTCCCACGGGCGCGACCAGTCGCTCTCCCTGTTCGTCCCGGCCGAGGGGTGCACCGAGCCCGTCGTACCGGTCGAGCTCGGCGAGGGGTGGTGGCAGGGCTGGCGCGACCTCCCGGACGACGTGCGGGCCGTGATGCGGTCGTACACGCTGCGGGAACTACGCCGGGACCCGGACGAGATCGACATCGACTTCGTGCTGCACGGGGTCGGACCGGGGGCCGCCGTCCCCGCCGGGCCCGCCTCGCGGTGGGCGTCGCGGGCCGCCGCCGGGGACCGGGTGATCCTGCTCGGACCCGCCGTCGCCGACAACCGGGCGATCCGGTTCCGGCCGCCCGCGGACACCGACCTGGTGCTGGTGTGGGGTGACGAGACCGCCGTACCCGCCGCGACCGCCGTCCTCGAGTCGCTGCCCGCCGGCACCCGCGTGCGCGCCTGGCTGGAGGTGCCGTGCGCCGGGGACGTCCAGGACGTGGTCACCGCGGCGGACGCGGAGATCACCTGGCTGGTGGGCGGACACGACGCCCTCGCGGAGATCCGCACCGCGCGACTCCCCTCCCACGCACACCCGTACGCCTGGATCGCCGGGGAGTCGGGGCGGGTGAAGGAGCTGCGCCGGCACCTCGTCGGCGAGCGCGGGATCGACCGGCGCCGGGTCACCTTCGTCGGGTACTGGCGGCAGGGCCTGACGGAGGAGCAGCTCCGGGCGGCCGGCGAGTAGTTGTGGCCCGGACGGTCACGGCCGCCCACGTGAGGGCCGTCACGGGAGGGACAGCATGACATCCGAGTTATTTAGGTTAGGCTTACCTAAGTTGAACGAATCGCTCCGCTCCCCCGCACGGATCGCCCCGGAGGACCCCCTCATGCGCTCGCACCTGCTCAATGGCCTCACCGCGGAGCAGTACCGCCGCTCCGTGACCCAAGGAGTAGAGCGGGTGGCGGCCAAACTCGCCACCACCGACCGTCCGTTCACGGGTGTCACCGTCGACGCCCTCTCCCCCCGCATCGACGGCATCGACCTCGACCGCCCGCTGCACGACATCACCGCGGTCCTGGACGAGCTGGAGGACGTCTACCTCCGCGACGCCGTCTACTTCCACCACCCCCGCTACCTCGCCCACCTCAACTGCCCGGTGGTCATCCCGGCGGTGCTCGGCGAGGCCGTGCTCTCCGCCGTCAACTCCTCCCTGGACACCTGGGACCAGTCCGCCGGCGGCACCCTCATCGAGCGGAAACTGATCGACTGGACGACGGCCCGCATCGGCTTCGGTGCCGCGGCCGACGGCGTGTTCACCTCGGGCGGCACCCAGTCCAACCTCCAGGCGCTGCTGCTGGCACGGGAGGAGGCCAAGGCCGAGAACCTCGCCGACCTGCGGATCTTCGCCTCCGAGGTCAGCCACTTCAGCGTGCAGAAGTCGGCGAAACTGCTCGGCCTCGGCCCGGACGCGGTGGTCTCCGTCCCCGTCGGCGCCGACCAGCGGATGCAGACCGTCGCCCTCGCCCGCGAGCTGGACCGGTGCAGGAACGACGGCCTCGTGCCCATGGCGGTCGTCGCCACCGCCGGCACCACCGACTTCGGCTCCATCGACCCGCTCCCCGGGATCGCCGGGCTGTGCGAGCAGTACGGCGTGTGGATGCACGTCGACGCGGCCTACGGCTGCGGGCTGCTCGCCTCCCTGCAGCACCGGGACCGGCTCGCCGGCATCGAGCGCGCCGACTCGGTCACCGTGGACTACCACAAGTCCTTCTTCCAGCCCGTGAGTTCGTCCGCGGTGCTGGTCCGGGACGCCGCGACCCTGCGCCACGCCACCTACCACGCGGAGTACCTCAACCCGCGCCGGACGCTCGCGGAGCGCATCCCCAACCAGGTCGACAAGTCCCTGCAGACCACCCGCCGCTTCGACGCCCTCAAGCTGTGGATGACCCTGCGCACCATGGGTGCCGACGGCATCGGGCAGCTCTTCGACGAGGTCTGCGAGCTGGCGCGGGAGGGCTGGAAGCTGCTCGTGGCCGACCCGCGCTACGACGTCGTCGTCGAGCCGTCCCTGTCCACCCTCGTCTTCCGCTACATCCCGGCGGCCGTCACCGACCCCGCCGATATCGACCGCGCCAACCTGTACGCCCGCAAGGCCCTCTTCGCCTCCGGCGACGCGGTGGTCGCGGGCACCAAGGTCGGCGGCCGCCACCACCTCAAGTTCACCCTGCTCAACCCCGAGACCACGACGGCCGACATCGCCGCCGTCCTCGACCTGATCGCCGGCCACGCCGAGCAGTACCTGGGAGAGTCCCTTGACCGCGCGTCCTGAACACCCGTCCAAGACCTACGACTTCGTGGGGATCGGGCTCGGTCCCTTCAACCTCGGCCTCGCCTGCCTGACCGAGCCGATCGCGGAACTCGACGGCGTCTTCCTGGACTCCAAGCCCGACTTCGAGTGGCACGCCGGCATGTTCCTGGACGGCGCGCACCTTCAGACCCCGTTCATGTCGGACCTGGTCACCCTCGCCGACCCCACCTCGCCGTACTCCTTCCTCAACTACCTGAAGGAGAAGGGCCGGCTGTACCCGTTCTACATCCGCGAGAACTTCTACCCGCTGCGGGTCGAGTACGACGACTACTGCCGCTGGGCCGCGAACAGGCTGACCAACGTGCGCTTCGGCACCACGGTGACGGAGGTCCGGTACGAGGCGGAGCACTACCTGGTCACGACGGCGGCCGGCGAGACGTACCGCGCCCGGCATCTGGTCCTCGGCACCGGCACCCCGCCACACGTCCCGGAGGCCTGCCGGGGCCTGGGCGGCGACTTCATCCACAACTCGCGCTACCTGCGGCACAAGCAGGAACTCCAGTCCAAGGAGTCGATCACGCTGGTCGGCAGCGGCCAGTCCGCCGCCGAGATCTACCACGACCTGCTCAGCGAGATCGACGTCCACGGGTACCACCTGAACTGGGTGACCCGCTCCCCCCGCTTCTTCCCGCTCGAATACACCAAGCTCACGCTGGAGATGACCAGCCCGGAGTACGTCGACTACTACCACGCCCTGCCCGAGGCCACCCGGTACCGGCTCGCCGCCGAGCAGAAGGGCCTCTTCAAGGGCATCGACGGCGACCTGGTCAACGAGATCTTCGACCTGCTCTACCAGAAGAACCTCCGCGGCCCGGTGCCGACCAGGCTGCTGACCAACTCCGCACTGACGGCGGCCGCCTACGACAACGGCACGTACACCCTCTCCCTGCGCCAGGAGGAGCAGGGCAAGGACTACGAGATCGAGACCCAGGGCCTGGTCCTGGCCACCGGCTACCGGTACACCGAGCCGGAGTTCCTGAAGCCCGTCCGCGACCGGCTGCGCTACGACACGCACGGCAACTTCGACGTGGCCCGCAACTACGCGATCGACGTCACCGGCCGGGGTGTCTTCCTGCAGAACGCCGGCGTCCACACCCACAGCATCACCAGCCCCGACCTGGGCATGGGCCCCTACCGGAACGCGTACATCATCCGCGAGCTGCTCGGCTCCGAGTACTACCCGGTGGAGAAGACGATCGCCTTCCAGGAGTTCGCCGTATGAGCACGATGACGACCTTCACCTTCCGCCCCCTGGACCCGCTCCAGGACGCCGAGCTGCTGCACCGCTGGGTCACCCATCCCAAGGCGGCCTACTGGATGATGCAGGACGCGAAACCGGCGGACGTCGAGCGGGCGTACCTGGAGATCGCGGCCGACGAGCACCACCACGCGCTCCTCGGCCTCGGCGAGGACGGCGAGCCCGCCTTCCTCATGGAGTACTACGACCCGGTCCACCGGGAACTGGCCGGGCTGTACGAGCCGGAGCCCGGCGACGTCGGGATGCACTTCCTCACCCCCGCCACGGACACCCCCGTGCACGGCTTCACGAAGGCCGTCATCACGGCGGTGGTGGCCCGTCTCTTCGCGGACCCGGCGACCCGCCGGATCGTCGTCGAGCCGGACGTCGGCAACAGGGCCGTCCAGGCGCTGAACGAGGCCGTCGGGTTCGTGCCCGCAGGGGAGATCCGGAAGCCGGAGAAGAGGGCGCTGCTGAGCTTCTGCACCCGGGAGCGGTTCGAGACGGCGGTGGCCGCCGAATGACCCTCGCCGACGCCGTCGCCCACCTCTCCCCCGAACGCTGGGAGAAGGCCAACCGGCTGCTCATACGCAAGGCCCTCGCGGAGTTCGCCCACGAGCGCCTCCTCACCCCGGAGCAGGACGGGGAGTCGTACGTCGTCCGCAGCGACGACGGGCTCACCCGCTACCGCTTCACCGCCGTCCACCGCGCCCTGGACCACTGGCAGGTGGACCCCGAGTCCATCACCCGTACCCGGGACGGCGCCGGACTCCCGCTCGCCGCCCTGGACTTCTTCATCGAGCTGCGGAAGTCCCTGGGCCTGAGCGACGAGATCCTGCCGGTCTACCTGGAGGAGATCTCCTCCACCCTCTCCAGCACCTGTTACAAGCTCACCAAGCCGCAGGTCACGGCCGCCGAGCTCGCCGGAAGCGGCTTCCAGGCGATCGAGGCCGGCATGACCGAGGGCCACCCCTGCTTCGTCGCCAACAACGGGCGGCTCGGCTTCGGTGTCCACGAGTACCTGTCGTACGCGCCGGAGACCGCGCGCCCGGTCCGGCTGGTGTGGCTGGCGGCCCACCGGTCACGGGCCGCGTTCACCGCGGGGGTCGGGATCGAGTACGAGTCGTTCGTGCGGGAGGAGTTGGGCGAGGCGACCGTCGAGCGCTTCGAGGGCGTCCTGCGCGAGCGGGGCCTGGACCCCGCCGACTACCTGCTCATCCCGGTGCACCCCTGGCAGTGGTGGAACAAGCTCTCCGTCACCTTCGCCGCCGAGGTCGCCCGCGGGCATCTGGTCTGCCTGGGCGAGGGCGACGACGAGTACCTGGCCCAGCAGTCCATCCGGACCTTCTTCAACGGCTCCCACCCCGAGAAGCACTACGTCAAGACCGCCCTGTCGGTCCTCAACATGGGCTTCATGCGCGGGCTCTCGGCCGCCTACATGGAGGCCACCCCGGCCATCAACGACTGGCTGGCCCAGCTCGTCGGCGACGACCCGGTGCTCAGGTCCACCGGCCTGTCGATCATCCGGGAGCGGGCCGCCGTCGGCTACCGGCACCTGGAGTACGAGCGGGCGACCGACCGCCACTCGCCGTACCGGAAGATGCTGGCCGCGCTGTGGCGGGAGAGCCCGGTGCCGTCCCTCCGGGACGGCGAGTCCCTGGCCACCATGGCCTCCCTGCTCCACGTGGACCACGCGGGCGCCTCCTTCGCGGCCGCGCTGATCGAGCGGAGCGGCCGGCCGGCCGAGGAGTGGCTGCGTTCCTATCTCCGGGCCTACCTGACGCCGCTCCTGCACAGCTTCTACGCCTACGACCTGGTCTTCATGCCGCACGGCGAGAACGTCATCCTGGTCCTGGCGGACGGCGTGGTCCGGCGGGCGGTCTACAAGGACATCGCCGAGGAGATCGCGGTCATGGACCCGGACGCGGTGCTGCCGCCGGCGGTGGAGCGGCTGCGGGTGGAGGTCCCCGAGGAGAAGAAGCTCCTCTCGATCTTCACGGACGTCTTCGACTGCTTCTTCCGCTTCCTCGCCGCGAACCTCGCGGCCGCGGGGGTCCTGGCCGAGGACGGCTTCTGGCGGACGGTCGCCGAGGTCATACGCGAGTACCAGGCCTCGGCGCCCGAACTCGCCGACAGGTTCGCGCGGTACGACCTGTTCGCGCCCGAGTTCGCGCTGTCCTGCCTCAACCGGCTCCAGCTGCGCGACAACCGGCAGATGGTGGACCTGGCGGACCCCTCGGGCGCCCTCCAGCTGGTCGGAACCCTGAAGAATCCCGTCGCGGGGTTCTGACCGGGGCCGGCGGGCTCCCCCGAGTACGGTCCTCGGGGGAGCCCGCCGGTCATGTCACTTCCGGGATGCGGGCCAGGGCACCTGCGGAGAGCGGTAGTAGGGAATGCCGAGGGCGTCCCAGCGTGGGGCCTGGGCGGCGAGCCGCACCCGGTAGGCGTCCCAGGAGTGGGTGGCAGCCGGCGACCAGCCCAGCTCCGCGACCCCCGGCAGCCTCGGGAAGGCCATGTAGTCGATGTCGGCGTCCGTGACGATCGTCTCGGTCCACAGCGGGGCCTCGACACCCCTGACGGCCGAGGCAGGGGCGCCGGCCAGGTAGGTGCCCGGGTCCCAGTCGTAGGACCGCCGCACCTCCACCAGTCCGGCCCAGTCCTGGCCCAGCGGGGTGTCCTCGGTGTACTTCATGTCGAGGTACACCCGGTCGGCGGGCGAGAGGATCAGCCCGGTGCCGTTCCGGGCGGCGTTCACGACCTGGGCCTTCTCGCCGGCGTCGGTGTCGTCCAGGCCCCAGTACTGCGCCAGGGCCCCTGGCGCCGGGTGGGCACCGGTCAGCTGGTGCCAGCCGATCACGGTCTTGCCGTACTTCGCGACGACCGGCTGCACCCGGTCCATGAACGCGACGTAGTCCTCGTGGCTGGTGGAGTGCGCCTCGTCGCCGCCGATGTGGAGGTAGCGGCCGGGGGTGAGCGCGGCCAGTTCGCGGACGACGTCGTCCACGAAGTCGTACGTCACCGGTTTGCCGACGCACAGCGAGCTGAAGCCGACCTCCGTGCCCGTGTACAGCGGCGGCGCCGTGCCGTCGCAGTTGAGGGCGGCGTAGGAGGCGAGGGCGGCGTTGGTGTGGCCGGGCAGGTCGATCTCGGGGACGACTTCGAGGTAGCGGGAGGCGGCGTACCGGACGATCTCCCGGTACTCGGCCTTGGTGTAGAAACCGCCCTTGCCGCCGCCGACCTGGGTGGAGCCGCCGTAGCCCGCCAGGCGTGGCCAGGAGTCGATCGCGAGGCGCCAGCCCTGGTCGTCGCTGAGGTGCAGGTGCAGCTCGTTGATCTTGTAGAGGGCCAGCTGGTCGATGTAGCGCTCGACCTGCGCCACGGTGAAGAAGTGCCGGGAGACGTCGAGCATCGCGCCCCGGTAGGCGTAGCGGGGGCGGTCGGCGACGGTGCCGCCGGCGACCAGCCACGGGCCGGGCTGCACGGTGTCCTTCTCGACGGCCGCCGGGAGGAGCTGGCGCAGGGTCTGGACGCCGTGGAAGAGACCGGCGGGACGGGCGGCGGTGATGGTGACGCCGTCGCGGCCGCTGTCGAGCCGGTAGCCCTCGGCACCGAACGGGCCGTGGGACAGGACGAGCCGGATGCCCGCCGCACCGCGGGTGGTCACGGGCAGCCGGTAGCCGGTCGACGGGCGCAGCAGGTCCGCGAGGTACTCGGCGACCCGGTGGGCGGCCCCGGAGCCGTCGACGCGGATGGCGGTGGAGCGGGTGATCCGGTACGGCGTGCCGCCGGGGGTGACCGAGGCGGGCGCCGGGACGACCCGGCCGAGCGGGGTCGGCACGGTCGCGGCGGACGCCGGGGCGGCGCCGCCCGTGACGGCGCCGGCCGCCGCGACGAGCAGCAGGGACCCGAGGACGCGGCCCATACGGGGGGTTCGGGGAGTCGTTCTGTGGTGCGATCGCACATGCGCTCCCTTCAGCGGGGGTCGAGCCGACCAGGATTGGTCGAGACCACTCTCCCGCACTTCCGGTGGAACAATCCCCGTGTGGCGGAAATCATCCAGAAGGACGGCACTTGGGTCTTCGACGGCGCCGCGCTGCGGCTGACTCCCGGGCGGGACCGGAACGTCGGGGTGCTGCGCCGGGCCCTGGGTGAACTGGTCGTCCCGCTGGGCGCGCTGGCCGGTGTCTCCTTCGAGCAGGGCCGCAGGCAGGGCCGGCTGAGACTGCGGCTGCGGGACGGCGCCGATCCGCTGCTGCACGCCACCGGGGGCCGCCTCGCCGAACCCCACGACCCCTATCGGCTGACCGTCGAGTCGAACCGGTACGGGGTCGCCGAGTACTTCACGGACGAGGTGCGCGACGCGCTGCTCCTGGAGCGGGTGCCGGGGACGCCGGTGACCGAGTACCTGCTGCCGGGGCCGCCGCTGCCGCTGTCGGTCTCCGCCGGGGACGGCACGGCGTCGTTCGACGGGGAGCGGGTGCGCCTGGAGTGGAACTGGAAGACGGAGGACGCCAAGGCCGCCGCGGGTCCGCGCACGCTGGCCCTGGCGGACATCCTCGGCGTGGAGTGGCAGCCGTCCGCCGGGCTGGAGAACGGCCATCTGCGGTTCCGGGTGACCGGCGCGCCGGTCCGGGAGCGGGCCAAGTTCGACCCGAACGCGGTGGAGCTGTGGGGGTTCCGGCGCGATCCGCTGACGGCGCTGGTCGCGGCGGCGGTGCAGGCCCGGCTGCCGCATCCGTCGGCGGCCGCCGCGGCGCGGGCGTCCCGGGAGCCGGACGCGCCGGGCGGGGACGACCACGACGCGCTGCTGCGCCGGCTGCGCGAGCTGGGTGAGCTGCACCGCGCGGGAGTGCTCACCGACGAGGAGTTCACGAGGGCCAAACAGGCGGTCCTCAAACGCTTGTGAGGACCGCCTGGGGCCGCCGTGCGCCCTGCCTCCGGCGCACGGCCCTGCCGTCTGCTCCCGCCGGGCCCTACTTGGCCTTGCGCGCCACGGTGAAGTGGTCGATGCGGTTGCCGGTCTCGGCGATGCCCGACACCTTCAGCTTGGCGTACTGGCCGCGCGGGGCGGGCTCGACGTCGACGCGCAGGAAGGAGTAGTTGAGGTAGCGCACCCGGGACCAGGCGACGGTCTCGTTGACCTTGCCGTCCTTGGTGTTGATGAAGGAGGCCACGGAGTCGACCTCGTTCAGGTGGCCCTCGTAGGAGTCCGGGGCGGTGAACGCGTAGAGGCTGCGGCCGGCCGCGCCCGCGGTGACGTAGACGACACCCTCGGTCTCGGAGTACGCGGTCTCGCCGATCGGGAGCTTCTTGACGACCTTGTTGCCCTTGATGACGTCGGTGCGCTCGTACTGGTGGTTGTGGCCGTTGATGACCAGGTCCACCGTGTACTTCTCGAACAGCGGCACCCACTCCTGTCGCACGCCCCCCTCCGAGGCGTGCGCCGTGGAGGTGCAGTAGGCGCAGTGGTGGAAGAACACGACGATGAAGTCGATGTCCTTCGAGGCGCGGAACTTCTTCAGCTGCGCCTCGAACCACTTGGTCTGGGTACCGCCCGAGAGGCCGAGGTTCGCCGGGATCTCGAAGGAGACGTCGTTCGGGTCGAGCGAGATGATCGCCGTGTTGCCGTGGACGAAGGAGTAGACGCCCGGCAGGTGCTTCTTGTCCGGCCCGTTGTCGGGCAGGGTGAAGCGGGCCTCCTCGCCGCCGTAGCCGTTCGGCGAGTACCAGGCCTCCATGTCGTGGTTGCCGTACGACACCATCCACGGCACGGACTTGGCGACCGACTCGGTCTGGGCCAGGAACTGGTCCCACACCCGGGAGTCGAAGCCGGTGTCCGCGGTCTGGCCCGCACCGGCCGGGTCGGCGTAGGCGATGTCGCCGGCGTGCAGGTGGAAGCTGGGGTTCTGGCCGAGGATCAGGGCGTCGTTGGCCAGGCCGTGGTAGCTGACGCCCTGGTCGCCGAAGGCCGTGAAGGTGAACGGCTCCTTGTTGCGGGGCGCGGTGGTGAAGGTGCCTATCGTGCCGGCGAACTGCGGCGTGGCCGGGTCGAAGCCCTCGTGGCCGACGCCGTAGAAGTAGGTGCGGCCGGGCTTGAGGTTGGCCAGCTTGGCGTGCACGTAGTACTGGGTGTGGTCGCCGCTGGCACCGATGCCGGCCGGGGTGTAGAGGGTGCGGATCTCGGCTTCGATCTTGACCGAGAGGTGCGAGGCGTGGGTGCCGATGCGGACGAAGGGCTTCTTCACCGCGACCGGGACCTGCCAGGAGATCGTCATCTCCGTGCCGGCGTCGTTGCCGAAGGCCAGGTGGCGGCCGAACGGTGCGACGTAGGCGCCGTCGACGTACTGGGTGGCGGGGGCGGAGGACCGGGTGGGGACGGCGGCCTGGGCGGTGCCGCCCAGGACGAACGAGCCGCCCGTGACGGCGCCGAGCGTGACGGCGCCGCCTCTGATCATGGAGCGCCGGGAGAACTTGGCGCGGAGGTACTCGTGCTGCTCGGCCATGCTCATGCGCTCGGCGAGCTCATCGGGTACGCCCATACGAGGAATGTCCATGGCGTCTGAAAATCGTCTCCACAAGCGACGTGGCGCAAGACACAGGATGGACAGGCCGCGAACAGCACCCCATAAGAGATTCAACAGCCTGCTGCCCGGAATCGGGCAGGATTCTTGCGAATCCGGCGCCGGTACCCGAGGATCTACCGGGTGCACGACGAACTCGTTGATCATCTGATGCGGTCCTCGCCCCTGAGCCGGGGCGAGGCGCTGCGGGTGATCCAGGAGGTGCTCGCCTACTTCGACGAGACGACCGCGGACTACGTCCGCCGCCGGCACCGCGAGCTCCAGGCGGAAGGCCTGGTCAACGCGGAGATCTTCGACCGGATCGCGGCGGATCTGAAGTACCGTGCGGTCGCCCCGCCGGAGCTCACGCTCCGGCAGCTTCGTCGCATGGTCTACGGATGACTACGGCTTAGGGATACGGAACACCTATATATGTGCGGAATTGTCGGATACATCGGTAGGCGCGACGTCGCCCCCCTCCTCCTCGAAGGTCTCCAGCGGCTGGAATACCGCGGCTACGACTCGGCGGGCATCGTCGTCTCCGCGCCGAAGACGGCCGGTCTGAAGATGGTGAAGGCCAAGGGGCGGGTCCGCGACCTGGAGGCCAGGGTCCCGGCGCGCTTCAAGGGCACCACCGGCATCGCCCACACCCGCTGGGCCACCCATGGCGCCCCCTCCGACGTGAACGCCCACCCGCACATGTCCGCGGACCAGAAGGTCGCGGTCGTCCACAACGGGATCATCGACAACGCCGCCGAGCTGCGCCGCAAGCTGGAGGCGGACGGTGTGGTGTTCCTCTCGGAGACCGACACCGAGGTCCTCACCCACCTGGTCGCCCGCTCCCAGGCGGAGACCCTGGAGGAGAAGGTCCGCCAGGCGCTGCACGTGATCGAGGGCACGTACGGCATCGCGGTGATGCACGCCGACTTCCCCGAGCGGATCGTGGTCGCCCGCAACGGCTCTCCGGTCGTCCTCGGCATCGGCGACAAGGAGATGTTCGTCGCCTCCGACATCGCGGCGCTGGTGACCCACACCCGCCAGATAGTCACCCTCGACGACGGTGAGATGGCCACCCTCAAGGCCGACGACTTCCGCACCTACACCACCGAGGGCACCCGGACGACGGCCGAGCCGACCACCGTGGAGTGGGAGGCCGAGTCGTACGACATGGGCGGCCACGACACCTACATGCACAAGGAGATCTTCGAGCAGCCCGACGCGGTCGACCGCGTGCTGCGCGGCCGGATCGACGACCGCTTCTCCACCGTGCACCTGGGCGGCCTCAACCTGGACGCCCGCGACGCGCGTGCCGTGCGCCGGGTGAAGATCCTCGGCTGCGGCACCTCGTACCACGCGGGCATGATCGGCGCCCAGATGATCGAGGAGCTGGCCCGCATCCCGGCCGACGCCGAGCCGGCCTCCGAGTTCCGCTACCGCAACCCGGTCGTCGACCCCGACACCCTGTACATCGCCGTCTCCCAGTCCGGTGAGACCTACGACGTGCTCGCCGCCGTCCAGGAGCTGAAGCGCAAGGGCGCGCGGGTGCTGGGCGTGGTGAACGTGGTGGGCTCGGCGATCGCGCGGGAGGCGGACGGCGGGACCTACGTGCACGCGGGCCCGGAGGTCTGCGTGGTCTCGACGAAGTGCTTCACGAACACGACGGTCGCGTTCGCGCTCCTCGCCCTGCACCTCGGCCGCATCCGCGACCTCTCGGTCCGCGACGGCAAGCGGATCATCGACGGCCTGCGCAAGCTGCCGGCCCAGATCTCGGAGATCCTCGCCCAGGAGGCGGAGATCGAGAAAATGGCCGCGGAGTACGCCGAGGCCCGCTCGATGCTCTTCATCGGCCGCGTCCGGGGCTACCCGGTGGCCCGGGAGGCCTCCCTGAAGCTCAAGGAGGTCTCCTACATCCACGCGGAGGCGTACCCGGCGTCCGAGCTGAAGCACGGGCCGCTGGCGCTGATCGAGCCGGCCCTTCCCACCGTGGCGATCGTCCCCGACGACGACCTCCTGGAGAAGAACCGCGCGGCCCTGGAGGAGATCAAGGCCCGCAGCGGCAAGATCCTCGCGGTGGCGCACCAGCACCAGGAGAAGGCGGACCGCACGATCGTCGTCCCGAAGAACGAGGACGAGCTCGACCCGATCCTGATGGGCATCCCCCTCCAACTCCTCGCGTACCACACGGCGAAGGCGCTCGGCCGCGACATCGACAAGCCCAGGAACCTCGCCAAGTCGGTGACGGTGGAGTAGCGCCGTTCAGTTGTGCGGGTGCGTGGGGGTTGCTCGCGCAGTTCCCACGCACCCCTAAAAGCAAAAGAAGGGGCGCGGGGAACTGCGCGGCCGGCCCCCACGCATCCGCACGGGCCGACGAAACCGAGCGGACCCCCACGTGTGCCACACAGCCACGCGAGGGTCCGCTCATTGGATCGCCGGGGACGCCCAACTCCCCGGCGTCGGCTGCCATATCAGCCGTGGGCCGTCACCCCCCGACCGGCAGCCCGCCCCGGCAGCACCGTCGGCCAGTGCGCGAGCGCGGCCGTCGCGGCGTACCAGGCCACCGCCCCCGCCGCCACCGCAACCCAGCCGCCGACCTTGGTCAGTGACGAGCTGTCGGCGAACTGCGCGACGGCGAGCACCAGCATCGCCAGGAACAGCAGCCCGTGCATGGCCTGTCCGAGCTGGTCGCCGCCCGCGAGGGTCAACGACAGGGCCACGAGGGCGAAGAGGAGCAGGAAGAGCCCGGCACCGTTGGCCGAGGTGTGGCCACCGGACGAGACGGCCCAGGTGAACCAGAGGGCGCCGAGGGCCACACAGCCCGTGCCGTTCGCGGCGTCACGGTCACGGAAGGCCAGCAGGCCGACGAGGAAGAGGGCGACTCCGCCCACGTAGTGGGCGATTGACAGGGCGTCGGAGGTGGCGACGCCGTCGATGACACCGGTGGTGCCGAGTCCGAACGCCAACAGGGTGATTCCCAGGGCGAGTCGACCGGCCACGGTGGTGGTTCCGCTTCCCGCAGAGACGTCATTGTCCACGGCGGGCTCCCTTCATGCTTTGTGCAGTTGTGCGCGGTGACCGATATATGCCCTTCACAAGGGCACAAACACCTCTGCACGCCAGGAATTTCAGGCGCTGCACGAAGAGAGCCGGACCGTTCCCACGGCGTATCTCACCTGGGAGAACCTGGAGTTACGGAATGACAACGACAGGCCGCTTGGCCCGCTTGGCGAGCCGCCCGGCGACGGAACCGAAGATCCGCCCGACGATCCCGTGGGTCGACCCCACGACGATCGCGTCGGCCTCGTACTCCCGCCCCACCTCTTCGAGCTCGTGGCAGATGTCACCGCCGCGCTCGACGAGGATCCAGGGCACTTCGGCCAGGTAGTCGGCGCAGGCGAGTTCGAGACCGAGCACCTCGGTGCGGTGGTCCGGAACGTCGACGAAGACGGGTGGCTCGCAGCCGGCCCACACGGTGGTCGGCAGTCGGTTGGCGACGTGGACGATGATCAGCCCTGCGCGGGAGCGGTGTGCCATCCCGATCGCATAGGAGAGGGCGCGCTCGCTGGAGGTGGAGCCGTCGAAGCCGACGACCACTCCGTGCTTGAAGGCGGGATCGCAGGAAGGGCGTGAGTCTTCCGCCGCCAGCGCATCGGCCGCCGTGGGGTCGGCGACCGGCCGCTTGCGGTCCGCTGGATCGAAGAATTCGTGACCGGCCATGGCTGTCTCGGCGTTGTGATCCTTGTGTGGGAGGGACGACAGTGTGCGGCAAGCTTGTGTCCGGGAAACATCTTCCCAACCCCATACCCCCAAGGGTACGGCGGCACGCCTCCTCAGCCCAGATCCCGCACACTCTCCGTAGGGGACCTTCCCCGGAGTCGGTTAGGGGTTCCAGGGAGCATGCACGAGCCGCGCCCGTAACGCAATGGTTGCTGCCCCGTACAGGCGGTTTGCACAGGATTCGGACAGCACCGGGGCCCACGCACGGTGACCGACCGCCCGGACGCGCGTTGATCCCGGTACGAGTGCGTCACGAGGGAGTACCACCATGTCCGGACCGCGCCGCACCACCCCCGCCCCGCACCGCGCCCCCACCTCGCACCGCGCCCCCGCGCCACGCCGCGCCCCCGACCCGCACCGCGCTCCGGACCCGCACCGCGCTCCGGACCCGCGCCGCACCTCCGACCCGCACCGTGCTCCGGACAGTGCCGGCGACGTGGTTCGCTGGGCCGCGTTCTCCTGCGTGCTCGTGCCCGTGGTGCTGCTCTGGTACGGCACCTCGGCGGCCGGCGCGGCCGGCACCGCCCTCGGTCTCGCCGCCGTCACCACCGCATGCCGGTTCCTGCTGCGCCGCTCGGAACTCGGTGCGAGGCTCGGCGCGGAGCGCGGAACGGCGGCCCGGGGAGGCGGACGTCACACCCGGGGTACTACACCGGTCGACTGACCGGTTTCCGCGCACGCCAACGCTTCTTTTCAGCCAACTTGGCGGACCTGTCCGAGAGGGGCACCAACCACCCCCCAACCCCCGTTCCACCTGCACGGAAAGGGTCCGCAGGCCCCTCCGTACCCTACGCGGTTTGGCCACTGCGACGAGGCGCACTTCCCTGCACGGCCCGTGAGTGCAACCCTTCGTGATCGAATGCTTCACGCCAAGTTGTCATGTCGACAATCGACGGCGTGTCGAACTGGTCAACGCGAGACCGCGGAAACCAGTAGATTCGATCTTGACGTCTTACGGCGGGGGACTCGTGCAGGACCGAGGGGAAACGTGCAGGAGCGACACAACCGAGGAGCCGCGACCACCGAGGGGGGCTTAGCAGGATGAGCCACGACTCCACTGCCGCGCCGGAAACCGCGGCCCGGAAACTGTCCGGGCGACGCCGCAAGGAGATCGTCGCGGTGCTGCTGTTCAGCGGCGGCCCCATCTTCGAGAGTTCCATACCGCTGTCGGTGTTCGGGATAGACCGCCAGGACGCCGGCGTACCGCGCTACCGACTACTGGTGTGCGGTGGCGAGGAAGGCCCGCTGCGGACCACAGGGGGCCTGGAACTCACCGCGCCGCATGGCCTGGAGGCGATCGCACGCGCAGGCACGGTCGTCGTACCGGCCTGGCGCTCGATCACCGCGCCGCCACCGGAGGAGGCGCTGGACGCGCTGCGCCGCGCCCATGAGGAGGGGGCCCGCATAGTCGGGCTGTGCACGGGCGCGTTCGTGCTGGCGGCCGCAGGCCTGCTGGACGGGCGCCCGGCCACCACCCACTGGATGTACGCACCGACGCTGGCCAAGCGCTATCCGTCGGTGCACGTCGACCCACGAGAGCTCTTCGTGGACGACGGCGACGTCCTCACCTCCGCAGGTACGGCGGCCGGCATCGATCTCTGTCTCCACATCGTGCGGACGGACCACGGCAACGAGGCGGCCGGCGCGCTCGCCCGCCGTCTGGTGGTCCCGCCGCGCCGCTCGGGCGGTCAGGAGCGCTATCTCGATCGGTCTTTACCAGAGGAGATCGGCGCCGACCCGCTCGCCGAGGTCGTCGCCTGGGCGCTGGAGCACCTCCACGAGCAGTTCGACGTGGAGACGCTGGCGGCTCGCGCGTACATGAGCCGCCGTACCTTCGACCGCCGTTTCCGTTCCCTGACGGGGTCGGCTCCGCTCCAGTGGCTGATCACGCAACGGGTCCTCCAGGCGCAGCGCCTCCTGGAGACGTCGGACTACTCGGTGGACGAGGTGGCGGGCCGCTGCGGCTTCCGCTCCCCCGTCGCCCTGCGCGGCCACTTCCGCCGCCAGCTGGGTTCGTCCCCGGCGGCCTACCGGGCCGCGTACCGGGCGAGGCGGCCGCAGGCCGAGCGTCCCGAGGCCCCGGAACCGTCCCCGCTGCCGCCGACGGGCCCGCTGCCGGTGCAGTACCCCGAGGGCGTGCTGCCGATGCAGACCCGCAGGACAGCCACGGTAGGCCTGTCCCCCAGCCTCCCCGGTCCCCGCACCGGCAGCTGACCCTCCGGTCCGCCCACCCGAAACCCTCGGGTGGGCGGCCCCATCCCCTCGCCCACCCTCCACCCCACTCGGTGGGACAGAAGAGCGCGGCCTACCAGGGCATGACACCCCCTGCGCCGACGACGGCACGCGCCCCTCTCTCGACCCGTCCGGCACCTGAGGACGACGCCGATCAACCTCCTCCCGGCCCGCGCGGCACCTGAGGACGACGCCGACCAGCCACCCACCGGCCCGTCCGGCGCTTGAGGACGAGGCCGTGGGGCGATGGCGCCCGGGAGGGGGCGGCGGGTTCCGTGGGCGTCGGCGTTGCATCGGGGGACCACAAACGCCGACGTCAGCTTTAGGGTGGTCGCATGAACGATCGCATGGTGTGGATCGACTGCGAGATGACCGGCCTCTCGCTGTCCGACGACGCGCTCATCGAGGTGGCCGCGCTGGTCACCGACTCCGAGCTGAACGTGCTCGGCGAGGGCGTGGACATCGTCATCCGTCCGCCGGCCAAGGCACTGGAGACGATGCCGGAGGTGGTGCGGCAGATGCACACCACGTCCGGCCTGCTCGACGAGCTGGCCGGCGGCACGACGCTCGCCGAGGCCGAGGAGCAGGTCCTGGCCTACGTACGGGAACACGTGAAGGAACCCGGCAAGGCCCCGCTGTGCGGCAACTCCGTCGGTACCGACCGCGGCTTCCTGGCCCGGGACATGGCGGACCTGGAGGGATACCTCCACTACCGGATCGTCGACGTCTCCAGCGTCAAGGAGCTGGCCCGGCGCTGGTACCCGCGGGCGTACTTCAACAGCCCCGAGAAGAACGGCAACCACCGCGCCCTCGCCGACATCCGCGAGTCGATCGCCGAGCTGCGCTACTACCGCGAGGCCATCTTCGTCCCGCAGCCCGGCCCGGACTCGGACACCGCGCGGACGATCGCGGCCAAGCACGTCCTGCCTGCGGAATAGGCCCTCGCAAGGCCCCGGAAGCGGCTCCCGGAAAGCCGTGCGCGAGCACCCCTTCGGACCCTGTACACTTTTTCTCGGCCGGTCGGAGAAACCACAGAGTCACCGCCGGTCGTGGTGGGTGTAGCTCAGCTGGTAGAGCACCTGGTTGTGGTCCAGGATGTCGCGGGTTCGAGTCCCGTCACTCACCCCATGGGACAGGCCCGTGATCTGCGGAACGCAGATCACGGGCCTGTCCGTCGTTCGCCTCCGGGCGACGAGGACGGCGCATGACGGCGATGCCCCGCCGACCGTTCCGGTCGGCGGGGCATCGCTGTCGGGTCGTCGGTGGGCGTCAGCCGATGTAGCCGGCCACGTCCGCGATCACGTGGGTGGTGCTGTTCGTGTAGAAGTCCACCTTGCCGTCGGAGCCGACGGGCACCATGACCTGGTTGGCGACCGTCTTCCCCGACGCCCAGTTCAGGTTGGAGGCCGTCGGACGGCTGCCGCCGTCGGCCCAGGCGGTGAGGTAGCCGCTGCCCGTGGTGCCGGTGACGGTGACGGTCAGCACGACCGCCTTGACGCCGGTGGACGGGATGGCGTCGCGCCCCGAGATCTGCAGGGCCAGCGTCTTGCCGGCGCCCAGCGCCGTCGTCTGACGGGTGTCCAGCAGGCGCAGCGGGGTGACCGTGTGGAAGGCCGAGCCGCTGGTCGAGAAGTAGCCGGAGACGTCGGCGATCACGTGGCTGGTGCCGTGGACGTAGATGCTGACGTTGCCGTCGCTGCCGATCGGCACGACCACCAGGTTGGGGATGGTGGTCCCGGTGGCCGACCAGTTGACGTTGGACGCGGTCGGACGGGTGGCGCCTTCGGGGTAGGCCTCCAGGTAGCCCCCGCCGACGGTCTGGGTGGCCGTCAGGTTGAGCACCACGGAGGTGGCGGCGGTCGGCACGCCCCCATGGCCGCGGACCTTGAGGCTGACCACCGCGTTGGAGATCTTGCTGGTGGTGGAGATGCCGACCTTGGAGCGGGTGTCCAGCAGGCGGGCCGGCTTCAGCGCCGTGTACTTCGAGCCGGTGGTGCCGCTGGTGTAGTAGCCCTGGACATCGGCGATCACGTGGGTGGTGCTGCTCGTGTAGAGGTCGACCACGCCGTCGTCCGCGACCTTGACGGTCGCCGAGGCGGCGATGGTCTGGCTCGCGCCGTTCCAGTTGAGGTTGCTGGTCGCCGGCTTGCCGGTGCCGTCGGCCCAGGCGATCAACGAACCCGCGCCGGTGGTGCCGGTGACCGTGAGGTTGAGCACGACAGCGGTCACGCCGCTGCTGGGGATCCCTCCGGCGCCCTCGATCTTGACCGGGGCGGTGCCGCCCGCGACCAGGGGCTTCGTGGTCGGGATGGAACTGAGGCCCCAGCCGGTGCCGTTGCGGGTGTCCAGCAGGCGCTTGGGGCTGCTGAGCGGGTGGAAGGTGGAGGCTCCCGTGGCGGCCGTGCCCTTGGCCGCGCACAGTGCGGCGGTCAGGCCGGCCTCCTTGGGCGAGCCCAGGCCGGTCACCTCGTCGTAGCCGGCCGCCGCCGTGTAGCCGGTGGCGTGCACGGAGTTGTTGCCGCTGGTGACGTCCCAGAAGTTCGTCGGGTAGCTGCTCCGTGCGGCCTTGTAGAGGGCGTTGTTGAGGAAGCCGACCCGGCCGTTGGCCTGGCAGGCCGTGCCCGCGTTGGCCTGGACGATCGCGGCGGCCCAGGTCGGGGCCGCCCCGCTGGTGCCGCCGACGAGGCCGGGGACGGGGCTGGAGGACTCGCTGTCGTCCTGGAAGTAGATCGGGTACCCGTCGGCCGGGTCCGCCAGAGCGGAGACGTCCGGAACGGCGCGCTTGCCGGTGGTGGCGACACCGCCCTGGTAGACGACGGGAGCCCAGCGCGAGGAGACGCCACCACCGGTACCGCCGGAGGCGTTGCCCCACGTCGTCTGGGTCGTGGTGCTGCCCGAGGTGGTCATCGTGGTGCCGCCGACGCCGGTGACGTAGGGCTGGCTCGCGGGATCGTCGACGGCCTTGGCGGTGGAGCCGGTCGCGCGGTAGCAGTCGCTGGAGCCGTCGTCGCCCGAGGCGGCGACGACGCTCTGGCCCTGTGCGGCGGCCTCCGCGAAGATGGTGTTCTCGGCGTTCGCGGTCGCGCTGCTCTCGACCGCCTCGCACTCACCCCAGCTGGTGGAGATGACCTGCGCCTGGTCGTCGGTGACCATCCGCTGGTAGACGTCGAGCACGTTCTGGTCGGTCGCCGACGCGGCGTCCGGTCCCTGGTAGTCGATGACGGCGGCGCCGGGCACCAGGCCTATGAGGTCCTCGATGTCGAGCGCGGATTCCACGCCGACCTCTCCGTCGGTGGCCGGCGCGCCGGCCCCCGCCGTCGTGTCGACGTACACGTGGGACACCGAGGTGCTGGTACCGACGCAGGACTGGTAGGCGGCGATGCTGCCGGCGTCGACGTTCTCCAGTTCGAACACGGCCACGGTCTGCCCGGCACCGGCGGTCGCGGAGCTGGTCATCCCGTAGGCGCCGGCCAGCTTGCCGGGGCTGTAGTAGTCGGTGCCGTCGGTCAGGCCCGAGCCGGTGAAGTCGGCGCAGAGTGCCGGGGTGTACGTGTGCGGGGCCACCGTGCGCGAGCCGAGTCCGGAGGCGGTGGCGCCGGCCGAGCTGTGCCTGCTCGCGCGTCGTACCCCGGAGTGGTGGCTGCTGACGGTGTTGACGCTGCTCAGGCCGACGATCCCGGTCACCGAGGACGCCACGTCCGCGGGCAGCGCGGGGGCCGAGGTGTTGAGGTAGTCGGTGGTGCCGTCCTTGAGCCGGACGTCGTGGAAGCCGGTGCCGAAGGCGTGGGAGGCCTGCGCGGCGGTGGCGGTGACCGGGATGGACAGGCCGTCCGGGCTGACCTTGCCGGGAGAGAGACCGGCCGCCTTCAGCGCCTTCGAGACTCCCTCGATGGTGGCCCGCGTGGGGCCGAAGGCCGCGGCGAACTGCCCCTTGGCCAGGTACTGGTGATACTGGGCGTTCCCCGGTGTGGACACCGCGGTGACAAAGTCCGCCAGCGACTGCCGGTCACGCGGAGCCAGGTTCACGCTGAGGTGCAGCGTGGTGTCCGACGCGGTCGCGCCGGTCACCGTCGCACCGGTCGGGACCCTCGGGGCCGTCCCTATTCGCTCGGGTGCGCCCGGTCCGGCCGCTCCCCCCTGGGTGACCGCTCCAGCAGCGGTCCCGGTGACGGCGACGAGGGCGACGACAGCGACGGAAGCCGCGCTGATCACCCTGGCCCGTCTGCCGGTCTTGACTGCCGCGCGTCCGGGACGTCCCGGGGCGGCGTGGACCTTGTTGGCCATGCAGAAATCTCCTAAAAACTGACACGCCGTCACATCAGTGCCCGTTGACGGCGGTCGAAGCGTCACTCGGGCCGACAGGCGCGTCCACGCCCCACGGCGCGCAGGAGCTGTCCCCCTTAACCGAAGTGTGCGCATTTCCTATCAGATCAAGACCGTTGCTGTCCCTGTTCGTTCAAGAACCATGAACGGATCTTTACGCCGCCGCGGTGAACCGATCCTGCGCGTCCCCTCCAGGCCCTTCGCCCCACGGCCGGACAGCGGGCCCGGCACCGCGGGAGGCCGCCCGGCGTCCCGGTCACCGGCGATCCCGTGGCCGCGAGGTACACGGGAGTCCCGGCCACCGCCGACGTCTTCACGCGGGACAACGCGTGGACGATGCTCGAATCCCTGCGGATCCACGCCGGTGTCCTCGGGCCGTTCGGCGTCCACCCCCTGAACGACTGGGGTGGATCCCCGGTGCGAGAGAGCCGGGGGTCCTGGTGTCGTGTGCACATGCCGGGTCAGGACACCCACACGAGAGAGGCCCAGCCATGACCGTCCCCCTTCCCCTTCCCGTGGTCTTCATCCACGGACTCTGGCTGCACAGCACCTCCTGGCAGCCGTGGATCGACCTGTTCCGCGCCGAGGGTTACGACCCGTCCGCGCCCGGGTGGCCCGGCGACCCCGACACCGTCGAGGAGGCGCGCCGGAACCCCGAGAGCATCGCCGACCACGGCATCGACGAGGTCGTCGCGCACTACGCGGCCCTGATCGAGGCGCTGCCCGTGCGGCCCGTCCTGATCGGCCACTCGTTCGGCGGGATGATCGCGCAGAAGCTGCTCGGCCAGGACCGCGCCGCCGCGGCGGTCGCGATCGACGCCGCGCAGATCAAGGGCGTACTGCCGCTGCCGCTGTCCGCGCTGAAGGCGACGCTCCCGGTCTTCAGGAACCCGGCCAACCGGCACCGGTCGGTCTCCCTGACCGAGGAGCAGTTCCGGTTCGCCTTCGGCAACGCGGTCGCGGAGGAGGAATCGGCCGCCCTGTACGAACGCTGGACCATCCCCGCGCCGGGCAAGCCGCTGTACGAGGCCGCCGCCGCCAACTTCAACCCCCACTCGCCGGCCAAGGTCGACACGGACAACAGCGGGCGCGGCCCGCTGCTGCTCGTCTCCGGCGGCAAGGACCACACGGTGCCCGAGGTCGTCACCCGGGCCACCCTCAAGCAGTACCGGCACTCCGAGGCGGTCACCGACATCATCAACTTCCCCGAC
The DNA here is from genome assembly GCF_040702065.1 of Streptomyces sp. NPDC086777. Taxonomy (NCBI): domain Bacteria; kingdom Bacillati; phylum Actinomycetota; class Actinomycetes; order Kitasatosporales; family Streptomycetaceae; genus Streptomyces; species Streptomyces sp. NPDC086777. The sequence goes on along the minus strand of NZ_JBFBJI010000010.1, from coordinate 233,724 downwards.
CGCGGGCACTCGCTGACGATCGACGGCGGCTGGCGCGAGGTCGCGGACACCGTTCTCACCTGGCTGCGGCAGCAGGACCTGGGGACCGGGCGATGAACTCCCGTCCCCGGGCGGCCGGAACGTCCGGCGCCGACGCGGGCCCGGACGGACGGACCGTCGTGGTCACCGGCGCCGGGCGCGGCATCGGGCTGGCCGTCGTCGAGGCCTTCCTCGCGGCCGGCTCCCGCGTCGTCGCGGGTTCCAGGGAACGTACCGAGGCCCTCGACGAGCACGTGAAGCGCGGGGCCGAGCTCACCGTCGTGGAGGTCGACCTCGCGGCGCCCGACGGCCCGGCCGCGCTGGTCGCCGAGGCGGTGGCCGTCCATGGCGGTGTCGACGTCCTGGTGAACAACGTCGGGGCGGTGCGGCCGCGGGTGGACGGCTTCCTGGGCGTGACCGACGAGGACTGGGAGTGGACGTTCACGGTCAACTTCATGGCCGCCGTCCGTGCCACCCGGGCCGCCCTGCCGCACCTGCTCGCCACCGGCGCCGGACGGATCGTCACCGTCTCCTCGGTCAACGCCCGGCTGCCGGACCCGCTGGTCATCGACTACGGGGCGGCGAAGGCGGCGCTGACCAACTTCTGCAAGGCCCTGTCCAAGGAGGTGGGACCCCACGGTGTGCGGGTGAACACCGTGGGTCCCGGACCGGTGGAGACGGCTCTGTGGCAGGGCGCCGGCGGCGTCGCCGACACGGTCGGCCGGTCCCGGGGCGTCGACCCCCTGGAGGTGGCCCGCGGCGCGGCCGGCCAGTCGGTGACCGGCCGCTTCACCCGGCCGTCGGAGGTCGCCGACCTCGTGGTCTACCTCGCCGGTCCACAGGCCGCGAACATCACCGGCGCCGACTTCGTCATCGACGGCGGCCTCGTCGAGTCCCTCTGACCCGCCGTCACGGCACGCCGTCCGTCCCACCGCCCCGGCGCCCCCAGCGCGCGCCGGTCCGCCGAACCCACGAAGGGAAACCGACTTGCCGTACATCACCGTCGGCCAGGAGAACTCCGCCGGTATCGAGCTGTACTACGAGGACCACGGGAGCGGGCAGCCCGTCGTGCTGATCCACGGCTACCCACTGGACGGCCACTCGTGGGAGAAGCAGCTCCCGGCCCTGCTCGGCGCCGGCCACCGGGTCATCACGTACGACCGGCGCGGCTTCGGCCGGTCGTCGCAGCCGACCACGGGCTACGACTACGACACGTTCGCGGCGGACCTCAACGCGGTGCTGACCGAGCTGGACCTCACCGACGCGGTCCTCGTCGGGTTCTCCATGGGCACCGGGGAGGTCGGACGCTACCTGGGGACGTACGGCTCGCAGCGCGTCGCCAAGGCCGCCTTCCTGGCTTCCCTGGAACCGTTCCTGCTCAAGACCGACGACAACCCGGACGGCGTCGACCAGTCCGTCTTCGACGGCATCCTGGAGGCGGTCACCAAGGACCGCTACGCCTACTTCACCGGCTTCTACGAGGCGTTCTACAACCTCGACGAGACGCTCGGCGAGCGGATCAGCGAGGAGGCCGTGCGGGCCGGTTGGAACGTGGCGGCGGGCGCCTCGGCGCACGCGTCGGTGGCCTGCGTGCCCACCTGGATCACCGACTTCCGCGCCGATGTCGCCAGGATCGACGTACCGACGCTGATCCTGCACGGAACCGGCGACCGGATCCTGCCGATCGACTCCACCGGCCGGCCGTTCCGCGCCCTGCTGCCCTCGGCCGAGTACGTCGAGATCGAGGGCGCCCCGCACGGGCTGCTGTGGACGCACGCCGAAGAGGTCAACGCCGCGCTGCTGGCCTTCCTGGCCAAGTAGCCGCCAGGCCGGGCCCCGCACCGGGAGCCCGCCGTGCGCGCACCGGTCGGCGCGTCCTCGCACCGGGGTTGCTCCCCGGTGCGAGCGGTGCGCCGGCCGGTGTGGAACACAGCCCGTCGGCGCGGTCGGCGCCGACGGGAAACGGACACGAGGAGGAGGCGGCGATGACCGGATCCGGAGCGCCGAGGATGACGGATCACGACGGCGTCCCGCTCGTCCACGGCCGGCCCCGGGTCAACGGGGTCGACCTGCACTGTGCGACGGGCGGCAGCGGCGACCCGGTCGTCCTGATCCACGGGGTGCCGAAGACCATGTTCTTCTGGCGCCACGTCATCCCGCTGCTCACGCCGCACCACACGGTCGTCGCGGTGGACCTGCGGGGGTTCGGCGGCTCCGGACGTACGGTGTCCGGGTACGACACCCGGACCCTGGCCGCCGACGTCGCCGCGCTCATGGCGGCGCTGGGACACGACCGGTACCGGGTGGTGGGCGAGGACTGGGGTGCGGCCGTCGCCTACGCCGTGGCGGCCTTCCACCGGCCGAAGGTCGTCCAGCTCGTCTTCCAGGAGACCAGACTGCCCGGCCTGCCGGTGCCGGTCCTCGAGGGGCTCGCCGCCGAGGATCCCCGCACCGGCTGGCACCGCTCGCTGTTCGGCCTCCCGCACTACCCCGAACTGCTGATGGCCGGCCGTGAACGTGCCTTCTGGACGTACTTCATGCGGCGGATCATGTGGGACCCGAGTGCGTACACGGACGCCGACGAGGACGAGTACACCCGAGGGCTCGAAGAACCGGGCGGCAACCACGCGGTGTTCGAGCTGTACCGGGCGACCGGGACCGACGCCGAGCAGAACCGGCCGCAGTTCGCCGTCCCGCTGGAGTGCCCGGTGCTGGCCGTCGGGGGCCGCGCCTACCTCGCCGCGGAGCCCGGGGAGCAGATGGCCCAGGTCGCGGTGGACGTCACGCCGGTCGTGATCGAGCGGGCGGGGCACAACATCCCGTTGGAGGCTCCCGCCGAACTCGCGCGCCGGTACCTCGATTTCTTCGCGTCCGCGCGGGCATGACGGGTCAGCTCCCGCTCGCCGGGCCGGGTTCGCCGGTCGCGCGCGGGATCTGCCTCCGGGAGGTGATGCCGAGTTTGCGGAACACCTTGTTCAGATGGAACTCGACGGTCGAGGCGGTGACGAACAACCGCGACGCGATCTCCGCGTTGGTCAGCCCCACGGCGGCCATGGCGGCCACCTGCCGCTCCCGTGGGGTGAGATCGAACCTGGTCTCCTCGGTCCGTCTGCGGGCGGTCTCGCCGGTGGCCAGCAGCTCGGCCCGGGCCCGCTCGGCGAAGGGCGCCGCGCCGAAGGCCGCGAAGCTCTCGTACGCGGCGCGCAGCTGCTGCCTGGCATCGGAGCGCCGCTTGCGGCGCCGGAGCCACTCGCCGAACAGCAGCCGGGCGCGGGCCCGTTCCAGGGCCAGCGGCCCCTGCCCCAGCAGTTCGACCGCCTCCTGGTAGAGCGGCGCGGCATCGTCGCCCCGGGCCGTCAGCGCCCGGCCGAGGGCCTGGGTGCCCAGGGCCCACGGAGTACCGGCGAGCGGCGCCCGCTCCTCCAGCCGGCGCAGGGCCCGCGCCACGCCGTCCCGGTCACCGGCGCGGACACCGGCCTCGACGAGCAGCGGCAGGACCAGGTTGCCGCAGGTCGGAGGGTCCTGCTCGAACACCGCCGACGCGTGCTGCATCGCCTGCCGGTAGTGGCCCTGCCCCAGCTCGAAGAGGGTCAGCGCGTGCTGCGCCATCAGCTGGAGCACGCCGTGGCCCAGGCTCCTCATCCCCGCGGTCCGCCGCACCGCCGCCCGCAGCTCCGCCTCCCGGCCGGTCAGGGCGAGCAGGTGGAGCCTGTTGATGTCGCCGCCGCCGGGGAACCCGGTGGCGGCCGCGATGTCGTCGAACTCGGCGTAGCGGGCCTCCGCCTGCGTGAACCGCCCGTCCAGGAGTTCGTAGCGGGCCTCGACGAGCAGGGTGATGCCCAGTGCGTACAGCGCGCCGGCGTCGCGGTCCGCCGCCGCCAGGCGGGCGGCGAGTTCCCGCCCGGCCCGGACGTCCCACAGGTCGTCGCACGCCATCAGCAGCATCACCGCGAACGGGCTGCGTGCGTCCCCGATCTCACGGCCGCCCCGCAGCCCGTCCAGCGCGGCCCGCAGTACGGGGGCGCCGCGCTCGTACCCCTCGGACACGCGGCGCGCCAGGCCCTCCATGAGCAGGTCCCGGCCGCGTGTCGCGGGGTCCGGGTCGCGGCGGGCGGCGACGACGGCCGCCCCGACCTCGGCCGGCGAGGTGCCCCGTACGGCGTCGTGGGCGACCAGTGCCGCGTGCAGTGCCTCACCGAGCAACTCCGAGGTCAGCCGTGGGTCCCGCGCCCCGAGCCGCGTCACGGCGTCCATCAGCGTCGCCGGGACATCGGCGACGGCGAGCCGGAACATCTGCGCGGTCGCCCGCATCCGCAGCTCGCGGGCGCGCATCACCGGGTCCCGGATGTCGGCGCCCGCCCGCTCCAGCGCGGCCCCTGCCGCCGGTGCGTCGCCGGACATCAGATGGGCCTGCGCCGCGGCCAGCAGCCGCTCGGCCCGGATGTCCGGGTCGCCGGTGAGATCGGCGGCGCGCGACAGGAACAGGGCCTGCTGGGAGTGGCCGCCGCGGGCGCGGGCGCGCTCGGAGGCGGCCTCCAGGTCGTCGGCTACGCCGTCGGCCAGGCCCTCGGCGGCCTCCGCCCGGTGCCAGGCGCGGCGGTCGGCGTCCGCCACGGGGTCGCAGGCGGCGGCCAGTGCCGCGTGCGCGCGGCGGCGCTCGCCGGGTTCGGCCGCGGCGTAGACCGCCGAGCGGATCAGGGGATGCCGGAAGCCGGGCGGTGTGTCCGGGGCGAGGATTCCCGCGGCGACCGCCGGCTCGACGGCGCCGGCCGGCAGGCCGAGCCGCCCGGCGGCCCGCCACACCGTTCCCGTGTCGTCCGCGGGGGTCGCGGCGAGCAGCAGCAACAGGGATCCGGTGGCCGGCGGCAGGGAGCGGACCAGGCGCCGGAAGTGCCCCTCCAGCAGCCGGCCCGCCGGCAGCGGATCGGGCAACGGCGCGACACCGGCGAGCTGTTCGGCGGCGAGGGTGTCGGCCAGCTCCAGCAGCGCGAGCGGATTGCCGCCGGTACCGGCGACGATCCGGCCGGCCACCGCCGGGTCCACCCGCCGGTCGCCGACGGCGAGCAGGGCCCTGGCCTCCGGGTCCGGCAGACCGGTCACGGTGTGCACGGCGAGCGCGCCGAACAGGGCGTGGTCACCGAGTCCGGCGCGGACGGCGATGATCAGGCCCAGGGAGTCGGCGTGCAGCCGGCGGGCGGTGAACGCGAGCGCCTCGGCCGACTCCCGGTCCAGCCATTGCGCGTCGTCGAGCAGGATCAGCAGCGGCTGCTCGGCGGCGGCCTCGGACAGCAGGGTCAGCGTCGCCAGCCCGACCAGGCAGCGGTCCGCGGGCGGTCCCGAGTCGAGGCCGAGGGCCGCCTCCAGCGCGGCCCGCTGCGGTCCGGGCAGCCGGCCCGTCCGGTTCAGGAACGGCCGCAGCAGCCGGTACAGCGCGCCGAAGCCGAGACCGGTCTCGGGCTCGACCGCGGTCAGCCGGACCACGCGGAGTCCCGCGGCCCGGGCCGCTGCGTACCCGAGGAGCCGGGTCTTGCCGATCCCGGGTTCGCCGGTCAGGACCAGGGCTCCGCCGAGGCCGTCGCGCACCGTGTCGAGCAGTCGCGCGATGGCCTCGCGTTCGGGGTGGCGGCCCACCATCGGCGGATCGGATGCCGGCTGGACGCCGTTCCACCCCATCGGACCGCTCCCCTCGTGTCGATGTCCTGACCTGGGGAACGCTAGGAACGCCGGGCGGCCGGAAGCGAGCGTCATGTGACGGTGGTCAGCCCAGCGCGCCGACCACCGTCCGCAGCTCGGCGCGGGAGGCCACGCCCAGCTTGGGGAAGATCCGGTGGAGGTGCGAGCTGACGGTGCGGTGCGAGAGGTAGAGCCGCTGGCCTATCTCGCGGTTGGTCAGCCCGGCCGCGGCGAGCCGGACGATCTGCAGTTCGTGGGCGGTCAGCCGGTCCCGGGCGTCCGGGGCCCGGCGGCGGCTGGTCTCGCCGGCCGCGCGCAGTTCCTGGCGGGCCCGCTCCCCCCAGGGGATCGCGCCGAGCGCGTCGAACATGTCGCGGGCGGCACGGAGGTGGTCGCGGGACTCGACCCTGCGTCGCCGGCGCCGCAGCCATTCGCCGTGGGCCAGGTGGGTCCGGGCCCTGATCAGCGGCCACGCGCCGAGGTCGGCGCTCAGCGCGTCCGTGAAGAGCGGGCCGGCGTCCTCCTCCGCGGCCAGCAGGGCCCGGACCAGACGCAGTTCGGCGTGCAGGACCGGGGCGGGGGTCACCGTGGCGACCTGCTCCAGCTCCGTCACGACCGGGAGCACGTCGGCCGACCGTCCGCAGTGTGTCGCCGCGTCGACGAGGTCGCCCACGGTCGTCAGCCGCAAGGCGATCTGGAACGCGGGATCCGCCGGGTCGTGCAGTCTGCGGAGGTGACCGTAGGCCTCCTCGAACCGGCCCGCGCCCAGTGCGGCCAGCCCGCGTGCCGTGGTCGCGGTGGCCAGCACCGGACGTGCCCCGGCCGGCAGTCCGATCCCCTCCGCCTCCTCGGCCAGCCCCAGGGCGGTGTCGGCCTCGCCGCGCAGCGCGGCCAGCTTGGCCGCGGTGGCGGTCATCAGCGCGTACATCATCGTCTGGCTGGTCTCGCGCGCCAGCCTCCGCGACTCCTCGGTCGCGGTGATCGCCGCGCCGAGGTCGCCGACCACGAGGGCGCTCCAGGCGTCCGCGCCGACCGTCCTGGCCAGCAGCCCCAGGCGGCCCTGGGCACGCAGCGGTGCGCTGCCGGCCGCCGAGAACGCCCGCGTCAGGTGGAAGCCGCCGACGAGCAGCGACGCGGTGCTGAGCATGCGGTAGGCGCGGCCGTCGTCGCCCTCCTGCGGGGCGGCGCGCCGGGCGCGGTCCAGGACGTAGGCACCACGGTCGACCGGCGCGGCGTAGGCGCAGATGGCCAGGCGCCACGGATCGAGTTCGTCGAGCTCCAGCCGCTCCACGGCCTGCAGCACCGTGCGGCGGGCCGCCGGGCCGGGATCGGTCCAGAAGCACAGCTGCGCGGCGCTCCACAGGATCCGCAGCGCCAGCGTGCGGTCCTCCGCGGCCATCTCCCCGGCGAGTGCCGTCAACGGGTTGGCGCCGGACGAGTGGCTGAGCAGTCCCTCGTCGAAGCTGCCGCGGAGCCAGACGACCGTGGCGTGCTGCCGTCGCGACAGCGGCCCGGTGAGCGCCTGGTCCAGCAGCCGGGTCACGGTCTCGGGACGGCCGAGCTCGACGGCGAAGTCCGCGGCCCGCAGCAGGCGTTCGGCTCGGCGGTCGGCGTCCTCGCTGAGGGCTGCGGCCTGTTCGAGGGCCGTCACGGCCGCCGCGATGCCGCCGCGGCGGGCGGCCCGGTGCGCGGCGTCCTCCAAGGCGGCGGCGACCGCCTCCTCCGGGGCGTGGGCGGCCGCGGCCCGGTGCCGTAGCTGCCGGTCGGGGTGGTCGCCGAGCACGGCGGCGAGTGCGGCGTGCGCGGTGTGGCGGACGCCGACGGGCATGGTCTGGTGGATCGCCGACCGCATCAGCGGATGCCCGAACTGCACTTCGGTACCGACGACCTGGACGAGCCGGGCGCGCACGGCCGGGTCGAGTTCCGCGGGGCCTGCCGTCACGCCGGTGAGCCGCCGGGTCGCCCGGCAGATCTCGGTGAGCGACGGGCTGTCGTTGAGAGCCGCGATCCGGAGCATGCTGCGGGTGATGTCGGGCAGGGTCTCCAGGCGGTCGGTGAAGGCCCGTTCGAGCCGCTCGGTGAGCGGCAGCCGGGGCAGGTGCGGATCGGCCGACGCGCCGAGGGTACGGGAGAGCTCCGTCAGGGCCAGGGGGTTCCCGGCGGCCGCGGCCAGCAGCCGGCGGTGCGCGGTCGGGCGCAGCCCGGGGGCGCGTGCCGCGAGGAGTTCGGCGGCCTGGCCGTCGGTGAGCGGGCCCAGCGTCACGGAGGTGAGTTCGTCGGAGTCCAGACGCGAACGGTAGCCGTCACGTGCGGCTCCCACCACGACGACCGGCTCGGTGCCGACCCTGCGCGCCACGAAGGCCAGGACACTGGCGGTGGCGTCGTCGAGCCACTGGACGTCGTCGACGAGGACCAGCACCGGCGCGGTCGCGGCCGCGTCGGCCAGGAGGTTGAGGACGGCCAGACCGACCAGGAAGACGTCGGGGACTCCCGCCTCGGCGTGTCCGAGGGCGGTGTCCAGTGCCTGCCGGTGCGGCGTGGCCAGCTCGGCGGCCCCTGCGGCCAGCGGGCGCAGGACGAGTTGCAGACCGGCGTAGGGGATGTCGCTCTCGGCCTCGGCGCCGCTGGTGCGCAGGACCCGGTGGCCGAGGCCCTCGGCGAGGGCGGCCGCCTCGGCGAGCAACGCCGTCTTCCCGATGCCGGGGGCGCCGCGGACCAGCACCGCGCTGCCCTGGCCTCCCGGCCGGGCCAGCAGCCGGCGCAGCAGATCCAGCTGGTCGTCCCGGCCGACGAGCTCCACGTTCCCCCCACCGGCCGGCTCCCCGGACTCGGTCTTCCGGAGGAGTCAGATTACTGCGCCCCCGAGCCGGGCCACCAATAGTGGATTGACTAATCCACAAACTGGGCTACTCTTTCCCCATGGCACGCATCAGGGAGTTCGACATAGACCAGGCGACAGACCGCGCCATGGACCTGTTCTGGCGCCGCGGCTACGCCGAGACCTCCCTGCAGGACCTGCTGCAGGAGCTGGCCATCGGCAGCGGCAGCTTCTACGCGGCCTTCGGGTCGAAGGAGCAGCTCTACGTCCGCGCCCTGGAGCGCTACACCTCGCTCCAGGGCGGCGACCTGGCGGAGGTCCTCGACGGGTCGACCGAGATCCGGCCCGCGATCCGCAAGGTGCTCGGCTCCATGATGGAGGCGGACCTGGCCGACCCCACGCGCGGCTGCCTCGTGGTCAACGCCTCGGCGCACTGCGCCGAGCAGCCGGCCACGGCGGACCGGGTCAACGCCGCCGTCCGGCAGGTCGAGTCCCTTCTCGCCGGCGCGCTGGAGCAGGCGCAGGCCCGGGGCGAGATCGCCCCGGACAAGGACCCGAGGAAGCTGGCCCGGTTCCTCACCACGTTCATCCAGGGCATCCGCGTCGTGGGCCAGGCACGCACGGGCCGGGAGTTCACGGAGGACGCCCTGGACACCGCGATGCGCGCACTGGACTGACCGCCCCGGACCGGCTCCGCCTTCGCGGCGCCCGCACCGTCATCACTCATACCGTAATTCTGTATTACTCAATCCAGAAAGAGACTGTCATGGAACTGCACCTCAAGGACAAGGTCGCCGTCGTCACCGGAGCCAGCAAGGGCATCGGCCTGGCCGTCGTCGAGAAGCTGGCCGGCGAGGGCGTCAAGGTCGTGGCCGGCAGCCGCTCCTCCACTCCCGAGCTGGACGCCCTCGCGGCCCGCCACGACGTCACGTTCGTACCGGTCGACCTGTCCACCACAGCGGGCGCCGAGTCCCTGATCCAGCAGGCCCTGGAACGCCACCGGCGCCTGGACATCCTGGTCAACAACGTCGGCGCCGCCGAGCCGCGCGAGTCGTTCCTCAAGGTCGGCGACGCCGACTGGCAGCGGATCTTCGACCTGACCTTCTTCAGCGCCGTCCGCGCCAGCCGCGCCGCCCTCCCCCACCTGATCGCGGCGGGCGACGCGGCCATCGTCAACATCAGCTCGATCAACGCCCGGCTGCCCTTCCCCATGGTGGTCGACTACTCGGCGGCCAAGGCCGCACTGACCAACCTCAACAAGTCCCTGTCCGAGGAGTTCGCGCCCCAGGGCGTACGCGTCAACGCCATCGCGCCGGGCCCGGTCCGCACGCCGTTCTGGACCGCGCCGGGCGGCTTCGCCGACGCCACCGCCGCGGCCGCCGGGGCCACCGCGCAGGAGGCGCTGGACGTCATCGTGCCGCAGAGCATGGGCATCACGTCGGGACGCATCAGCGAGGCGCACGAGATCGCCGACCTCGCCCTGTTCCTCGCCTCCCCCCTGGCCGCCAACATCACCGGCACGGAGATGGTCGTCGACGGCGGCCAGATCAAGACGCTCTGAGGCCCGAACGCACCGGAGCCGTTCACCGTCCGGAACCCGACCCGACCCAAGTGGAGAAAAGCAATGTCGGTCGACGCACCGATCACCCCCGAGCCGCTGCTCCGGCTCGGCCTTGGCTTCATGGCTTCCAAGACGCTGCTGAGCGCGGTGGAGCTCGGAGTCTTCAGCACGCTGGCCGCCGGCGGCCGCGACCGTGAGTCCCTCGCCTCCGAGGTGGGCCTGCACCCCAGATCCGCCGCGGACTTCCTCGACGCCCTCGTCTCGCTCGAGGTACTGGCCCGCGACGAGGACGGCACCTACCGCAACACCCCGGCCGCGGACGCGTTCCTGGACCGCGCCAAGCCGTCGTACGTGGGGGGCATCCTGGAGATGGCCAACGCGCGCCTCTTCGGCTTCTGGAACAACCTCACCGACGCGCTGCGGACCGGCGCCCCGCAGAACGAGGTCGCGCACAGCGGCGCCCCGTTCTTCGCGACGCTCAGCCAGGACCCGGTCGCCTGGCGCACCTTCCTCAACGGCATGAACGGCGTCAGCACGCCCCTCGCCGCGGCGCTGGCCGCCGACTTCGACTGGACCGGCCGCCGCCGCGTCGTCGACCTCGGCGGCGCCCTCGGCGCCGTACCCGCCGCCGTCCTGCGCTCCCACCCCGAGATCACCGGCGGCGTCTTCGAACTTCCCCCCGTCGGGCCGGTGTTCGAGGAATTCGTCGCCGCCCATGGCCTGACCGGCCGACTCACCTTCCACGGCGGGGACTTCTTCACCGACCCGCTGCCCGAGGCCGACGTCTACGTCATGGGACAGATCCTCCACGACTGGAACCCGGAGCAGCGTCGGTTCCTGCTCCAGAAGGCCTACGACGCGCTGCCCGAGGGCGGCACCCTCATCGTCTACGACGCCATGATCGACGACGAGCGCCGCCACAACACCTACGGTCTGACGCTGTCGCTCAACATGCTCATCGACACGGAGGGCGGTTCCGAGTACACGGTCGCGGACGTCACCGAGTGGCTCCGGGCCGCCGGCTTCGCCAAGGTGGAGGCCCGGCACCTCATCGGCGGCTACACCGCCGCCTACGCCACCAAGTGACCCGCCCCCGGCGGACTAGGAGGATGCCCGGGCCACCAGTGCCGTCGGCAGCACCGCGTGCCGGCGCTCCAGCCCCCGGGCTGCGGCCGGACGCCGGTCGGCGATCTCGGCCAGCAGCAGGTCGATCATCGCGCGGCCCATCCCCTCGATCGGCTGGCGGACGCTGGTGAGCGGCGGGTCCATGTGGCGGGCGATGGCCGAGTCGTCGTACCCGACCAGCGCCACGTCCTCGGGGATACGGCGGCCCGCCACGCGCAGCACCTGGCGGGCGCCCGCCGCCATCACGTCGGAGCCGGCGAACACGGCGTCCAAACGGGGCTCGCGCTCCAGCAGCCGGGCCATCGCACGCCGGCCGCCCTCCTCGGTGAAGTCACCCGGCTCGATGAGGAGTTCGTCCGCCGCACGGCCGGCGTCACGCAGCGCGTCGCGGTAGCCGTCGACGCGGCGCTGGGCTCCGTACACGTCGAGCCGGCCGGTGATGTGGGCGATCGTGCGGCGGCCCCGGGTCAGCAGGTGCTCCACGGCCGACCGGGCGCCGCCGTAGTTGTCGGAGTCCACCGAGGTCAGCGTCTCCTCCGCCGAGCGCGGGCCGCTGATCACGGCCGGGATCTCCAGCTGGGCGAGCAGGTCGGGCAACGGGTCGTCGGCGTGCACGGACACCAGCAGCACGCCGTCCACCCGGTGCGCGGCCAGGTACTGGGCGAGCCGGCGCCGCTCGCGGTCGCTGCCCGCGAAGATCAGCAGCAACTGCATCTCGGTGTCGGAGAGTTCGGCACCGACGCCGCTGAGCATGTCGGAGAAGTACGGCTCCGCGAAGAACCGGGTCTCCGGCTCGGGAACGACCAGCGCGATCGCGTCCGTGCGGTTGGCGGCCAGCGCGCGGGCTGCGGTGTTGGGGACGTAGCCGAGCTCGTTGACGGCCGCCTCCACGGCCGCCCGGGTCGCGTCGCTGACCCGGGGCGAGCCGTTGATCACGCGCGACACCGTGCCGCGGCCCACCCCGGCCCTGGCGGCGACCTCCTCCAGGGTCGGCCGCCGAGTGCCTCGGCCCCGCTCACCCTTGACCGTCATCGTCGCCGCCTTCCGTTCGCAGCCTTCAGGCCAGGAAATGTAACAGCCGTGACCCGGCAGCTCCGGGCCCCGTCGCCCCCGCGGGGCCGTACCGGGTCAGCCCTGTTCGCCGGCGCCCGGCAAGGCGTTCCGGCGGATCACCTCCGCGTACCAGTGTGCGCTGGCCTTGGGGATGCGGCGCTGGGTGCCGTAGTCGACGTAGACGGCCCCAAAACGCTTGGAGTAGCCGTAGGACCATTCGAAGTTGTCCAGCAGCGACCACAGGAAATAACCGCGCACGTCCGCTCCGTCGGCGACGGCCTGCCGGACGGCCTCCAGGTGGGAGTGGAGGTAGGCGATGCGCTGCGGGTCGTTCACCAGGCCCTCGGGCGAGACGTAGTCGTCGAAGGCGGCACCGTTCTCGGTGACCATCAGCGGCAGCCCCGGGTGCGAGGCCGCCAGCCCGGTCAGCAGGGTGTGCAGCCCGCTCGCGTCGATGGCCCAGTTCATGGCGGTGAGCTGGTCGTTGGCCAGGTGGAAGGCGACGTCGTCGGCGCCCGTCCACGGCGAGTGGGCACTCGCGCCGTGACCGTCGTCGCGGGTGCTGGCGCCGCCCTCGACGGCCGCGGAGACCACGGTCGGGGAGTAGTAGTTGACGCCGAGCAGGTCGATGGGGCGGGAGATCTCCGCCAGGTCGCCGTCGTGCACCAGCTCCGCCCAGTCCACGAGGTGCGCGGTGTCGGCGAGCAGGTCCTCGGGGTAGGCACCGTCCAGGATCGGGCCGGTGAAGATCCGGTTGCCGACCGCGTCGATCCGGCGGGCGGCATCGGCGTCCGCGGCGCTGTCGGTCAGCGGGCGCACCTGGTGCAGGTTGAGCGTGATGGAGGTCTGCGCGGTCGACGGCAGGTGCTCCCGCAGCGCCCCGATCGCCAGCCCGTGGGCCAGGTTCAGGTGGTGCGCGGCGCGCAGGGTGGCGGCCGGGTCGGTGCGCCCCGGGGCGTGCACGCCGGAGCCGTAGCCCAGGAAGGCGCTGCACCAGGGCTCGTTGAGGGTGGTCCACACCCCGACCCGGTCGCCCAGGGCGCGGGCCATGATCTCGGCGTAGTCGGCGAAGCGGTGCGCGGTGTCCCGCTGCGGCCAGCCGCCCGCGTCCTCCAGTTCCTGGGGCAGGTCCCAGTGGTAGAGGGTGGCGACGGGGGCGATGCCCGCTTCGAGGAGTTCGTCGGTGAGCCGCCGGTAGAAGTCCAGGCCGCGCTCGACCGCGGGCCCGCGTCCGGTGGGCTGCACCCGGGACCAGGAGACGGAGAACCGGTAGGCCTTGAGGCCGAGGTCCTTCATCAGCGCCACGTCGTCCTTGTAGCGGTGGTAGTGGTCGGCGGCGATGTCACCGGTGTCGCCGTTGCGGACCTTCCCCGGGGTGTGGCTGAAGGTGTCCCAGATGGACGGCGTCCGGCCGTCCTCGGCGGCGGCGCCCTCCACCTGGTACGCGGCGGTGGCGGCCCCCCAGACGAAGCCGGGCGGGAAGGAGGTGTCTGAGGCCGACTGGGCAGTGGTCTCGGTTCGTACGGCGGTCATGGTGAGAACGCTCCCGAAGTGGCGTGGGGAAGGGGGAAGGGGAAAAGGGGGGGCCGGCACGGTGCTGCCGCGGGGAGGACGGCCGGGACGCACGTGGGCGCCCCGGCCGGGTACGGGCCCGCGCCTGCGGCGGCCCCGTACGGGACGGCGGGTGGTGCGGGACGCCGGAACGCGCGTGGGCCGGCGGCCCGGTGTCAGCCCTTGACGGCGCCCGCCATGATGCCTCCGACGATCTGCTTGCCGAAGATCACGAAGACCAGGAGCAGCGGCAGCGTGCTGATCAGCGCGCCGGCCATGACGATGCTCTGGTCGGGGGTGTAGGAGGCGCTGAGCTGCCCGAGCGCGACCTGGAGGGTCGGGTTGTCCTGGTTCAGGGCGAGGAAGGGCCAGAAGAAGTCGTTCCACGCCTGGACGAAGGTGAGCATGCCGAGCACCATCATCGCGGGCCGGGCCGCGGGCAGGACCACGTTCCACACGATGCGGATGTTGGTCGCCCCGTCCACCTTGGCGGCCTCGATGAGCTCGTAGGGCAGGGCCTCCAGCAGGTACTGGCGCATGAAGAAGACACCGAAGGCGCCGACCAGGGTCGGGAAGATCACCGACTCCAGCTTTCCGCCCCAGCCGATGTTCGCCATCATCATGAACAGCGGGACCACGCTGAGCTGCGGCGGGATCGTCAGGGTGGCGATGACGGCGGTCATCAGGGCGCCCCGGCCGCGGAACCGCATCTTGGCGAAGGCGTAGCCGGCCAGGGTGCAGAAGAACAGGGTGGCCGCGGTGATGCAGCCCGCCACGATCACGCTGTTGACGATGGCCTTGCCCAGATGGGCCTGTTCCCAGGCGGCCTGGAGGTTGCTCCACAGCCTGCCGCCCGGCAGCAGCGGCGGGGGGCTGTCGAGGACCCGCTGCTGGTCGTGCGAGGCGGCCACCAGCGTCCAGTACAGCGGGAAGATCGAGCCCAGGCCGACGACGGCCAGGACGAGGTAGGTGAGGGGGCCGCCCTTGAGCTGCTGCCCGGCGCCCAGCTTCAGACGGACGCGGTTCCTGGCCGGGGAGGCGACCGGCGGCAGCGGGTCGAGGCCCGGCGCGGTGTTGGTGGGGCTGGTCGTGGTCATCGATATCGCTCCCGTCAGGCCGCGCTCTTGCGCAGGAACCGGCCGACGATCAAGTTGATCAGGGCGATGAGCAGCAGCAGGGCGAGCATGGCCCAGGCCACCGCCGCGGCCGGACCCAGATGCCCCAGCTTCCAGCCGTAGTTGTAGAGGTAGATGCTCAGGGTTTCGTACTGGTGCTCGTTGCCGCCGGTGGAGCCGAGCGTGCCGCCCTGGAGGAGCAGCGGCTCACCGAACAGCTGCATGGAGCCGATCGTCGAGATGACGATGGTGAACAGGATCGTCGGCCGCAGCGAGGGGATGGTCACCTTGCGGAACTGCTGCCAGCGCGTCGCCCCGTCGATGGCGGCGGCTTCGTACAGATCGGTGGGCACGGCCTGCATGGCCGCCAGGTAGATCAGCGCGTTGTAGCCGGTCCAGCGCCAGATCACGATGACCGAGATGGCGATCTTGGAGGTCCATTCGCCGTTGCCCCAGTCGGTGTTGCCGATGCCGACGAAGTGCAGCACCCAGTTGAGGATGCCGCCGTCGGCCCGGAACACCAGGGCGAAGACCAGGGCCGCCGTCGCCACCGAGGTGGCGTACGGGGTGAGGACCACGGTCCGCCAGAACGTGCTGGCGCGCAGCTTGTAGTTGAGCAGGTGGGCGAGGCCGAGGGCCACGAGCAGCTGCGGGACGGTCGAGATGACCCCGATCAGGAAGGTGTTCGTGACGGCCGTCCAGAACTCCGAGTCCTGGAGGATCTTGGTGAAGTTGTCGAAGCCGACCCACTGCGACTGGCTGAGGCTCGTCATCTCCACCCGGTGCAGGGCGATCCAGCCCGTGTAGAGGAGCGGGTAGAGCCCGAAGGCACCGAAGACGAGGAAGAACGGAGCGATGTACGCGTACGGGGACGCGATGTCGTCGAAGCGCCACAGCCGCCTGCGCCAGGTGCCGCGTGCGTTCGGTACGGCACCGGAGCCGCCGGCAGGCGGGGTGGGGGCACCCCGTGTGGGTGTCGTCGTTGCCACGGGGGATTTCCTTCCTGGGGGGATTCGGCCGGGGAACAGGGGCGGGACGGGGCGGGACCGGAGGGCGACGCCGGGGTCTCCCACCGCACCGGGCCCGGCCGGGGGACGCGGCGCGCCGGTGACCGGCGCGCCCTACCCACGCGCCGGGCACCGGAACCTCGTACGGCACAGCGCGCGGTGCGGACGGCCGGCGGGGCCGCCCGCACCGCGGGTCGTCAGCCGATCACCTTGTCGATCGCGTCGGTCGCGGCCTTCCACGCGTCGGCGGGCTTGGTGCCCCGCTGCTCCATGTTGTTGATCTGCGTGGAGATGGTGTCCTTGATCGTCGCGTCCTTCGGGCCGAGCACCGCCTCGGGGATGGTCTGGGCCTCGCCGGCGTAGATCTGGCCGATCGGCGCGTTGTTGAAGTACGGGAGCGTCGCGTTCTTCACGCCGGGCAGGTCGTAGGCGCCCTTGTTCGACGGGAAGACGCCGATCGCCTTGAACACCTCGGCCTGCTGCTCCGGGGCGGTCAGCCACTTCACCAGCTCGGCGGCCTCCTTGGTGTGCTTGCCGCTCTTCGGCACGGCCAGGAAGGAGCCGCCCCAGTTGGCCGCGGTCGAGCCGGGCGCCTTGGCTATGTCCCACTTGCCCTTGAAGGCGTCACCGGAGTTGGTGGAGATCTGCCCGGCCATCCAGGCGGGGCAGGCCACGGTCGCCACGCTGCCCTTGCGCAGCGCCGCCGTCCAGGCGTCGGTGAACTGCGCCAGTCCATGGGTCAGCTTCTTCGACGCGGCCTCGGCGGCCAGGTTCCAGCCCTGCTGCACGGAGGGGCTGTCCTTGTAGATCGGCTTGCCGCTGGCGTCGTAGTACTGCTGCGCGGAGGAGCTGACGACCGCGTTGTACATGGCGCTCGCGGAGTCCATGAAGTAGGTCCCGGACGGGGCCTTCTTCTTGTACTGCTCGCCGAGCTTGAGGTAGTCCTCCCAGCCGCCCGCGACGGCCTTGGCGACCGCGTCGCGGTCGGTGGGCAGACCCGCCTGCTGGAACAGGTCCCGGCGGTAGCACAGGGACATCGGGCCGATGTCGGTGCCGGCGCCGATGACCGTGCCGTCCGAGGCCGTGGCCTGCTTCTCCTTCCAGGAGACCCAGTCGTTCACGTCGATCGTCTTGCTCAGGTCGGTGAACTTGGCCGCCTGGGTGTCGACGACCTCCTTGATGCGGCCCACCTCGATGCCGGTGACGTCCGCCAGGCCACTGCCCGTGTTCAGCTGCTGAAGGAGCTTGGGGTAGTAGTCCTGCTCGTTGGCGGTGGTCTGCTCCTTCACCGTGATCTTCGGGTGCAGCTTGTGGTACTTCGCGAACAGGTCGGCCTCCTTGTAGCCGAACTGCCCGAAGTCCGCCACCGTGAGAGTGATGTTCCCGTTGGAGTCCGAGGCGTCCGAGCCGCTGTCGCTGCTGCAACCGGTCAGCAGCAGTGCCGAGGCGGTCAGGACCGTTGTGGTCAGGGCCGCCGCTCTGCGGCCGCGACGACCGGTACGGGTGATGCGCATTCCACTACTCCTTGTTCCAGTGGGGAACGGGATCTCAGGAAACAGACCGCCGGGGACCGGCGATCCGGACCTGCCCTCTCGGTGCGAGCAGCGGCCGGCCCACAGCACTCGACGTGCTGTGAAAAGGTGCTGGTCAACGGGGTGCGGTGACGACAGAGGGAAAGGCCATGGGGTGGTTCGCTCCACATGGGAGAGGTTCCCCGGCTGACCGTGGGACCGCTCCCACGCGGCATGCCGGAAGACTGGTTGTTGCCGGGCCGACTGTCAAGACTTGAAGACGGCGTTGTTGCCTAAGCGTGTTCCGCGCGTCACGGGAATGTGTCGCACCGGAGAGTTTCGCCGACCGGACATCAGCCCGTCTCATCCCGGAATCACGCAGGTCACAGCGGCGACGGTCGGCGGCGCCCCGGGAATTGGGCCGCCCGCCGCGGAGTGCAAGGGGTTTCCGGGACCAGAACGGCACACCCACGGAACGGGCGCCGAAAGGTGAACGGTGAGCGTTCCGGGGCCGGTTCCGACGGACCGGGCCTCCCCCACTCCGGATCCGGCCGCGAGGTCCGGCGACCCCCTTTGCCATGGGAGCGCTCCCATGCATAATGGCGCCAAGCCGACCATGGGAGCGCTTCCATGACCGATCCGCCGACCGATCCACCCACCGATCCACCCACCGAGAGGTTTCCCGCTGGCTTCCTCTGGGGCGCCGCGACCTCCGCCTACCAGATCGAGGGCGCGGTACGGGAGGGCGGCCGCACCCCGTCGATCTGGGACACCTTCAGCCACACGCCGGGCAGGACGGCGGGCGGCGAGACCGGTGACCTCGCCGTCAACCACTACCACCGCTACCGCGACGACGTGGCGCTGATGGCGGAGCTCGGCCTGAACGCCTACCGGTTCTCGGTCTCCTGGTCGCGCGTCCAGCCGACCGGCCGCGGTCCGGCCGTCCAGGTGGGCCTGGACTTCTACCGCCGGCTGGTCGACGAGCTGCTGGCGAAGGGCATCCGGCCCGCGATCACCCTCTACCACTGGGACCTGCCGCAGGAACTGGAGGACGCGGGCGGCTGGCCGGAGCGGGACACGGCGTACCGGTTCGCCGAGTACGCGAAGATCGTCGGCGAGGCGCTCGGCGACCGGGTGGAGCAGTGGATCACCCTCAACGAGCCCTGGTGCAGCGCCTTCCTGGGCTACGGCTCCGGTGTGCACGCCCCCGGCCGCACCCACCCGGCGGCCGCCCTGCGCGCCGCGCACCACCTCAACCTCGCGCACGGCCTCGCCACGTCGGCGCTGCGCTCGGTGACGCCGGCCCGCAACCAGGTGGCGATCAGCCTCAACTCCGCCGTGGTGCGGCCGCTTTCACAGGACCCGGCGGACCTGGTGGCGGTCCGCACCATCGACGACCTGGCCAACGGCGTCTTCCACGGCCCGCTCCTGCACGGCGCCTACCCGCGCACCCTGTTCGCCGCGACGGCGTCGGTGACGGACTGGTCGCACGTCCGCGACGGCGACCTCGCCGCCATCCACCAGCCGCTGGACGCCCTCGGCCTGAACTACTACACGCCCACCCTGGTGTCGGCCGCGTCCGGCACGACCGGCATCCCGCGCGCGGACGGTCACGGCACCGGCGCCCACTCGCCCTGGCCGGGCGCCGACGACGTCGCCTTCCACCGGACGCCGGGCGAGCGCACCGAGATGGGCTGGACGATCGACCCGACGGGCCTGCACGAGCTGATCATGCGCTACCGCCACGAGGCGCCGGACCTGCCTCTCTACGTCACCGAGAACGGCGCGGCCTACGACGACAGGCCCGGCCCGGACGGCAGGGTCCACGACCCGGAGCGCATCGCCTACCTGCACGGCCACCTCTCGGCGGTGCGGCGCGCGATCACCGACGGCGCGGACGTGCGCGGCTACTACCTGTGGTCCCTGATGGACAACTTCGAGTGGGCGTACGGGTACGGGAAGCGGTTCGGCGCGGTGTACGTCGACCACGGGACGCTGGCGCGGACGCCGAAGTCGAGCGCCCGCTGGTACGCGGCGGCGGCCCGGACGGGGGCGTTGCCGGCGGTGGCCGGCTGACAGGGCGGCCTGGTCGGCGGCCGCACCGTGCCCGGCGGCTGGTACACACCCCCTGGCGGAAGACCGCCCTGGTCGCGGGGGCCGCGGACGTCGGCGGCATGCTCCTTGCCGAGGCCCTCTTCGACGGCTTGCACCACCACGGCCCGCCGATGGGCGGGCCGGGTGGTTTCGGGGGGTTCGGCGGGCCGGGCGGGCCCGGCTTCTGAGCGGACGTGCCGCGGTGCGGTCAGCCGATCGCCGCGAACGCCTTCGAGAAGGCGAACCGGTCCTGGGTGATCGAGCTGCAGGTGGCGTCGGCGGTGGGCTTGGCGCCGCCCGCGCACTGCTGGTCGCGGGCGGCGGACCACATGGAGAGCCAGCCGAGGCCCTTGGACCTGGCGAAGTCGACGAGCTGGGTGGCGTCGTCCACCTTGAAGACCTCGGAGGAGACGTCGTTGACGCCGATCATCGGGGTGACCGCGACCGCCTTCCAGGCGGCGGAGTCGGAGAGCCCGAGGACGCTCTTGATCTGGGCCTGGGTGGCGGTGGCGGCCTGGGTGGCGTAGGTGCCCATGTCGCCGTTGTAGGAGGCGCCGTAGTCCATCGCCATGATGTTGACGGCGCTGATCCGCACGCCGTTGGCCTTGGCGTTGGACAGGAGGTTCACGCCGTCCTGGGTGAGGCCCTCCGGCATCACCGGGAGGGTGTAGGAGACGTCCAGGCCGGGGTGGGCGGCCTGGAGCTTGGCGATGGCCTTGGCGCGGTTGGTGTTCGCCGTGGTGTTGGGCAGCGCGCCGCCCTCCACGTCGAAGTCGACCTTGGTGAGGTTGTACGCGTCCACGACCTTGCCGTACGCCGCCGCCAGCGCGTCCGCCGAGGAACAGGTGGTGGCGAGTTCGGAGCCGGACGCGCCGCCGAAGGAGACCCGGACGTCACCGCCCTTGGCGCGCAGCGCGCCGATCTGGGACGCCACACCGTCGCTCGCCAGGTCCGTCACGCCGCCCCACTTGGGCGTGCAGCCGCCGCCGTCGGTGACGAAGGCCAGGTTGTAGTTCTTCACACCGGTGGCGTTCGCGGCCGCGAGGAGGTCGAACGCCGGGTAGAGGGAGGTGTCGACGTACGGGGCGAACCCGGCGGGGACGGTGGTGCCGGATCCGGTGGTCCGGGTCGGGGAGGCGGTGGGGGTGGCCGTCGCGGTGGGGGTGGAGGTGGCGGTCGCCGTGGCCGTCGGCTTCGCGGTCGGGGTCGCCGTCGCGGTCGGGGTGGCGGACTGTGTCGGGCGGCCGCTCGGCTCCGGGGTCGCCGTGCCGTCCGCCGAACAGCTCGCGTTGTCGATGCGGCAGCCGGTCGGGTCCCCGCTGCCGTTGACCACGAAGCCGACGGTGTCCGACTCGCCGGCCGCGAGGCCGTCCGTGTCCCACTTCGGCGGCTTCACGGTGACGTGCTGCCCGCTGACGGTGTACTCGGCGTTCCACAGCGAGCTGAGCTTCGCACCGGCCGGCAGGTCGAACTCGAGCGTCCAGGTCTGCTCCCTGGCGCCGCTGTTGTTCGTGACGACGTACTGCGCGGTGTACCCGGTCGACCAGTCGCTGGTCTTCGTGTACGCGGCGCCGACCCCGGCCGCCTGCGCGATCCCGGTGAACAGGATCGCCCCGCCACCGACCACGGCCGCCGCGACCAGACCGCCTATCGCCTTGTTCCTGCCACTGATTCTGCGCCGGTGCGTGCTCATGCCGTGCCTGCCTTCGCCTGCCAACGGGGGTGGGGTGCGGCAGCACGCTAGCCGCCGGGAATCGGACAAACGGCCGGATAGGGACGGCTGTTGGGGATCTTAGGGTGCGCTTAAGGAAGGCATCGGGACCGATTAAAGGTCGAGACCAATCCTGCCGGTGGTTCCCCCGGTCCCCCGTTTGCCCGGGTCCCCCGGCGGCCTGCGCGAACGGCGTCTGCGCACCGCTCCCCGGTGCCCCGTGCGCTCCGGTTTCCGGCCGTCCAGCTGGATCCAGATCCGCACCTCGGTGCCGCCCAGCACGGACGACCCGATCCGCACGTCACCGCCCGTCGACTCGGCGAGCCGGCGCACGATGTCAAGGCCGAGCCCGGTCGACCCGGCCGCCCCGGAACCCCGCCCGCGGGCCATCGCCGCCTCCGGGTCGCGGATGCCGTGCCCCGCGTCCGAGACCAGCATGATCACCGCGTCCTCGGCGTTGTGCACGTCGACGGCGAAGGCGGTGCCCTCGGCGGTGTGCCGGAAGACGTTGCCGAGCAGCGCGTCGAGCGCGGCGGCCAGGTCGGCGCGGGCCACGGGTATGCGCACCGGCCGGTCCACGCCGGCCACCCGCCACTTGCGACCCTCGTCCTCCGCGAGCGCCGACCAGAACCCCATCCGCTCGCGCACCACCTCGGCCGCGTCGCACCCGGCGCCCGGCCCGACGGCCGCGGTCTGCGGCTTGGCCTCCCGCGCGGTCCGGATGATGGTGTCGACCTCGCGCTCCAGCTGCGCGACGGCGGCCCGGGTCTGCTCGGCGGCGGTCCCGTCGCCGAGCGAGGCCGCGTTCAGCCTCAGCACGGTGAGCGGGGTGCGCAGCCGGTGCGACAGGTCGGCGGCCAGCTCCCGCTCGTTCGCCAGCAGTTGGACGACCTGGTCGGCCATCGAGTTGAACGCGACCGCCGCCAGCCGCAGTTCGTTGGGCCCCTCCTCCGGTACCCGCGCCCCCAGCTTGCCCTCGCCCAGTTCGTGCGCGCCCTCCACCAGCCGCTGGGCGGGCTGCACCATCCGTACGCCCAGCCGGTCGGCGACCGCGACCGAGCCGATGATCAGCGCCAGGCCGACGGCGGCGAGCACCGCCCAGGCCGTGCCGACCCCGTTGGTCACCTCGGACTCGGGCACGTACACCTCGACGACCGCGATGGCACCGGAGCTCAGCGCGACGGGCTGCAGCAGGGTCGATCCGCCGGCCACCCCGGTGGTGGAGGCCCGGCCCAGCTTCCGAACGGCCGCGATGTCCCGGTCGGCGGCGCGCTGCCGCCCGATGTCGACGGCGGCCTGGCCGCCGGCGGCCGGTATGTGCACGGCCATGCCCCGGTCGGCGCCGGCCGCGGCCACCACCCGCTCCAGCTTGTCGCGGTCGGTGGTGATGGACAGGGCCGGGGCGACGGCGGCGGCCTCCCGCTCGGCGTTGGAGAACGCCCGGTCGCGGGCCAGCTCCTTGACGACCAGGCCGAGCGGGACGGCGAAGGCGACCACGACCATCGCGGTGACCGCGAGGCAGACCTTGACCAGAGCCCATCTCATCCGACCGGCCTCGCTTCCCCGCCCGGTGGCTCCAGCTTCACGCCGACGCCCCGCAGGGTGTGCAGATACCGCGGCCGGGCCGCCGTCTCGCCCAGCTTCCGCCGCAGCCACGACAGATGCACGTCGATGGTCTGGTCGTCCCCGTAGGCCTGCTGCCACACCTCCGCCAGCAGCTCCTTGCGCGGCACCACGACCCCGGGCCGCCCGGCGAGGAAGGCCAGCAGGTCGAACTCCCGCCGGGTCAGGTCGAGTCGTACCCCGTCCAACTCGGCCTGCCTGCGCAGTGGATCGACGGCCAGCCCGCCGACCCGCAGCACGCTCGACGGGGCCGGCTCGCCGCCGCCCGACCGCGCCCGGCGCAGCACGGCGGCCATCCGCGCCGACAGGTGCTCGACGGAGAACGGCTTCGTCAGGTAGTCGTCCGCCCCCGCGTTGAGCAGCCGGACGATCTCCGTCTCGTCGTCCCGGGCGGTGGCGATGATGACGGGCACGTCGGTGATGCCGCGCAGCATCTTCAGCGCCTCGGAGCCGTCCAGGTCGGGCAGTCCGAGGTCCAGCACGACGACGTCGAAGCGGAAATGGGCGACCTCGCGCAGGGCCTCCAGTGCCGTGCCGACGCTGCGCACGGTGTGCGAGGCCTCGGTGAGATGCCGGATGAGCGCCGAGCGGACGAACTGGTCGTCCTCGACCACGAGCACACTTGCCATGCGCCGCACCGTACGCCATGCGGCAGGCGCCGGTCGGAGCCTGTGGATAACTCGGGTCGAGTGCGCGGGGCGGTACCCCTGAGGCAGTATGGCCCGCGATGCGCAGAGGACTCGTACACGTGATGGCCTGGCTGCTCGCCACGGGCGCGGCGGTCACGCTGTCGTGGTGGGGCGTCCACGCGGTGATGGCGGCCACGGCCTACGACCCGCCCCGCGCACTCCCCGTCACGGCGGCGGACGACGACCCGACGCCCCAGGGCGCCAAGTCGCTCGCGCCGGCCGCGTCCCGCGCCCCGAGCCCGTCGCACCCCGCCTCCCCGCGCCCGGCGGCGACTCCCGCACCGACGCCGTCCCGGACCGCGGCCGGCACCCCGAGCCCGACCGCCACCACCTCCTCCGCCACCGCTTCGGGCCAGGTCAAGGCGTACGACACCGATGGCGGCCGGGCGGTCTTCGACCTGGGCGACACCAGCGCGACCCTGGTGTCGGCGACGCCGGGTACGGGCTGGTCGATGCAGGTGTGGAAGACGGAGACGTGGATCCGCATCGAGTTCAGCAGGAGCACGGACCGTGTGTCCGTGTTCTGCACGTGGCACGACAGCGCACCGCAGGTGCAGGTCGAGACGTACTGAGTGCCGGCCGGGGGGGACGCTCACCGGCGCCTGCCTGGCACCGCCCGCGCCCACCCGTGCCGCCCCAGGGGCACGACCGCCGGCGGCTGTGCAGCTGACAGCGCCCCGTCAGGGGCGCTGGCGATCCCCCCGGCCGAAGGCTGGGGGAGGAACTGCGCGATCAGACCCCACCGGTCCGCGGGTTCAGCGGAACACCGAAGGCGGTGGGGAAGGTGAAGCCACGGCCACCGCGTCCGTCACGGCGGCCGCGCCGCCGGTGAAGTCCCGTAGGGAACGCCCGTGTTCGACCCGCCCCGGGTGCGGATCGGATGCGCAACGCCGGGTCAGTTCCGCGACCGGGAGCTGTACGTCGGCCGCCACCAGCACCGCGTTGCCGAACCGCTTCCCCCGCCACACCCCCGCGTCCGCCACCACCGCGACCTCCGCGAACCGCGCCCCCGCGGTGGCGATCTGACCCCTCAGGTGGGTCAACGGCGGCCCGTCCGCGAGGTTCGCGGCGTACGTTCCCCCCGGCCGCAGCACCCTCCGCACGGCGTCCAGGAACTCCGTGGACGTCAAGTGCGCCGGAGTGCGCGCCCCGCTGAACACATCCGCTATGACCAGGTCCGCCCACGCCTCCGGCACCCTGCCCAGTCCGTCCCTGGCGTCCACGGACCGCACCCGTATCCGCGCGTTCGCGTCCAGCGGCAGCTCGCGCCGCACCAGCTGGACGAGGGCCGCGTCCCGCTCCACGACCTGCTGCGTGGACCGGGGCCGGGTCGCGGCGACGTACCGCGCCAGCGTGAGCGCACCGCCTCCGAGGTGCACGACCTGCAGGGGCCTGCCCTGCGGTGCGACCAGGTCGATGACATGGCCGAGCCGGCGCTGGTACTCGAAGGAGAGGTATGCCGGGTCGTCGAGGTCGACGTGCGACTGCGGGGCGCCGTCGATGAGCAGTGTCCAGGCCCGGCCGCGGTCGGGGTCCGGGATGAGCTGGGCGAGGCCGCCGTCGACGGCCTCGACCACGGCCTCGGCGGCGGCCGACCGGCGACGTGAGTTCCTGGACTTGCCCATTTTGCCATTTTCCCAGGCGGCGGCCGTCCGGGAAATTCAGCGGCAGCTGTCCGCCGCCTCGATCATCCGGGCCGCCTCCCCGAGCGCCCGCCGCAGCACCGCCGGATCGGTCGCCAGCTCGGCCTCGCCGGGCGGCAGCAGCCAGTCGGAGCCCTCGACCGGCGGCTCCGGGCTGAGCCGCAGCCCGCGGCCCTCGGTCTCGGTACAGGTGCTGCCGGGTACGTCCCAGCCCGCCGCCGTACCGGCCGGCACCACGAAGCCGAGGGTGCCGCCCCCGTCGTCGTGGAGCACGGGACCCACCGCCTCCCCGGCCCCCCGGCGCAGGATGTCGACCGCCTCCAGGCCCTGCCGGGCCGGCACCGTCACGAGGTCGCATCCCGCGTCGTCACAAGGATCGTTGCCCTGGCTGGTCTCCATGCCGGCCTCCACCGCGCAGCCCTCTTGCAGTCCATGCGGTCCAACGCGCCACCGCGTCAACGGCTACGGCGGAAGTCAGCCGCAAAGGATGGCAGTTCATGGCAGATCGTGCATGAGATATCCGGTTTGTAGCCAAACCCAGCGTCACGGGTCCGACACAGCAGGTACGTTCTTGCCCGCCGGAA
The DNA here is from genome assembly GCF_040702065.1 of Streptomyces sp. NPDC086777. NCBI lineage: Bacteria > Bacillati > Actinomycetota > Actinomycetes > Kitasatosporales > Streptomycetaceae > Streptomyces > Streptomyces sp. NPDC086777. Next base: position 207,948 of record NZ_JBFBJI010000010.1, on the reverse strand, counting down.
TCTAGGGTCCACTCGGACAACTCATCACGAGTCCGGCATGGTTCGACGGTTCGCACGAGAGGACCCGGCCATGACGTCGTCCACCACGACCTCGTCGCAGCCCGATCGGCCGGTACGGCCGAACCTCGCCTTCCGGCAGGTACGCGGTCGGCACTCGCCGGCCGAGTTCGCCGCGCTCGTTCGGCGTGCCGCCCGCGAGATCGGTGAGCGGGTGAGCTGTGACGCGCGCTACATCGGCCGGGTCGAGGCGGGTGAGATCCGCTGCCCGAACTACGCCTACGAACGGGTGTTCCTGCACATGTTCCCCGGTCGTACGCTCACCGACCTCGGTTTCGCGCCCCGCTCGTCCGTCCGCGGACGCGCGGCGCGGCCGCCGGGCGACGTGCCCCTGGTTCTCGGCCGGGGTGAGACGCAGGGGGCCGCCGAGCCGTATGACCCGCAGGATCCGCACCACCCGCACGACCGGCATGACCCGCGCGAGACGCGGAACCCGCAGGACCCGTACGAGACGCACGACAACTACGAGGAGAGCGACGTGCTGCGTCGCCTATTCATGACCGGCGGAGGGGCCACCGTGGCCGCCGCCACCCTGGGCCCGCTGGGGTTCACCATCGACGCCGTGGCGGCGGACCGGCCGGTGCGCCGTGCCGGGTCCTCGCACGCGGCCGCCCTGGAGGAGGCCGTACGCCGGATCCGGCTGCTGGACGACCGGCACGGCGCGGACGGGCTGTACCGGCGCGCGGCGGCTCCGCTGCGCGCGGCGTACGCACTCCTCGACGCGGGCGCGACCCGGCAGACGACCGCCGAGCGGTTGCACTCGGGCGCCGGTGAACTGGCCATCTCGGTGGGCTGGCTGGCCCATGACTCGGGCCGCTTCGACGACGCCCGCTCGCACTACGCGGAGGCGCTGGCGACGGCGCGGATGACCGGGGACGCCGGGCTGGAGGCGCACGCCTTCTGCAACACCGCGTTCCTGGCGCGGGACGCCGGGCGGCCCCGGGAGGCGGTGCGGGCGGCCCAGGCCGCGCAGCGGGTCGGCCGGCCCCTCGGCTCGGCCCGCCTGATGTCCCTGCTCGCGCTGCGCGAGGCGGGCGGCTGGGCGGGGCTCGCCGACCGCACCGGCACCGAACAGGCGCTGGCCCGCGCACAGATCCTCTTCGAGCGGGGCCGCTCGGACGCCGACCCCGAGTGGATGAGCTTCTACGGAGAGGCCGAGCTGGAGGGCCTGGAGGCGCAGTGCTGGTCCATGCTGGGCGACTGGCGACGCGCCGCACGCCACGCGCACCGGGCGGCCGATCTGCAGGATCCGCACTTCACGAGGAACATCGCGCTGTACACGGCGGAACTCGCCGACGACCTCGCGCGCGGAGGGCGTCCGGACGAGGCGGCGACGGCCGGCATGCGGGTGCTGGACCTGCTGGACCAGGTCCAGTCGTCCCGGATCCAGGGGATGCTGGCGGGCACGGCCCGGGTGCTGCTGCCGCACCGCCGGGCCGGCGGCGTCCAGGAGTTCCTGGACCGGCACGCGTCCACGCCGAGGGGCGTGTAGGGCCGACAGGGGTGGACCTGTAGTCGTTCGGCTGCGGGTGGGTGGGGGCCGGTCGCGCAGTTCCTACCCCCAGCCTTCGGCCGGGGGTACCCCAGCGCCGCTCACGGGGCGCTGCCCAGCCGCGCCCTGTGTCCATACCCAGCTGCGGGCAGGCGTGCCGCACGGCGGCACGGGTGGGCGCCGGGGATACCCCCGGCCGAAGGCTGGGGAAGGCACCCTGCCAGCGCCGGTAAGCGCTCCCGCCCCCGGCCCGCCGTCAGCCGGCCAGATGCCCCAGGTCGTTCCAGCTCTCGATGGCGGGCTCGCCGTACGCCCACCCCAGCACCGACAGCGACGTCGGGTTCAGCCGGATCCGGGCCGCGAAGTCCAGCGGCAGCCCCAGCCAGCGCGTCCCGATCGACCGCAGGATGTGCCCGTGGGCGAAGATCAGCACGTCGCGGTCGGCCGAGCGCGCCCAGGCCACGACCTCGTCGGCCCGCGCGGTGACCTCCGCGAGGGACTCGCCCCCGGGGACACCGTCCCGCCAGATCAGCCAGCCGGGGCGGACGGACTGGATCTCCGCGGGGGTCAGGCCCTCGTACGCCCCGTAGTCCCACTCCATCAGCGTGTCCCAGCGGGCGGCGCGGTCGCCGAAGCCGGCGAGTTCGCAGGTCTCGCGCGCGCGAGCCAGCGGGCTGGTGCGCACCTCGGCGTCGGCGAGGCCGTCGAACGGCGGCCGGTGCAGTCGCTCCCCGAGCAGCTTGGCCCCCCGCCGGCCCTCCTCCAGGAGCGGTACGTCGGTCCTGCCGGTGTGCTTGCCGGACAGCGACCACTCGGTCTGTCCGTGCCGGGCCAGCAGGATGCGCGGTGCCATGGGAGGAGAACCTTTCGGGAGAAATTCGGAAGCGGGACACCTCCATCATCGCCCAGGCTGGAAAGGCGCCGGGAACGGGGCGGGACGCGGGCAACCCGGCGCGCGCTCTCCGCGTCTTTGACTCCTGAGCGCCCCGCACGGGCGGGGAATTCGCGCAACGTAAAGTGTCACGGTCGGCCCGCCGGGTGCCGCGCGGACAGCGAAGAGAAGGGGGAGGCAGTCGGATGCCGCAGACCGAGATACCGGGCACCGAGGTGGCTGCACGAACCCGGCTGCGCTGGTGGACCGAGCTGCCGCTGATCCTGCTGGTGTACGGCTGCTACACCGCCGGCCGTCTGCTCGCGCGCGGGAACACGTCCGCCGCCGTCGACCACGGCCTGGCGATCCTGCGCATCGAGAAGGCGCTGCACCTCAATGCCGAGCACCCGCTCAACCGCCTGTTCACGCGCGAGGCGTGGCTCGGCGTACCCGCGGACTTCTGGTACGCCTCGCTGCACTACCTGGTCACCCCGGTGATCCTGGTCTTCCTGTTCCGCAAGCGCGCCGAGGTCTACCGGCGGGCCCGCACCTGGCTGATGACGTCCACGTTCATCGGCCTGATCGGCTTCACCCTGCTGCCCACCTGCCCGCCCCGGCTGCTGGACGTGAAGTACGGGTTCGTCGACACGATGGCCCAGTACAGCTCGTACGGCTGGTGGGGCGGCGACGCCAGTGCCCCGCGAGGCCTCGGCGGCATGACCAACCAGTACGCGGCGATGCCGAGCCTGCACTGCGGCTGGGCGCTGTGGTGCGGGGTGATGCTGTGGCGCCACGGCGGCAGCCGCCTGACCAAGGTGCTCGGCGTGGCCTACCCGCTGCTGACCGCGATCGTCGTGATGGGCACCGCCAACCACTACTTCCTGGACGCGGTCGCGGGCGTGTTCGTGATGGGCGTGGGTCACCTGCTGGCGCCGTACGTGATGCGGGTCGCGGATCTCGTCCGGGTGCGGATCACCCCTGGCGCCTCCCTCGTCGCAGCGCGCTCGGGCGTCGCGGGCTCCCCGATTGTCAGTGGCGGATGCCAGACTTCGGCGGGTGAGCGAATTCCAGCGCAGCGCGAGTCCCGGCTCGCCCCCGCAGCCGAACCGGACGCTTCCCCCACAGACGCGGGGGACGGCGCTGCGGCACCGGCTCGCTGAGCTGCGCGGCCCCGCGGTCCCGGCCAAGGCCCTGGACGCGCGTGCCCTCGCGGCGCTCGCCGCGAACCCGGGGTGCAGGCGGCGGGCGATCCTGGACGGCGCCGGGGTGGACAAGACCGCGCTGGCGAGCGCCCTCGGCTCGCCGTCGGCCTTCGGCCAGTCGCAGTTCGCGCTGACCCGGGGCAACGCCTTCGAGGCGAAGGTGAAGGCGGACGGCGGCGCCGAGCTGCTGCGGCTGGTGCGCGCCCACCTCGACCCGGGCGCCGAGCCGGCCGAGCGGGCCACCGTGCCGGACCTGTCCGCGATCGGGCCCGAGGGGCGTACGGCCCGCACGGCGCTGGCGCTGCGCGAGGCCGTCGAGACGGGCGGCTGGGCGCTGTTCGACCATCCGATGCTGGCCCTCGAGGTGGCCGGCTCGCCCGCGTTCCTGGAGCCGGACGCCGTGGTCGTGCACCCGGACGGCAGCTGGACGGTCGTGGAGATCAAGTCCTTCCCGATGCTGGACGGCTCCGCCGACCCGGCGAAGGTGGGCGCGGCCGCCCGGCAGGCCGCGGTGTACGTGCTGGCCCTGGAGCAGGTCGCGGCCCGGCTCACCCCGGCCCCCCGGGTCCGCCACGACGTGCTGCTCGTCTGCCCCAAGGACTTCGCCAACCTGCCGACCGCCGCCGCGGTGGACGTCCGCAAGCAGCGCGCGGTCACCGCCCGCCAGCTGGCCCGTCTCACCCGTGTCCAGGACATCGCCGACGCGCTCCCGGAGGGCACCTGCTTCGCCCCCGACCTGCCCGCCGAGCAGCTGACGGCGGCCGTGGACGCCGTCCCCGCGACGTACGCGCCCGAGTGCCTGTCCGCGTGCGAGCTGGCCTTCCACTGCAGGCAGCGGTCCCGCGCGGCCGACGAGGTGACCGCGCTGGGGCGGGCGGCGCGAGCCGAGCTGGGCGGGCTGAGCACGGTCGAGGAGGTGCTGTCGGCGGCGCGCGGCGAGAGCGGTGACCCGGCCGATCCGGCGGTGGCGGCCCTGCGCCGGGCGGCGGCCCTGCGTGCCGAGGCGCTGAGCGGTGCCCGGGAGGCCGTGTGTCACTGATCACCACCCTCGCCCGCCTCGAGGCCGTCAGCTCGGGCCGCGCGCAGCCCGCCGCGACCGTCCGCCACCGACACCTCTCCGACCGCCCGCTGGTCTTCGTGCCGCTCACCACCGCCGGTGAGGCCGGTGCCCCGCTCGGCGCCCTGGTCGGCACCGACCGGGACGCCCCGCGGCTGCTGGTCGTACCCCAGCCGCGCGACCGCGACCTGCGGTTCGCCTTCCTCGCCGAGCTCGCCGACGTCGTCCTGCCCCACCTGGACTCCTACGCCGCCGGCGTGGAGGCGGCCGAGCGCACCGAGACCGACCCGGAGACCGGCAAGCGGGTCAAGGTCGAGGTCGAACTGTGCGCGGACGCGCCCCAGTTGATCGTCCCGGGACGCGCGGGCATCGAGTACGTACGGCTGCTGGGCCGCTCGATGCGGTTCCGGCGCACGGCGGAGCAGGAGCCGGAGGCGCCCTATCCGGCGCCGCCCCGGGTGCCGTTGCTCGGCCGCTGGCTCACCCACTTCGGCGAGCGGGCCCGGGTCCCCGGCTCGTCCCTGCTCCTCGCCATGACGGACCTGCTGTCCCGGCACTGGGCGACCGGCCAGTCCGGCGTCGAGGACCAGCACCTGGGCGCGCTGCTCGCCTGGATCGCCCCGCCGGACGGCAGCACCGGCGCGGCGGCCGCGCGGGTGGCCGAGCTGGCGCGGGACGGCGACGGCCAGTTGCTGTGCCCGCCGGCCGGGCCCGCCACCGACCCGGCCTTCGACAACAAGCTGCTGGCCCCCGCCCTCGAGCGTTACGACCGGGCCCGCACCGCCCTCGCCGAGGCCGAGGACGGCCTCCAGGCCGACGACCGGCTGATGATCCTCACCGCCGCCGAGCGGGAGGTCCGCGCCCTGGTGGAGAGCCGTACCCGGCCCACCTGGGACGCGGTCTGGCAGGGCCTGGACCTGCTGCGCGGGCTGCCGGAGGGGGCCCGGGTCGAGGAACGGTGGACGCGCGACCGCTGGTCGTTCACCGGTCACCGCGACCGGGTGCTGGCCGGCGAACCCCCGCAGCCGCGCCGCGACGACGCGGTGACCGCCGCGAACAAGCTGGCCACGCGCGAGCGCGAGCAGGCCCGCCTCGACGCCCAGGAGGCCCTCGACGACCCGCTGGTGATGGCGGGGCGGCGGCTGTCCGGGGAGGCGTTCGCGGGCGAGGTCCTCGACGTCGTCATGGCGTACAGCGAGGGCAAGCGGCCCAGCCCGCGCCCGCTGCTGACCGTACGCACCGAGGACCGGCCGCAGCTGGGCGAGCGCGCCAAGGCGTACCGCTCGCTGGGCGGCAAGCCGCAGTCGGCGGAGTTCGTCGGGTACGAGGCGGAGGGGGTCCTGGTGCTGCGCGTCCTGGACAAGATGGGCCGTGGCAAGGAACCCGAACCCGGTTCGGTCCCGGAGAAGGGCGATCGGCTCCTCTTCACCCTGTTCGAACACGAGCAGCGCGGCGGCGCCAAGCTGCCCGACCCGGAGGACACCCCGTGGACGCACGGCGGCCCGCCGGGCGAGGCGGCACCGGAGGCGGCCGACACCGCGACACCGGAGGACATCCTGTGACGACCACGGACTTCGATCCCGGCACGGCCGCCGCGCGGGCCACCGCCGCGATCCTGCACGACACCCTGCACGGCACCGAGCGGGGTGTGGTCGTGGACTCCCCGCCGGGCGCAGGCAAGTCCACGCTGGTGGTCCGCGCCGCGCTGGAACTCGCGGAGGCGGGCCGCCCGCTGATGGTGGTCGCGCAGACGAACGCGCAGGTCGACGACCTGGTCCTGCGGCTCGCCGAGAAGAACCCGGAGCTGCCCGTCGGCCGCCTGCACAGCAGTGACGCCGACCCGTACGACAAGGCGCTGGACGACCTGCCGAGCGTCCGCAAGTCGGCGAAGGCGGCCGAGCTGAAGGAGGCGCGGGTCGTGCTGTCCACCGCCGCGAAGTGGGCGCACGTCAAGGTGGACGAGCCGTGGCGGCACGCGATCGTCGACGAGGCGTACCAGATGCGCTCGGACTCCCTGCTCGCCGTGGCCGGCCTGTTCGAGCGGGCGCTGTTCGTGGGCGACCCCGGCCAGCTGGACCCGTTCGCCATCGTGGGCAGCGAGCAGTGGGCGGGCCTGTCGTACGACCCGTCGGCGTCCGCCGTCTCCACCCTCCTCGCCCACAACCCGGGCCTGCCCCAGCACCGTCTCCCGGTCTCCTGGCGCCTGCCGGCGTCGGCCGCGCCCCTCGTCTCCGGCGCGTTCTACCCGTACACCCCGTTCCGCAGCGGTACCGGCCACGGCGACCGCCACCTCACCTTCGCCGTTCCCTCCGACGGCTCCGGGCCGGACCGGGTGATCGACGAGGCGGCGGAGTCCGGCTGGGGCCTGCTGGAACTGCCCGCCCGGCACACCCCGCGCACCGACCCGGAGGCGGTCCGCGCGGTGGCGGCGGTGGTGCGGCGGCTGCTCGACCGCGGTGGCGCGGCCCGCTCGGAACGCTCCCCCGCCGCCTCCCCCCTCACGGCCGACCGGATCGCCGTCGGCACCGCCCACCGGGACCAGGCGGCGGCCGTCCGCGCGGCCCTGGCGGAGCTGGGCGCGGCCGACGTCACGGTCGACACGGCCAACCGTCTCCAGGGCCGGGAGTACGACGTGACGGTGGTCCTCCACCCGCTCTCCGGCCGCCCCGACGCGACCGCCTTCCACCTGGAGACGGGCCGTCTCTGCGTCCTCGCCTCCCGCCACCGCCACGCCTGCATCATGGTCTGCCGCGCCGGCGTGACCGACCTCCTGGACGACTACCCGTCGACGGAACCCGTCCAGCTGGGCACCCTCGTCAAGTTCCCGGACGGCTGGGAGGCGAACCACGCGGTACTGGCACATCTGGCCGAGCACCGGGTGACGTGGCGGCCCTGACGGACACCCGCCCCGGTTCCGCCCACCCGCCGGACGGAGTCCGGCACGCCGCCGGAGGCGGCCGAAACGCCACAGCCCCGGACGGCTGGGAGGCGAACCACGCGGTACTGGCACATCTGGCCGAGCACCGGGTGACGTGGGGGTCCTGAGCGGCCGAGCGGAGGGGCAGCCGTCGGCCTCGGGGTCCCCTTGCGCGGGCGCGGGACAATGGACGGTGGTCATCGGACCCCAGTCATCGACACCGTACGAGGAGGACCAGACATGGCGGAGCCCACGCCGCGTCGGAACGAACCGCGGCTACGCCCCGCGCCCCTGCTCTTCGAGCCAGTGGAAGCGGTCGCCGACCCCGAGCACTTCTTCGGCCTGGAGTCGATCGACGACCCCGGGGCGCTGCTGACCCGTGCGACGGAGCTGACCCAGGCGTTCCGGATGGCCACCGACCGGGCGGTGGAGTTCCAGGCCATGGCCGCCGCCCAGCTCGCCGACCCGCGCCGCTTCGACCGGCTCACCCCGGCCGACATCGCCGAGCGGGCGGAGTGGACCGAGGACTACGCGAAGAAGATGGTCGAGTTCGGCCGGGATCTGCTGAGGGGGCGGGAGGGGCAAGGGCCCGAGCAGATCTAGCCGGAACCGGCGCATGGCATATGCCGGGTGGGCAAGATACCCCTCTCCGTTGGCTCCTGTCCGGGTTTCCCGCAACTGACGGCGAGCAGGTGTGCACGAGGGGTATCAATGCCTCATGAGCCGCACACCGTACGAGACCTTCCCGGGCCGGGGGGGGGCCGGGGGCGCCGCGGCGGGGGGCGCCCCCCCCCGGGCCCGCCGGCAGGGCGACGCCCGGCCCGGTGCGCGGGCGGGGTAAAAGTCCCTCTTCCCCCCCCCCCCGCCCGCGCCCGGGGCGGGCCGGCGGCCGCGGGCGGCGCCCGCGGCCGGGGTCACCCCGGACGGAGCCGCCTGGCTGGCCTCCGCAGGAACGTATCCGCGGAGCACGCTCGCGTTCTGGGAGGAGCGGCCGGACGCCCCGGTCGTCCTGCCCTGCGGGACCGTGTTCGACGTGGTGAACGCCCCGGCGATCTTCGGCCGCCGCATGCTGGACCGGCTGTGGGACGAGGGGCCGGGCTCCGGGCCGGTCGCGGTCCTCCGGGGCCGGATGCTCCTGTTCGCCGGCCCCGGCACCGCCGCCCGGCTGCCGTCGTTGCTGGGCTGGGAGGAGTGGGGCGGCCGCGGGGATGCCGTGCCGCCGCTGCTCTGCCACGGCACCGGCGACGCGGTGACGGTACCGGCGCCGGCACCGCGCGACGCCCCCTCGCCCACCACGGCCGGTACCCGCTGGCTGGTCGCCCCGGACACCCGGCACCCGTGGCTCCCCGGCCCGGAGATCCTGCTCTGGGCGGCCGTCCGCGCGGCCCGCGCGACCGTCCGCATATCGATTTTTCCTCCCGCCGATCAGGATGCTAAGGTCTACGACGTCAGCAGGCGCCGCTAGCTCAGTTGGTTAGAGCAGCTGACTCTTAATCAGCGGGTCCGGGGTTCGAGTCCCTGGCGGCGCACGCGAAGTAGCCGAAGGCCAAGCTCCTGTGAGCTTGGCCTTCGGCTTTTCTCGTCGGCGGGAATCAGCCGACAGGGTGCAGCCGCCGGGGTTCAGTCCGGCTTCGCCGGTGTGATCTTCACGTTCCAGGCGCCGGACGCCGTCCGCCCCTCCACCGCCACCTGCACGCCGTCCCCCGGCACGGTGAAGCTCTCGCCGAGGGAGACCGGGGCATCGGCCAGCGGCGGGTAGACCGAGTTCTCCCAGCAGGCCTCGGTGCGCGGATGGGCGTCGACCACCTGGATCGCCCCGTTGCCGGAGGCCGTCTCGTCGCGGACCCGGTAGACGAGGATGCCCTGCCGGCAGGCCGCGCTGTCGTTGCCGGACGCGTCGCGCGCCTCGAAGGCCAGCGCCGTGTCGGGCCCGGTGCGCACCACCGCCAGCTTGGTGCCGTCGCCGAGCCCGAAGGCCGGGGCGCCGGCCGCACCCCGCGCGGCCGCGCCGGGCCCGGCGGAGAGCTGTTCCAGGGTCAGCCGGGTCGGCGCGCTCCCCCGGACGCACACCACCTGACGCGGATCCAGCCATCCGAGCTTCCACTTGTGCCACGCGAAGAGGTCCGGGGAGAGCCCGAACTGGCTGCCCATCAGGTCCCAGTCGCCGACGTACGTGTCCCAGTCGCCCTTGCCGTCCACCGGGCGGTGGTAGAGGTCGGGGAGGTCGAAGACGTGCCCGGTCTCGTGGGCGAGAACCAGCCGGTCCGGCGGATGCTTCTCGAAGACCGTGACGACCCGGCGGACGTCGGTGCCGTCCACGTGCACCGGGGTGTCGAGGTTGACCACTTTCGTGGCGTCGGAGTCGACGCCGGGGGCGTCCGGGTCGGCCACCAGGTACACGATGTCGTAGCGCGAGAAGTCGACCTCGGGATCGGCCGCCGCGAACGCGTCCCGCAGGTAGGCGGCCCGCAGCGGGACGCTCCAGTCGCGCCTCATGCCGTAGGCGGCCGAGGGCCGGGGCATCCGCAGCCAGTGGGTGAGCGGGTGCGGGTGGATGGTGAACTTCCCGTAGGAGGCCTGCTCGTAGTAGCGGCTGGTGGCCGGGAAGTGGTCGGCGGTCAGCTCCGCGGGCGTGGTCTGCGGGACCGCGTCCGGGAAGGAGAGGAACACCATCACGGCCGAAAGCGGGTGGGTGGGGCGCGTGTAGTCGGGGTTCCAGGTGTCCAGGCCCTCGGAGTGGTGCGCGGCGGTGCGGTGCAGGGCGCAGGGGGCCGTGGAGAACGGCTCGGCGGACGACGGCCCGGTCAGGATCGTCGTCGCGACGAGCGCCGACATCGTGGTGAACACGGCGGCGGAACTGCGCAGCAGGAGACGCGGCACGGAAGGACCTCCGGGGGCGGTTCGCGGGACACCGCACCCAGCCTCTGCGAGTTTGTCACCTTATGACCTGTTTATCTGCACCAGAAGGGTGAGGAACCACCTGCTCACCACAGGCAGACCCGAACGGCCGACACCCCGGGACGCTAACGGAACGTCACAAGTGGTCATACGACTCAAGAACCCGTCCAGGTGCGGGCAGAAACGATCTGTCAGAATCGCCGGTTCATCGGGGACACTGGACAGTGGCTGGAAGGCCCTCGGGCCAGCCTCTATGATCGGCACACTTTCCTGCACGGACAGAGATCGAGTGCACTGCGGGAGCGAGCGGTGAGCGGAACGTCCGAAGGGCCGACGCCCGCGGCAGACCTCGACCGGTCCGCCGTCACAGAGAGTGACAACACCTACCGGAAGTCGTACGAGAAGACCGACGAGAAGACAGCACCGACGACCTACGAGCACGTCTTCGCGGCCGCCGCGCTGCCCATGGCCGTGGTCGACGGCGACGGGCTGGTCACCGCCGCCAACCAGGCGTTCGCCGTCCTGATCGGCGCCGATCAGGCCGGGCTGCCCGGGCGGATCGCCGCGGACCTGGTGGACCTGGCCTCCGACGCCCGTACCTGGCACGCCTACCGCGAGGTGCTGCGCGGCCGGCAGGCGAGGCTGCGCTGCACCCGCCGGCTGAAGCACCCCGACGGGCACTCGGTCTGGACCCAGGTCACCATCGCCCCGCTGGCCAAGGACGTGCCGGGCGTGCTGATCTCGGTCTCGGACATCAGCGCCCGCCGCGAACTACAGGCCCGGTTGCGGCACTTGCAGATGCACGACCCGGTGACCCGGCTGCCCAACCGGACGCTGTTCTTCGAGCGGCTGTCGGCCGCGCTGGAGGCGGAGTCGTACGAGCAGAGCGGCACCGGCCGGATCGGCCTGTGCTACCTGGACCTGGACGGGTTCAAGGCGGTCAACGACACCCTCGGGCACCGGGTCGGCGACCGCCTGCTGGCCGCCGTGGCCGAGCGGCTGACCCGGGTCGCCGACGAGGCCGGCTTCGCGCGGGCCGGCGCCCCGCTGGTGGCCCGGCTCGGCGGCGACGAGTTCGCCCTCCTGGTCGAGGACTCCACGGGCACGGAACAGCTGGCCGATCTGGCCGAGTCGGCGCTGGCGGCCCTCCAGGCGCCGTTCGACCTGGCCGGCCAGCGGCTGTCGCTGTCCGCGTCGATCGGGGTGGTCGAGCGGCACGCCGCCGGTACCACGGCCACCGGTCTGATGCAGGCCGCCGACACGACGCTCTACTGGGCGAAGGCCGACGGCAAGTCCCGCTGGACGCTCTTCGACCCGGAGCGCAACGCCCACCTGGTGACCCGGCAGGCGCTCTCCTCCACCCTGCGCCCGGCCATCGAGCGCGGCGAGTTCGTGCTGGAGTACCAGCCGCTGGTGGGCATGGGCGACGGCCGGCTCAACGGTGTCGAGGCCCTGGTCCGCTGGCACCACCCGGAGTTCGGCACGCTGACGCCGAATCGGTTCATCGGACTGGCGGAGGAGGACGGCTCGATCGTCCCGCTCGGCCGCTGGGCCCTGACCACCGCCTGCCGGCAGGCCCGCCGCTGGCAGCTGGACCACCCCGGCGAGCCGCCGATCTTCGTCAGCGTGAACGTGGCCGTCCGCCAGGTCTGGGACTCCGACCTGGTCGCGGACGTGGCGGAGACGCTGGCCGAGACCGGCCTGGCCCCGCACCTGCTCCAGCTCGAGCTGACGGAGTCGGCGGTCATGGGCTCGGCGGGCCGCCCGCTCCAGGCCCTCCAGGCCCTCAGCGACATGGGGGTGCGCATCGCCATCGACGACTTCGGCACCGGCTACTCGAACCTCGCCTACCTCAGCCGGCTCCCGGTCTCGGTCCTCAAGCTGGACGGCTCCTTCGTCCGGGGCTTCCAGTACGACGACCCCGGTGACCGGCCGAACCCGGCCGACGAGGTCGTGGTGGAGGCGATGATCCAGCTGGCCCACCGCCTCGGCCTCACCGTCACCGCGGAATGCGTGGAAACCTCGGCCCAGGCCTCCCGGCTCCGGCACATCGGCTGCGACACCGGCCAGGGGTGGCTCTACTCCCGGCCGGTGACGGCGGATCGTATCTCCGAGCTGCTGGACACCAGGACCTACGCGGACGCCCCGGTCGGCAAACCGTAGGCGTCGGCGACCAGTTCGTAGGAGCGCAGGCGCAGCTCGCCGCGGTGGGCGTGCGTGGTGAGCATCAGCTCGTCGGCGCCGGTGCGCTTCTGCAGGTCGTCGAGGCCGGCGCGGACCTCGTCGGCGGTGCCGTGCACGATGTTGGCGGTCCAGGAGTGCACGAACTCCTCCTCCATCGGGGAGAACTCGTGCTTCTCGACGTCGTCGGGGTCGGGGAATAGACCCGGCCGCCCGGTGCGCAGCCGCAGCATGTTCACCGCACCGGCCCGCACCTGCCGCTGCGCCTCGCGCTCCTCGTCCACGGCGAGGACGGAGACGCCGATGAGCGCGTAGGGCTCGTCGAGGACGGCGGACGGGCTGAAGGTCTCGCGGTACAGGTCGAGGGCCGGGACGGTGTTCTGCGCGGAGAAGTGGTGCGCGAAGGCGAACGGCAGCCCGAGCATGCCGGCCAGACGGGCGCTGAACCCGGAGGAGCCGAGCAGCCAGACGGGCGGCCGGTGCGGCGACTGCACCCCGCCGGGGGCAGTGCTCTGCACCGGCCCGGGGATGGCATGGATCCTCCGGTACGGGTGCCCGTCCGGGAAGTCGTCGTCCAGGAACCGGACCAGCTCGGCGAGCTGCTGCGGGAAGTCGTCGGCGCCCTCGTTGAGGGTCTGGGTCCGGCGGAGCGCGGCCGCGGTGGCCCCGTCCGTCCCCGGCGCCCGGCCGAGCCCCAGGTCGATCCGCCCCGGCGCCAGCGCCTCCAGCGTGCCGAACTGCTCGGCGATGACGAGCGGCGCGTGGTTCGGCAGCATGACGCCGCCCGACCCGAGCCGGATCCGCTCCGTGTGGGCGGCGAGGTGGGCGAGGATCACGGCGGGTGAGGAGGAGGCCACCCCGGGCATCGAGTGGTGCTCGGCGACCCAGTACCGGTGGAAGCCGCGGGCCTCGGTGAGCCGCGCGAGCGAGGCGCTGGTGCGCAGGGCGTCGGTGGCGGTGCTGCCGGTGCCGACGGTCACCAGGTCCAGTACGGAGAGGGGGACGGGGGCGGTCCCGTGCGTGATGCCCCGGATCTCGTCTGCCGACACGGTGAGAGCCTCCTGAATTGCGGCCGTGAGCTTGTAGCCGTGGGTAACAGGAGGAGGTCTCCGTTTATTCCGGCGGGTTCCCAGGTGACGTGCGGGGGGCCGTGCCGTTCCTCGGTGACGCGGGGAAGGTGGTGCGGGTGCGGGTGCGGGTGCGGGGGCGGGTGTAGGTGCCGGTGTGGGTGCGGGTGCGGGTGCGTGGGGGCTGGTCGCGCAGTTCCCCGCGCCCCTTGGCAAACTGCGACACCCGGCACCAAGAGCCCGCCCCCTCCAACCGCCCCGGACACCCGCCCCGCCTTCCAACCGGCCGAGCTCCCCACCTGGCCTCTCCACCGCCCCGGACACCCGCCCCGCCTTTCAGTCGGCCGAGGCGCCCGCCTCGCCTCTCCACCGCCCCCGGCACCCACCTCGCCTTCCAACCGGCCGAGCTCCCCACCTGGCCTCTCCACCGCCCCGGACGCCCGCCTCGCCTTTCATCGGCCGAGCTCCCCACCTGGCCTCTCAGCCGCCCCGGACGCCCGCCTCGCCTTTCAGTCGGCCGAGGCGCCCGCCTCGCCTCTCCACCGCCCCCGGCACCCACCCCGCCTTCCAACCGGCCGAGGTGCTCTCCTCGCCTTTTGGGTCGGCCGAGTCGGGTGGTGGGTGGGCGAGGTTTTTTTGGGGGCCGGGGGGTGTCAGGCCTGGACCAGGGGTTCGCGGGTGAACAGGGTGCCGAGGGACGGGGCGTTGACGCGGCGGTCGGCCAGGCGGAGGCCCTCCCAGACGGTCACCTGGTTCGCGGTGAGCACCGGCTTGGACAGGGCCTTCTCCAGGAGGGACACGTGCGCCGCCGTGTGCAGTGCCGTGTCCGGGAGGAGAACCGCCTCGGCCTCCGGCGCGTCCGCGGCCCGCGCCAGGGTCAGGACCTCCTCCTCCCCCCACGTCCCCACCTCCGCCGCCGTCACGATCCCCGAGGACCGCACGCCGGTCACCTCCAGGCCCCCGGCCCGGAGGAAGTCGACGAAGAGGGACGCCACGTCGTCGGGGTAGGTCGCGCCGACCGCCACCCGCCGTACCCCGAGCTCCCGCGCCGCGTGCACGAACGCGAAGGACGTGGACGACGCGGGCATCCCGGCCGCCCGGGCGAGCGCGCGGACCTGCTGCTGGGCGCCCTCCCAGCCGTACACGAAGCTGCCGCTGGTACACGCCCACACCACCGCGTCCGCACCCGCGAGCCGCAGCTCCGCCACCCCCGCGGCCAGCCGTTCCTCGGCGCCCATCTCGCGGAGCGCGTCCACCCGGTGCGCGTCCTCGCCGATGTCGGTGTGGACGACGTCCACCCGGATGTCGCTGCCGAGGAGCTGTTCGATACGGGGGTAGTCGTCCTCCGCGGAGTGCCCCGGATAAAGGAGTCCGAGCGCTGTCATGTCCACCCTTCCTGCTGTTCTTCCGGCAGTACGGGCCAGTCACGCGCAGCCGCCGGTTCGTCCAGGTGACGGACCAGCGCCTGATAAGGGCCCACCGCTCGGGTACCCAGCCTGCGCAGCGCCGCCCACATCGTGACCTGGTTGGCCGACAGGACGGGTATCCGCAGCTCGGCCTCCAGCTGGGGGATGACGTCGTAGGTGGGGAGGTTGGTGCAGGAGATGAACAGGGCGTCGGCGGCCCCGGGCCCTACCGCCTGCCGGGCCATGGCCACCACGTCCCGGTACGGCACCTGCCAGATGTGCCGGGTCAGCCCCATGAACGCGCAGCCGGCGACCCGTACGCCCGCCTCCGCGACGTACTCCTCCAGGACCCGGGTCACCGAGACCGTGTACGGCGTGACCAGCGCCAGCCGTCGTACGCCCAGCTCGGTCAGCGCGTCGAGGAGCGCCCCGGAGGTGGTGAGGGCGGGCACCGCGCCGGAACGGGTCATCGCCTCGCACATCGCCCGCTCGCCCGCGATGCCGCCGACGAAGCTGCCGGAGGTGCAGGCGTAGGCGACGACCTCGGGGGCGACCGCGGTCAGCGCCCGTACCGCCTCGCCGAGCGTCTCGTGCTCGCTGACCAGCCGGGCCAGGTCCAGGCCGACCTCGACCGGCACGAACGGTGTCCTGGTCAGGTGCAGGGAGACGTCGTCCGGCACCCAGCGCCACAGCTCGCGGTCGAGCGCGAAGTCGAAGGGCGCCACGACGCCGACGCCGCGCTGGGGACGAGGTCCGCCCAGAAAGGAGACGTCCATGGGAAGTCACCGGCCTCAGGTTGAAGATCGAGGGGCAACGGTCGACGGATACGCCCGTGTTGACGAAGGTAGGTTCGGGTGCCAGCGTGGTCAATCCGCGCATCCGAGACGTTCCATCTGCCCATGTCAGACCCTGTCGGACACCGGGAGACCGCCCCGAATGACACCACCCGTGCCCACTCTGCTGGTCCTCGACGCCGACCCGCCCCCGCGGCTCGGCCGGCTCACCGGGCGCGCCCGGATCGTGCACACCGACGCGGCGGGCCTGGCGGCCCGGCTGCCGGCGGCGGACGTCCTCCTCGTCTGGGACTTCGCCTCGCACGCCGTCCGCGAGGCCTGGCCGGGCGAGGGGCCGCGGCCGGGCTGGGTGCACACGGCGAGCGCGGGCGTCGACCACCTGATGTGCCCGGAGCTGGCCGTGTCGGACACGGTCGTCACCAACGCGCGCGGGATCTTCGACGCGCCCATCGCCGAGTACGTGGCCGCGCTGGTGCTGGCCGTCGCCAAGGATCTGCCGCGGACCCTCGACCTCCAGCGGGAGCGGACCTGGCGGCACCGCGAGGCGCGCCGGGTGGCCGGCACGCGTGCGTGCGTGGTCGGTACCGGGCCGATCGGCAGGGCTGTCGTCCGCACCCTCAAGGCGCTCGGCGTCATCACGGCCCTCGTCGGCCGCGTCCCGCGTACCGGCATCCACGGCCCGGAGGACCTGGACCGGCTGATGTCCCGCGCGGACTGGGTGATCGCGGCCGCTCCGCTGACCGAGCAGACGTACGGCATGTTCGACGCGCACCGCTTCGGCGTGATGCAGCCGTCGGCCTGCTTCATCAACGTCGGCCGGGGCGGGCTGGTCGACGAGGAGGCCCTGGTCCGGGCGCTGACCCGGCGCTGGATCGCCGCCGCGGCCCTGGACGTCTTCGCGACCGAGCCGCTGCCCGCCGACAGCCCGCTGTGGCAGGTGCCGGGCCTGCTGGTGTCGCCCCACATGAGCGGGGACACGGTCGGCTGGCGGGACGAACTGGGCTCCCAGTTCGTGGAGTTGTACGAACGGTGGGCGGTGGGCAGGTCTCTGCCGAACGTGGTGGACAAGAAGCGCGGATACGTGCGCGGTCACTGACTCCCGGGAGGGTGCCTCTCATGCAGCTCACCGACCTCACCGCCCTGCAGCTCCTCGACGGCTACCGCAAGGGCGAGTTCGGCCCGGTGGCGGCGGTCCGGGCGGTCCTGGACCGGGCGGCGCGGATCCAGCCGGAGGTCAACGCGTTCGTGCGGCTCACCGAGGAGGACGCCCTGGCGCAGGCGCGGGCGTCGGAGGAACGGTGGCGGCGGGGCGAGCCGCGGGGGCTGCTCGACGGCGTGCCGGTGACCGTCAAGGACATCCTCCTCCTGCGCGGCCACCCGACCCTGCGCGGCTCGAAGACGATCTCGGCGTCCGGGAGCTGGGACGAGGACGCACCGTCCGTCGCCCGGCTGCGCGAGCACGGCGCGGTGTTCGTCGGGAAGACCACCACGCCCGAGTTCGGCTGGAAGGGCGTGACCGACTCCCCGCTCTCCGGGATCACCCGCAACCCGTACGACGTCTCCCGCACCGCGGGCGGTTCGAGCGGCGGCAGCGCGGCGGCGGTCGCCCTGGGAGCCGGTCCGCTCTCCCTCGGCACGGACGGCGGCGGCAGCGTGCGCATCCCGGCCGCGTTCTGCGGGATCTTCGGCCTGAAACCGACGTACGGCCGGGTCCCGCTCTACCCCGCGAGCGCCTTCGGCACGCTGTCCCACGTGGGCCCGATGACCCGGGACGCGGCCGACGCGGCGCTGCTGCTGGACGTGATCGGGAGTCCGGACGCCCGCGACTGGTCCGCCCTCGGCCCGGCGCCGGGCTCCTTCGTGGCCGGCCTGGCCGGTGGTGTCCACGGCCTGCGGGTGGCCTTCTCACCCACGCTCGGCGGTCAGGTCGCGGTGGATCCGGCGGTCGCGGCCGCGGTACGCCGGGCAGTGGCTGGGCTCGCGGAACTCGGGGCGTACGTCGAGGAGACCGACCCGGACTTCAGCGACCCGGTGGAGGCCTTCCACGCGCTGTGGTTCGCCGGTGCCGCCCGGGTCACGGAGCGGCTCTCGTCCGGGCAGCGGGAGTCCCTCGACCCGGGGCTGCGGGAGATCTGCGGGACCGGCGCCCGCCTGTCCGCGCTGGGCTACCTGGCCGCGGTGGACGTCCGGACGGACCTGGGCCGCCGGATGGGGCTCTTCCACGAGTCGTACGACCTCCTCGTCACGCCCACCCTGCCCGTCACGGCGTTCGAGGCGGGCCGGGAGGTGCCGAGGGGCTCGGGTCTGCGCCGCTGGACAGGCTGGACCCCGTTCACCTACCCGTTCAACCTGACCCAGCAGCCGGCGGCGACAGTCCCGGTCGGCACGGACGCCGACGGCCTGCCGGTGGGCCTCCAGCTCGTGGCCGCCCGCCACCGCGACGACCTGGTCCTGCGCACGGCCCACGCCCTGTACGAGGCCGGGGTGGCCACGGCGCCGCCGGGCAGCGCCGTCGCGGCCTAGCGCCGTGGCGGCGGAGAAGAGAGACCGACACCCCGCGAGGAAACAGGCGGCAGCACCGCAGGAGAAGGCGGGAGAAGAGCGGGCAGCGCGACGGCCCGGTCGGGTTCGGCCCCGCCGGGCAGCACCGTCGCGGCTGGGCACCGTCGCGGCGGAGATACGGGTGAGCGGCGGTGGAAGGCGCTGAAGGCGGACGCCGCAGATCCCGGTCAGAGGGGCCGGAACGCCAGTTGCTCGCCTGCCGCTCCGTTGCGCCACAGGTCGTTGCAGGCGTCGGCCAGGTCCGGCAGTCCGTCCACCACCTGCCCCCACACGATCCCCGGGACCCAGCCCACGTCGCCGTTGAGCAGCAGGTTGTTGCGTTCGTAGAAGAGGGCCAGGTCGACGACCGTGGTGCCGGGGGGCGGCTCGCGGTCGTAGCCGTAGGCCTTGGTGGCCAGTTCGGTGCCGGCGAAGGAGAAGTAGCACAGGTCGCCGGGGACGGGTGTGACCGTCGGGTTCTCCAGCGGTGGTTCCGTCGGGGAGAACGGCGGGAAAAGGGCGTAGATCTCGTTGCGCGCGTACTTGGCATGGTAGACGTCGCCGGACAGCGGCAGGGCGTCCCAGACGGCGGCGCAGGTGACGGGGGCGCGGTCGTCCAGGAGCCTGGCCCTGGCGGTGACGCCGCGGCTGACCAGCGAGACTTCGATGAATCGTTCGGTCATGCCTTCCATGGTGCATAAGTCGGTTGGGGTCGGGTAGCCGCGCCGCCATGGCTCCACCACTCGGGAACGAATCAGACACATCAGGGCACGAATCCAGACACAGTCGGCGGGCCGTCCTCGCGGGTGCCGCCGCGGTCGGCGCACTCGGGGCGTTCGGCGCCGCCGGCTGCACGCGCGTCGCCTCCGCGGCCGGCACCGACGGAGGCGACCTGCTGCAACGGCTGCGCGCCCAGGGTGTGGTACGGCTCGGCATCGCCGGTGAGATCCCCTTCGGGTACATCGACAGGGACGGGCACCTGACCGGTGAGGCGCCGGAGCTGGCGAAGGCCGTCTTCAAGCGGCTCGGGGTGGACCGGGTCCAGCCGGTGCCGACCGAGTTCGGTTCGCTGATACCCGGGCTGAACTCGCAGCAGTTCGACGTCGTGGCCGCCGGGATGTACGTCAACCCGGAGCGCTGCGAGCAGGTGATCTTCGCCGATCCCGACTACCAGATGCTCGACTCGTTCATCGTGCGCAAGGGCAATCCCAAGGGGCTGCACGACTACAAGGACGTCGTCGGGAAGAAGGCGAAGTTCGCGACCGGGACCGGGTACGCGGAGATCCAGTACGCCGTCGAGGCCGGGTACAAGGAGAGCGACATCCTGATCGTCCCCGACCAGGTCGCCGGGCTGAACGCCGTGGAGGCGGGGCGTGTCGACGTCTTCGCCGGTACGGCGCTCACCACGCGTTCCGTCGTCCGCAAGTCCGCGAAGGCGGAGGCCACCGAGGCCTTCGCGCCGTTGGTGGGCGGGAAACCGCACGTGGACGGGGGCGCGTTCGCGTTCCGGTCGGCGGAGACGAAGCTGCGGGACGCCTTCAACGTGGAGCTGCGCAAGCTGAAGAAGAGCGGCGAACTGTTCCGGATCCTGCGCCCGTTCGGCTTCACCGAGGCCGAGATGACCGACCTGACGGCCAAGGAGCTGTGCGGGGGAGGGAAGAGCGGATGACCTCGGGACTGTGGGACCTCGTACTCAGGGGCGTCTGGACCACCGTTCAGCTGCTCGTGTTCAGCGGGCTGTTGATGACGGCCGTGGCGCTGGTGGTGGGCGTGGCACGGACGAACCGGCTCTGGTTCGTCCGGTTCCTCGCCGGTTTCTACACCGAGGTGTTCCGCGGCACCTCGGCGCTGGTGATGATCTTCTGGGTGTTCTTCGTGCTGCCGGTCGCCTTCGGCTGGCAGCTGGTGCCGATGTGGGCGGGGACGCTCGCGCTCGGCCTGACGTACGGCGCGTACGGCGCGGAGATCGTGCGCGGGGCGCTGAACGCGGTCGACCCGGCGCAGAAGGAGGGCGGGATCGCACTCAGCTTCACGCCCTGGCAGCGGCTGCGCCTGATCCTGCTGCCGCAGGCGGTGCCGGAGATGATCCCGTCCTACTGCAACCTGCTCGTGGAGCTGCTCAAGGGCACCGCGCTGGTGTCCATCACCGGCATGGGCGACCTGGCGTTCAGCGGGAACCTGGTGCGGCTGGCCCTGCAGGAGAGCGCGCACATCTACACGTACCTGCTGATCGTCTACTTCGTGATCGCGTTCGTCATCACCCGGCTGATGCGCGGTCTGGAGAAGCGGCTGAAGGCCGGCATCGGCAAGAACCCGGGGAACGAACGTGAGGCGCGTGCGGTGAAGCGCAGGGAGACGACCAGGGTCGGTGGTGTCGCGTGACGTGGGACTGGAGTGCCGTACGCGCGTTCATGCCGCACTTCTGGGACGGCCTGTGGGTCACCCTGCAGGCGCTGGCCCTGGGTTCGCTGATCTCGTTCACGCTGGGGCTGGTGTGGACGCTGCTGATGCGGACGCCCACGCGCTGGGTGCGCTGGCCGGTCGGGGTGGTGACCGAGTTCGTGCGCAACACCCCGCTGCTGGTGCAGCTGTTCTTCCTGTTCTACGTGCTGCCCGAGTGGGGGCTGACGTTCTCCGCGCTGACCACCGGGGTCTTCGCGATCGGCCTGCACTACTCGACGTACACCATGCAGGTCTACCGGGCCGGTATCGAGGCCGTCCCGGCCGGGCAGTGGGAGGCCGCCACCGCGCTCAGCCTGCCGGCCCGACGGACCTGGTTCGCGGTCATCCTGCCGCAGGCGGTGCGCCGGGTGGTGCCGCCGCTCGGCAACTACGTGATCTCGATGCTCAAGGACACGCCGATCCTGATGTCGATCACCGTGCTGGAGATGCTCGGCCAGGCCCGGCTCTTCTCCCAGCAGCACTTCCAGTTCACCGAGCCGGTGACGGTGATCGGCGTCGCCTTCATCGTCATCTCCTACCTCGCCTCCGTCCTTCTGCGCACCCTGGAGCGTCGCCTTGTCCGTTGACACCAGCAAGCAGCCGCATACCGCCGGGACCGCGTCCGACGAGCTGATCCGCATCGAGGGGGTGACCAAGCGGTTCGGGGACAACACCGTCCTCGACGGGCTCGACCTCGCCGTGCAGGCAGGCCGGCACGTCACCCTGATCGGTCCCTCCGGCTCCGGCAAGACCACGATCCTGCGGCTGCTGATGACCCTGACCGAGCCGGACGCGGGCACCATCACCGTGGACGGGCAGCGGCTCTTCCCGGCGTCCGAGAAGGAGCGGCGGGAGGTCCGCAAGCAGATCGGGATGGTGTTCCAGCAGTTCAACCTGTTCCCGAACATGAGCGTGCTGCGCAACATCACCGAGGCCCCGGTGACCGTGCTCGGGTTGCCCAAGGACGAGGCGGAGGCACGCGCCCGGGACCTGCTCGACCTGGTGGGCCTCGCCGACAAGTGCGACGCCAGGCCGACCCGGCTCTCCGGCGGCCAGCAGCAGCGGGTGGCGATCGCGCGGGCGCTGGCCATGCGCCCCAAGGTGCTGCTCCTCGACGAGGTGACCTCGGCGCTCGACCCGGAGCTGGTCGCGGGCGTCCTCGACGTGCTCAGGGACATCGCCCGCAGCACCGACATCACCATGCTCTGCGTGACCCACGAGATGAACTTCGCCCGGGACATCTCCGACCAGGTCCTGATGTTCGACTCGGGCCGGGTCATCGAGGCGGGCCCGCCGGAGCGCATCTTCAGCGAGCCCGAGCACGAGCGGACCAGGGAGTTCCTCGGCGCGGTGCTGTAGATAATTCCACCGTCGGCGCCGTAAAGGTTTTCCCGCGCCGACCCCCGGCTACAGGAAGTGAACGCTCGATCACCCGAGGTCCGGCGGTCGGGTCATTCCGCTGGCATATGCCAGAGGGTCTTCTTCGCAGTTGGGAGGCCCGGAATCTCGCCAACACCCCCTCCGTTTCCGGTGCTTGCCGGTTATCGTGGAGAGGATCCGCTGTCCGGATCGCGGCCCAAGCAGTGCAGCCGAAGCAGTATCGCCGAGCGAGCGCAGGGGGACCACCGTGGCGCTGATGCACGAGCCGACCGCCCCGTACCACTCCGCCCAGGACGCCCTGCGGGTCCTGGAGACGGTGGCGGGGCACGCCACCGGCGTCACCGACACCGAGCTGGCCCGCCGGACCGGCCTCGACCCCGAGCGGCTGACCGCGCTGCTGCGCATGCTGCGCCGCGAGGGCTGCGTCGAGCAGGTGACCGACGGCGCGTACGTGACCGGCGAGACCCTGCGCCGGCTCGGCTCCGCGCACGAGCGGGAGCAGGCCCTCGGCGAGCAGCTCCAGCAGACCCTCGACCGGCTGCGCGACTCGGTCGGCGCCGCCGTCTATCTCAGCCGGTACATCGACGGCGAGGTGCGGATCGGCCCGTACGCGGACGGCCCGGCCACCCCCGCGGTCAACGAGTGGGTGGACTTCCGCTCCTCCGCGCACGCCACCGCGATCGGCAAGAGCCTGCTCACCCAGCTCGACCACGACGCGCGCCGCGACCACCTCTCCCGGCACCGGATGGCCCGCCTCACCTCGCGCACCATCACCAGCGACAAGCTGCTGCTCTCCCGCCTGGAGGCACAGCCGCCGACGGTCCCGGTCCTGGACCTCCAGGAGTACGCCATCGGCACGGTGTGCGCGGCGGTCCCCATCACCGCCGGCTCCGCGGTGGGCTGCCTGGCACTGTCCCTGCCGGTCGAGCACGCGCACCGGCTCCGCCAGGCCGCCGACACCCTGAACCGCGGAGCCGCTCCGCTGCTGCTCTCCCTGGCCATCTAGACCCGGTCCGGCGGTGGTCGGAAGCACCCCGCCGGACCAGGTATTATTTTCCTCGTCGCCAGCCGCGAGAGGCAGTCGAAAGACGATTCGAACGGTCGGCGTGAGTCATGCGCCGCTAGCTCAGTTGGTTAGAGCAGCTGACTCTTAATCAGCGGGTCCGGGGTTCGAGTCCCTGGCGGCGCACCTACGATGACCTGGGGTTTCACCACCCCGGGTCATTTTTTTCGGTCCGGTAGCCGGCCGGTGGCCCGCTCCGGGCGCCACGCTTCCGCCTCCTGTGGGGTCAGCCTGCGGTAGGTGCGCTCCCCCGGCGGCCGCCACCACACCGGGTCGGCACACCGCACGCCCTCCCCGCGCAGCTCCGCCCGCCGGATCTTGTTGGTCGCCGTCACCGGCATCCGCTCCACCACCCGCACGAACCGGGGCGCCATCTTCGTCCCCAGGTCGGGCTGGGCCAGCAGGAACTCGGCGAAGTCCAGCGGCTCGAACCGCCCGGCGATCGTCGCCATCACCTGGTCCCCGGTCACCGGGTCCGGCACCCCGTACACGGCGACGGCCTCCGCACCCCCGTACCGGGCCACTATGTTCTCGATCACCGCGGCGGCCAGGTTCTCCCCGTCCACCCGGATCCGGTCGTCGGTACGCCCCGCGAAGTACAGGTACCCCTCCGCGTCCCGGTAGAAGAGATCCCCGGTCCAGTACCAGCCGCCCCTGCGCCGCTCCGCCTCCGCCGCCGCGTTCCGCCAGTACCCCTCGAACGGGTTCGGCGCCCGGTTCACCAGCTCCCCTATCGCCGCCTCCCCGTTCAGCAGCCGGCCTCCGGAGTCGAAGACGGCGGCCGGGCACTCCTGCCCCGACTCCCGGTCGAGCACGACGAGCCCCGGCGCCGCCCGCCCCACCGCCCCGGTGGGCGTCCCCGGCGACCACTGGATCGCCGCCCCGCCCTCGGAGGACCCGTACCCCTCGACCAGCCGGACCCCGAACCGCTCCTCGAAGGCCGCCGCGTCCACGGCCCCGGCCTCCGTCCCGAAGCCGAGCCGCAGCGGGTTGTCCCGGTCGTCGGGGCGCGGCTCGGTGGCGAGTACGTACTGCACCGCCCGGCCGACGTAGGTGAAGTAGGTGGCCCGGTACCGCCGTACGTCGCAGAGGAACCCGGACGCCGAGAACCGCCGCCGCAACGCCACCCCGGCGCCCGCGACCAGTGCGGGCGCCCAGTCGGCGATCACGGCGTTGCCGTGGAACATCGGCATGCAGACGTAGTGCACGTCGTCGGGGCGGACCCCGAACTGCCCGGCGAGGGAGCGGCCGGCCGCCGCGAGCCGCCCCTGCGAGCAGAGCGCGGCCTTCGGGGCGCCGGTCGAACCGGACGTGAAGTAGAGCAGGATCCGGTCGGCGGGGGCGGCCCGGGAGGCGTCGGGAACGGCGCCGAGATACGGGGCGAGAAGAGCGCCGTACTCCGGTTCGTCGGTGACGAGGACGCGGACGCCGGGCAGTTCGAGCCCGGCGAGCAGCGGCAGGTGGGCCCGCTCGGTGACGAGCACCGGGCACTCGGTGTGCAGGATGTCCCGGGCGAGTTCGGGTCCCCGACGGGTCGGGTTGACCCCCGCGACGGCGGCCCCGGCGAGCGCGGCGGCCCCCAGCCAGAGCGGGAACTCGGGGGTGTTGTCGAGGAGGACGCCGACGTGGGGCACGGCGCCGGCGGGCAGCAGATCCCCGAGCAGAGCCGCCCGGGCGGCGGCCCCGGCGGCCACGACGTGGTGCGTCAGCACCGACTCCTCGAACCACAGCCCAGGCCGGTGGTCCCCCCACCGGGCGGCCACTGCTTCCGCGATCGTGCCCCTGTCGGAGTCCATGGAGATGCAGCGTAACTGACACTCCGTCAGATGGGCAGCGGTCCGTAAGGGCCGCGGCGGACTGCGCGACCAGCCCCCACCGACCCACGGAGGTCCACGGCCTCACCCGCCCCCCCCACCGGCCCACAGAGGCCCACAGAGGCCCACGGCCTCACCCGGCACTCACGGAGCAAGACCGTCCGCCTCCGCGAAGGCGAAGTGCGCCCCGACGGCGAACGCCAGCGCGAACCCGATGAACACCACGAAGAACGCCACCGAGCACCCGGTCCCCACCGCCAGCTTCCCCTGCGCGGGCGGCTGGGACGTCGCCCCCTCGGGGTGCTCCGGCAGGTAGTGGACCGTCACGAAGTCGCCCTCGACCACGGTCGACGGCCCGCTCGCCTCGTCGAAGCGGACGACCCGCCCCTCATCCGTGGTGAACTCGTAGACGTGGTGCAGCGTGGTCGTCACGGACGTGTCCCCGCCACCGCCGCTGGTCCGCGTGTACGACCGCAGACAGCGCGCCTCGGCGGTACGCCCGTGACGCCACGCCCGACTGATCTCGCTCGACCGCCGCAGCGTCCGGACCAGCCCGAGGACACCGACGACGACGAAGATGCCGGGAAGGATGTAGAAGAACGCTTCCATCAGGCCCATGAGAGTCCCCCGCCTCCGAACGCCGGTCCGATCGACCGGCGTGGCGGGAACGTACCCCCGCGGCCCGCGGCGGGTCCTCAAGCGAAGCTCAGATCAGCCGGGCGTTACCCGCCTGTCGAACGACACGGGTCAGAACGTGACGTCCGAGCAGGCGTAGAACGCGTTGCCGGTGTCGGCGATCGTCCAGACCGCCACGATCACGTGGTGGCCGCTCAGCCCCGACGGCAGGGTGCCGCTGTGGCTGAGGGTGGCCGGCGGGCGCTGGCCGTTGTAGGGGACGGTGAGGAACGGGGTGGTGTTGAGGTCCGAACGGGCGAGGGCGTGGTTCTGGTTCCAGCCCTGCTTGGTGACGTAGTACCTGAAGTCGGTCGTGGCGTGCATCGCCGTGAACTGCCAGCGGAACGTGTACGTCTGACCGCCCGTCACCCGGGTCGTCGGCCACGCCCCGCCGGACGGGGTCATCGGCGAGCTGAGCTGGGCGAACCTGCTCAGCCCGCCGTTGCAGATCTGGCCGTCGGCGGGACCGGCCGCCGGGAAGCCCTTCGGGCCCTCGACGCTCTGCGGCTCGTACTGGATGTCGCCGCAGTTGGTCACCGTGCCGTTGGCGCAGAGCTTCTGCCGGCTGATGGGGAGGTCGGTGTAGCCGTGCCCGCTGGCGCCGCCGGTGGAGAGTGCGAAGGCTCCGGCGGTCGCCACGCCGAGCACGACGGCCGACACCTTGGTCCGTTTACGCATGCTGCCGCTCCTGGAGAACGTGGGGGAGGTTCAGTGAGCCGTGCAGGTCTAGACCAAGTCCCAGATTATTGCCGACCTTTGAACATGTCCATACCAATCACGGCACGGCCTCGGCACGCCCCGAGCAGAACGCCACCGTCAGGTCCCGCACCAGCACCTTGCGTTCGTAGTCGTCGAGTTCGACGAGTCCGCGCATGGTCAGCCGGGTCACCGTGTCCTCGACCGAGTCCACGACCGAGGTGAGCATGGTGGACCGCTGCCGGGCGTCGAGCGCGGCGAGCCGGCGGCGCTGCATGGCACCGGCGACCTCCGGGGCGTACTCCACCCGGACCGGCTGCACGGAGAACACCTCCAGGCCGATGCCCGCCGCGTCCGCCGAGACCAGCCGGGTCAGCGCGTCCGTGGCCATCTCCACCGAACCCCGGGCGGTGCCCGGCGGCTCCACCGGCACCCGGGCCAGCGCGGCCTCCACGCAGTCGCGCAGGTACGTCTCGTGGTCCTCGACGCCCAGCACCGCCCGCGCGGTGTCCCGCACCCGCCACACCACCAGCACGACGACCCTGAGCGCGACCCCGTTGCCGTCCGCCGCCGGCATCTCCTCGCTGCGCCAGTGCCGCAGCCGGACGTCGACCCGGCGGCGCAGCAGCAGCGGGTTGACCCAGAGCAGGCCGGTGCGCCGTACCGTTCCCCGGTAGCGGCCGAACAGGCCGAGCACCCATGCCCGCCCGGTCGTCCCGCGCGCGAGCCCCGCGAACCCGGCCACGCCGAGCGCACCGGCCCCGGCGTACGCCGCCCACTGCGCCGGACCGAGCCCCGCACCTCCGTACGCCGGCAGGTGCAGCGCATGCGCCGCGAGCGCCGGCAGCGCGCCCGCCCACCAGGAGGTGGCGAGCCCCCCGGTCACTCCGGCGAGCCCGGCGCACACGCCGGCCGCGCCCGGCAGCACCCGGGCCGGACGCTCCACCAGGTCGGGGTCGACGGCGGCGACCGGACGGGGCTTGGCCGGCAGCGGGCGCCGCAGCCGGGGCTGTTCGCCGGTGCCCTGCCGGCGGCCGACCACGGCGGGCCGCAGCGGCACCGCGACGGGGTCGGGGTCGTCGCGGAACAGCAGGTGGACGGGGATCTCGGTGGTGATCTCGTTCTGGATGAGCCGGGGGGTCGGGCGGGTGGGCGGCCCGCCGTCCGGGGGCCCGTCCGCGTCAGGTGTGTGTTCGGTGGTCGTACTCATGCCTGCCTCCAGCCTCCGCGCCAGATGCTTCAGGTGTTTCCCACGGGGTCGCAGTCGGGGTCGTCACAGGAACAGGCGGCGCCAGGTCTCCGGCCCCGGGTAGCCGTCGGCCGCGCCGCCGCGCCAGCCCTGGGCGCGCTGGAACGCCTCGACGGCCCTGCGGTCGGCCTCGCCCCAGGCGGCGTGCGGGCCGTCCGGGTAGAACCGGCCGTACCCCTTCTCGGCCAGCCGCCTGCCGAGCCGGACGACGTAGTCGTTGGCGGCGCCCGGGCGGAAGAAGTTCTTGCCGGGGTAGCCCGGGACGCCGTGCGAGGCGGGGGCGGCCGGGGCCGGGCCGGCGGGCCTGATGTTCCTGCCCCTCCCGGACGCGAGGAGTTCCCAGGTACGTGGCCCCGGCAGGCCGTCGGCGGCGGCGCCGGTCCAGCCCTGGGCCTGCTGGAACGCCTGGGTGGCCCGCTGGTCCGCCGGCCCCCAGGCCGGCCCCGGGCCCTTGGGGTAGTGGGCCCCCCGGGCGACCAGCAGCTGCCCGAGCAGGGTCACGTACTTGTTGTGGGCGCCGGGCCCGAAGTAGGCGGCGCCCGGGAACGGCACCGCCGTCTTCGCGGCCTGGGCGCCGGGGGTGGCCGGGTCCGCGATCAGGCCCTTGTAGCGGTAGGGGACGTACTTCGAGGAATTGCTCCAGTAGGTGTAGGGCGTGGACTGGCGGCGGGCGTTCGGGGGTGTCTGCTCGTACGCCGTGTACGCGGTGTGGGTGTAGTCGGTCCAGCCCCCGAAGATCACGACGTGGGAGCCCTTCTCGGGGTTGTCCGGGTTGTGGAAGAGCAGGATGTCGCCGGGCTGGAGCTCGTCCTTAGTGGTCTTCGTGCCGAACTGGTCGAGGCTCCCGGTCCACTCGTTGCCGGTCAGCCCCCAGGCCATGGAGACGTAGCCGGAGCAGTCCTGCCGGTACCCGTCCGTCCAGTAGAGGGACATGCTGTACGGCACCTTGGCGGTGACCCAGGTCTTGGCCCGGTTGATGATCTGCGTGCGGGTGATGGGGGGCGTGGTGACCGGGCCTTTGACGGGCGTGCCGTGCGGCCCGTGCAGGGGGGACTTGGCGCCCTGCGGGGTCTGGGGCTCGGGGTCCACGGGGGCGGCGGACCGGTGCGGGGCGGGCGGGGCGCTGTGGGCGGCCGCGGTCGGGGCGCCCGCGGCGAGGGCGGCGGACGCGGCGGCGGCCACGACCAGGACACCGCGGGCGGCGGGGTGCCCGCCGAAGCGGCCGGGCAGCGGGGAGGGACTCACCCGCCGCCAGTGGACGCAGCCGGGGCATTCGCAGGTGATCGCGGGGTCGAATTCCTCGAAGACCGGGGCCGGCATGCGATTCCCCTCACACTTCATGTTGATATGTCCGGGACTGTGCACGTTGATGAGTTTCCCAACTGTGGTCCCGGTGCGCATGCTGACGGTCCGAATGATGTACGGCAGAGGGCTGAGGGGGGTCGCCCTGGTGGCCGATGGTCAGGAGCACGGTCCCCCGTCGGGTAGAGTTCTCGGTGTCAGCAGGCGCCGCTAGCTCAGTTGGTTAGAGCAGCTGACTCTTAATCAGCGGGTCCGGGGTTCGAGTCCCTGGCGGCGCACCGACACCCACAAGGCCCTCCGCTTCGGCGGGGGGCCTTGTGGCGTACGCCCCGTCGGTCACGCGGCGCCGCTTCGACACTCCTTGCCGCTCATTGCCCCTTTTTGTCAACAACCGACACGTCCGGTCCACACAATCCCCACACGCTCCACAATGAACGCGTATGCCCGGTAAACACGGCGTTTCGCCCTTGCGATCATGCTGAGCACCGTAGAACCCTGGGTGTCCAAAGTGCCGGTGTTTCGCGGCACTTGGGGGGTAGGTAGCCGGTTGCCAGATCTGCGGGGTTGAGGGGCCCCGGTCATGAATCGGTGCCGAGGGGGGCACCACGCAACCGGACGGTCACGGTCCGTTTCCATCGTCTGTGGAACGACTGTGCCCCGCCTTTGACGCGCCCGGCAGGGTCGAGGGGGATCCGAGCGGGCTCCGGGACCGATGAAACACGCGCTGACCTGCGTGTGGGGGGATGACTCATGACGTCGACGCCGATGGGCGCCCGGCAGGAACACGAACACGACCCGTCACGGACCGCACAGCTCCGGGCGCCCGGGTACCGCACCGCGGCTGCCCTGGGCCGCATAAAGAAGACACTGCCCAGATACGACTACGAGCACTACAGCCGGCTCGCGGGCCCCCTCACCCAGCCCGACCCGGCCCGGCCGTACACCGTGCAGTACCGCTCGCTGCTCTCCCAGGAGCCGCACCGCGTCCGCGCCGCGCTGATGCTGGGCGCCGCTCCGCTGCTCTCGCTGGTCCTGCTGGCCTGGCTGCTGCAGCCCGAGCACTGGACCCGGCGGGACTATCCGGCGTACGACTTCCTGCCGGCCCTCGACGTCGTGATGCTGGTGTCGATCGGCCTGATCGAGTTCTTCCGCTGCATGAACGT
Source organism: Streptomyces sp. NPDC086777 (assembly GCF_040702065.1). Lineage (NCBI taxonomy): Bacteria > Bacillati > Actinomycetota > Actinomycetes > Kitasatosporales > Streptomycetaceae > Streptomyces > Streptomyces sp. NPDC086777. Next base: position 177,681 of record NZ_JBFBJI010000010.1, on the reverse strand, counting down.
GCTGTCCAACGCGCACGCCACCCTGGTCGCCCGCGACCCGGTCCCGGTGGTCCCGGAGACCGGCACCCGGGTCGCCTTCATCACCACGTTCGTGCCCGGCAAGGAACCCCTCGACATGGTCACCCGGACCCTGGAGGCGGCGGTCCGGCTGCGCCACCGGGGCCTGCTGCACGTCTGGCTGCTCGACGAGGGCGACGACCCGGACGTGAAGGAGGTCTGCGCGCGCCTGGGCGTGCACCACTTCACCCGCAAGGGCGTCGCGAGGTGGAACCGGCCGACAGGCCCGCACCGCGCGAAGACCAAGCACGGCAACTACAACGCCTGGCTGGAGGCGCACGGCGACGCCTACGACTTCTTCGCCTCCGTCGACACCGACCACGTCCCGCTCCCCAACTACCTGGAGCGGATGCTCGGATACTTTCGCGACCCGGACGTCGGCTTCGTCATCGGCCCGCAGGTCTACGGCAACTACGACACGTTCGTCACCAAGGCCGCCGAGTCCCAGCAGTTCCTCTTCCACGCCCTGATCCAGCGTGCCGGCAACCGCTACGGCGCCCCCATGTTCGTCGGCACCTCCAACGCCGTACGGATCGGGGCGCTCCGGCAGATCGGCGGGCTGTACGACTCGATCACCGAGGACATGGCGACCGGCTTCGAGATGCACCGCGCGAAGAACCCGGCGACCGGCCGCAAGTGGCGCTCCGTCTACACCCCGGACGTGCTCGCCGTCGGCGAGGGCCCGAACGCCTGGACCGACTTCTTCACCCAGCAGCTGCGCTGGTCCCGGGGCACGTACGAGACGATCCTCAAGCAGTACTGGAAGGGCCTGTTCAGCCTCGGTCCCGGCAAGCTCTTCAACTACACCATGATGATCATCTTCTACCCGATGTCGGCCCTCAACTGGATCCTGGCCGCGCTGAGCTGCGCACTGTTCCTGGGCCTGGGCGCCTCGGGCGTCGACATCGACCCCGCCGTGTGGCTGATGCTCTACGGCAACGCCTCCGCGCTCCAGATCGGCCTCTACGTCTGGAACCGCCGGCACAACGTCTCCCCGCACGAGCCGGAGGGCTCCGGCGGGGTCGCCGGCATGGTGATGTCGGCGCTCTCCGCACCCGTCTACGCCCGTTCCCTCATGGACGCCGTGCTGCGCCGCAGGAGCAGGTTCGTGGTCACCCCGAAGGGCGAGTCGGCGAGCCCCGACACCGTCTTCGGCACCTTCCGCATCCACTGGTTCTTCATCCTGGTCTTCGGCGGCTCGCTCGCCGCCGGTTTCGTCGAGGGCCACTCGCAGCCCGCGATGATCGTCTGGGCCACGCTGGCGCTGCTGATCACGGCTGCGCCGATCCTCGTCTGGCGGTACACGCTGTGGAAGGAACGCGGAGCGCCGGCGGCGGTGGCCGAACCCGAGGACGCGGTACCCGCGGGCTACCTGCCCGCGGGACACGCACCGCAGCAGCGGCCGACCTGGACGCCACCCGCCGGCACCCCCGCGGAACAGACCCTGCGGATCGCGCTCGGCGGGCTGGGAGGTCGTGAGGAATGAACGACAGCGCCGGCCGTCGCCGGGCCCGCCGGCTCGCGATCAGTACCGTGGTCGTTCTCGCCCTGGCCGGGATGAACGGGCCCTGGCTGTACCGCTTCGGGACCGACCGGTACCACCAGTACAAGATCAACAGAGCGGAGTACAAGGCCGCGAACGGCCACTGGGACGTCATCGAGTTCCCGAAGGAGTACCGCCAGGACACCATCCACGCGGTGCTCCTGCACACCGGGAAGGTGCTGCTGGTCGCGGGCTCGGGCAACAACCAGGACAACTTCGACGCGAAGATCTACGACAGCCGGATCTGGGACCCGGTCAAGGGCACGATCAAGAAGGTGCCCACCCCGGCCGACCTGTTCTGCACCGGCCACACCCAGCTCGCCGACGGCAACATCCTGATCGCGGGCGGCACCAAGCGGTACGAGAAGCTCAAGGGCGACGTCAAGAAGGCCGGCGGCGTCATGATCCTCTACAACGAGAACCCGGACAAACCGATGACCCTGCCCAAGGGCACCCGGTTCACCGGCAAGCAGAACGGCAAGACGTTCGTGTCCGACGACTCGGCGCTGGTCCCGCGCGCGACGAAGGTCTTCGACAAGGCCGGCAGGTACCTGCGCAACAACCCCGGTTACGCCCGCGTCGTCGTGGAGGCGCCCGAGCAGGGCACCAGGTACGAGACCGGCACCCAGGACAACTACCGCATCCAGGGACTGAGCGGCGCCGACGCCCGCAACACCTACGGCATCGCGAACAAACTCGGAATGGACAAACGGGACTTCGAAGGCATCAAGAACGCCTACGAATTCGATCCGGTCGCCGAGAAGTACATCAAGGTCGACCCGATGAACGAGGCACGCTGGTACCCGACGCTCACGACGCTGTCGGACGGCAAGGTGCTGAGCGTCTCGGGGCTCGACGACATCGGGCAGCTGGTGCCCGGCAAGAACGAGGTCTTCGACCCGGCGACGAGGAGCTGGACGTACACGAAGTACAAGCGCCAGTTCCCGACCTATCCCGCGCTGTTCCTGCTGCAGGACGGCAAGCTCTTCTACTCGGGCTCCAACGCGGGATACGGGCCGGACGACGTCGGGCGTGACCCCGGGATCTGGGACGTCGGCACCAACCGGTTCACGAGACTGTCCGGGCTCAGCGACCCGAACATGCTGGAGACGTCCGGGACGGTGCTGCTGCCTCCGGCGCAGGACGAGAAGTACATGGTGGTCGGGGGCGGCGGGGTCGGCGAGTCCAGCCTGTCGACGAACAGGACGCGGCTGATCGACCTGAAGGACCCCGAACCGAGGTTCGTGGACGGCCCCCGGCTGGAGAAGGGAACGCGGTACCCGCAGATCTCCGTTCTGCCCGACGACTCCGTGCTGGTGTCGGGCGGCTCCGAGGACTACCGGGGCCGCGGCGCCTCCGACATCAGGCAGGCGCGGATGTACGACACCGCGACCAACTCCTTCCGGAGGGTCGCCGACCCCCTCGTGGGCCGCGACTACCACTCCGGGTCGATCCTGCTGCCCGACGGCCGGGTCATGTTCTTCGGCTCCAACCCGCTCTTCGCGGACAAGGCGGACACCAAACCCGGGGTCTTCGAGCAGCGGATCGAGATCTACACGCCGCCGTATCTGTACCGGGACTCACGGCCGACGCTCGGCGGCGGGCCGCAGACCATCGCGCGGGGCGGGGCGGGGACGTTCACGTCGCGGCACGCGTCGACGATCAGGAAGGTGCGGCTGATCCGGCCGAGCGCGACCACCCATGTCACGGACGTGGACCAGCGCTCGGTCGCCCTGGACTTCAGGACGTCGGGGAACCGGATCACGGTGACCGTGCCGGAGAACCGGAACATGGTTCCCTCCGGGTGGTACATGATCTTCGTGGACGACGATCAGGGGACGCCGAGTGTGGCGCAGTGGGTGAAGGTGCCGTAGCGCTCCCGCGTGTTCGGCCTTCGGGTGCGGGAGCGCGGTGGCTGGTCGCGCGGTTCCTCCCGCACCCCTCGGCCGGGGGTACCCCCAGCGCCCCTAGGTCCCTGACCCGCGCGCCAGTTCCAGGGCGTAGGCCGGCCACCAGTCGCCTGCCTGCGGGCCCCCCTTGCACGTCCCGTCCGACTCCCCCGGGCGCTTGACCCACAGGTAGGCGTCCACCAGCGGGTCGGCTGTCCTGGTGGTGGGCGTCTCCCCCAGGGCACGGCCCGGTGGGTTGCACCAGCGTTCCGCCGGGTCGCCGCCCGTGTAGGGGCCGTTGCCGTTCCTGCTGGTGTCGATGACGAAGTGTTTGTTGCCGACCTTCGCCGACAGCTGCTTGCCGTAGGTGATGGAGTCCTGGGTGGAGTAGAAGTTGGAGACGTTGACGGCGAAGCCGTCGGCCCGGTCGACGCCGGCCTGCTGGAGGGACCGGTAGATCTGGTCGGGGCGGCCCCAGCCGGCGTTGCCCGCGTCCAGGTAGACCTTGGTGTTCTTCAGGGACTTGAGTTTCGTGATCGCGCCGCGCAACAAGTCGTAGCGCTCCTCGGCGAATCGGGCCGGGGTACAGCCGTCCACGAGGTGCAGTACCGCGTCCGGTTCCAGGACGACGGTGGCCGGGCGGTCCTGGATGCCGTTCGCGACCCCGTCGATCCACGCCCGGTACGCGTCGCCGTCGGCCGCGCCGCCCTGGCTGTACTGGCCGCAGTCGCGGTGCGGGATGTCGTAGAGGACCAGGAGGGCCGTGCGGCCGGACCGCTGGGCGGCCTCGGTGAAGCCGCGCGCCTCCTGCTCCGGGTTCTCCGGGCCGATCCACTCGCCGGTCGGCTGTGCCGCTATCTTGCGGATCTGCTCGGCGTCGCCGTCCTTGCCGGCGCGCGCGTAGGCCTTCACCTGGCGGGCCGCGTTGGAGTCGGGGTTCACCCAGAACGGGTCGGCCTCCTTGGGCTGCTGGGTGATCACCGCCTGCGGACTCGCGGCCGGCCCGTCCCCGCCCGAGCCGCCGCCCGAGGAGCATCCGGCGAGCAGCAGCGCCGCCCCCACCGCTCCGGCCCGGGCCGCCGAGCGGGCCCCCCTGCTGTCGTACATCCAATTCCCCCCTGGGTGCACTTGGCCAGAGCCCAATCGTGACATACCCACCGCACTCGCCACGAGATCGCCCAACCTTGTCGGTGAGCTGTTACAGCCGCTGTCGACGGGCTTGGCGAGCGCGAACCTAGGCCGGGGCGCCCGTTGCCCTCTAGAGTCGCTTGCGGGCGGCCCGGCCCGCCGGCCCGCCTTCCCAGCCTCCCGCGCCTGCCGCCGGGTTACTCCCGCAGCCCGAGCGCGCGCGGTCGAGGACCGGCCCGGTCGGCGGTCTCAGGGGAGCGGGCCGTCGACCGGGCGACAGGTGCGGCGGGTTGCGGCCGGGCCCGCGGTCAGGCCTTGCGGCGCCTGACGACGAACACCAGACCGCCACCGAGCAGCAGCGCGCCCGCACCCACCGCGGCGGCGACGGGCAGCACGCTGCTGCCGCCCGTGCTGGCGAGGGAGCCGTCCCCGGCCGTGTCGGCGACCGTCTGGGGGGTGACGTCGTTGCCGTCGGCCTTGCCGCCGGTGCCCGGGGTGGTGGCGGACGCGGAGGGCGAGGCGGTGGCACCGCTGTCGTCGCCCTCGACCTTGACGGTGACGGGCGCGGTGTTGTTGGCGGGGTTGTGGTCGAACTCCAGGGGGGTGTCGTACGTCGTCGTCGCCCGGACCTCACCGGTGGTGGTCTTCGCGTCCTTGCGGATCTTCAGGCCGAAGTGGAAGGTACGGGTGTCCCCGACCTCGAAATAGTTCGGCTGAGGGAAGCAGACGTACTGCGGGGCTCCAGGCGTCCGCTCTCCCGTGCTGGACTGGGCCTCGGGGTCCCACACCCGGCACCGGTCGGCGATCTCCACGGCCTTGGCGCCGGTGGGGACGGTGAACACCAGCGCGGGCTGGTCGTCGCCGACGTCGTTGGCCATCCGGGCGGGGCCCTCGTTGCTCAGCGTGAGGTCCACGTGCACCAGGTCGCCCGGCGCGCCCGAGGCGGTGTCGCCGCCCGCGGCCATGTCCGCCGTGTTGTCGACCATGACGTACTGCCTGCCGAGCTCCACGCCACCGGTGTCCGCGGCCCCGGCGGCCACCAGGGAGAGCTTCGGGCCGCTCCCGGACGGCGCCTTGGCGTCCTTCACGGGCAGGGCCTCACGGCGGATGTACTCGTACAGGGCCTGCTTGCTCACGTCCAGCTTGAGCGGCTGGTCCAGCCGGTAGCTCTTGCCCGGCTCGACGGTCGTGTCGAAGGTGCACAACGCCTGCTGGGTGGTGCCGTACAAGTCACCGGAGGCCGTGGAGTAGGAGCAGTTGGAGAACCTGTCCGCGTAGGAGAGGCCGGGGGTGGTGAGCACCTGCAGCTGGACACCGTTCGCGGGCAGGGAACCGGTGTTGCTGATGGTGAGCGGCGACTCGATGGTGGAACCGGGCTTGTCGCCCTTGCGGTCGGCGAGCTTGTTGACCTTCAGCTCCACGTCGCCCGCGGTCACTTCGACGGTCTTGGAGACCACGGTGCCGTTCGACGAGGTGCCGCTGAGGGTCACCGTGCCCTTGGTGCCCAGCGGGGTGCCGTCCTTGGCCCGCAGGTCGACGAAGCCGCCTCCGTTGTTGCCCTCGTGGACGTCGCCGATCGCGGGCGCCGTGTAGGTGTCGACCGTCTTCCCGTCGACGGTGATCCAGTCCTTGACCTGGCTGAAGTCGAGCTTGATCGTGACGTCCTTCGCGGCGCCCGGCCCGTCGTTGTCCAGGCCCCAGCTGATCTGCGGCGGATCCTGGGTCGGCACCGGCACCCCGATGTCGTCGTTCACCACGAAGATGTGCACCACCGGCCCGTCCGCGGCCTGTGCGGACGTGGCGGGCAGCCATGCGGCGACGGCGGCCGCGAAGGCGGCCAGCACCGCCCCCACCTTGCGCTGACGGTTGGTCATTCCGTGTCCCTCCCCACGGGGCGCCTCTCGCCCCGCCACCCTTCAGACACCCCAGGGACGCCAGGGGTTGTCCGGGAGTTCGCGTCACCGCCGGGCGTTCTACGGACCGGTGCCCGTCAGGTACGCCGAGACGACCACGTTCGCCGTGTAGCTGTGGGTCGTGCGGTCGAAGGTGCCACCGCAGGTGATCAGGCGGAGTTCGGCGCGGCCCGACTCCCGTGCACCGTAGGCCTGTTGGGCGTCGAAGTGGTCGCGGGGCAGGACCCGGACGTCGTCGACGGTGAACTCGGCGACGGTGTTGTCGGCGCGGACCACGCGGATCGTCTGGCCGGGGCGCATCGCGCTGATCTTGTAGAAGACGGCGGGCCGGGTCTCGGTGTCGACGTGCCCGACCAGGACCGCGGTGCCGGCCGCGCCGGGGTCGGTCCCGGAGCCGTACCAGCCGACCACGCCGGGCTGGTCGAAGGGCGGCGGGTCGACCCCGCCGTCCTCGTCGAGGCCGCGGGCGACCACGGGGGCCTGCACGCCCAGTTCCGGGATGTCGACGCGCTCCGGCACGGCCGCGGTCAACGGCTCGGCCGCGGGCGGGAGTTCGGGATTCGAGGGCGGGCGGCCGACGGCGGCCACGTCGCCCGTGGTGGGCCCTGTCACGGCGTCGGGTATCTCGGTCACCCCGCGGCCCCACAGCCACAGCCCGAGCAGCAGGACCGCCCAGGCCACCCCGGTCAGCAGCCGTCCGGTGCCGGGGGAACGTTCGGTGTCGTCGGACATCGTGCTCCCGTCCTCAGCGCGCGCCCTGGCGGCGGCGGGCACTCAGCAGTCCCACGGCGACCGCGGCGAAGGCGGTGAGGAGCAGACCGGTGACCGCCTGCGCGGTGTCGGGACCGGCCGAACGCGCGTCCACCGAGGCGAGCGGAGCGGTGCCGCCGCCGCCCGCGTGCACGGGTGCGAACGGCGAGGCGGGCACCACGCCGGGCGCGTCCTGCCGGAACGACTGGGACGACGTCTGCGGTACGACGGTGACGCTGCCGGTGACGGCCGAGCCGCCGCAGCTGACCTGCACGGTGTAGGTGCCCGCACCGGCCGTGGAGCGGACCTGGGCCTGGCCGGTCAGGTCGCCGCCGGTGCCGCCGAGGCGGGCGTCCGTGACGAAGGCGGTCGAGACGGCGGTGCCGGTCGTACCGGAGCAGCCGCTCGCCCGCAGCGCCACCACGGATCCGGCGGACGGGGAAGCGGGGGTCACGGCGACGCCCTGGCCGTCCGCCGCGAGGGCGGCCGCCGGGGCGAGACCGGCGGCACAGGCCAGGAGCCCGGTACCGAGAGTGAGGGTAATTGAGCCCATCGTGAACCTCCAGATATCTGGAGGCTCCCCCGCACGGGGCGCCCCCGCATCCTCGGGGGGCGCCTTGTTGCTCCGTACGGGTGGTCCCAGGTTTGATCCCCGCCGGTCGGAGCCGGTCCGGAGGCGATCCGGATCCGGTTCAGACCGGTTCGGATCCGGTTCAGATCCGGTCGACGAGGTCCTCGATCGAGTCCACGACCTCGGAGGGCCGGAACGGGTAGCGGTCGACGTCGTCCGGCTGGGTGACGCCGGACAGCACCAGGAAGGTGCGCATCCCGGCCTCCAGGCCGGCCAGGACGTCGGTGTCCATCCGGTCGCCGATCATCGCGGAGGTCTCCGAGTGGGCGCCGAGCGCGTTCAGGCCGGCCCGCATCATCAGCGGGTTGGGCTTGCCGACGAAGTACGGCTTCTTGCCGGTCGCGGCGGTGATCAGCGCGGCCACCGAGCCGGTGGCGGGCAGGTCGCCCTCCACGGACGGGCCGACGTTGTCGGGGTTGGTGGCGATGAACCGGGCGCCGTCGTTGATCAGCCGCACGGCCTTGGTCAGCGCCTCGAAGGAGTAGGTGCGGGTCTCGCCGAGGATGACGAAGTCGGGCTCGTGGTCGGTGAGGACGTACCCGATGTCGTGCAGGGCGGTGGTCAGGCCGGCCTCGCCGATGACGTAGGCGCTGCCGCCGGGCCGCTGGTCGTCCAGGAACTGGGCGGTGGCAAGCGCCGAGGTCCAGATGTTCTCCACCGGCACGTCGAGCCCCATCCGCCGCAGCCGTGCGTGCAGGTCACGGGCGGTGTAGATGGAGTTGTTGGTGAGCACCAGGAAGGGCCGCCCGGACTCCCGCAGCTTCTTCAGGAAGGCGTCCGCTCCGGGGATCGGAACCCCCTCGTGGATGAGGACCCCGTCCATGTCGGTGAGCCATGACTCGATGGGCTTGCGCTCTGCCATGTGGTGCGTCTCCTGGCGTGCGGATGGCGGACGTGCGGTCATGCATGAGCTGTCGTGCATGAGCCTGGGGCGCCGGAACCACGGCGTACCGACGCCCCCAGCCTAGCCAGGACCGCCTCAGTGCGACCCCGTCGATCACCCGGTATCAGTTGCTGCCGCCCGTGTACGACGTTTCCGTCGTGGGCGACGCTCACCGAGTCGAAGCGGATGCCGCTGGTCGTCCGAGCGCGCCCGGCAGGTCCGCGACGCTCTCCAGCACCCGGGTCGCCCCGGCCGCTCGCAGCGCGTCCGCGTCGTGCGCGCCGGTCAGCACCCCGGCGACCAGGCCCGCTCCGGCGCGGACGCCGGTGAGCATGTCGTAGGAGGTGTCGCCGACGACGGCGACCTGACGGACGTCGTCGGCGGCGGCCGTGCGCAGCAGCGCGGTGAGGACCATGTCGGGGTAGGGCCGGCCACGGCCCCCGGCGTCGGCGGGGCACAGGGTGAGCGGCACCAGGTCCTGCCAGCCGAGGGCGGCGAGGATCGCGTCCTGGGTGGCCCGGGCGAACCCGGTGGTGAGGACGACGGTGCGGCCGTCCGCCTGGAGCCTCTCGATGGTCTCGCGGGCGCCGGGCAGGGCGTGCACCAGGCCGCCGTCGACGAGTTCGGCGTAGGCCGCCTCGAAGGCCCGGTTGGCCTCCTGGGCCTTGGCCTCCGCCCCGAACAGGTGCCGGAAGACGGAGATCTTCGACTCGCCCATGGTGGCGCGGACGTGGTCGATCAGCCGGTCGGGGTCGGCGCCCAGACGGCGGGCGGCGGTCGTGAACGCCCGCTCGACGAGCCCGCCGTCCGCGACGGTCGTGCCGGCCATGTCGAGTACGACGAGCCGGATGTCCACGGTGGTCCCTGTCCTGTCGGTCATCTCTGTCACCAGCCCAGTTCGTCGGCGGTCGTCTCGGCTATCGCCGGCGAGCAGGTCATGCCGCGCCCGCCGGGCCCGGTGACCAGCCACACGCCGTCGGCCACCTGCTGGCGGTGCACGACCCGGGTCGGGTCGGTGCACTGCGCGTACACCCCGGCCCAGCGGTGCCGGATGCGCGGCAGCGGCCGGCCGAGGAGGGACTCGACGACCCCGGTGAGGTGCTCGTAGGGCTCCTCGACGGTGTCGAAGGCGAAGGGGTGCTCGTATGCGTGGGTGTCGCCGACGGTGAGGCCGCCGTCGGCGCGCTGCACCATGAGCAGCTGCATGCGGTGGGCCGCCGCCGTCTCCGGCTGCGGCGAGCGGGCGTTGAGCTCGTCCAGGGCCGGGGAGGCGTACGCCGGGTAGTAGCGGAAGCTGTCGGCGTCGGCGACCGAGGTGGGGAGGGGTTCGCCGAGCGGGTCGGTCTGCATCATCTGGAGGCGGACCCGGCGCACCGGCAGGTCGGGTCCGGCCAGCTCGCGGACCAGGCCGCCGAGCCAGGCACCGGTGCACAGGACGACGGCGTCGGCCTGGTGGACGTCGCCGTGGTCGTCGCGGACCGTGCCGGGGCCGGTCACCTCGCGGACCTCACGGCCCGGCAGGAAGGTGTAGTTCGGTGACTTCCGCAGCTCGGCGCGGAGGGCGAGCTGGGCGGTGCGCGGCTCGACGGCCGCGTCCCGCTCGCAGTACAGGGCGGCGTCGAACTCGCCGCGCAGGGCGGGGTTCAGGGCGCGGGCCTCGGCGGGGGTGAGCAGCTTGTGGCCGCGGGCGGCCGCGTCGTCGCGGGCCACGGCGGCCTCGGCGACGGCGAGTTCGTACGCGCCGCGCACCGGGGTCAGCGACCCGTTGGCGCGGAAGCCGAGCGCGGGCACCCGGCCGCCGATCTGTTCCCACAGTTCCCTCGCCCGCAGGGCGGTTCCGAGTTCCGCGCCGCCCGCGCGGCCGCTCACCCAGATCTGCCCGAAGTTGCGCAGCGAGGCACCGCGGGCCTCGGCCTCGCGCTCGATCTGTACGACCTCGTGGCCGCGTTCCACTGCCTGCCAGGCGTGCATGGTGCCCACCACGCCCGCTCCGACGACGGTCACTCTCACGACGGCCACGCTCCTCGCGACTGGGGAACCGGACGGGTCCGGCTGACAGGGAGAGCGTGAACCGGTCACCGCATTTGGGCTAGACCTGTTACCTATTCGTAATACTTAATCACGGCCGGAAACGCCGCAATCGATACTTTTCAGCCTCCGAGGTGGGCCGAGAACGAGAACCGGTCTCCCCGGTACAGCGACCGCACCCGCTCCAGCGGCCGTCCCCCGGTGTCCCGTGACACCCGGTGGATCAGCAGCATCGGCAGGGCCGGCGGGGTGCCGATGAGCAGCGCCTCGCGCGGGGTGGCCAGCACGGTCTCGATGCGTTCGTCGGCGTCCCCGAACGCGATGCCCTTCTCGTGCAGGTAGCCGTAGAAGGAGGAGTCGGGGTGGAAGTCGGTGTCGAGCTGCGGGACCCGGGCGACGGCCACGTACGTGCTCTCCAGGCCGACCCGCTCGTCGTCGGCGAGCAGCACGCGCTCCAGGTGCCAGACGGGTTCGCCGCGCTCCAGGCCGGTCTCGGCGGCGAGGGCGGCCGGGCAGGGGAAGCGGTCGAGGGTGACCAGGCTCCGGCCGGGGGTACGGCCCTGCCGCCGTACCCCCTCGGTGTAGCTGGCCAGGGAGAGCGGCTGCTCCAGCTTGGGCCCCGCGACGACCGTGCCCCGCCCCTGCCGGCGCAGCTTGCCCTCGAGGACCAGCTCGCGCAGGGCCTGCCGGACGGTCTCGCGGGCGACCCCGTACTCCTCCGACAGATCGCGTTCGGTGGGGATGACGCTGCCTTCCGCCAGCGCGCCGACGAGCTGGTCGATCCGCGTCTTCACCGCGTAGTACTTCGGGATGCGGCCGTGCTCCGGGATGCCGGAGCGGACGGGGGCGCCGGGGGCCTGGTCGTTCGGGTAGTCCACGCAGGGATCGTCGCAGACGGCGCGGTCCGGCCGGACCGGGGTCACCGCCGCCGGCGGGCCAGCAGGAAGGCGCTCGCCCCCACGGCGAGCAGGGCCACGGAGGCCGTGAACAGCCCGTGGGCCAGGCCCAGGCCGGTGCGGGCCAGTTCCCGGGCGCGCTCCCCGGCCTCCCAGGGTCCGTCGGCGCCGTCCCAGGCGCCTCCTCGGTCGTCCCAGGCTTCCCGGCCCTCTTGGCCCTCTTGGCCCTCTTGGCCCTCCCGGCGGCCGTCCGGGTTTCCGCCGGCCTCGTCGGTGAAGGGCGCGGCGCTGTCGCCGGGGGAGGCCGCGGGGGTGGCTCCGGGGCTGGCCCCCTGACTGCTGTCGGGGCTGGCGGGGCCGGTCCCCGAGGGTCCGGGGCTCTGCGAGGACGTCTCCGGGCCGGCCTGCGTGGATGCGCCGGACGGGACGGCGGGGGCGATGCTCGCGGGTGGCGGCGGGGGTTCACCGCCGATGCCGAAGCGGTAGTCGTTCGACTCCCCCACCCAGGCGCCGTCCGACCCCTGCCGCTGCACGGCGGCCGCGTTGGCCGTGACCCCGTTCCGTACGGCGTCGGAGGTGATCGCCAGTCTCACCTTGACCGAGACGGTCGCCCCGGGTGCCACGGTGAGCCCCGGGAAGTCGGTCCCGTCGAAGACGCCGACCAGCTCGGACTCGTCGGTCTCCGTCAGCGGGACCGGGCGGGTGCGCGGGCCGTCGTAGAACTCCAGCTCGGTCTGGGACGGCTTGAGGGCCTTCTTGTCGTCGACGAGGACGACGACCGGGTGGACGTCGGCGCAGGTGTGGCCGGTGGTGTTGGTGAGGTCGAGGTACCAGGTGCCGAAACCACCGCCGGGTTCGTAGGACGAGGGGCCGTCGTGCAGGCGGGTGGTCAGGGGGAAGCCCTGCTGATCGGCGACCGCGCAGGAGGCCTCGGCGACGGCGGGGGCGGCCGTCGCCTGCGGGGCGGGGGCGAGTACGGCGGCTGCGGCGGCCAGGCAGAGGGACAGGGGGGTGCTCAGTCGCATGCGCATGAACAGGTGAGCCTGCCGTGCACGGCCCAGCACCACCGAGCGCCACTCCGCAAAACCCCCCACACTCCGCCCAATCGGCCCTCCCTCGCGCCCGATCGGCCCTCCCCACGCCCGGTCCGCCTCCCTCGCACCCGGTTGACCGCGGCCGCCGGTTCGGCTGAACGCCGCACTTCCCCACCCCGCCGCGACGGCGACCAGCCACAACGGCGGATCCCGACGGCGCCGAACGGCCCACGGCGTCCTGCCGGCCGTTCGGCGCCGGCCGCGCAGCTCCCCGCACCCCTCGGGCGACCGCGCCCACGCTGCCCAGAACACCCCGCCAGTTCCACCGAACGCCGCACCCCCCACCCCGCCGCAACAGCCACCAGCCACAACGGCGGAACCCGGCGGCACCGAACGGCCCGCGAGGGCCGGCCGCGCAGCTCCCCGCACCCATCGGGCGACCGTGCCCACGGCGTTCAGAACGCGCCGCCGGTTCGGCTGAGCGGGACCCCGGTGACGGGCGGTCAGCTGGTCGCGCGGCCGAACAGGGGGGCGAGGAGGAGTTGGGCCGCGCCCTCGGCGACACCGCGGTCGCCGCCGGGAGCGAGGCGGACGGGGACGGTCGTGCGCAGGCTTCCCTCCCGTCGGGTGTGGGCGTCGAGGACGGCGGCGACCCCCCGTACGAAGGGCTCGGGCGTGGCGGCGATCGTGCGGCCGCCGAGCAGCACGAGGTCGATGTCGAGCAGGCCGGCCAGGTTCGCGGCGCCGACGCCGAGGACCCGCGCCGCCTCGGCCACGTCGCCCCGGGCCACCGCCGCCAGGCACAGCGCCTCGATGCAGCCGCGGTTGCCGCAGTGGCAGGGCGGCCCGTCGAGCTGGACAACCTGGTGGCCGAACTCCCCGGCCCCGGTGCGCGCCCCCCGGTGCACGCTGTCGCCGATCACCAGGCCGGCGCCCAGCCCGGTGCCGAGGAGCAGGCAGGCGAAGGAGCCGCCCTCGCCGCCGACGGCGAGTCCGAGGGCCGCCGCGTTGCTGTCCTTGTCGACGACGACCGGCACCCCGAGCCGCTCGGCGAGCGCGTCCCGCAGCGGGAAGCCGTCCCACTCGGGGAACCCGGTGACCCGGTGCAGCACCCCGCGGCTGTGGTCGAGCGGCCCGGGCGCCCCGACCCCGACCCCGAGCAGGGTGTCGCCACCGCGCTCCACCAGCTCACCGGCCAGTTCCACGACCGCGCCGAGGACGGCCTCCGCCCCGGCGCCCATGTCCACCGCCGCCTGCCGCTCCGCGACCACCGTGCCGTCGAGGTCGACGAGCACCGCCCGCAGTTCGTCCCGGTCGAGCTGGATCCCCACCGCGTGCCCGGCGTCCGGCACCAGCCGGAGCACGGTGGCCGGCTTGCCGCCCGTGGACGCGCGCCGCCCGGCCTCCGCCGCCAGCCCGTCCTCCCGCAGCCGGGCGGTGATCTTGCTGACCGCCTGCGGGGTGAGCCCGGTCCGCTCAGCCAGTTCGAGCCGGCTGATGCCGTCCTCCCCCGCCGTGCGCAGCAGGTCCAGCACCAGCGCGCTGTTGTGGCTGCGCATGGCCGGCAGATTCGCCCCGACCGCCCCGGGCCGCCCGCTCCTCGTCCTGTTCACGCCACTCATTCTCCCTCCCACTTGCACTTTGGCAACAGCGTTGCGAAAGTAGGACGCATGACAGCAGCTGCCACTCCCCTCCGCGTCGGCCTCATCGGCTACGGTCTCGCCGGATCCGTCTTCCACGCCCCCCTGATCGCCGCCGCCGAGGGCCTCGCCCTGGACACGGTGGTCACCTCGAACCCCGAGCGACAGGCGCAGGCGAAGGCCGAGTTCCCCGGCGTCCGGACGGTCGCCGGGGCCGACGAGCTGTTCGACCGGGCCGACGGACTCGACCTGGTCGTCATCGCGTCGCCGAACAGGACGCACGTCCCGCTGGCGACGACCGCCCTCAAGGCGGGCCTCCCGGTCGTGGTCGACAAGCCGGTCGCCGGCACCGCCGCCGAGGCGCGCGAGCTGGCCGCCCTCGCCGAGGAGCGCGGTCTGCTGCTCTCCGTCTTCCAGAACCGCCGCTGGGACAACGACTTCCTGACCCTGCGCGGCCTTCTCGACGAAGGCGCGCTGGGCGACCCCTGGCGCTTCGAGTCCCGTTTCGAACGCTGGCGTCCGCAGCCCAAGGGCGGCTGGCGCGAGTCCGGCGACCCGGCAGAGATCGGAGGTCTCCTCTACGACCTCGGCAGCCACGTCGTCGACCAGGCCCTGGTCCTCTTCGGTCCGGCCACCGAGGTGTACGCCGAGTCGGTGATCCGCAGGCCCGGCGCCGAGACGGACGACGACACCTTCATCGCCGTCACGCACGCCGGGGGCGTCCGCTCCCACCTGTACGTCTCGGCCACGGCGGCCCAGCTCGGCCCGCGCTTCCGGGTGCTGGGCTCGCGGGCCGGCTACGTCAAGTACGGCCTGGACCCGCAGGAGGACGCCCTGCGCAAGGGCGAGCGCCCCGGCACCGCGGCCGCCTGGGGCCACGAACCCGAGTCGCTGTACGGCCGGGTCGGCGCCGGCGAGTCCCCGGTCACCGGCGGCGGCCGTCCCGTCCCGACCCTCCCCGGTGACTACCCCGCGTACTACGCGGCCGTGGCCGAGGCCCTGCGGGGCGAGGGCCCCAACCCGGTGACCGCGCTGGAGGCGGCCGCCGCCCTGGACGTACTGGAAGCAGCCCGCCGTTCGGCGCGAGACAAGGTGACGGTGACCCTCTGATGCACCACCCGCAGCTCACCCCGAAGACCACTCCCGAACTCACCCCGCCCGTGGAGGAGTTGGAGAAGCAGGAACGCCGCCTGGTGTTCCGGCAGTTCACCTACGACGACGCGTGGGCGCTCGGCTCCCTGCTGGTGGAGATGGCCCGGGAGCGCCAGGCCCCCGTCGCCGTCGACATCCACCGCGCGGGCCAGCAGCTCTTCCACGCGGCCCTGCCCGGCTCCACCCCGGACAACGACGCCTGGATCACCCGCAAGCGCCGCGTGGTGGAGCGCTACGGCTCGGCCTCCTACCTGGTCGGCGCGCGCTTCCGCGCCAAGGGCACGACCTTCGAGGAGTCCTCCCGCCTGGACCCGGACGAGTACGCGGCCCACGGCGGCTCCTTCCCGATCACCGTGGAGAACGTCGGCGTCATCGGCTCGGTGACCGTCTCGGGCCTCCCCCAGCTCCAGGACCACCGCTTCGTGGTGGAGGCCCTGGAGAAGTTCCTGGAGCTGTAGACGCCGACGCCTGCAGCGCCCCTTCCGGGGCGCTGGGGGTACCCCCGGCCGAAGGCCGGGGGAGGAACTGCGCGACCAGCCGCACCCGGGCCGCGGCCGAACGACCGGCGCAGTTCCCCGGCCCTCCCGGCGGAGCGCCTACGCGTCCTTGAACTCCTGCCGCTGACGGCCGAGCCCCGCGATCTCCAGCTCCACCACGTCCCCGGCCCGCAGGTAGGGCTTCGGCTCCGGCGCCCCCATCGCCACCCCCGCCGGAGTACCGGTGTTGATGACGTCTCCGGGGTACAGCACCATGAACCGGCTGACGTAGCGCACCACTTCGGCCACCGAGAAGATCTGCTCGGCGGTGCTCCCGTCCTGCTTCGGCTCGCGGTTCACCCAGAGCTTCAGCGACAGGTCCTGCGGGTCGGCGACCTCGTCGGCCGTCACCAGCCACGGCCCGAGCGGGTTGAACGTCTCACAGTTCTTCCCCTTGTCCCAGGTCCCGCCCCGCTCGATCTGGAACTCCCGCTCGGACACGTCGTGCGCGACCGCGTACCCGGCGACGTACGCCAGCGGGTCCTCGTCGTCGGCCACGTAACGCGCCGTACGCCCGATGACCACCGCCAGCTCCACCTCCCAGTCGGTCTTCACCGACCCGCGCGGCACCAGCACGGTGTCGTTCGGCCCCACGACCGTGTCCGCGGCCTTGAAGAACACGACCGGCTCGGCCGGCGGCTCGGCCCCCGTCTCACGGGCGTGGTCGTGGTAGTTGAGCCCGATGCACACGACCTTCCCGATCCGCCCCAGCGGCGGCCCGATCCGCAGCCCGGTCGCGTCGAGCACCGGCAGCTCCCCGGTCTCGGCGGCCGTCCGGATCCGGCCGAGCGCCGCGGCGTCGGCGAGCAGCGCCCCGTCGATGTCGTCGACGATTCCCGTCAGGTCCCGCAGGACACCCTCGGCGTCGAGCAGCGCGGGCCGCTCCGCCCCCGCTGTACCGACTCGCAGCAGCTTCATGGTCGTCACCATCTCCCTTGACAGCAGTCGCCCGGCCGATGGGTGCAGCCATCGGAGGACTGGTCGATCCTCCAAGATGAGCGTGCAGCGGGCAAGAGTCTGTTCATGTACTGGACCGTAGGCATCATGGTCCTCACCTGTACAGCACCGCGCGCTCCACCGCGCTCCACGTCGTGCTGGTCACCACGTAGAGCGCGGCGGCGAGCGGTACCACGGCCACGGTGACGAGCGTGGCGTACGACAGGTACGGCATGGCCCTGGTGACCGCGCCGACCCCGGGCACCTGCTGGTCCGCCTCGCCCGCCACGGCCCCCGCTCCCGCGGCGGCCTGCCTGGCGCGCCGGAAGTTCACGGTGGCGACGGCCGCGACCACGGCGAACAGCGCCAGGTAGACCAGCCCGGCGCTGCCGAACCCTCCACCTCCCGCACCGGCGAGGACATCGCTCCACCGCCCGCCGAGCGGGGCGCCGAGCAGCTCGTGGGAGAGCAGGCCGTTGCCGTGACCGCCGATCGCCGGGTTGGAGAAGAGGTGGTAGAGCAGGAAGAACGCGGGCAGTTGGAGCGCTCCGGGCAGGCAGCCGGACAGCGGGGACACCTTCTCCGCCGCGTGCAGCTCCAGCACGGCCTGCTGGAACGCCTCCCGGTCCTTGCCGTGCCGCTTGCGCAGTTCGGCGACCCTCGGCTGGAGCGCGGCCCGGGCACGCTGCCCGCGGGCGGCCGCACGGGACAGGGGATGGACGAGCAGTCGTACGAGCGCGGTGAACAGGACGATCGCGGCGGCGGCCGCGGAGGCGTGGAAGAGCGGCTGGAGCAGGTCGGCGAGGTGCTGGACCAGGCCGGCGAAGACCGACATGGGACCGGACAGGTAGGCGGACATGGGTGGGAGCCCTCCGAGGGGTCTCGTCGTGCCGTGGATGAAGAGGCGGGACGGCGTGACGACGCGCGCGAGACCACCCGGGGCGCCGAGGGGCGGGAAGCCGGAGGCGGGGGCCGGGTGGGCTACGCGGGGGTCGCCGGGAGGGCGTGTCCAGGTGCTCGCGGGCGGCTGCGGCCCTTCGCGTCCGGGTCGCGCTGCGGCAGGAAGGCGGTGCGCCGGGCCCGGTCGCGGATCGCCGTGCGGACCCGGGTGGGCGGCACGGCGGGCGCGGATCGGGCGGCGCGCAGCGCGCAGACGGCGAGGGCCGAGCCGGCGGCGGCGGTCGCGGCGAGCGCGACGGTGGTGAAGAGGCTGCCGGAGTCGAGCAGCAGGAGGTCGAGCAGGAGGAGCAGCACAAGGGCGGCGGGCCGGGACGGCAGCAGCCAGCGGTTGCCCGACGTCAGTGCCCGACGGCTCTTCGACGCCGGCACCCGGCCGCTGTGCACGCGCATGTCCACCCCCCGGTCCTTCTCACTTCCGTTTATACATGATCCAGCTCCAGCGGCTCCAGGAGCCTCTTGGGCTTGAGGAGCGCCCTGCTGACCGGATCGGCCGGGTCGGGGTCGAGCCCCGGGCCCGGTGCGACGACGACGTCCGCGACGGGGACGACGGTTCCGCAGGCGGGGCATTCGCCGTGCGGGCCGAGCTCGGTCCCGCAGTCCGCGTGCCGGAAGTAGCGCAGCCGCCGGTCCATGAGGTGCTCGCGCCCCCAGACGGCGAGGGTGCGCAGGACGGGCCAGAGCTCCGTGCCGCGCTCGGTGATGACGTACTCGTCCCGGGGCGGCGACTCCTGGTACCGGCGCCGGTCCAGGATTCCCTCCTCGGTGAGCGTCTTCAGGCGGGCCGACAGGACGGCGCGGGGGATGCCGAGGTGGACGAGGAAGTCGTTGTAGCGCCGGACGCCGTAGAGCGCGTCGCGGATGACGAGCAGGGTCCAGCGCTCGCCGACGACCTCCAGTGCGCGGGCGATCGAGCACTCCTGTGTCGCGTAGTCCTTGCCCAGTGCCATGCGGACCACCTTAGTCACGTTCCCGATTGTGGGTTCAATGAACGAACCCACAGTGCTACGGTACCCCCATGCCTAGGTTCAATGAAAGAACCATCAAGCCCGCGGGTCCCGCACCCGCGCCTGTCACCGATCCGGCCCCCGCCCAGGGCGGCCGCCCCGCGCTGGCCCTCACCAGCGCCGCGACCGCCGTCGCCCTGATGACGTACACCGCCCCGGTGGTCACCCTCCCGAACACGGTCGCCGCCCTGCACACCCCGCTCTCTGCGCAGGCCTGGCTGCTGAACGGCACCCCGCTCGGCCTCGCCGCCCTCCTCCTGGTCGCGGGCAGCCTGGCCGACGACTACGGCCGCCGCCGGATCTTCGTCGCCGGCACCCTCGCCCTCGGCCTGACCACCGCCGCCGGCGGCCTGACGACCTCCACCTGGGCGTTCACCCTGGCCCGGGTCGCGCAGGGCGCGGCGAGCGCGGCGATCCTGGCGAGCAGCCTGGGCCTGCTGGTCGCCGCGTTCCCGAGCCCGCGCGGCCGGCTGCACGCGACGGGCGTGTGGGGCGCGTTCGTGAGCGGCGGCATCGCGCTGGGCCCGCTGGTCGCCGGCGCGATGCCCAGCTGGCGGGTGGCGTACGCCGTGCTGGGCGCCGCCGCCCTCCTGGTGGCCGCGGTCTCCTCCCGCACCCTGACGGAGTCCCGCTCACCGCGTGGCGGCCGCCCGGACGTCGCCGGCGCCCTCGCCTTCGGCCTCGCGCTGGTCTCCCTGGTGGCGGCCCTGACCCTGGGCCGGGACGGCTGGCTGCGCGCCCCGGTGGCCCTGCTGCTGGCGGCGACCGTCGTCATGCTGGGCGCCTTCGCCCTGATCGAGCGCCGCTTCGCCGCCACCCCGATGATCGACCTGGCCCTCTTCCGCGCCCCCCGTTTCCTGGTCTCCTCGCTCAGCGGACTGGTCACGGGCCTGACGGTGATAGGCCTGTTCAGCTATCTCCCGGCGCTGCTCCAGCAGACGCTGCGGATGTCCGCGATGGACACGGCATGGCTGTTCCTGCTCTGGTCCGGGCTGTCCTTCACGGTGGCCCTGCAGGCGAAGCGCCTGGCCGGCCGGGTCTCGCCCCGCCGGCAACTGGCCGCCGGTTTCCTGCTGCACGCGGTCGGCGCGCTGACCATGCTGGGCGCCCTGGACGCGGGCTCCTGGCCCCGCCTGCTGCCTGGCCTGGTCCTGGGCGGCGCCGGCAGCGGCCTCCTCAACGCCGCGCTCCCCCTCCAGGCGGTGGAGTCGGTCCCCGCCGCCCGAGCCGCGATGGGCTCGGGCGCCCAGCAGACCTTCCGCTACATCGGCTCCTGCGCGGGCGTGGCCCTGACCATCGCCCTCGCCACGTCGTCCGGCGGCGGTCCGGCGCACGGGGCGGACGTGGCGATGGCGGTCTCGGCCGGCCTCGCGGTACTGGGAGCGGCGGGGGTGGTGGGGCTGCGGGAGCGGGCGTGACTACCCGGCGGCGACGACCTGACCGGCCGTGACCTGGGGCGGGTTGGGAAGCAGCGACGCGAGCTGGTCCCGCACGAAGGCGGCGGCCCTCCTGACCGACTCCTCGGCGCCGGCCTGGTCGTCGTAGACGCTGGTGGAGAGCATCACCCCGTCCCCGGCGTCGACCCAGTAGTAGGCCACGAAACCGGGGACCTGCCGGAGGAGGGCGACGAACCCCTCGTCCACCCGGCGTCCCGCCTCGGCAGGATCCGTCACCCCTTCGTACCGCCGAACCACCGCGTACATAGCCGATCTCCTCACGGATCTGCCGAAGTCACCTTCCTCGCTTCGACATTTCCCCCGACGTGCGCCTCCCCCTCGCGGCAGGTCCGGAAGCCCCCCGGACAGCCGCACCGGTCACCTGGACCACCGCGGCCGCGTTCCCCGCCCTACGCCCGCGGCCGCGTCGACACGAGCTTCCCCCACACCACCATCCGGTACCGGGACGTGAACTCGGGCGTGCAGGTGGTGAGCGTGATGTAGTACCCCGGCTCCCGGTACCCGTACGACGGCTTCACGACGGAGCGCGGTACGGGCCGTACGACCCCCGAGTCACGCGCCGACGTCTGCGGCAGGATCTGGTCGACGACGTACGTGTAGGTCGCCGACGCCGTCTCGACCTCGACCGGGTCCCCGAGCCGGAGCCGCGGCAGGTACCGGAACGGCTCGCCGTGGGTGTTCCGGTGCCCCGCGAGCGCGAAGTTCCCGGCCTGGCCGGGCTGTTGGGTGCCGGGGTAGTGGCCGACGTACCCGTGGTTGAGCACCTTCGGCTTGCTGACCCCCTCGGCGACCGGGACGCGCAGCCCGAGCCGCGGGACGACGAGGACGGCGTACGCCTGGGAGGCGACGACCCGGGTGGTGTACGACGTCCGCGCCCCGCCGGAGCCGGCGGCCCCGCCGGACGCCGCGGACCCGGCGGCACCGGACCCGGCCTTCCCGCCGCCGCCCCCCGGTGCCCCGGAGCCCTGCACCGCCCCGCCCGCACCGCCCCACTCCCGCTCCAGGGCCTCGACCTTGCGCGCGGCCCCCTGCTTGGCCTCCCGGTTGGTCCACCACAGCTGGTGCACGACCAGGAGCATCAGCACCACGCCCACCGTGACGAGCAGTTCGCCCCCGGTCCACAGCGCCCGCCGCCGCCGTGCCCGCCACCGCCGCTCACCGTGCCCCACGACCCGCACCACGCACCTCCCGCCGGCCCCCGGCCGGTCCCGCACGATAGGGGGCCCGCCGCGAACTCACCAGAGCCGCGGGGATTCCCGTCCGCGGGAGCCGGCCGCCACCGGTCCGGCGCACGCGCCGTGATCAGCTCTCGGTGATCCCGGCGCCGTCGAGAAGAGCCGTGTACGCGCCCTCGGCGAGACGGCCGGGAGCCGTGTCCTGCGGGGTGTGCGCCAGGAACTCCGACGTGGTTCCGGTCTGCAGGATCCGGCCCGCGTGGAGGACCGTGACGTGGTCGGCCTCCTCCGCGAGATCCTGGATGTCGTGCGTGGACATCAGGATCGTCACCTCACCCGACAGTGCGGCCAGCACGTCCCGGAACGCCCGGCGCTGCTGTGGGTCAAGGCCCGCGGTCGGCTCGTCCAGGAGCAGCACCCGGGCATCGTGGACGAGCGTGGCGGCCACCCCGAGCCGCCGCAGCTGCCCGCCCGAGAGCCGGTGGGTCTTCACCCCTGCCTGTCCGGAGAGATTGACCCGGTCGAGCGCGACGGCGGCCCTGTCGTGGGCCACGCCCGTCGCCATTCCCTTGAGCCAGCCCGCGTAGGCGACGTACTCGTGCGCGGTGAGCTGTGGCATGGGCTGCACGTGCTGCGGCAGCCAGCCGACCAGGCGCCGGTACGCGCGGGCGGTGGAGGGTGTCCCGTCGAGTGTGACCGTGCCGCGGGCCGGCCGGGCGGTACCGGCGGCGAGCCTCAGCAACGTGGACTTCCCCGCCCCGTTGGGCCCGAGGAGGACGGTCAGCCCGCCGGGAACCGTGTAGGTGAAGTCGGCGAGGACCGGTTTGCTCCAGCGCCGGTACGCATACGTCACGTCGTCGATGCGGATCGTCATGAGAGCTCCTGGCGGGCACGGAGGAGAACGGTCAGGCCGGCGACCAGCGCAACGGCCGCCGCGACAGCGGCATGCCCGGACGCGGCGGGTTCGGGCAGGACGGTCCAGGGGTCCGGATCGGGATAGGGACGGTGCGAGAAGAAGACGACGAGCGCGATCCAGACGAGCGGGACCGTCACGGCCGCCTGCCGTGCCCACGGCCTCGCCAGCAGCATCAGCCCGGTCAGGAAGGCGGCGTTGCGGGCCACGGACACCCCCGTCGCCGACCGGAGGACCGCGGCCAGGAGCAGGCATGCGGCGATCGCCGCCAGGACCAGCAGTACGTCACGGGCCGGCACGCGGCGGACCGCGGCCGCCTCGACGGCGGCCAGCCTCGAGTCCAGGGACAGCGCGAGCGCCGCCACGACGGGGACGGGAAGGAACACGGTCAGTACCGCCTGCTGGCTGCTGGAGAAGAAGGACGGCAGCAGGACGTACTCGCCGCCGATCCACACCGTCAGACCCATCGACAGCACGATCAGTCCCGCGAGGACGGTCGACGCGCGCCGCGCCTTGAGCCACCACCACATCAGGCGCACGCCTTTTTGGAGGTGCTGAGGAACCAGGCGGCCTGTTCCGCGGGCGGGCGGCTCAGGACGCTGCGGAGCACGCCGTCGACGTCACCGGGCGAACCCTGCCGGTCGATGATGTCCCGCAGTCGTTCCCAGGACCGGGTGGTGCCGGTGATGTGGGCGGCCCATGCGATGGCCTCCCGGCGCAGGAGGGGGTCGGGGCGCGCGCAGTTCATGTCCGTGGCGGCGACGGCGACGGCGAACACGGCGTCGTGGCGACCGGTCGCGACGGTGAGGGAGACCCGCCACGTCGAGGCCGTCGACGGCAGGGCGAAGCGTCCCTCGGGCAACGTGTCCACCACGGTCTCCGGGTGGCGCGGGACACCGGCACGCTCGAAGTCGGCCAGCACCGTGCGGGTGGCGGCCACGGCCTGGGGCAGTGCGCCGGCCGTCTGTTCGGGCATGCAGACGGCGGTCGGCCCCGCGTGCCCGCATGTCATCGTGACCGCGTAGTTGCGCAGGGGCGGCGTGTAGTCGTAGTCCTTGACCGCCTCGTAGGTGCTCGTGACACCGGCGACGGCGACGACCAACGCGGCCGTGGCCACCGTCGCGGGGCGCAGCACCGGGGACCAGGCCACGATCAGGGCGACGGCGATGCTGCCGGTGAACGCGACGTGCGGCCACAGAGCGCCCCAGGTCGGCGCTTCGCCGAACATCAGCTCCTCCGGGAACGCGCCGGACACGTGGCGTACCCAGGGCGCGTCGACGGTCACGGTGAACGCCACGGCGACCCAGGTCACTACCGCGAGTACCGGTGCCGCGATCACCTTGGGCAGCCGTCGGCCGACGGTGAAGCCGATGACGGCGTGCTCCACGCACACGACCATGCCCACGACCAACGGCGAAACGCTGTCCCAGGTCGGCCACGCCCCCGCCACGGCCAGCGCGACCGCCGCGGGGAGGATCAGCATCAGCCAGGCCAGCGTGACGACGGGGAGCAGGGCCTGGGCGGCGATCCGGTACCGGGACCTGGCGTGGTTCATGTCCCACACGCCGGCCTGCCGCAGCGTCCCGGACACCCAGGCGGCCAGCGCCGAGGTGACGGCGTAGGCGAACGGGTAGGCGAAGCGCAGCGGGTACGACGTGATCTCCGGCGC
Organism: Streptomyces sp. NPDC086777; assembly: GCF_040702065.1. Classification (NCBI taxonomy): domain Bacteria; kingdom Bacillati; phylum Actinomycetota; class Actinomycetes; order Kitasatosporales; family Streptomycetaceae; genus Streptomyces; species Streptomyces sp. NPDC086777. The sequence goes on along the minus strand of NZ_JBFBJI010000010.1, from coordinate 153,487 downwards.
GTAACCGTAGGTGCCAGGCGGCGGGTGCCCCGGGCCGCCCAGGTAGTACAGCAGCGGCAGGGCGAGGGCGACAGGGGCCGCCCACAGGGCGGGGGACGTGCGGTACAGGGTGGTGAGCTTCACGGTCTTCCCGGTCGGAGCGGTGAACGAGACGGGTGGCCGTCCCCGTTCTTCCGACGGGGACGGCCACCGACTTGCGCGGTTCGCACAGGTTCTAGTCCGCCGCGGTGTTGTCGACCATGATGACCTCGACGTCCAGCTTCCCCACGCCGCCCCATACGCCGTTGACACTGAAGTAGTAGTCGCCCTTGGGGAGATCGTGCCATGCACCGTCGCTCTGGTGCATGTAGCCCTTGAAGCACTCGGTGTAGGTCTTGGTGTCGTAGTCCGCATCCGGCCAGGCCGAGATGTCCCGGTGCATCTGGATCGTCGTCTGGTACGGCGTGCTGCCGCCCGAACTCTCGGGGCCGCTGCAGTTTCTGTACATGACTTCCGAGTACTGCTCGTCAGCCCACCTGCGCGACTCCTGCCCCTTGCTGACGTTGTAGAAGTAGCTGCTCCACAGGAAGTCCTCGGCACACGCCGTCGACATGGACAGCATGGTCACCCCCGCCGTCACCGCGGCGACGATCCCCCCGCGTCGTATTCGCACGTACTCAGCCCCCACTGGTCGTCTGAATATGTCAACACCCGCACCGAACCGATCAAGTTCGGCCAGGAGCGCGGCACTCTAGCCACGTGATCGACACCGGGTCCAGGTATTAGTACCGAACATGACAAGCCCGAATGACCAAGCGGAAACCCTCTGTCCACCCCCCGGACGCCCAGGTGCGCCTCATACGTCACACGCCTCCCAGGAAGCGGAACAACCGGAGCCCTGCCGAAGAGACGGAAAGGTGGCCGAAACCCGCCGCCGGACGCGCGACTCACCCACCGTCCCTGACCACCGCCGGACACCCCGGCAGCCCGTTCCTCCATGGGTTTGAGAAACCACTGTCAGAAACCGCTGTCACAACCCTCGACAACCTCACGCACCACACCTGATGCTTCCTGTTGGCATGCGGGGGGACGAGTCGACACCGGTTCGGGAACCGGTGTTCGAGCCGCACGGAGAGGTTGAGAAACAGCCATGATCCGACGCAGAACACTCCTGGCCGCCGCGGGCGGGGGCCTCCTGGGCAGCGCCCTGGCCACCGGCACGGCCCGCGCCGACGCCACCATCGCCGTCAGCCCGTCCACCTCCTACGGCACCTGGGAGGGCTGGGGCACCTCCCTGGCCTGGTGGGGCAACGTCTTCGGCACCCGCGACGACTTCGCCGACATCTTCTTCACCACCAGGTCGACGACGTACAACGGCACTTCACTGCCCGGCCTCGGCCTGAACATCGCCCGCTACAACCTGGGCGCGTCCAGCTGGAACAGCGTGAACGGCGAGAGCATGGTCGCCTCCGCCAACATCCCCGCCTTCAAACAGATCGAGGGCTACTGGCAGGACTGGAACAACGAGGACCCCACCTCCTCGGCCTGGGACTGGACCGCCGACGCCACCCAGCGCGCCATGCTCGTGAAGGCCGTCAACCGCGGCGCGACCGCCGAACTCTTCGCCAACTCCCCCATGTGGTGGATGTGTTACAACCACAACCCGTCCGGCGCCGCCGACGGCGGCAACAACCTCCAGTCCTGGAACTACCGCCAGCACGCCTCCCACCTCGCCTCCGTGGCCCTCTACGCCAAGAACAACTGGGGCGTGAACTTCGCGACGGTGGAGGCCTTCAACGAACCGTCCTCCTCCTGGTGGACGGCGACGGGCACGCAGGAGGGCTGCCACATCGACTCGACGGTCCAGTCGGCCGTCCTCCCCTACCTGCGCAGCGAGTTGAACAGCCGGGGCCTGACGTCGACCAGGATCTCCGCGTCGGACGAGACGAGCTACGACCTGGCCCGCACCACCTGGAACTCCTTCTCCTCCACCACGAAGGGCTACGTGGACCGCGTCAACGTCCACGGCTACCAGGGCTCGGGCGGCCGCCGCGACCTCCTCTACACCGACGTCGTGACGACGGCCGACAAGGCCCTCTGGAACTCCGAGACCGGCGACAACGACGGCACCGGCTACACCATGGCCTTCAACCTGCTCTACGACTTCCGCTGGCTGCACCCGACCGCCTGGGTCTACTGGCAGGTCATGGACCCCTCCACGAACTGGGCGATGATCGCGTACGACGCGGACACCCTGGCGGCCGGCGCGGTCACCACCAAGTACTACGTGATGGCCCAGTTCAGCCGCCACATCCGCCCCGGCATGAAGATCCTCGACACGGGCGTGAGCAACGCCGTGGCCGCCTACGACAGTTCGGCCAAACGCCTGGTGATCGTGGCGCTGAACACCGCCACCTCCGCCCAGACCTTCACCTTCAACCTCTCCGGCTTCACGACGGTGACCGGCGGCACGAACGGCCTGGTCCCCCGCTGGAACACGGTGACGACGGGCGGCGACGCGTACAGGTCGTACGCGGACACCTACCTGTCCGGAAAGACGGTGGCGGTGTCGGTGGCGGCGAAGGCCGTCCAGACCCTCCAGATAGACGGCGTGACGATCTGACCCGGCCCGGCCCGGCCCGGCCCGGCCCGGCGGCGGGGGCACGCAGCTCACCGCACCCCCGCCGCCGTGGCCGTCGCCGCCGCCGTGGCCGTGGCCGTGGCCGTGGCCGCACGCCTACCCGACCCGGACCCGCATCACCACCCGCACCTCGTCCCCCGCCTCCACCCCCTGCGCCTTCCGCACCGCACTCTTCAACGGCAGCAAGTACCCCCCGTCCTTGGGAAACAAGGACGTCTCGAACACCACCCCACCCACCCCACCCACGCCACCCAAGGTCACTTCGACAGGCACGACCCCCCACCCGTACGAGGCCATGCCCGCCACGGCCCGCACCTCCTCGCACTCCTCCTCCGGCACCGGCACGAAGTAGTACGGAGCAGGCCCCCGCCACTCCACGACAGACCCACCGAACTCGAACCGCACGGACGACTCCCCTCACCACCGACTGCGTCTACTGCACCGACTGCCCCCCATCCCTATCTCTTCTTTGTCACCGCCGGGCAGTACCGTGTCGTTCATGCGCCCCGACACGCCTGCCGAGAACGTCGACCACACCGCCGAGGCGGCACGCCTGGAGCGGACCGCCGACCGCTACCCCGAGGACGCCGAAGCCCTCCTCCTCCAGGCCGCGGCCCACCTGGAACTGGCCGACGACCGCCCCGCCGCCACCGCGCTCTACGACCGCCTCCTCGCCACCCCGGACACCCTGGAGAACGCGCCCCTGGTCCGGGCCCTGAAGGCGTCGAACCTGTGGGAGTACGACCACGAGGCAGAGGCCAGGGCGATCATCGAGGGCATCCGCACCACGGCGCCCCGCGACCCGGCCCCCTGGGTGATCGTCGCGGAGTCCCTCGAAACCCACGACGAGCTGGAAGCGGCCCACGATACGTTCACGGAGGCGGCGACCCTCCTCCTCACGGACGTGGCCGAACCCCCTTACGCCACGCACCCGGTGTTGTTCGGCCGTCACAGGGTCCGCCGCATGCTCGGCCTCCCCCACGACGACTGGGACGCCCGCGCCGACACCCTCCACTCGTCCCCCGTCTCCCTGGACGAACTCCACGACCCCAAGCGCGTCTGGTCCCTGGGCTCCGACAACCCGCAGGAGCTGGAGGCCGAGATCTCCCGCCTCCGAGCCGAACTCGGCACCTACCGAGAGGCCCTCTCCCGCCCCTTCCCGGTGGCGGTCCTCCACTGGCCGGCGGGCGAACTGTCGGAACTGCTCTCGGCCTACCCGGCCCTGACCACCGAATACCCCTCCCACCCCGAGCACCTCGCGACCATAGAGACCTCCCTGCGCGAACTCTCCGTCTCCGGCACCGGCAACCTCGGCATCGTCACAGGCACCGTCCCCTCCTACGAGGCCTTCGCCGCCTCGGAGGGCTCGTCCCCGTCGGACACGACCCTGCTCCCCCAGTACGCGACGACGCTCGCGGCACGGGGGCGTGCGGTGGCCTGGCCGCCGCAGCGGACCTCGGACTGCTGGTGCGGCCAGCCGCAGCCGTACGCCGCCTGCCACGGCACCGCGTAAGCCGCCCCGCACCCGACGCGCCCCAACCCCGCCCCGGAACGCAGCCGGCCCCGCCGGCTCACCCCGGAAGCCGCCCACTTTCCCCGGGCCGCCCGCCCGCTTCTCCCCCGTGCCGGAGCGGCCCGGGTCAAGGGTGGCCCGCAGGGCCATCGGCGCAGCCGACGCGAAGCGCCCTTGAGGCGGGGCGTGGAGGCACGACACTGAGGAAGAAGCGGGCGGCCCTACGACAGCTCCGCCGGACTGTGCTCCCCCGGCAACGTGACGCTGCTGCCGCGATATGGACCCCGGGGAGTTGAATCGGCATCGTTTGCCCCGATCCCCCTGTTCCTCCGCAACTGGCTCACGCTAACGTCACATCTGACCAGCTGAACCGGCATGCCCAGAAGCGTTCCAGGCGTGTCCTAGTCCGCGAGGAACACCCGTATGCCGCCCTACCAGCCATCTTCCGACTGGCAGTTCGACGTACCCACCACCGGGAGCAAGCGACTGCCTCCGGCGGCACGGTCGTTCGAATCGCTCGCGCACCAGGGCTACAGCTTCGAGGCGGCCATCGCCGACCTGATCGACAACTCGATCGACGCTCGAGCCCACAACGTCGTCGTGAGCTTCCTGCGGGACACGGGTGAGCGCGGCGGTCGCGACCGCCTGGTCGGCCTGCTCGTGGTCGACGACGGCGAGGGCATGGACGAGTCCGGACTGGACACTGCGATGACCGTCGGCGGACGCGAGAACTACGCCGCCGGCGCCTTGGGGCACTTCGGCGCCGGTCTGAAGGCAGCCTCGCTCTCACACGCAGACGCACTCACCGTGATCAGTCGGACCAAACGCAGCCCTTCGGCCGGACGCCGCTGGCTCACCGCACGCGCGCAGGCCGACTTCACCTGCGACATCGTGGATGCGGCGTACTGCCAGAGCCTGGTCGACCGCTACGACGGGATCATCGACTGGCAAGGCACGATCGTGCGCTGGGACCAGGTCCGCGCGTTCGAGACCATCACGGACGGGCAGACCGACCGTTACCTCAACGACGCGATCGAGCGGCTCGAGACCCACCTCGGTCTCCACCTCCACCGCTTCCTCGCCCGCGACGGCTTCCACATCGACATCGTCGTCGAGGACGTCCACACCCGGGAGGAGCTGGACCACCGGGGAGTCGAGCCCATCGACCCCTTCGGCTACCGCGTTCCGGGCCGCGCCGGTTATCCGCGCAGGTACTTTGCGCCCGTCGAGGGCGTCGGTGACGTCACGCTCACGGCGCACATATGGCCGCCCAAGTCACCGCTCGTCGCATACCGAGGCATCGGGCCGCTCGCCGAGCGTCAGGGCTTCTACGTCTACCGCAACGACCGGCTGGTCCAGGCCGGTGGCTGGAACGACACCCGCAGCCCTGAAGGCCATCTCGCACTCGCCCGTATCGCCGTGGACCTGCCGCCCGAACCCAACGACGTTTTCGCCCTGACCGTCAAGAAGGACGGCGTCCAGGTCACGCCGGCGTTCGCCAGAGGGTTGGAGCAGGCGACCGACCCGACCGGCCACACCTTCACCGCGTACGTCCACGAGGCCGAGACGACCTATCGCGAAGCCGCCAAACGGCGCACCGAGGTCAAACGCATGGCCGTCATCCCGCCGGGCAAGGGACTCGACCCGAAGCTGAAGCGGACGCTGCGCGACGAGCTACCGCAACTCGAGGGCGACGATCCGATCACCTTCACCTGGGCCAGGCTGGACGTGCCGCCCGGCGTCGATCCCGCCGAGCTGATCTTCACGATCGACCACAAAGAGCGTCGGATCGTCCTCAACAAGGACTACCGGCACGTCTTCAACGGCGGCCGGCGCGGAGGGTCCAACGACGCCCCGGTTCTCAAGAGCCTCCTCTACCTGATGCTCAACGAGATCTTCCAGAAGGAGCGGGTCTGGGCGAACCAGACCGACAAGGTCGCCCTGTGGAACAGCGTGCTGGTCACCGCTGCACGGGCCGAGATCGCCCGCACCGAGGGCTAGCCCGACCCGTCTCCTCACCACCGCCCGTCCCCAAGAGAGGCCGATCAGTCGCCGTGACCGCCGAGAACGCCCCCGCTCCTGACCACCTCACCGACCTCCACGGCGAGGTCCTCGACGCGATGAGCCGGCGCGGGCCCAAGCACTTCGCCAAGCTCGCCCTCGTACTCGCCGACACCGACGAACAAGCGGACACGGACCTGTTCCACTTCCGCGACCGGATCATGGCCTCGAACCCCGGCGACGAGTTGCTCACCCTCTGGCGCCGAAAGCTCACCGCATGGGACTTCGAGCAGTCCCCCTCGTGGTCGGTGACCGAGCCCCGCACATCGGAGCGCCGTACCGAGGTCTACGACAAGCTCGCGTTCGGCACGGATCTGCGCAAGGCACTCGATGCCGCCGTCCCGGTCCACAAGGAACCGGGTCCGGTCACCATCAGCCGCGAGTTCCAGGCCTGGTACACCCGGGAGCAGGCTGCGAACCGCTCCTTCTACTGGACCTCGTACGAGCGACTGCTGCGCCGCAAGGGCTGGAGCGACGCGGCCGTCTCCAGTCTGGACGAGGCCTCCCATGCGGTCGTGGAGCGGCTTGCCGACCCCACCCGTGACGACGCCTACGGCGCACGCGGACTCGTCGTCGGCTACGTGCAGTCCGGCAAGACGGCCAACTTCACCGGCGTTACCGCAAAGGCCATCGACGCGGGCTACCGCCTGGTCATCGTGCTGGGCGGCACCCTGAACCTGCTGCGCGGCCAGACCCAGCGCCGCCTCGACATGGAGCTGATCGGCCAGGAGAACATCCTGGGCGCCGCCGATCCGGATGACCCGGACGCTTTGGTCGGCATCGATTACCAGGACGACGAGGACTGGCCCGCGAAGTTCGTCTCGTTCGGCGGCCGGCCCTCCGTCCTCGGCGCCTTCGACATCGAGCGTCTGACCTCACGCGACCGCGACTACATGACGCTCGAACGAGGCATCAGTGCCCTGGAGTTCGAGAAGTCTGACCGCACCCGTCGCCTGTACGACCCGGCGAACCTGCACACGGCCCGCGCCCGCGTGATGGTCGTGAAGAAGAACAAGTCGGTGCTGGAGAAGCTGGTCAAGGACCTTAAGAAGATTGGCCCGATCCTCGGCGAGATACCGACCCTGATCATCGACGACGAGTCCGACCAGGCTTCGGTGAACACGACCGACCCGAAGAAGTGGGAGGACGGCAAGGTCACCCGCACCGCGATCAACGGCCAGATCAGCAGGCTTCTCAGCCTCCTGCCCCGCGCCCAGTACGTCGGCTACACCGCGACTCCGTTCGCCAACGTGTTCATCGACCCGGGTGACGAGGAGGACATCTTCCCGCGCGACTTCCTGATCTCCCTTCCTCGCCCCATCGACTACATGGGCGTACAGGACTTCCACGACCTGGACAACGTCGGCAACGTCGAAGGTGAGGCCGAGAAGGCGTACGTCCGAGGCATCTACGAGGCCACGGGCGACCGCCTCCAAGAAGCCCTGGACGCCTACGTCCTCACAGGCGCTCTGAAGGTCTACCGCGAGAAGCACGGTGTCCCCGGCGACTTCCGGCACCACACGATGCTCGTGCACGAATCGGTCCGTATGGCTGAACACGCCGCACTCGCCGAGCGCATCAAGACCATGTGGCGCAACGCCGCGCACACGGGACCCGAGGGGCATGCGCGCCTGGCGGCCCTCTTCGACAAGGACTTCCGACCCCACGCCGACGGCCCCCTGCACACGCCCGCTGCGTACGCGGACCTCAAACCGTACGTATCCCGCGCCATCCAACTGATCAATCGCGGCGGCAGCCCTGTCATGGTCGTCAACGGTGAGAGCGAGCGCGACTACGCCCAGCCTGACCTGGACTTTGCCCGTACCCCGAACGTCTGGAAGATCCTCGTCGGCGGTACCAAGCTGTCCCGCGGTTTCACGGTCGAGGGCCTGACAATCACGTACTACCGACGCACCACGCAGCAGGCCGACACCCTGATGCAGATGGGCCGCTGGTTCGGCTTCCGCCCCGGCTACCGAGACCTCGTGCGCCTCTACATCGGCCGTGAGGAGTCGCTCGGCCGTGGCCGCAACGCCAAGACGGTCGACTTGTACGAGGCCTTCGAGGCGATCTGCCGCGACGAGGAGCTCTTCCGCGAAGAGCTGGCGCGGTACTCAGCGCTTGTGGATGGCCACCCGCAGGTCACCCCCGCCCAGATCCCGCCGCTGGTAGCGCAGCACTTGTCCTGGGTAAAGCCGTCAGCCCGGAACAAGATGTTCAACGCGGAACTGGTCGAGGTACGTTCCCCGGGCAAGCCGATCGAGCCGGCAGCATATCCGCAGGACGCCGATATGACCGAGGAGAACACCAAGCGCTGGAAGCCCGTCCTCGCAGCACTCGGCGGCACTCCAGCAACCTGCGTTCTGCGTCCAGATGCGTCCTCACCGCTGCCCCGCAGTTTCCAGGCGGCAACCGCGGTCATCCCGCACACCCAGCTCCTTTCCGTGCTCAGCTCGCTGGAGTGGGAGGAGGGCAATGTCCTCGGCCCGCACTTGACCTATCTGTCCCAGCTCGACGGTCGCCTGGCCAGGGTCGACGACTGGCTGGTCATCGCTCCGCAACGCACGCAGCGCAACCGGATCGAGGCAACTGTGCTGGACAAGGGCCCCTTCTCCTTGTTCCGCCGAAGTCGTCAGTCCAACAAGCTGTCCTTCGGCCGCATCTCGGGCCTGGAGCACCGTCTGTATGCACAGCAGCTGATTGACCAGCCAGGCGAAACGCCGACTGAAGACAGCGCCCTCGGGCCGCATCGCGGCGTAGTCCTCCTCTACCCCGTCGTCGACGCCCAGCATGACGATGAGGTGAAGGCCGTTGCCGCAACTGGGTCGGCTGCATCTGACAAGGTCATCATGGCGTTCACCGTGATTCCACCGAAGTCGGCAGTCGACTCGAAACGTCAGCTCGTGCGCTTCCGGACGAGGGACTCTTCCCGTCCGGATGCGGTTATCGTCGATGCGTTCTGAGGCATCCCAACTTCATGCTCGACGAACGAGTCACCAACGGGGGAAACATGCTTCCTTTCGAAGAGGCCGACATCATTGCCGCCACGTCGGTCGCCCTGCACGACGTGACGGCCCCGCCAGATCCTGAACTGGACCAGGTCTACGAGCACGTCAAAGCGCTCGATCCCACGGGCCGGCGGTTCGCCACGGTCCTCCGCGACACCATCGACCAACTGCTCAACGGTGAGGTGACCGGGCGGTACGACTGGAAGACCCTCTTCAAGACCGAGAAGACGCACGCGGGGACCCTGGTAGAGATCAACCTGCAGCGCGAGTTCAGGTTCGCGGACGGCGAGGCCATGGACTACCAGATCGTGGGCATCGACGTGGACTGCAAGTACTCACAGCAGTTCGGTGGCTGGATGATTCCGCCGGAGGCAGTAGGTCACCTCTGCCTGCTGGCCTGGGCGGACGACTACAGGTCGCGCTGGAGCATCGGTCTCGTCCGGATACGTGGTGAGTGGCTGAACACAGGCAACAACCGTGATCTCAAGCTCACCATCAAGGCCGCGCACCGAGACAAGATCCACTGGCTGTGGCGTGACGAACCGCTGCCCGAGAACGTGCTTCTCCACATGGATGCCGCCGATCGCGACGCTGTGTTCGCCGCGGGTTCGGGCCAGCGGCGCTTGAACGAACTTTTCCGGCGAGTTCAGAAGCGGCGCATCGGCCGCAACGTGGTGCGCACCGTGGCCCAGCAGAAGGACTACATGAAACGGGTGCGCGGCAACGGCGGCTGCCGGTCAGCTCTGGCACCCGAGGGAATCGTCATCATGGGCCACTACGCCAGTCATCGCGAGATCGCCGGACGACTCGGACTGCCGCTTCCCGACGAAGGCGAATTCGTCAGCGCCCGCCTAGTCCCGGCGGGACCAGATCACCGGCACACCACGCGTGTCATCCTCGACGGCGGGGAGTGGGTTCTCGCCCAGCCAGGCGACGCCGTCGTACCCGCCCCGCCGTTGCCTCCGCACACCAGGGAGGACTGACCATGAACGCGCCGTTCGCGACCAGCCTCCTCGGATGGAGGAAGACAGACAAGACAGGAAAGCTCGTCCCTAACAACGCCGACTCCGACAGCAATACGTCGAAGCTCCTCGCGCGGGGCGTTCTTGAGGCACTCGGTATAGAACCCGAGATCGTGCTTGCCGACGCCCCGGACAGCCTTGGCCCGGCGCTGGAACAGGCAGTGTGCCACCACCTGAAGACAGCACTGCCTGCTGAGGTTCCAGACCGTCTGTGGCATGTCGACCACAAGAAAACCGTGGCCGACTTCACGCAGTACCAGCACTTGGACAGAGTGGCCAAAGCCGTGCGCGAGAACGCGACCCTCCGTGTCGACCTGGGCCGCGACTACCTCATCAGACCCGACGTCACCGTAGGCGTCACGCAGTCGGCCGCAGACACCTCCGCCCTCCCATATCTGCACGCGGCGGTATCCTGCAAATGGACAATCAGGTCAGATCGCGTCCAGAACGTACGGCACGAGTTCCTCCAGATGATCAGGCATCGCCGCGGCCGGCTCCCGCACCTCGTCGTAGTGACCGCGGAGCCCATGCCCAGTCGGATTACCTCGATCGCCCGAGGGACGGGGGAAGCCGACGCCATTTACCATGTCGCCTTCGACGCGCTGAGGAAGGCGGTGGCCGACTTCGGCAACAGCAAGCAAAAGGACGATCTCAGCGAGATCATCGAACAGGGCCGCCTCCTCCCGTACGGAGCGCTGCTGCCGACCCTGTCTGGCTGCTAACCCACTCACGACAGATGACTACTCCCGGATCCGAGCCAGAAGAGCCGCAGGCCGCATGGACGCCCCCAGAGGGCTCCTGGGCCTCTTCCGCCGCACGTCGCCGCAACATGCAGGCGATCCGCAGCCGCGACACCACGCCGGAACGCCTAGTACGCCGACTGGTGCATGCCCAGGGACTGCGGTACCGAGTCGCGGCCCGTCCCCTCTCAGACCTCCGCCGCACCGCAGACATGGTCTTCCGGCCCGTGAAGGTGGCCGTCTTCATCGACGGATGCTACTGGCACGGCTGCCCCCAGCATTACGTTCCCCCGAAGACCAACCCCGGCTACTGGTCCGACAAGGTAGCCCGGAACATGGCCCGTGACCGTGATACGGACGAACGTCTGCGAGCCGCCGGCTGGCTCGTCCTGCGGTTCTGGGAACACGAGCCTGCGGAGGAGTGCAGTGAGTCGATCTGCCAGGCGGTGGTTTCCCGGCGCCCGTCCACGAACAGACGCAGACCGGAAACCCCTACCGAGTAAGAGACATCTCGAGCAGGCGCCGGGCCATGGCGTTGTTTTCGACTTGAATGAACTCGTAGGCGATCTGTGCGAGTTCATGCCCATCGCGACCGGACTGCACATACCGGAGAATGACTTCTGCCTCCGAGCGCAGGCCGCGGGCCCTGCACACGGTCACTGCGTGCGCCACTTCCTCCGGGCTCGCGGTCATACCGAGGTGCCGCAGAACGCCGGCGATGTCCTCGCTTCTTCTGTTCTGCTTCATGGCCAACAGGGCCAGCACGTTAGGCCACCGTCCTTGCCCGTGTTGCCGGTCCCCCATCGGCTGGGGGACCGGCAACACGGGCGAACCGCACTCAACGCAGAGGGGCGCCGGCGGTTTACATGCCTCCCGCCACAGAGTTTTGAGCTCCTCCCAGCCGATCGGCATGGGGAGCCGCTTCTCCCGTGCGATGGTCTCCGCCAGACCATAGAGCGCCTGGACCACACTTTCCTTCGGCTTGCTCACACGCGCATTTAGCAGGTCAGAGAGCGCGCTCGCCGAAGCGTCACAACCACTGTTCCGCAGCTCCAGCGCCTCATGCGTCTTCCTCAACGACAGCCCGATCACCAGCATCAAACGCCGCAAGGCTTCCGTGAGAGCCTTTCTTCCATCCGGAATATCGGCTTCCAGCTCCCTGAAGCGGCCATGTCTCGGCACACCAACTCCTCGGACCACATCGCACGTAAACAGCATCCGACAACAGTCTGCCTCCGCCCATCACCAACTCGCTCCCCAGATATGTCCGGATACCCATCCGGACACCCAGCCCCTTCCGGTTCAAGTGAGCTTGGAGTTGGGTGGTGTCTCACGGGCCGATGCCAGAGACTCACTGCCCTGGCATCCATCCGGACTGGCCCACTCAGACTCTGTGAGGTGGCGGATGAGCACGGCCTTGCCTTCATGGCAGGACAGCAAACTGGGCACGATGAAGCGCACCGCTCTCTGGCTCGTCCAGGTGGTCGGCGAAGGGTGCATTTTCACTAAATCGGAGTTGCGCGAGGCATTTCCCGATGTGGCCCAGATCGACCGCCGTATGCGTGATCTCCGAGATTTCGGGTGGAAGATCGACACCAACCGGGAGGACATCGAACTCGGCGCCAACGAACAGCGCTTCGTACAGAGCGGCGTACCCGTCTGGGAGCCTGGCCGCGGCACACGGCCCAGGAGCACCATCACGGTGACCCAGCGCCGAGAGCTGCTGGTCAAGTACAACAACAAGTGCAGTTCGTGCGGCGCCACCCCGGGTGACAAGTACGCCGACTCCGAGGTCACGGCTCAGCTCGATGTCGCCAGACGCGAAGTCCTGATGCGGGACGGCACGAAGGCTCTCCAGTACGTCATCGAGTGCAATCGCTGCCGCGTGGGCGGCATTGGTTCCACGTACGACGTGCCGACCCTGCTCTCCGAGGCCGGGGCGCTGCCCGCACTCGAACTCGACATCCTCAGGTCGTGGATCAAGCAGGACGCCCGCACGTTCAGTGCTGTCGAGGAGCTTTGGGCGAAGTACCGCGCCCTGCCGGCTGAGGCACGGGAAGCCTTCCGTGACAATCTGAACTGACCCGGAACTTAGCCCGTTTCCAGCGCTTGCCATCATCGGTTCCCACAGCACAGCCCAGTTACGAGAGGTACCCATGCCGTCGGACTTCGGCGTCCCCCCTATCGCAGACGAGAACCGCGCCCAGGTCGAACAGCGGCTCCAGGACGCGCGGGCGGGTGACTCAGTACCCGAGACGCTCCGCGTGGAGTTCCGGGGCCGACCCATCCACGTCGAAGTCATCGACATGCCCGTGGACCGGCTTTTCTACAACCCTGCTACGCACAGGGTCAGTGCGCAGCGCGCCTACGACCGGGCCCAGGAAGAGGAACTGGCAAAGGATTGCTGGTCCGATGCCGGCCAGCGCTACCTGCACCATTTGCTGATGGCGAAGCCATCCAACCCGCACCAGCGCGACCCCGACTTCGACAAACTGATGGAAAGCCTCCGCGATCATCAGCAGAACGACCCGGGCCTCATCTCGCGTGAGGGTGTCCTCGTAAACGGCAATACACGCCGGGCCGCTCTCAAGGAGCTGGGTGTCCGGTCCATCCGTGTGGGTGTCCTGCCGGCCAGCTGCAGCTGGGACGATATCCGCTCTGTCGAACTCTCCTTGCAGCTCAGGCCGGATCGCCGACGAGAGTATTCCTACATCAACCGGCTAATGGCCATCGAGGAGCAGACCAAGCTGGGACTGCCGTTCGCCGCTATCTCCAAGCTGTTCCACACCTCTACGCCGGCACTGGAACGGGACACCTGGGTTCTCGGTCAGTTGCGTGACTTGGTCAAGCGCAGCGAACACGGGCAGATCAAGCTGCGGCTTATGGACTTCGAGGACGCGCAGGAAAGCTTCGCCGAGTTGTACCGGACCTATATCAAGGAAAAGGCCAAGGGGAAGGAGAAGGCCGACACTCTTCTTGAATACCGGCTCGCCGCTATCGTCCTCGATATCGCAAAGACCGACATCCGTGCAATCCGTACCGACTTCCGGGACAAGTACCTGGATCACCGGCTTCCTGAGGGGTTGCGGGCGGCGGTGCTCGAAGCGCCCCGGGCAGTCTCCATCCCCGGCCTCAACCGCTCGGTTCCAGCGCCGAGTTCGGAGACGGCCAAGGCCCGTGCCCTCACTGACACCCTTCTCAAAGCCAAGGCCACGAAGAAGTCCGGGACCGTTGCGACTGCCGAGGAGGTCACGGCCGCCAATCGCTCCTGGTCCCTGCTAGAGGAGGCCTTCGACGAATCGATCCGGGCCGCTCACAAGGTGAACCGTGAACAGAAGAAGCGGCTCGCAGCCCCCGACCGCATCATCGCCGCAGTCGACAACCTGCAGCAATGCGTCACGGACCTGGTGATGGCTCGGGGCAACAACAGCCTGGATGAGGGAGCCTTTGACGATGCACTTGTCTCGCTCAAGCAGGCGCTGGGCAAGGTATCGGTTGAGGCCTCTCGGAGCATCCCGCTTCCGGGCGAGGGCTTGGCGTGGCTCCGCGAGGCGGCAGGAAGCCAGCAGTGAGTCACCCTGACACGCCGTCTCTCCGTATCGCCTTCGACATCACACGAACGCGGGCCGTGCTCCGTGCCCGTCCAGGGCTTGAAGCGGACTTCGGGCTGCTGGCCACCCGGGTGACCCCTGGCGGCCAGCGGGGCCCATTGACGTCGGAAACCGATCTGGACAGTTTCCTGTCTTCCATTGGCGAGCTGGCGGAGTGGCCGCACGACGACGTCGAGTGGGAACCCGAGCTTGCCACCCTGGTCACGGGCGTTCTAGACGACTCCGAGACCGTCGAGGCCCGGCTCAGCTCACCGTCGGCCGGCACACCTCAGACGCCTCTCTCGTCCGAGGGCGTCGACTCGTTGCTGGGCGCGGGCTGGCAGGCGGATCTCACCTCGTTCCAGCTCCGGGATATCGGGGAGCTGCTGTCCCTCGGCCATGGTGCAAACTTCAGTGTTCCAGGAGCCGGAAAGACCCGCACGGCACTGGCTGTGTTCAGTGCCCTGCGGGAGCAAGGAGAGGTCCGCCGACTTCTCGTCATCTGTCCCAAATCCGCCTATGAAGCGTGGGCATTCGAAGCAGACACCTGCCTCAAGGAACCCCTGCTGACGTCCGTCATGGACAACGGATATCTTGCCTCCGAAGCCGATGTCGTCCTCGTCAATTACGAGCGTCTGGCCGGCTCCGTAAACCAGCTGTCAGAGTGGCTGCGCACCATCCCGACGATGCTTGTACTGGACGAAGCGCACCGCATGAAACTCGGGGCCCGTGGAACTTACGGCGCCGCATGCCTCGCGTTGGGACCGCTCGCCCAACGACGTCTCATTCTCACCGGAACTCCAGCCCCCAACGGAGCCCGCGACCTGGAAAGCCTGCTTTCGTTCGTCTGGCCTGGACGCGGCAAACAGCTCGTTGTCGAAGCTGTCAGCGGCGGCGACCTCGCCTACGCGAGCAGGGTGTTGCGTCCGCTGTTCACCCGGACAACAAAGAAGGAGCTGGGTCTCCCTCCCTTTGAGCCCGTGGTCCGCTATGTCGAACTCCCTCCGTTGCACCGCGAGTTGTATGACGCGATCAAGGGAACTCCGTCGTCCCGCCGCGGCGACCTGGCCTCTCTTGGCAAGGCAGCCATGCGCTTGCTCATGGCGGCGATCAGTCCGGCTCTGCTCGCTCGCAGCGACGACCCGCATGATCCGCTTGCCTTTCAGCTGCCGTCGGCTGAGCCTGCAGCCCAAGACACACTGCGCACCCTGCTTCATCGGCTTCCTCAGCACGAGCTCTCACCGAAGTACGCGGAAACAGTGCGCATTGTGGCCCAGAATGCGCGGGCCGGCCGCAAGACCCTGGTGTGGACTGGCTTCATCCGCAGCCAGAGGACGCTGGAGCAGCTCCTGGCCCCGCACGCCCCGGCTTCCGTTTACGGCGCCACGTCGGGCCCGGACCGGGAAGCTGAGCTCCGCCGTTTCCGCGAGGACCCTTCGTGCATGGTCCTGATCTCCAATGCCGCGACCCTCGGAGAAGGCATCAGCCTTCACCAAGTCTGTCACGACGCGGTGTACGTGGACCGTGACTACATGGCTGGGCGCTTCCTTCAGAGCTTGGACCGCATCCATCGGCTAGGTCTGCCGCCGGGCACCGATACGCGTGTCACCGTACTCGCGGCCCGGGGCACGATCGACGAGCTCGTCGCCCTCAGCCTGGAAAAGAAGCTGGACTTCCTGGGAAGCGTGCTTGACGACCCTGCCGTGCGGCAGCTCGGCGATCTCCAGGAGGAGGAGACCACGGGGCTGGGGATGGACGCCGCTGACATCCATGCCCTTCTCGCGCACCTGGCCAGCCCGCTCTCGTGACGGACGGCTGACGGGCAGTGCCGCGCTACGGCGGCGCTGCCCGTCAGCCGCTCACCGTCATCGGCTCGTGTCACGCGCCCGGTCGGCCTTGAGCACTTCCATGATCGATTCGCCGATGGCCTGCGCGACGGGCGGTGGAAACGCGTTCCCGACCTGCCGGTACTGGGCCGTCTTGCCTCCCGTGAACTCCCAGTACATCGGGAACCCCTGGATGATCGCCGCCTGGCGAACCGTGAGCATGGGCCCCCCGGCACGGAACAGATCGCGGTCCTCGGTGCCGGTCGGCTTGCCGTCCACTGGCGCGTTGGCCACGCCCAGGCCCGAGACGCCCAGCTTCGCCCATGCCTTCTTGGCGCGGCTGGGACCGAGGTCAGCGCCGCCGTGCTTCTTGGAGCCGCCTACGAGCGTGGGAGCGACGGTCCCGCTGGCAGCGTGCTTCTTCCACTGCTTGAGCACGTTGTTGGCCTCATCTTCCCGAGGGCCGCCCTTGAACACGGCAACGCGCTCCGCCATCGTCTTCTCAAGCCTGTCCAGCACAGTTGCCGTCTTGCCATTGGGCGTCGGAGCTTCGTACTTGAGGTCTTTGAGCACGTCTTTCCGGAAGGCGACCAGAATGGAGCGCGGCCGAAGCTGTGGAACACCGAACTCCGCCGCCTCGTAAACTTTCCACCCCACGACCTCGTAGCCTGGACGGCCGTCCTCGTCGGGCTCCATCTCCTCAAGACTGGCCTGGATCCGCGCCCGGTAGTCGTCGAACTTGGGGTCCATGAGGCCGCGGACGTTCTCGATCATCACGGCGCGGGGGCGGATGAGTTCGGCCAGCTCCAGGATGCGCGGGAAGAGATCACGCTCATCGTCCTCGCCGAGCTGCTTGCCAGCATGCGAGAAAGGCGGGCACGGCACACCCCCGGCAAGCAGGTCAACTTCACCCCGCTTGTAGAGGCCGACGCTCTTCACCAAGTCACGCGCAGGGTCGAACTCCGTCACGTCCTGGCAGAGGACATCGCAGTTGGCGCGCTCCCAGTCCCACTTCGGGTGCACTTCGATGTTTTCGCGCAGCGTCGCCGCCGCATACTTGTCGATCTCCACGAGGGCGAGGTGTCTGAAACCCGCCAGGTGCAGTCCGATCGCCTGTCCGCCAGCACCGGCGCAGATCTCGATTGACGTGTAGTCCTGGTCAGTGCCCGTCATGGCCCCTCCTCTTGCACGATTTTCCAATGACGCCTCATACGGCAGCCATCACAGAGGGTGACATGCCCCACTGACACTGCGACTCGACACGGCGGCACACACCAGTGTGCGGCATCCTCTGCCCCACCTTGGTCACCAACAGCATGGCAATTTCGAATACTCGTACGATACCGCTGTGGCTAAAATCAACTGGACGCGTGACGAGCTGTTGCTGGCTTGCGCGCTCGTTGTCGAAAACCGCTGGCGCGAGCTGCGGCCAGCCGACAAGCGGGTGCAAGACTTGTCCCAGATCCTCAGGAAGCTTCCGTTGCACGATGGCGCGGCGGCAGATCCGAGGTTCCGCTCCCCTGGCAGCGTCAGCCTCAAGACCGGCAACATCGTGACTGCCCGTACCGGGTACCACGGGGTCGCCATGAAGGGCGGCCAGCTGACCCGTGAAGTAGTGGCCGACTTCACAGAGCGCCCCGACGAGATGCTCGCCGCCGCCAAGGCCCTGCACGCTGGCGTTGCATCCGCCAAGATCATCGGCATACCCGCCCAGGAGGGCGAGACCGAAATGGCACGCGAAGGACAGCTCCTCAGACGCTGGGCTCTCTACCGTGAGCGTAACAAGCCCCTGCGCGACCGGAAGATCCAGGCGGCCCTGGAAGAGGGCATACCTCTGCGGTGCGAGGTGTGCTCGTTCGACTTCACTGCTGCCTACGGCGAGCTGGGAGACGGCTACATCGAAGTCCACCACAGCCTGCCTCTCCACATATCGGGGGTGACAGAGACCCGGCTCCTGGATCTTGCTCTTCTCTGTGCCAACTGCCACCGCATGTGCCACAAGGGTTTCCGCGGAGAATCCTGGCGCACGCCTGACGCCCTTCGCGAGCAGATACGGAAGCTTGGACAGTGAGCCACCCATCAGGCCGCATCCGCTTCAGCCTCGTAGTGCATCTGGGCCAAGTCCAGAAGGTCATCGGGGGCCTGACCGCGGGCGGCGGTCCAGTGGAGCAGGTCGGCAATAAGTTCGATAGCCGACTCCTCGATACCTGCCTCCGTCATCGTTCCGTGCCGGCCGCCGCAGCCAGCCCGGTAACCCTCCAGAGCCTCGGCTGCCCGCTCAACGCGGCGGCAGCTCTTCCCCGCACTGAGCGGAATCTCGCACCACACCGCCTTGCCGGCTGCGGTTAGGACGGCTCCCCAGTCCAGCGCGCATGCCGCGATGAGGTGCAAGCCCCGGCCGCATTCCACGTCGCACTCAGTCGACCTCAGCTCCGGGATCGCACGACTCTTGTCGTGCACCTCTACCCGCAGCCGCTCGCCTCTCCATTCGAGGATCAAGGTTGCCGACACACCTTCGCCGACGTGTTTGAGAACGTTCGTCGCCAGCTCCGTCACCAGTAGCGCGGCCTCGTCGGCGGCAGCAGGCAAGCCCCATCGCCCTAGCTGACCGATCACCGCTTTCCGAAGCAGGCGCACCTCCGCCGGCGCCGCCTCGAAGGGCATAACGCAGCGGAGCAGGGACTCGGGAGCCTCGCAACCAGACATGTCGACCCTTCCCTCCCGGCCACGCGCATGCTGCGCCCGCCGTATGCATACGACTGCACCGCGTAGCAATCAGTAAGACGAGGATGACACAGAGAAATCTCTCTATGTAACTTCTCATGAGAATCCATCGAGTGAATCTGGTGGTTAGCCAGTTCCCCGCTACCTAGCCTGAGGGCGATCACCGGGCCATACCCGGGCGTGAACGAAGGAGTCGCATGGCCGAGCGGACCACAACTCGCCGCCGTCAACTGGGCGTGATGATGCGCAAGTTGCGTGCCCGCAAAGGCCTGACACTCGAGGAGGCTGGAGGGCTGGTCGGCGTGTCCAAGGCCACGGTCAGCCGGTACGAGACCCAGGCGGGGCCAGTCAAATGGATCGTCGTCGACGCCCTGTGTCGGGAGTACGGGGCGACTGAAGCTGAGCGCCGGGCGGTTGTCGGACTGGCGAAGGACGCAAAACAGCAGGGCTGGTGGAGCTCCTTCGCGGACTCCATCCCCGAGAGCATGAATCTCATGCTCACGCTTGAGGACGAAGCCACGAGCGAAAGCCATTTCTCCTGCGTCTACGTCCCTGGTCTCCTGCAGACCCGCGCCTACAGCACCGCGCTGCAGAAGGCCAACGAAGTCCCCCTCGAGGCCGACGAGATCGAGCGACTGGTCGACATCCGCATGAAGCGGCAGGACATCCTCAACCGGACCAGGCCGCTGCGGCTGTGGGCGATCCTCGACGAGTCGGTGATCCGCCGGGTCGTCGGGTCTCCACAGATCATGAAGGAACAGCTCGACCGGCTCCTGGAAGCAAACGAGTCTCCTCACGTCACCCTCCAGGTGCTTCCCTTCTCCAAGGGAGCCCACGCCGCCGCCCTCGGCAGCTTCGTCATCATCGGCGGGACCGAGCCGACACTCGACGTGGTCTACGTCGACTTCCACACCGGCTCACTCCTCCTGGAGAAGGACGAGGAACTTGACCGTTACAGACTTGCGTTCGAGTACCTTCGCGCCCAAGCGTTGGACATTGAGGCTTCTTCGTCCGTGATCCAACACATCCGCCAGGAGTTGTGAATGCCCCCAGTCACCGATGGAGTTACCGAAGAGCTCGGGTGGTTCAAGTCGTCATACAGCGGAGGAAACGCGACAGAGTGCCTTGAGGCGGCGTTTGGCCAGGTAGGGGTACTCATACGCGATTCCAAGCGGCCAGCCGGTTCTCGCCTGAGCATCTCGGCCAAGACATGGAGCAGGTTCGTGGCCAACGTCGTGGAGTAACCGGCTGGCGGCTCCCCCACTCGACGTTGTTGGCAACTTCCGTTCAAAATGCCAGAGTTGCTGATGTCGGCCGAGGCGCGGGGGGAGCGAGCGGGCTGTGGTGCAGAGGCGTCGGCAGGTCGTGTTGTGCGTGTGTGCTGTCGTACTCGCGGTCGTGGCGGTCCTGTATCCGCGCAGCGCCGATGACGTCGTGGCCGCCACCCAGTTCAGCATCGCGTTCTTCGCCACGCTGCTGACCGGCGAGGCCGTGATCTTCGCGCTCACCTTCTCGGCGGCCAGTTCCTGGCCCTCCTTACAGGCGATAGACAGCCATATCGCCTTCCGGGAGTGGGTGCTCATCGGATGGTTCGCCGCGCTCTTCACCGCCTGTGGGTTGCTCGGCGACAACAGGGTCAGCGCGACCTACGGCGCGCTGCTGTTCCTGCTGGCCAACATCTTCGGGATCTTCTCCTTCGTCCAGCTCTTCGGCCTGGCGAGCGTCGGCGGGCGTAACCGGCTGCTGTGCCGGACGCTCGCCGGGGAGCTCGGACAGGCCGGTACCGGAGGCGGCGCGCCGGGCGGCGACTTCGAGAACGGTTCCGTCGTCAACGCCTACCTCAGTGCCATCAGCCAGGCCGTGACCAGCAACGATCCGACGGCTGTACGGAATCTCGTGGACCAGTTGGCCGGGGCGGAGGTGAGTGTGGTGGCGGCCGAGCGTGCGATCACGCTTCATATCGACGTTCTGCACCGGCTCGCCCGCGCCGCCCTCGTCAGCGGGGCCGATCCGATCCAGGCGACCGCCTGCGCCGACGTCCTGATCGACTCCGTCGTCCGGCTGTGCCGGCGGCTGCCCGATCCGGCTCCGCCGCTCGGTGCGCTCAGCCGCTATCTGGCCTGGCTGGCCAACACCGCGCTCCTGATGTCGGTCCGGGGCGTCGCCTCCAACAGATCCGCCCGTGAGCTGGTCGCGCTGAGCACCGACGCCCGGTCGCGGATCCTGCGTTGTGTCGACCCGGACCCGAAGTCGGCCAGCGGGCCGGACGAACTCGGCACCCTGCTCCCGAGGCCACTTCAGGCCCTGATGTGGAGTGCGGACTTCGCCGAGTTCCATGGCGCACATCAGGCCGGGGCCTTGTACGGCGTGTACGAGATCCTCACCGGCACGAAGTTCATGGGGAACTACTGGGACGGTGCGTCTATCCTCACGCAGTTGCGGCTGGCGCTGTTCGGGGGCGAGGACGCCGTGACGACGTCGGCGGCGGACGCCGCGCGTACTGCCTTCGGGAGTGTCGAGGAGTACGACCGCTTCTGGGCCCTGACTTCGGTGACCGCGCTCGCGACCCTGCGGGACTGCCGTGTTCCCCACCCTCCGGAGCTCGTGCGGCCCGAGTTCACCCCGGATCATCAGCTGCTGGGGGCGTACCTGCGGACATTCGCGACTCACCGCTACTTCGCTACGGCCGAGGAGGCGCGTACCGCCCTGCTCGGGCTCATCTCCCATACCGCTGTGAGCGGGTCGGCTGGTCAACACGTGCACCATGGGCGGGTCGGGCGTGCCTACCGAGTACCCGCCCCGCATGTGGAGCCGCAGCTCCGGCCCGCCGCCGTGATCCTGGCCGTCGCGTGCCGGCTGGCTCCGCTCGCGCCCGCCGGGGACGACACGCAACTGCGTGGCTTCCTCACCACGCTGCCCTCGGTCAGCCTGAGGATCACCGCAGGTCTGGCCGCCCGCGTCCTGCCCGGAGCGGCCGAGGTCACGCAGACGGATCCGGTCGAGGCCATCGTCGTAGGCCTGAAAGTCCTGACACTGGTCGGGTCTCACACCCGGGAGGGGGCATGACGGATCCGGCTATAGACACGGCCGCCTGGCGTGAGCGCATCGCCGCGTTGGATTCGGACGCGGTAAGGGCCGCCGTCATCGTGCAGTGCGATCTGACGTGGCTCCGGCCCGGTCTCCTCGCTATCCGCAACGAGATCGACCAAGCCGTCATGAAGGCCCAGTTGCGCCGCGGTGACGGCCTCACCGTGGACCGGGTGGTCCTGCACAGTCTGCCGGTCGAATCCGCGGCCGCTGTCAGGGCGTTCGAGGAATGGCAGCTCCGGATGTCGGCCGCCGCTCTGCTGCTCTGCGCGGACGGTCGGCCGGCGCCCAGGATCCACCGTCTCATCCTCGGGGGTGACCAGTCGTCCGCGCCCATCCCGGATATGGTCGAAGTGCTGGACAACGGCGACTGGACCGACCACCAGCGGGCCGGGCTGGCGCTGGACATCATCCATAGGGCCGGCGCAACCACACCCCTCACGGGCTACGACATGGACCTGGACGGCCCCTTCGGCGACGCCGATCCCTCCGTCTACATGTGAGAGTGGCAGCGAGCGGCCCGCCAGAGACTTGGAGACCAGGTGCCTTTCTCCCCCGAGACCCCCGAGGACCACGTCTTTCTCGCCCAGGCCATCGAGCTGTCCCGGCACGCCCTGGAGGACGAGGGCAAGACTCCGTTCGGTGCCCTGGTCGTCATCGACGGGGAGGTCGTCGCCACCGGCACCAGTTCGGTCGTCGAGCTGCGGGATCCGACCGCGCACGCCGAGGTCATGGCCCTCCGCGCCGCCGGCGGCAAACTCGGTCGTCACCTCATGGAGGACGCCGTGATGTACTCCAGCAGCGAGCCGTGCCCCATGTGCCTGGTGGCCTGCTACTGGGCCCGTGTCTCTCGCCTCGTCTACGCCGCGACCAGTCACGATGTCGCGGTCAGTGGGTTCGAGGATCTGCAGTACTACCGAGAGCTCAGCGTCCCCAACGCGGAGCGGGCCCTGCTCCGGGAAACCGCGGTCGGCGGTGAGACGCGGGAGATCGCGGCGGCGGCCCTGGCCAGTTGGGCCGACAAGCTGCCCTTCCCCGTGGAGCCCAAGCTCTGACGTTCAGGAGGGCGCGCCCGGTCACCCACTTCTTCGGCAGTGTCGTGCCTCCATGAGGCGAGGAGAGGGTGGCCAGGAGGGGCGGGGTGGGGGCTGCGTCGGGTCTCCCCTGACAGGTCAAGGCGCCAGGTTGGTGCCCCGGATGGTCTGGCCGCGGGAGGCCGGTGGGGCCGACGTGAGGTGCTGGACGCCTTCACCCCGGAGCGTCACGAAGGCCGTGACGCCGGTGTCGAGGGCCGGGACCCGGTGTCCGTAGACGAGGACCTCTGTCAGGGTCAGGTCGAGGGCCTTCGCCGAATCGCCGAGGCGGTCGAAGCGGGCGCCGCGGCGGACCGGTCCGCGCAGGCAGCGCACGTGGACCGTGGCCTGTTCGAGGGAGGCGACGATGACCCGCTCGATCTGCAGTTCCACGCTGCTGTGACAACTGTCGGGGCTCGCGGTCTCGTTCACGCGGCTGCCTCCTCCCGCTCGGCCGGGGCACCGTGCCCGGCCGCCTTCGCTTGATCGTTCAGGGAATGTACGCCCCTTCCGCGTGCCCTCCTCGTCCGGGCCCTGCGTATGCCGGACTTGTGACCGGGCCTTCCTGGAGGCTCCTCGGGCAGGGTTCCGGAGTCCGCGCGGGCAGGGTTCCGGGGCCTCTTCGGGCAGGCTTCCGGGGCGCTCCCCCATGGCTGCGGCCGTGTGGTCGGTGGTGGACGTCCTGTGTGGGGTTCTCCTCGGGTCGTTCAAGTGCAGTTTGAAGAGGTTAAGTTGACTCCACTTCTTGCACAGGGGGATCATCCACTTCCAGGCGTCGACGGACGGAGCCCCGCGTAGGGCGCGGAGCCGTGCGCGTACCGGGTCGGGCGATGTGAACCGATGGCCCCTCGTATGCATCCTCCATTCCGCCATTTGATCCTCCGAGGTCCGGGGACTTTTTCATGAGCTCAAGCAATTCCAGACGCGGGGACGCCGCGTCGAAGCGTCGTAGCCGGCCGGTTCTGCTGACCGCCGTCGCCGCGCTCGCCGTCGCGGGCGGGGCGGCTGTGCCGGTGCCGGCCCTGGCCGACGGTGGGACCGCGGACGCCGGGACCACGCTGCAGCAGGAGTTCGCGACCGCGGCCGACGCGTACCACGTGCCGCGGCAGGTGCTGCTGGCCGTCGCGTACGAGGAGTCGGCGTGGGACACGCACGCCGGACAGCACAGCACCGACGGCGGGTTCGGCCCGATGCACCTCACAGACGTGACTCCGGCCATGATGGCCGGCGGCGACGCGGGGGCGGCGGGGCGTGCGGACGTGGCGAAGCTCGCCGCCGCTCCCGCCCTGCACACCCTCCAGGCCGCCGCGAAGCTGACCGGGTTGCCGGTGGCGCAGTTGCGTACCGATCCGGCTGCCAACATCCGTGGGGGTGCCGCGCTGCTCGCCTCCTATCAGGAGGCGGTGGCCGGTTCCCGGTCGGCCGAGCCCGGCGACTGGTACGGGGCCGTGGCCCGTTACAGCCAGGCCGAGGAGCGGCAGGGCGCCGCCGCCTTCGCCGGGCGGGTGTTCGCGACCATCGAGAAGGGCGTCAGCCGCACCACGGCGGACGGTGAGCACGTGCGGCTGGCGGCCGACAGCGATGTCGACCCGGCCGGCGGCCAGTTGAAGGCCCTCGACCTGAAGTCGGCGGCGGACACCGGTACCGAGTGCCCGGCCACCGTCGCCTGTACGTTCGTGCCGGCGTCGCCGTCCAACGGCCAGGTCTCCAACCGGCCCGCCAACGGCATCCGCATCGACAGCATCGTCATCCACGACACGGAGACGTCGTACGACGCGGCCGTCAACCTCTTCACGCAGCCGGGCGGGTCCGCCGCGCACTACGTCATGCGGTCCTCGGACGGCGCGGTGACGCAGATGGTGCCGACGAAGGACCTCGCCTTCCACGCGGGCAACTACTCGACCAACATGCACTCGATCGGCATCGAGCACGAGGGCTACGCCGCGCACGGGGCCACCTGGTACACCGAGGCGCAGTACGAGGCCACGGCCGAGCTGGTCAAGTACCTTGCCGCGCGGTTCGACATACCCCTGGACCGCGAGCACATAGTCGGCCACGACAACGTCGCCGGGCCGAACTCGTCCCTTGTCTCCGGCATGCACTGGGACCCGGGCCCGTCCTGGGACTGGAACCGGCTCATGAGCCTGCTCGGGGTGCGCACCGGGCGGCACGGTGTCGGGCCCGTCGGCTCGGTGGTGACCATCGCCCCCCGGTTCGAGACGAACCTGCAGACCGTGCAGATCTGCCCCTCCGACGACCCGACCGGTGCCACCACCGCGTGCACCGAGACGCAGGAGCCGTCGAACTTCGTCTACCTGCGCACCGCGCCCAGCGACACGGCGCCGCTGTTCGGTGACCAGGCGCTGCACCCGGGCGCGGCCGGCACCGACCGGATCAACGACTGGGGTGCCATGGCCGCGGCGGGACAGCAGTTCGTGGTCGCCGACCGGGACGGTGACTGGACCGCGATCTGGTACGGCGGCTCGAAGGTGTGGTTCTACAACCCGCACGGCTGCAACACCGCGCCCGCCCACGGGGTGAAGGTGATCTCGGCGGCCGGCGACTCGGCGGTGGCGGTGTACGGCTCCAGCTACCCGGACGCCTCCGAGTACCCGGCCGGTCTGTCTCCGTCGAAGCAGGCCCCGCTGAGCATGTACACCGTCCCGGCCGGTCAGGCGTACGTGGCCACCACGGCGCCGTCCCTCACGGACGACTTCTTCCCGTCCAGCGGCACGGTCGTCACCGGCGCCAAGGCGATGTACACCGTCCAGTACAACCACCGGGTCGCCCTGGTGTACGCCGGGGACGTCACGGCGACGGACGGCTGAACGGTCCGCCGACCGCACACCGGCGCACAAGAGACAGTGCCCAGGGGGTTCCGGCCTCCTGGGCACCGTTCGTTCAGCGGTCGGCGCCGGCCGCGAGCCGCCTGGCGGTCTCGGTCCTGACGGTCTCGTGCAGTTCCTCCGGTGTGAAGCCGAGGTCGCCGAGGATCCGGGCGGCCGGGCTGTCCGTGACGCGGATCAGGCCCAGCAGGGTGTGTTCCGTGCCGACCCAGTCGTGGCCGAGGTCGGCGGACGCGCGGCGGGCCTGGCCGATGGCCTCCTTGCTCTCCTCCCGGAACGGGATGTGACCGCGCAGCGCCTTCTCCCCGGCCGGCGGCAGCGCTTCCTGGACCGCGTCGCGGACGCGTTGTTCGGACCCGCCCTTGGCGACCAGGATCTCGTACGCCAGGCCGCGCGGTTCGCCGAGCAGGCCGAGCAGGAGGTGTTCGGTGCCGATGGAGTCGTGCCGGTGCGTGCGGGCGGCCTCCTGGGCCAGCACGACGCCGTGCCGGTTCAGGTTGGTGAACCGCTCGAACGCGGCGGGTGTGTGGCGTTGCTGGGCGGCCTGCTTGGACACCCCGATGGCGTCGCCGATCTCGGTCCACGACGCCCCGTTCTGCTTGGCCTTGCTGACGTAGTGGTCGATGAGCTGGTCACCGAGGTCGGACAGGGTCTGGGCGCGCAGTCGCGCCTCGCTGACGCGGGCCAGTTCGCCGGCGTCGGGGAGTTCCTCGTCGAGTCGGGCGATCAGGTCGGCAAGACTGATGTCGAGTGGGCTCATGCGTCAACTTTAAATTGACGAGCCCTTGCCGTCAACTTGTTCTTGACGATGCCCGTTCCGGGACCGTGCGGACCGGACCCGGTGCCAGGATGAGGGCATGACGACCATCCACGGGGAAGTGGCCGACGGGTTCGAGGGTGTACGGGAGGCGTTCCGCGCCAACTTCGCGGAGCGGGGGGACGCAGGGGCCGCCGTGTGCGTGTACCGGGACGGGCGGCCGGTGGTGGATCTGTGGGGTGGGGTGGCGGATCCGGAGACCGGGCGGGAGTGGCAGCGGGACACCTTGCAGCTGGTGTACTCCGCGACCAAGGGGGCCACCGCCACGGTGGCCCATCTGCTCGCCCAGCGCGGGGAGTTGGACCTCGACGCCCCGGTGGCCGACTACTGGCCGGAGTTCGCGGCGGCCGGGAAGGCGGGGATCCCGGTGCGGTGGCTGCTGTCGCACCGGGCCGGGGTGGTCACGGTGCAGCCGCCCGTGCCGCTGGCGGACGCGCTGCGCTGGCAGCCGATGGCCGACGCGCTCGCCGCGCAGCGGCCGGAGTGGGAGCCGGGGACAGCGCACGGGTACCACGGGCGGACCTTCGGATGGCTGGTCGGCGAGGTCGTACGGCGGGTCTCGGGGCGCACCCCGGGGCGGTTCTTCGCGGAGGAGGTCGCCGAACCGCTCGGCCTCGACTTCTTCATCGGGCTGCCGGCGGCCGAGCGCGGGCGGGTCAGCCGGATGGTGTACCCGAAGCCGGAGGTCGATCTCACGACCGTACCGCTGGACCTCGTGCCGCCGGAGGCGCGGGAGTTCGTCGCCGCCCTGCAGGATCCGCGGTCGCTGGGCAACCGGGCGTTCGCCGTCACCGACCCGGCCGAGATCGACTTCAACTCGGCCGAGGTGCAGGCCGCGGAGCTGCCCGCCTCCAACGGGATCGGCACCGCGCGCGGCCTCGCCCGGATGTACGCGGCGCTGATCGGGGAGGTGGACGGGGTACGGCTGTTCAGTCCCGAGACGCTCGCGTCGGCGACCGCGGAGCAGGCCGCCGGGGTGGACAAGGTCATCATGTTCCCGGTCCGGTTCGCCTCCGGGTACATGCTGCCGGTCGAGACCAGCCCGCTCACCGGTCCCCGCGCCTTCGGGCATCCCGGGCGCGGCGGGTCGCTGAGCTTCGCCGACCCCGAGCACGGCATCGCCTTCGGGTACGTCATGAACAGCATCGTCGAGGGCGCGGAGGACACCCGGGCCGCCGCGCTCGTCGAGGCGGTGCGGGCGGCGCTGTGAACGCCTACCGGAACGCCGGCAGGTTGCGGCCGACCCATCCCGCGAACCCGCCCGCCGGGCGGCCCAGCACGGTCGCCACGTCCGTGCTGACCCTCGACTCCGCGGGAAGCGGTGCGCCGAGGACGTCCAGCGTGCCCGCGACCGCCTCCTCCGGCATGAAGCGGGCCATGGCCGCGTGGGCCTCCGCGCGCGAGAGCTCGACGAACGTCACCTCCTCGCCCAGCGCGGCGGAGATGGCCGCCGCCTGCTGACGCGGACTGACCGGCTCCGGGCCGGTCAGCTCGTAGACGCGGCCCCCGTGACCGCCCGCGCCGGCGGCGCCGTCCGCGCGGAGCGCCTTCGCCGCCACCGCCGCGATGTCCGCCGGGTCGACGACCGGGAGGGCCACGTCGGCGAAGGGAGCGAAGACCGTGCGCCTGGTGCGGATGGTGTCGGCCCAGGCGAGGGCGTTGGAGGCGAAGCCGCCGGGGCGCAGGA
This sequence comes from Streptomyces sp. NPDC086777, assembly GCF_040702065.1. Taxonomy (NCBI): domain Bacteria; kingdom Bacillati; phylum Actinomycetota; class Actinomycetes; order Kitasatosporales; family Streptomycetaceae; genus Streptomyces; species Streptomyces sp. NPDC086777. The sequence continues at coordinate 124,873 of NZ_JBFBJI010000010.1, read as the reverse complement.
TCGTGGCGTCGAGGCCCGACGCGCGTACCGCCGCCTCGAACTCGCGCAGCCGGGCGTGCGAGGGGGCCGCCGGGCGGGTCGCACTGACCTGGGAGGAGACCAGGACGACCCGTTCCACGCCGGCGTCCGCGGCCGCCCCGAGCAGCAGCTTCGGGTCCTCGCCGAAGGCGTTGAGTTCGCCGCCCAGGACGATGAACAGGGCCGACGCCCCGGTCAGCGGCGCCCGCATGCCCGCCGCGTCCCCGACATGGCCCTCGGCCCACCGGACGCCGGGGACGCCCGGTGCGCCGGGGGTTGCGGTGGACGCCTGCCGGGGGCGGCGGGACACCGCCACCACCTCCTCGCCCGCCTCGGCCAGCAGGTCGACCAGCGTCCGGCCGATGGTGCCGGTCGCGCCCGTCACTGTGATCATCAGTTCCCCCTGCTTGTTAGTCAGCCGACTGACTTAGTCGGCGGACTCAGAACCTAGCACGGTCGACTCCCCTGCTGTCTATAGTTAGTTGGGTGACCAACTCAGTGGACCGGCGCGTACGGGCGTCGCAGAAGCGGCAGCGGCTGATGGCGGCGGCCGCCCGGGTCCTGCACGAGCAGGGCGTCGAGCGCACCACCCTCGCGGACATCGCGCGGGAGGCCGACGTCCCGGTCGGGAACGTCTACTACTACTTCAAGACCAAGGACGAACTGGTCCGGGCAGCGCTCGGCGAACACACCGCGCACCTCGACGAACTCACCGCCCGTCTCGACCGGTTGCCCGACCCGCGCGACCGGCTCAAGGCGCTGGTCGGGGCCTGGGTCGAGCAGCGTGAGGTCGCCGCCCGGTACGGCTGCCCCACCGGCACCCTGGCCGCCGAGCTCGGCAAGCGCGCCGACGGCAGCCTCGACGCCGAGGCCGGTGCGGTGATCCGGCGGCTGCTGGACTGGGCGGCACTGCAGTTCCGCGAGCTGCGGCTGTCCGGCGCGGGCGACCCGGACGACCTGGCCGTCACCCTCGTCTCCGGCTACCAGGGCATGTCACTGCTGGCCAACGCCCTGCGCGACCCGGGCGTCATGACCCGCGAGGGCGAGCGGCTCTCCGACTGGCTCGACTCGCTCCGGTGAGCCGCCCCTGAGAATCCTTTGAAACATTTACCCCGGCCCACCGCATCAATGAGGTGGTACGGCAGAGCGCCGGAGCCGGGGACGGGGGAGCGTGCGGATGAGTCAGAGGACCGGGGAGGACTACGCGGAGTTCGCCGCGGCGCGGGCCGGGCATCTGTACCGGTCCGCCTGCCTGCTCACCGCCGGGGACACCTACCTCGCCGAGGACCTGGTGCAGGAGGCGCTCGGGCGGATCTACGTCCGCTGGGGCCGGGTCTCCCGCGCCGAGAACCCCGCCGGGTACGCGCAGACCGTCCTCACCCGCACCTTCCTCGCCCACCGGCGGCGGTTCAGCAGCAGGGAGCGGGCGAGGGACTCGTTCCCCGAACTGGCCGACACCGGCACCGATCCCGGTGGCGCCGACCCCTCGCTGCGGCTGACGTTGCTCGACGCGCTGGCGCGGCTGCCGGCCAAGGACCGGGCCGTGGTCGTCCTGCGGTACTGGGAGGACCGGTCGGTGCACGAGACCGCGGACGCGCTCAACATGAGCTCGGCCGCGGTCCGTACACGGTGCGTGCGCGCCCTCGGGCGGCTGCGCGAGCTGCTCGGCGCGGACCTCGCCGAGTACGCCCGCCCCTGACATCAACCTGCATCAATCTGCATCAACTTGCATCAACCTGCATCGACCTTGTGGAGACGGTGGTTCGTCATGCCCGTGGAGCGGCAGCACAACGACAGTGACAGCAGCGGTGAGCACGCCTTCGAGGCACGGCTCTCCGCCGCCCTGCACGACGCCGGGGACACCTTCGAGGCCGACCGGCGCACGCTCGTCGCCGGCGGTACGGTGCGGGGGCGGCGGCTGTGGCTGCGGCGCCGGGCGACCGTGCTGGGCGGGGCGGCCGGGGTCGCGCTCGCCGGGGTCGGCGGGGCGATGCTGGTGCCCCGGAGCGCGTCGCCCGCCGGACGGCCGCCGTCCGCCGTGAGCACCACCCCGCGCCCCGCGGCCTCCCCCACCGCCCGCGCCGTCACCGCGGACGGGATGATCGGCATGCTGGAGAAGCTGCTGCCCGAGGGGAAGTTCGGCAAGCCGTCGGGCCGGGGCGTCGACGCGAGCGCGCCGCTCGTGGCGCCGTACGCGCAGGTCGTGTTCGACGACGGGCGGGGCCCCGGCGCCGTCAGCGTCGCCGTGAACCGGGTGCTGCCGGGCGGGTCCGACGCCCGGCAGGCCGTGCAGTGTCCGGACCGGGTCTACACCCCCTACGACAGCTGCGTCACCCGCCATCTGCCCGACGCGTCCGTCGTCACCGTCGTCAAGGGGTACGAGTATCCCGACCGGCGGGTGGACACCAAGCTCTGGACGGCGAACCTCGTCACCCCGGACGGCCACCACGTCTCCGTCAGCGAGTGGAACGCCGCCGCCGAGAAGGGCGCGCCGGTCAGCCGGGACGAACCGCCTCTGTCGGCCGATCAGTTGATGGGTCTGGCGGCCGCGCACGAGTGGCGCGGGGTCGTCGACGCCATTCCGGCGGACCCCCGGCAGACCGAGGAACCACCCGCGGCGCAGGGGAACGGCACCTCCATCCGGAAGACCCTCACCTCGCTGCTGCCGAAGGGGCTGAAGGTGGTGGCGCACGGGAGCGACGACGACCAGTTCAGCTACGTCGTGGTCGACGACGGCAAGGGGCGGAGTCTCGTCCAGATCAACGTGCAGCCGGACATGTCCGACGTCGCGCACCAGCTGTTCGGGTCCGGGTCCGAGACCCTTCCCGACGGGACCATGGTCGCCGGGCGGAAGCAGCCCGGGGAGAAGGGCGGCGCCGGGGTCGTCATGTGGACGGTCGACACCATGCGCACCGACGGCTTCCGCGTGGTGGTCAGCGCCTTCAACTCCGGCTCGCAGCACAGCGCCGCGACCCGCAAGGCCCCGGCCCTGACCATGAAGCAGCTCCGCGCGATCGCGCTCAGCGCGAAGTGGCGGCCGTGACCGGGCGGGGTGAGCGGGGGCCGGCGGCGCGGTCCTTCCCCGGCGCCCGGCCGGGGGTACCCCCGACACCTCTGCGGCCGTCGCCGCGTTAGCCTCGGGAATCAGGCAGAAAGCGGCAGAAGGAGACACACATGGCCAGGGTTCCCAGTTCGGTGATCGCCGCGGGCGGCCTCGTCGGGGGTTACGGCGTGGCCCGGTGGACGAAGCAGCGGCCGCTGGGCGGGGCCGTGCTGGCCGTCGCCGGGGCCGCCGCCGCGCAGCAGTGGCGGCAGCGGGCGGGCGGGAAGGCGGCCGGGGCGCTGTGCGCCGCGTACGTCGCCGCGTTCGCGGGGTCGCATCCGCTGGCCAGGAAGGTCGGCGCGTGGCCGTCCGTGCTCGGGGTGGCGGGAGCGGTGGCGCTGGCGTCCTGGGCGGTGGCGGACCGGCGGGCCTGAGCGCCGAGCGCTCCGCCGGGAGGGCCGCGAGGTACCGTGTGCCGGCCTGCCGTCTTCCGACTGCGGCGCCGTCGCGGCTGGTCGCGCGGCTCCCCGAGCCTTCCGGCCGGGGGTGGCCCCAGCGCCCTCTGCCAGGGGTACCCCGGCGCCCTCTAAGGAGCGCGGAAGGCCCGGCGGTAGGCCTGCGGGCTGGTGCCGACCACCCTTCTGAAGCGCTCGCGGAAGGCGGTCGGGGAGCCGAAGCCCGACTGGGCCGCGATGCGTTCGACGGGGTGGGCGGTGGTCTCCAGCAGGTGCTGGGCCCTGCGCACCCGGGCCCGGTGCAGCCACTGCAGCGGGGTCGTGCCGGTCTGGTCGCGGAAGCGGCGGTTGAGGGTGCGGGTGCTCATGCCGGCCCGGTCCGCGACCTCGTCCAGGGTGAGGTCCCGGTCGCAGTTGTCCTCCAGCCAGGCCAGGAGCGGCTCCAGGGTGGCACCGGCCGGGGCCGGCGGCTGGTCGTGGACGATGAACTGGGCCTGGCCGCCCTCCCGTTCCAGCGGCATGACCGACATCCGGGCGGTGTGCGCGGCGACCGCCGAGCCGTAGTCCTTGCGGACCATGTGCAGGCACATGTCCATCGCCGCGGCCGCGCCCGCCGAGGTCAGGAACTGGCCGTTGTCGACGTACAGGACGTTCGGGTCGACGTCGACGCGCGGGTGCAGCGCGGCCAGGGCGTCGGCCGCCGCCCAGTGCGTGGTGGCGCGCAGGCCGTCCAGCAGGCCGGTGGCCGCGAGGACGAACGCCCCGACGCAGACCGACGCGATCCGCGTGCCGTTCGCCGCCGCCGCGTGCAGGGCCGCGGTGACCTCGGGCGGCAGTGTGGGGGCGGGATCCGCGACGCCCGGCACGATGATCGTGTCCGCCTCGGCCAGCGCGTCCAGCCCGTACGGCGCCTTCACCGTGAACGCGCCGCCCGCCGCGGTCACCTCGGCCGCGGAGCCGCACACCCGTACCCGGTAGGCGTCCCGGCCGTCGGGCAGCCGGGCCCAGCCGAAGGTGTCGATCGGCACGGTGAAGTCGGACGGGACGACCTGGTCCAGGACGAGTACGGCGACGGTGTGCATGGCAGGAACCTAGCCGTTCGACGGGTTGTCGCCAAGCGCCCGCCCGGTTCCCGCACACCGGCACCCGATGCCTGGCGAGAATCCGTCGAAGGGTGGCAGTATTGCCGCTTCTGCGCGATCATCCGGCCGCCTACGGTCGTCGCCGTGACCAAGTTCCTCCTCGCCGTCCATGTCCTCGCGGCGATCGTCGCGATCGGTCCCGTCACCGTCGCCGCCAGCATGTTCCCGCCGGCCGCCCGCCGCGCCATCGAGGCGCCGGACGACGTCCGGGCCGCCGAGACCGTCCGGCTGCTGCACCGGATATGCCGGGTGTACGCCGTCGTCGGCGTCGCCGTCCCCGTGTTCGGGTTCGCCACGGCGAGCAACATGCGGGTGCTGGGCAGTGCCTGGCTGATCACGTCGATCGCGCTCACCGCGGTCGCGGCGGTCGTCCTCGCCGCGCTGGTACTGCCCCGGCAGAGCGCCCTCGTGGAGGCCGGCGCGGGCGGCGGCACACGGCAGGCGACCGCCCGACTGGCCATGTTCACCGGGGTGTTCAACCTGCTGTGGGCGGCCGTGACGGTACTGATGATCGTACGGCCGGGGTCGACGACCGGCGCCTGAGCCTCGTACCGGACTGCGGGGTTTCTGTTGTCGGGGGGTGGGCCGGTCCGTCTGCCGGGGTATGCACGTGGCTCGACAGACCAGCCGCCGGAACATGTCGGAGGCCTCGGGCACGGCCGCGGGGATCGCCGCGGTGGGCGCGGCCGCTCCCGCAGCCGCCGCCGGGACCGCCGCCGGGACGGAAGCCGGGACAGGAGCCGGGACCTTCGCCCATCCCGGCCTGCTGCACACCCGTACCGGCCGCGACCGGATGGCCGCCAAGGTGAAGGCGGGCACCGCGCCCTACGCGGCCGGGTTCGCCAGGCTCACCGCCAACCGGCACGCGCGGAGCGGCCGGCAGGCGCGGCCGCAGGCCGTGGTGTTCCGGGGATCGGGCACCCCGGAGAACTACTCGCTCCTCTACAACGACATCCACGCCGGGTGGGCGGCGGCGACGGGGGTCAGGGCGCCGGCGGGTGGGTTGCTGTTGCCACGGAGGCGGGGGCGGGGGCGGGGCGCTGGGATGGCTAGGGGCGGTTCGAAAGCGCCGGGGGCGGGCCGGGACGGCCAGGGACGGCCAGGGACGGTCCGGGACGCCGGGGGCGGTCCCGGCGCTCCCGGAGGGCCAGGGGCGGTCCGGTGGCCCCTGGCGCGGGCGCCGGAGTGGTAATGGCAGGTTCCGGTCAACAGTTGTCCAAATCCCGTACACCCTCTGCCGCCGGTGATCGGGTGCTGTGCAACGGCTGTAGGACTGCCCGCTTGGGAGGATCTGGTGTCAGCATCGACCCGTAAGAGACGGTGGCTCACGATCTGGGCCATCACCGCGTCCGCCGCACTCGTCGCGATACCCGCGGGCGCCGCACCCGGCGGGAGCGGCAGCCCGTTCGGCGCCCGCGCACTTGCCCGGCTCGCCGCCGAGCGCGAGCAGTCGGTGGGCGCGGTCACGCCCAAGGTGACGGCCGAGGACGATGACGGCGGCAACGAGGCGGACGAGATCGCCGAGGGCGCGGACCAGTACGCCGAGGCCCGCACCTCCCCCGGCATCGTCGCTCCCGGCGCCTACGGCGCCGCCTGGAAGAGCCTGGCGAACCTGCCTGCCAGCGGCGGCAGTTGGCGGAACATCACCGACCTGCCGTACAACTCCGACGACGCCCGCTACCGCGACATCGACTCCAACTCCAGCGGCGGCTCCGGCAACGTCACCGGCCGCATGGCCGCGATCGCCGCGGACGACGACGGGTACGTGTACGCGGGCAGCGCGGGCGGCGGGGTCTGGCGCTCGCGCACCGGCGGCGGACGCTGGCGGCCCATCAGCGACCGGTTGCCCTCGCAGTCCACCGGCGCGCTCGCGCTCGACGGCGCGGGACGGCTGTGGCTGGGCACCGGCGAGGCCACCACCAACGCGGACGCCTACCTCGGCAGCGGCGTCTACGTCCTGTCCGACCCGCACCACGGCACCTTCTCCGCCCGCAGCCGGGTCGGCGGCGACGAACTGGAGTCCACCACCATCCACGAACTCCGCTTCGGCGGCGGCAAGGTGTGGGCGGCCACCAGCGAGGGCGTGTGGAGCCACTCCACGAAGAAGCTCACCGGAGCCTGGAAGCTCGAGTTCGCCCCCAACCCCGACTACCTGCCGGGCGGTTCACTGGCGAGCGACCCCTCGGCCGCGTACAAGAACATCGCCAACGACATCGCGATCGACCCGAAGAACCCCGGCAAGGTGGTCCTGGCCGTCGGCTGGCGCAGCGGCGACGACTACAACGGCTTCTACACCAAGGGCGCAGACGGCACCTGGACCCGGATCACCGGCGGACTGGGCGACCTGCCGGCCGACCCGGACGACGTCGGCAACGTCACCTTCGCCCGCTCCGCCGACGGCTCCCGCTACTACGCCGTCGACCAGTCGCCGGAGCAGCTGAACACCAACCCGGACAGCGGCCTGGAGGGCATCTACGTCTCCAAGTCCGGTTCCCCCACCGGTCCCTGGACGAAGATCGCCGACTACCGGGGCCTGGCCGCCGACGGCTCGGCGCTGACGACCAGCGGCTACATGCCGGGTGTGCAGGCCTGGTACAACCAGTTCCTGACCGTCGACCCGGCGGACCCGGCGCACGTCTACGCGGGTCTGGAGGAGGTCTACGAGACCAAGGACGGCGGCAGCACCTGGTCCACCGTCGGCCCGTACTGGAACTTCTCCTTCCCCTGCTGGTCCATCGATCCCTCGAAGCAGAGCGGTGACTGCAGCCAGACCACCCACTCCGACCAGCACGGCGTCGCGATCGGCAGCTACCACGGCAAGAGCTTCGTGTACGTCGGCAACGACGGCGGCGTCTACAAGCGCCCGCTCAACGGCTCCCAGGACCCGTCCGGCCACGCCACCGACTGGACATCCCTCAACGACGGCACCATCGACACCCTCCAGTACTACTCGGTGGGCATCGGCAAGGACCTCGCCCACGGCGGTGTCTCCGTCACCGGCGGTCTCCAGGACAACGGCCAGTCGATCCTGCGCAGCAACGACAGGGTCATGGGCTCGAACTTCGGCGGCGACGGCGGCGACACCCTCACCGCCCCGGCCAACGGCTGCGACATCGCGCAGGAGTACGTCTACCTCGCGATCCAGGTGACCGAGAACTGCGCTGTCAACGACGGAAGCTGGACGGCGGACCCGGCCAAGGCGACGTCCTACAACGTCGCCCCGGCCGACAACGCCACCGGCGAGGCCCGCTTCATCGCCCCGCTCGCGGCCGACGACAGGAACAGCTCGACGTGGGTCGCGGGCGGCCGGCACGTCTGGGTGCAGACCCACGGCTACGCCATCCGCAGCGGCTCGGAGTGGACCAGCGTGTACGACCTCGGCGCCGGCCGCACCGCGACCGCCGTGGCGGTCTCCGGCGGCAAGGTCTACGCGGCCTGGTGCGGCCCGTGCAACAACCAGGGCTTCGCCCGTGGCATCTCCGTCGGGAACGCGGACGGCACCGGCTGGCACGACATCACTCTGCCGGTGGACGGGACCGTGCCGAACCGCTACCTGAGCGGCTTCGCCGTCGACCCGAAGAACGCCGACCACGTCTTCCTCGCCGTCAACGGCTTCTCCCGGCACTGGACCGAGGGCCCCGGCGCCGGCGTCGGCCACGTCTTCGAGTCCAAGGACGGCGGCACCACCTGGACCGACATCTCGGCGAACCTCCCCGACGTACCGGCCGACTCCGCCGTCGTCACCGCGAACGGCGGCCTCGCCGTCGCCACCGACCTCGGCGTCGTCTACCGCGCCCCGGGCCGTACGACCTGGCAGCGGGTCGGCTCGCTCCCGGCCGTCGCCGTCCTCCAGCTGAAGCTCGGCCCCGACGGCAGCACCCTGTACGCGGCCACCCACGGCCGCGGCATCTACACCGTCAGAGTGCGTGATCTCCGCTGACGCACACCGCGGGTGAACGGTGAGGGGTGGTCCCGGTGCGCCGGGGTCACCCCTCCCGCGGGTACGGCACCACGGTCACGTCCAGTGTGAACGCGCCGCGCGCCGCGCCCGCCACGTCCGGCGCCTTCGCCAGAGCCGTGATCGTGGCAAGGCCGCCCCGGGTGCCCGCGCAGCGCAACACGGCGTGCGCCGTGCCGTCCGCGTCCACCCGCCATCCGGCGACCAGGACCGAGGCCGGTGCGGAACTCCGCACCGCCGTCCACCTCCGGTCGTCCGTCCGGGGCTCCAGGACGAGGGACACCTCCGTCCCGGGCCGCACGCACAGCCGTTCCCCGACCGCTTCGCCGGGCGCGACGGTGACCTCCGCCTTTCCGGCGGCACAGGGCCGCGCCGACGAGGACGGGCGCGCCGACGCCCCGGCCGACGGCACCGACGGGTCGCTTCCTGTCACGCCGCCTCCCGTGGTGCCGCACGCCACCAGGGCGGCCGCCCCGACAGCCGTCCAGACCCCGGCCCAACACCGCATCCCAGCACCTCCCGGCGGCCCGCACAGTAACCAGCATGCCCCGCCGGGACCGAGGGGAGAACGGTCTCGCCCGGTGCGGGGCCCCGAAGTAGCCGGCCGTCGCCCTCGGGTGGGGCGCCGTCGTGGCTGGTCGCGCAGTTCCTCCCCGCGCCTTCGGCCGGGGGTACCCCCAGCGCCCCTTCGGGGCGTGGTCCGTTTGCTCCACCCGTGGGGCCTGGCCCCCCGTTCGGCCGTATGAGGGCGGCTTGGGGGCTTCTGTCCCGGTCGGCAGACGCCAGGATGGCCGGAGGATCACGCCAAGGAGCGTCTGGAGACACACACCGGTGACCGTTCTCAACGAGCCCGAGCCCTCGGCCGTCCCCCACTACGACACCGAGGTGCCGCTGCGGGGCCGGCAGCCCGGCAACGTCGTGGTGAAGTGGATGACCACCACCGACCACAAGACGATCGGCACGCTGTACCTGGCGACGTCGTTCGCGTTCTTCCTGATCGGTGGCGTGATGGCGCTGCTGATGCGCGCCGAGCTGGCCCGGCCGGGCCTGCAGATCATCTCCAACGAGCAGTACAACCAGGCGTTCACGATGCACGGCACGGTGATGCTGCTGATGTTCGCGACCCCGCTGTTCGCCGGGTTCACGAACTGGATCATGCCGCTGCAGATCGGCGCGCCGGACGTCGCGTTCCCGCGGCTGAACATGTTCGCCTACTGGCTCTACCTGTTCGGCTCGACCATCGCGGTGGGCGGCTTCCTCACCCCGCAGGGCGCGGCCGACTTCGGCTGGTTCGCCTACTCCCCGCTGTCGGACGCGATCCGCTCGCCCGGCCTCGGCGCCGACATGTGGATCATGGGTCTGGCCTTCTCCGGCTTCGGCACCATCCTCGGCGCGGTCAACTTCATCACCACGATCATCTGCATGCGGGCCCCCGGGATGACCATGTTCCGGATGCCGATCTTCGTGTGGAACGTGCTGCTGACCGCGACCCTGGTGCTGTTCGCCTTCCCGGTGCTCGCGGCCGCGCTGTTCGCGCTGGAGGCGGACCGCAAGTTCGGCGCCCACGTGTTCGACGCGGCGAACGGCGGACCACTGCTCTGGCAGCACTTGTTCTGGTTCTTCGGGCACCCGGAGGTGTACATCATCGCGCTGCCGTTCTTCGGCATCGTGACCGAGGTCATCCCGGTCTTCTCCCGCAAGCCGGTCTTCGGCTACATGGGTCTGGTGGCCGCGACCATCTCGATCGCCGGTCTGTCCATCACGGTGTGGGCCCACCACATGTACGTCACCGGTGGTGTGCTGCTGCCGTTCTTCTCCTTCATGACCTTCCTGATCGCGGTCCCGACCGGTGTGAAGTTCTTCAACTGGATCGGCACCATGTGGAAGGGCTCGCTGTCCTTCGAGACCCCGATGCTCTGGGCGGCCGGCTTCCTCGTGACGTTCCTGTTCGGTGGTCTGACCGGTGTCATCCTGGCCTCGCCGCCGCTGGACTTCCACGTCTCCGACTCGTACTTCGTCGTCGCCCACTTCCACTACGTGGTCTTCGGTACGGTCGTCTTCGCGATGTTCGCCGGTTTCCACTTCTGGTGGCCGAAGATGACCGGCAAGATGCTCGACGAGCGGCTCGGCAAGATCACCTTCTGGACGCTGTTCGTCGGCTTCCACGGCACCTTCCTGGTCCAGCACTGGCTGGGCGCCGAGGGCATGCCGCGCCGGTACGCCGACTACCTGGCGGCCGACGGTTTCACCATGCTGAACACGGTCTCGTCGATCGGTTCGTTCCTGCTCGGCCTGTCGATGCTGCCGTTCCTCTACAACGTGTGGAAGACGGCCAGGTACGGCAAGCCGGTCGGCGTCGACGACCCGTGGGGGTACGGCCGTTCGCTGGAGTGGGCGACCTCCTGCCCGCCGCCGCGGCACAACTTCGTCACCCTGCCGCGGATCCGCAGCGAGTCCCCCGCGTTCGACCTGCACCACCCCGACCTCGCCCTGACCGAGGCCGAGGCCCACGGCGTCCACTCATGACCGACCCGGGACACCGGGTGGGCGGCGGGCCGCGGCCGGGAGCCAGCGAAGACCTCGGCAACGAGGTGGAGGGCTACCTGCTGTGGCGGGCCAGGATCGCGGAGGCCGAGCAGCGGGCGCGGGAGTTCACCGGGCGCATGGACTGGCTGACCACGGGCCAGCGCGACGAGGTCGAGCGCCACTACGTCGACGACGGCCTCCGGCGCGCCCGGCAGGACCTCGAACGGATCGCCGCCCGGTGCGCGTCCCTGCGGGACGAGTACGAGCGGCGCTACCGGATGCTGCGGGCGCGCTGCGTGGGCTGGGCGGTGGCCGTGTGCGGAGGTGTCGCCTTCGTGGCGACGGCAGTGACGGCCGTGTCGCTGAGCCGGTGAGCCACCGCTGAGCCGGTGGGCCGCTGAGCCGGTGGGCCGCTGAGCCGGTGGGCCGGTGGGCCGGTGCGTCGCCGGGGGGCCTGCTAGGCGGGCGCCTTCGCCGGTCCGTCCTTCTCCGCCGCCGCGACCGTCAGCGGACGTGCGACGTCCTCCAGGGACCGGCGTTCCGCGTTCACCGCGCACACCGCCGCCACCAGACCCGCCGCGCACATCAGGCCCGCCCCGATCTGGAACGCCAGCACCGTGTCGGCCACCTTGCCCGTCCCGGTGAGGTCCGCGAAGAGCAGCGGGCCGCTGATGCCGCCCGCGGCCGTGCCCAGGGCGTAGAAGAACGCGATGGACATCGCCCGCGTCTCCATCGGGAAGATCTCGGAAACGGTCAGGTAGGCGCTGGAGGCTCCCGCCGAGGCGAAGAAGAGGACCGCGCACCAGCAGGCGGTCAGCGTCCCCGCCGTCAGCACGCCCCGGTCGAACAGCCAGGCCGTGAGGAAGAGCAGCAGGCCGGAGAGCAGGTACGTCGACGAGATCATCACCCTCCTGCCCACCGTGTCGAAGAGCTTGCCCAGCAGCAGCGGGCCGAGGAAGTTGCCGACCGCGATGACCACGAAGTAGTAGCCGGTGTCCCCCGTCGGCACGTCGAAGAACCTGGTGAGGATCGCGCCGAAGCCGAAGGTGATCGCGTTGTAGAGGAACGCCTGGCCGATGAAGAGGGAGAAGCCGAGGACGGCGCGGCGCCGGTAGTCGTGGAAGACCGTGCGGGCGATCTCGGCAAAGGTGACGCTCCCGCGCTGGTGGATCACCAGCTCGCTCTCCGGCGCCGGGAGCCGCTTCCCGGTCTCGTCCTCGACCCTCCGCTCGATCGAGGAGACGATCTCCTCGGCCTCCCGTTCCCTGCCGTGGATCAGCAGCCAGCGCGGGCTCTCCGGGACGTTGCGCCGTACCAGCAGGATGACCAGGCCGAGGACGACGCCCAGGGCGAAGGTCAGCCGCCAGCCGAGGTCCTTCGCCAGGAAGTCCGTGTTCAGCGCGAGGATCGAGAGCAGCGAGCCGCCCACCGCGCCCACCCAGAAGCTGCCGTTGATGATCAGGTCGACGCGGCCGCGGTGGTACGCCGGGATCAGCTCGTCGATCGCGGAGTTGATCGCCGCGTACTCGCCGCCGATGCCGAAGCCGGTCAGGAAGCGGAAGGTGAAGAACCACCAGGGGGCGAAGGAGATCGAGGTCAGGGCGGTGGCGGCCAGATAGACCGCCAGGGTGATCATGAAGAGCTTCTTGCGGCCGTGGCGGTCGGTCAGGCGGCCCCAGAACAGGGCGCCCGTGCAGGCGCCGGCCACGTAGAGGGCCGCGGCGGTGCCGGTGACCTGGGAGGAGGAGATCGCGAGGCCGCTGCCCGGTTCGGAGAGGCGGCTCGCGATGTTGCCGACGACGGTGACCTCCAGGCCGTCCAGGATCCAGACGGTGCCGAGGCCGATGACGATCGTCCAGTGCCAGCGGGACCAGGGGAGCCGGTCCAGGCGGGCCGGGATGCGGGTGGTGATCGTCCGGCCGCCGCCCGCGCCGCCACCGCCGTCGTCCGGCCCCGGCTCGATCCCGCCCGAGCCCACACCCGTAGCCGCCGTACCCATCGCGCCTCCTCGACCGGGACAAGTACCGAAACCCGCGGCCGAGTGCCCCGCTCCGGGCGCCTTACGCGCCCAGCGCCCGCGACACGGTGAAGATCAGGACGCCGGCCAGCGACCCCACCACCGTGCCATTGATCCGGATGAACTGCAGGTCGCGGCCGATGTGGGCCTCGATCTTCCGGGTGGTGTGCTCGGCGTCCCAGCCGGCCACCGTGTCGGTGATCAGGGAGGTGATCTCCTTGCGGTACGTCGACACGACGTGCACGGCGGCGCCCTCGACCCAGCTGTCGACCTTGTCCTGGACCTTGGGCTCCTCGGCCATCCGGGCGCCCAGGGAGATCAGGGAGGCGCGGACGCGCAACCGCAGTTCGCTGCGCTCGTCCTCGGCCGCCGCCACGATCATGGAGCGTACGGCCGTCCAGGCGGACGCGATCAGGTCCTGCACCTCGCCGCGGCCCAGGACCTCGCCCTTGAGCCGCTCGACGCGGGCGCGGGTGTCGGTGTCGGACTGGAGGTCGTTCGCGAAGTCCGTGAGGAAGCGGTCGAGGGCGCCGCGGGCCGGGTGGGAGGGCATGTCCCGCATCTCGGAGCAGAAGCGGAGCAGCTCCTTGTAGACGCGCTCGCCGACGCGCCGGTCGACGAAGCGGGGGGTCCAGCCGGGGGCGCCGCCCTGGACGGCGTCCATCACGGAGTCGCCGTGCAGCACCAGCCAGTCGTAGGCCCGGGTGACGACGAGGTCCACGACGCGTTTGTGGCCGCCGTCGGCGACGACCCGCTCCAGCATCTTGCCGATGCCGGGGGCGATCTCCTGGGCGTCGGCGCGGCGGGTGACGGCCTCGCCGACGACCGCCTGGACGTCGGAGTCCCGCAGCACGGTGAGCGCGCCGCGGAGCGCCGTGGCGAGCTCGGCGGTGACCCGGTCGGCGTTCTTCGGCTCGGCCAGCCAGGCGCCGAGGCGGCTGCCGATGCCGACGGCGCGCAGCCGTTGCCGTACGACGTCCCGGGAGAGGAAGTTCTCGCCGACGAACTCGCCGAGCGAGACGCCGAGCTGGTCCTTCTTCGTCGGGATGATCGCGGTGTGCGGGATGGGCAGGCCGAGGGGGTGCCGGAAGAGGGCGGTCACCGCGAACCAGTCGGCGAGCGCGCCGACCATGCCGGCCTCGGCGGCCGCGGCGACGTAGTCCGCCCAGGCGCCGGCGCCGGCGCCGGACGCCCACTTGGCCAGGGCGTACACGAGGGCGACGAGCAGCAGCAGGCCGGTGGCCGTGGTCTTCATCCGCCGTACGCCGCGCTGGCGCTCCTCGTCGGCGGGTGTGAAGGCGTTCATGGACTTGTACGACGGCTCGGCGGCCGCCCGGCCGTCAGCCCGGCCGTCCGTCGTCTCCGTAGGTTCCGCCATCTGCTCCACCCGTTCGCAGCCGGTCCACTCTCACGGTGATCCCGCACATATTGTCCCTTGCTGACCTACGCCCGGAACGGAACAAGAGTTCCCACCGTCTGTAATGTTCGCGGATCTCCGGCAAGCCCTGTACGTCAGAGGCCGCTCGAGGCGACCCTGATGCCGTTCCAGGGGCACGCCGGGTGGACCCGGCCAGGAAACGGGTCCGCCGGCAGATCAACGAACGGAACCCGTCGGGCCGGGTGTACGACGCGGTCACCGGCTTCGGCAAGGCACTCCGCGCCCCCTACGCCCCGAACCGCCTCCGCCCCCTCCTACGACTTCGGAGACCACCTCCACCCGAACGACACGGGCTTCGCGAAGATGGCCGAGGAGATCGCCTTGACCGACAGCCACGGCGACGATGTTCGGCGGTGCCGGGCCGGGCGGTGCGCACCTGCGGGCCGGTGGGGGCTGATCGCGCAGTTCCCCGAGCCCCGTGAGTTGGCCGGCCCGGCGTCCGTCGACAGCCACCGCGCCCCTTGGCCGGCTGCCCCGGCGTTGCTCAGTAGTTGCGGTGTCTGCGGTCGTGGCGGTTCTCTCGGCGGTTCTCTCGTTGTTCCCGGCGTTCCTGGCGCCACTCGTGGCGGGCCTCGTGGAGTTCGTGGCGGGCCTGGCGGCGTTCCTCTTTCAGGCGTCGGCGTTCCGCCTTCGTCACCTTGTGTTCCACCTCGACGCCGCCCCAGAACGCCAGGCCCGTCACGATCACCCTGGGGGCGCCCGGGTCCGGCAGCGTCTCCTCCTCGTAGTGGTCGAAGCCGCCCATGATGCCGATGCCGCGCATCACCACCTCGACGCCCGGCGGCACGATCACGCTCACCCCGCCCATCACCGCGACGCAGTTGATCTCCACCTCGCGGTCCGCGAAGTTCGCCTCGCGCAGGTCGATCTCGCCACCGCCCATGAACGCCAGGCAGCTGAAACGCCTCGGCACCGTCCAGCGGCCCTTGCGCTGGAAGCCGGACATGACGGCCACCGCCCAGGTGGAGGTGCCCTCACCGCCGACGAACCGCCCAGCCCAACTTCCGTCGTCCGCCGGGGGCTTGGTAAGCGACACCGTGGGGGAGCCGGCCGCCGGCAGATCCCTGGTGATCGGCGTCAGCTCACCGTACGTGCGGGCCTGGTACGTCGCCTCCAGCCGCTCCTCGAACTCCGCCATGTCGAGCCGCCCCTCCGCGAGGGCGTCCCTGAGGATCTCGGCGACTCGTTCACGATCGGCGTCGGAGGCGCGCAGCTCCGGGGCATCGTCGGTCATAGGAGCAGACTACGAGTTGACGGCGGCCGGGACTACGCGGTCGTACGCTCCGCATAAATCGTAGCGATCACCGTCTCGATGTCCGGCTCCCGGACGGACAGATCCACCAGCGGGTACTCCGCCGCGATCCTCGCCACCAGCGGCGCCGCCGACTGGGAGGCAGGGAACGCCAGCCACTGCCGCGGCCCCTCCACCCGCACCACCCGCGCCGACCCGCCCGCCTCGATCGGCGGGAGCTCCCGCTCCAGGTCGACCACCAGGGTCCGTTCGCTCTCGCCCACCTCGTGCAACCCGGCGAGCGGACCGTCGTACATCAGCCGCCCGTGGTCGATGACCATCACCCGGGAGCACAACTGCTCGATGTCCTGGAGGTCGTGGGTGGTGAGCAGGACCGTGGTGCCGCGCTCCGTGTTCAGCTCCCGCAGGAAGTCGCGGACCCTGGCCTTGGAGATGACGTCCAGGCCGATCGTCGGCTCGTCCAGGTAGAGGACGTCCGGGTCGTGCAGGAGCGCGGCCACGATGTCGCCGCGCATCCGCTGACCGAGGGAGAGTTGCCGTACCGGGACGTCCAGCAGCGTTTCCAGGGACAGGAGCTCGACCAGGCGATCCAGGTTCTCCTGGTAACGGGCGTCCGGGATGCGGTACATGCGGTGCATCAGCCGGTAGGAGTCGACGAGCGGGAGGTCCCACCACAGGGTGGTGCGCTGTCCGAAGACGACGCCGATGCGGTGGGCCAGCTTCGTGCGCTCGCGGGACGGGTCGATGCCGGCCACCCTCAGCCGCCCGGCGCTCGGGGTCAGGATGCCCGTCAGCATCTTGATCGTCGTCGACTTCCCGGCGCCGTTCGGGCCGATGTACCCCACCATCTCGCCCCGCGTCACCGTGAACGAGAGCGAGTCCACCGCACGTACCTGCCGGCGCTCCCGCTTCAGGAAACCCGCCTTCTTGCGGACCTCGAAGACCTTCTCGACCCCGTCGACCTCGATGAACATCGTCAACTCCCCGTACTCCGGTACGACCTGAGACCCGCCCGCC
The DNA here is from genome assembly GCF_040702065.1 of Streptomyces sp. NPDC086777. NCBI lineage: Bacteria > Bacillati > Actinomycetota > Actinomycetes > Kitasatosporales > Streptomycetaceae > Streptomyces > Streptomyces sp. NPDC086777. Next base: position 108,007 of record NZ_JBFBJI010000010.1, on the reverse strand, counting down.
ACGCCAGCCCCGCCAGCGCGCAGCACCCCGCCGCCACCAGCGGCGGCGACCACACCGTCCACTCCGGCAGCCGCAGCGGGTACGGCCGCCCCAGTACGTACGCCGCCGGCACCCAGTTGACGAAGGCCAGCGGCAGCATGAACGTCACCCCGCGCACGAAGTCCTTCCCGAACACCGTCGGCGGATACTGGAGCAGCGTCGTACCGCCGTAGGTGAACGCGTTCTGCACCTCGGCCGCGTCCTGCGCCAGGAACTGGAAGGCCGCGCCCGCCACGAACAGCGCGCAGAAGATCACCGCACCGCTGCCCAGCATCAGCGGCAGCAGGAACAGCTTCGCCGCCGTCCAGTGGACGTCCACCGCCACCGTCGCCCAGCCGAGGACCACCGCGCCCTGGGTGATCCGGCCGAGCCGGCGCAGCGCGAAGCGGTCCGCGCCCACCTGGGCGAGCACCGGGGCCGGCCGCACCAGCAGCGTGTCGAAGGAACCGTCCCTGATGCGGGAGCCCAGCACGTCCATCGAACCGAGCACCAGGTCGGCCACCCCGAACGCGGTCGCCGACAGGCCGTACAGGAAGGCGACCTCGGGCAGCGACCAGCCGCCCAGCGAGTCGACCCGGGTGAACATCAGCAGGATGGTCGCGAAGTCCAGGCCGGTCACCAGCAGGTTTCCGGCCACCGTGAGGAGGAAGGAGGTCCGGTAGATCATCGTCGAGCGGACCCACATCCCGGCGATCAGCCGGTACGTCCGCAGCCCCTCCAGGGCACGCTCACCCACCCTGCACCACCACCCGTCGGGTCGCCGCCGACTGCACCAGCCGGCCCGCCGCCAGCAGCACCAACGCCCACCCGGCCTGGAAGGCGAAAGCCTCCGGCGCGCCGGTCTCCCCCATCAGCACGTCGGCCGGCATCTGGATCAGCGCCGCCCACGGCAGGGCCCGCGCGATCTCGCCGAGCGCGCCCGGGAACACGTTCAGCGGCAGGGTCATCCCCGAGAAGAACACCCCCGTGATCATCATGACCTGGTTGGCACCCATGCCGTCCATCAGCCAGAACGCGCTCAGCGCGACCAGGTAGCGGATACCGAAGCTGACGACCATCGCGAGCAGCAGCGCGACCAGGAAGGCGGCCCAGGTGCCGGCGTCCGCGGGCAGCGCCATCGGGAAGAACACCGCGCCGACCAGGAAGGGGATCACCCCGCGACCCAGCAGCTGGAACAGCGAGCGGCCCAGGTCGGTCGCCAGCCACCACATCTGAAGATCGGCCGGTCGGTAGAGGTCGATCGCGATCGCACCGGTGCGGATACGCTCCATCAGGTCTTTTTCCACGCCCCCGCCCTGGATCGCGAGCGTCGCGTACAGGCACTGCCCGAGCCACACATAGGTCACCGCCTGTGCCTGGTCATAGCCTCCAAGGTGCGGTTTCTCGTCCCACAGCGCCACGTACGTGTAGACGAGGATGATCCCGAAGGCCGTATTGGTGAAGACCCCGGCGGCGGTGGCCGCCCGATACGTCGCGTACCGTCGGAAACCCCCCGCAGCGACGGCCGTGTACAAGCGTCCCGCGCCCACACCAACCGACCTCCCGGACCGCCCGACACCGAAGCGCAGGAGCCTACTGCGCCGGCGACGCCGCAGGCCACGCAATTTCCGTGACCGAAGCGTGCCGGAATCCGGGAACGGAACGCGCGGTGCGAGAGTCTTCACCAGGGGGCGCAGAAGCGTACGAGGTCGTACGGGAACGAATGTGCGACGCGAAACAGGAGTCCGTGCACGACATGAGCGACGAGCCGCAGCCGCAACAGCCGAACCAGGGCGGCGGAGGCCCGACGGAGCCGCCGGCTGCGGCCGAGGAGAAGAAGACCCCGGCGCAGCCGACGGCCGGGACGAAGCAGCCGGAGCCGCCCGCGGCGGCCGACGAGAGGACGCCGGAGGCACCCGGCACGGAACCGGGCGGCAAGAAGCCGTCCGGCACGGAGCCGCCGGGCGCGGAGCCGTCCGCGGCGGCCGGGCGGGCGAGAACGGAGCGGCGGCCGGCCGCCGAGGACACGCAGACCCGGCAGCTCGCCGCGGTCAGGGTGCCGAAGGCGCGACCGCCGGTGGCGGCCGAGGACGGACGGAACGCACAGACCACACAGGACAGGCAGAACGCACAGAACCGGCAGAACGCTCGGACCGCGCAGGACGCGCGGGACGGGCAGGACACGCAGACCCGGCAGCTCACCGCGGTCAGGCCGCCCAAGGCGGCGGCACCCACCGCTGCCGCCCCGGCCGGGGCGGCGCCGCCCGGCGCCGAGCCGCCCGCGGCCGGCGTGCAGACGACGGGGGGCGGGAAGAAGATGAAGCGGCCCAAGCGGACCGGATGGCGGCGGATCATCCCGACGTGGCGGATGCTGCTCGGCACCTTCGTCATCGGGGTGCTGCTGCTGATCGGCCTGTTCTTCCTCGGCTACTCGATGGTGAAGATCCCGGCGGCCAACACGTTCGCCACCAAGCAGTCCAACGTGTACCTGTACGCCGACGGCTCCCAGCTCGCCCGCGACGGCGACGTCAACCGGGAGAACGTGGACCTCTCCCAGGTGTCCAAGGACGCGCAGCACGCCGTGCTCGCCGCCGAGGACCGCGACTTCTACACCGAGTCAGCCGTCGACCCCAAGGCGATGCTGCGCGCCGCCTGGAACACCGCGACCGGCAAGGGCACCCAGTCCGGCTCCACGATCACCCAGCAGTACGTGAAGAACTACTACCTGGCCCAGGAGCAGACCGTCACCCGCAAGGTGAAGGAGTTCTTCATCTCGGTCAAGCTGGACCGCAGCGAGTCCAAGGACCAGATCCTCGAGGGCTACCTCAACACCAGCTACTTCGGCCGCAACGCCTACGGCATCCAGGCCGCCGCCCAGGCCTACTACGGCAAGGACGCCATCGACCTCGACCCGGCCCGCGCCGCCTACCTCGCCGCGCTCGTCAACGCGCCGAGCGAGTACGACGTCGTCGCCCACCCCGAGAACAAGGCGGCCGCGATCGCCCGCTGGAACTACGTCCTGGACGGCATGGTCAAGAAGGGCTGGCTCAGCGCGTCCGACAGGGCCGGCATGAAGTTCCCGATGCCCAGGCAGCAGACCGTCTCCACCGGCATGTCCGGGCAGCGCGGCTACATCGTCAACGCGGTCAACGACTACCTGATCAAGAACAAGATCGTCGACTCGGACGCCCTGGAGGCCGGCGGCTACCGCATCACCACGACCCTGCAGAAGAGCCGGCAGAACGCCTTCGTCAAGGCGGTCGACGACAAGCTGATGTCGAAGCTGAGCAAGAACAACAAGGTCGACAGCTACGTGCGGGCCGGCGGCGCCTCCGTCGACCCGAAGACCGGCAAGGTCGTCGCCATGTACGGCGGCATCGACTACGTGAAGCAGTACACCAACGGCGCGACCCGCGGTGACTTCCAGGTCGGCTCCACCTTCAAGCCGTTCGTCTTCGCCTCCGCCGTCGACAACGGCTCCACCACCCAGTCCGGGCAGACCATCACCCCGAACACCTACTACGACGGCACCAACAAGCGCACCGTCCAGGGCTGGCCCGGCGGCGCCTACGCACCGGAGAACGAGGACGAGAAGTCCTACGGACAGATCACCGTCCGCAAGGCCACCGACCTCTCCGTGAACTCGGTGTACGCACAGATGGCCGTCGACGTCGGCCCGTCCAAGGTCAAGCAGACCGCTGTCGGCCTGGGCATCCCCGCCGACACCAAGGACCTCCAGCCGTACCCGTCCATCGCCCTCGGCACCGCCACCGCCAGCGTCCTCGACATGGCGGAGGCGTACGCCACGCTCGCCAACCACGGCAGGCACGGCACGTACAGCATGGTCGACAAGATCACCAAGGACGGTACCGAGGAGGTCAGGCTGCCGGAGTCGACGACCAAGCAGACCGTCAGCCGGCAGGCCGCCGACACCACCACCTCGATCCTGCAGAGCGTGGTCGACAACGGCACCGCCACCGCCGCCCTGGCCGCGGGCCGCCCGGCCGCCGGCAAGACCGGCACGGCCGAGGAGGACACCGCCGCCTGGTTCGCGGGCTACACCCCCGACCTGTCCACCGTCGTCTCCGTGATGGGCCAGGACCCGGTCACGGCCGCCCACAAGTCGCTCTACGGCGCGCTCGGCCTGGAGCGCATCAACGGCGGCGGGGCCCCGACCGAGATCTGGGCGCAGTACACCAAGGCCGCCCTCAAGGGCACCACGGCCTCCGACTTCGACCTGGACCTCCAGGCCGGCGCCGACACCGTGGCCCCGCCCACCCAGAGCACGGCCACCCCGGGCACCGGCGGCCAGGACAACGGCGGCACCACCGACCAGGGCCAGGACAACGGCGGCACCACCGGCGCCGGCCAGGACAACGGCGGCACGACGGACGGTTCCACCACCGCCGGCACCACCGACGGCGGCACCACCGACGGCTCCTCGACCGCCGGCACCACCACCTCCGGTACGACGACCTCCGGCACCGACTCAGGTACGACCACCTCGGGCACCGACTCCGGCACCTCGACCGGGACCACGACCGACGGCACGAGTACCGGCACGACGGCGGGCACCGACGGCGGCACCAGTACCGGCACGACAGCGGGCGACGGAGGCGGGTTCGGGTTCGTCCAATGACGGCCGGCCCGTGACGGCCGGTCAGTGACCGCTGGTCGCCTTGAGCCCCACCACGGCGACCAGCAGCAGGCACACGAAGAAGATCCGGGCGGCGGTGGCCGGCTCCCCCAGCACCACCATCCCGAACACCGCCGCCCCCGCCGCCCCGATCCCCACCCACACGCCGTAGGCGGTACCGATGGGGAGCGTCTTCGCGGCGTACGACAGCAGCACCATGCTGGCGACGATCCCGCCGCCGGTGAGCAGACTGGGCACGAGCCGGGTGAACCCGTCGGTGTATTTCATCCCCACGGACCACCCGACTTCGAGCAGACCCGCGACGACCAGCAGAACCCAGGCCACGACGGCACCTCCGAGACGTATCGCTGACGCATCGCTGACAACGGCGGTGCGTCGTCTTTGCCTCACGGTCCCGGTACGGCGCGTCTCGTCGGGCTGGCTCCTTCGAAGGTAGCAAAGAGATGACAAAAGGGCCTGGTGACCACAGTCACCAGGCCCTTTGAGCCTATGAATCCGAGATTCATCCGAGATTCAGAGGTACAGGCCGGTCGAGTCCTCCGAGCCCTCGAACCGGTCGGCGGCCACCGCGTGCAGGTCTCGCTCCCGCATCAGCACGTACGCCACCCCCTGCACCTCCACCTCGGCACGGTCCTCCGGGTCGTACAGCACCCGGTCACCGGGCTCCACCGTCCGCACGTTCTGCCCGACCGCGACCACCTCGGCCCAGGCCAGCCGGCGCCCGACGGCCGCCGTGGCGGGGATCAGGATGCCCCCGCCCGACCGCCGCTCGCCCTCCCCGGTGTCCTGCTTGACCAGGACCCGGTCGTGCAGCATCCGGATGGGCAGCTTGTCGTGCTGGCTGCTCTGCTCGTCTCTCTTGGCGCTCACGCCTGTGAACCTACCTGCCTCTGATCAGCTCTTACGCCGCCGGGTACCGCTGAAGACCAGCAGCCCGACCACGCCGACGGCGACCAGCGCGACCGGCACCACCCGCTCCAGGCGCGGCGCGCCCTCTTCGTCCACGAACTGCGCCCGCACCTCACTCACGACCCGGTTGACCTGGACGTAGGCCCTCCCGAGCGTGTGATCGACGTTGGCCGCGACCTTGGCCTTCGCATCGCCGACGATGGTCTTCGGATGCACCCGCACCCCGATCTCGTCCAGCGTCTCGGCCAGCACCTCGCGGCGGCGCTTGATGTCCGCCTCGATCTGCGCCGGGGTTCTGGTGTCCGACGTCTCCGCCACCGTGGGCCCTCCGAAGTCTGCCGTACTGCCGTACTGCCTGTTCTGGACAGTCTGTCAGCTCTCGCCGCCGCCGCACGGCCAGGACCCCCCGTTACGCTAGACCGATGAGCGAGCGACTCCAGCCCGGGGACGTAGCCCCCGACTTCACCCTCCCCGACGCCGACGGCAACGAGGTGTCCCTCTCCGCCCACAAGGGCCGCAAGGTCATCGTCTACTTCTACCCCGCGGCCCTCACCCCAGGCTGCACGAAGCAGGCGTGCGACTTCACGGACAACCTCTCCCTCCTCGCCGACGCCGGCTACGACGTCCTCGGCATCTCCCCCGACGCCCCGGAGAAACTCGGCAAGTTCCGCGAGAAGGAGAACCTGAAGGTCACCCTCCTCGCCGACCCCGACAAGAAGGTCCTCGACGCGTACGGCGCCTTCGGCGAGAAGACGAACTACGGCAAGACCTACCTGGGCGTCATCCGCTCCACGATCATCGTGGACGAGCAGGGCAAGGTCGAGAAGGCCCTCTACAACGTCCGCGCCACCGGCCACGTCGCCAAGATCATCAAGGACCTGGGCATCTGAGCACCACCTGATCCACCGACACCGACGGCTCGCACCGGGACACCCCCGGCGCGAGCCGTCTCCCCTGTCCGGGCGTGACTGTCCGACAACCGGTTCGTCGCTCCGTACGGGCCGCGGAGCGACTGGAGGAGGCGGCCCTGAGGACGTCCTGGTCCGGCACGACCGCTCGCGCCGGACGAGGACCGTGCCGTCACGCCGGGCGCTTCGGGACATCGGCGTGCCGACGGTGTGCGCCGAACGCGGAGTGGGTTCCGAGCGGCTCGGCAGGCCCATGACCCTGGAGGTCGGTCACATCAACGGAGACCGGAGCGGCGACCGGCAGGAGAACCTGCAACTGCCGTGCCCGAACTGCCATGCGGTCACGAGCACCTGGTGCCGAGGAGGCTCACGAAGAAAGGCACAGCCCCGTACACTGGGCCAAGCAAAACGGCAGCTCCAAAGATGTCCGTTTTGGGGCGGTCGTGGCGAAATAGGCGATACGCGCGGGTTTTAGGTGCCCGTGGGAGAAATCCCGTGTGGGTTCGAGTCCCACCGACCGCACATACGAGGGGCCACCTTCGCGGGCGGCCCCTCTCCCGTTCTCAGCCCAGCAGCTCCCGCACCACCGGCACCAGCGCCCGGAACGCCTTCCCCCGGTGGCTGATCGCGTTCTTCTCGGCGGGGGTCAGCTCGGCGCAGGTCCGGGTTTCGCCGTCCGGCTGGAGGATCGGGTCGTAGCCGAAGCCGTTGGTGCCGGTGGGGGTGTGGCGCAGGACGCCCCGGAGCCGGCCCTCGACCACCCGCTCGCGCCCGTCGGGCAGCGCGAGGGCCGCCGCGCAGGCGAAGTGGGCGCCGCGGTGTTCCTCGGCGATGTCGGAGAGCTGGGCGAGGAGGAGGTCGAGGTTGGCCCTGTCGTCGCCGTGGCGGCCTGCCCAGCGCGCGGAGAAGATGCCGGGGGCGCCGTTCAGGACGTCGACGCAGAGGCCGGAGTCGTCGGCGACGGCGGGGAGGCCGGTGGCCCGGGCGAGGGCGTGGGCCTTCAGCAACGCGTTCTCGGCGAAGGTGACGCCTGTTTCCTTGACGTCGGGGATGTCGGGGTACGCGTCCGCGCCCACCAGTTCGTGGGGCAGTCCCGCCTCCGCGAGGATCGAGTGGAGCTCGGTGATCTTTCCGGCGTTGCGGGTGGCGAGGATCAGGCGGGTCGTCATGCGCAGCAGTATCGCAAGGGGCGGCGCGGTGGCTTACGGCGTGCAGACCTTGGTGAGTTCCCCGGCGGCGGCGGTGACCGGGGTGACGTCGGGGGTGGAATCGCCGTTCCTGACGGCGGTGCGGACGTTGTCCACGGCCTGCTGGAGGTGGTCGACGGCCTTGTTGACGTCGGCGTCGTCGGTCTTGTCGCCGATCTTCTTGAGGTTCTGCTGGATGGAGTCGAGGGCGGCGTCGGTGCGGGTGGGGTCGTTCGCGGCGTTCTCCACGGCCTGCTGGAGTGCGGTGACGCTGTCGGCGATGGAGTCGGCGGTGCGGACGCAGTCCAGTGCCGTGTCGACGGAGGCGCAGCCGGCGAGGAGGGCGGCGCCGAGTGCGGTGGCCGCGGCCACGGCGGCGATGGTGGTGCGGCGACGGCGCTCTCGGCGTCGGCTGGCGGCCATGGTGGTGTTCCCTCCCCGTGGTACGGCTGGCCGGGCGCACGGTTGTACGTGCCGTGCGCCCGTATGGATAGGGACGCGGGCTCGGCCCCCGGGGTTGCCGCGCCGCACCTAGGGTTTTTCCCTTCCCTTTACTTCGCCCGTTATTTCTCGAGTGCCTCTTCGAGTGCCGCCCGCTGGATCGTGGCCAGGTCGGTGCAGCCGGCGACGGCGAGGTCGAGGAGGGCGTTGAGTTCGTCGCGGGCGAAGGGTTCGGCCTCGGCGGTGCCCTGGACCTCGACGAAGCGGCCGTCGCCGGTGCAGACGACGTTCATGTCGGTCTCGGCCCGGACGTCTTCCTCGTAACAGAGGTCGAGCAGCGGGACTCCGCCGACGATGCCGACGGAGACGGCGGAGACGGTATCGGTGAGGGGCTGGCGGCCGGCCTTGACGAGCTTGCGTTCCCTGGCCCAGGTGACGGCGTCGGCGAGGGCGACGTAGGCGCCGGTGATGGCGGCGGTGCGGGTGCCGCCGTCGGCCTGGAGGACGTCGCAGTCGAGGACGATCGTGTTCTCGCCGAGGGCCTTGTAGTCGATGACGGCGCGCAGGGAGCGGCCGATCAGGCGGGAGATCTCGTGGGTGCGGCCGCCGATCTTGCCCTTGACGGACTCGCGGTCGCCGCGGGTGTTGGTGGCGCGGGGGAGCATGGCGTACTCCGCGGTGACCCAGCCCTCGCCGCTGCCCTTGCGCCAGCGGGGGACGCCTTCGGTGACGGAGGCGGTGCAGAAGACCTTGGTGTCGCCGAAGGAGACGAGGACGGAGCCCTCGGCGTGCTTGCTCCAGCCGCGTTCGATGGTGACCGGGCGGAGTTGTTCGGGGGTGCGGCCGTCGATTCGAGACATGGCGACGAGCCTATCCGGAGCGTGGGAAGGGGCTCTTCCCGCGGTGGGAAGAGCCCCTTCTCCGGTGAGCCGGTGGCTCACATCATGTCTTCGATCTCCGCGGCGATCGGGTCGGCGTCGGTGCCGATGACGACCTGGATGGCGGTGCCCATCTTGACGACGCCGTGGGCGCCGGCGGCCTTGAGGGCGGCATCGTCGACCAGCGAGGCGTCGTGGACCTCGGTGCGCAGCCGGGTGATGCAGCCTTCGATCTCGTCGATGTTCTCGATTCCGCCGAGGCCGGCGACGATCTTCTCAGCCTTGCTGGCCATGTTCCTTCTCCCTGATCCGAACCGCTTTGTCGCAGTAACCCACAGTTGGCCCATCTTTGCGAGCGGTCGTACCGCGTGTGCCGAATGATGGCGAGCAGCGCGGCGGAACCGTCTGCCGACTGGTCTACACCAGCTGGTGGGCGGTCGACAAACCCCGGAGGAGGCGCCCGTGAGTGCCGAGAGCGCCGGCAGTGCGGTCGGTCCCGGGCGGGAGCGGTGGCACGGCCTCTTCCAGGGGCTGCAGAAGATGGGCCGCAGTCTCCAGCTGCCGATCGCGGTGCTGCCGGCCGCGGGGATCCTGAACCGGCTGGGCCAGCCGGACGTGTTCGGCGAGCAGGGGCTGGGCTGGACGGCGGTCTCCCAGGTGATGAAGGGGGCGGGCGGGGCGCTGCTGGACGGTTCGGTCGGGCTGCCGTTGCTGTTCTGCGTCGGGGTCGCGATCGGGATGGCGAAGAAGGCGGACGGTTCGACGGCGCTGGCGGCGGTGGCGGGCTTTCTCGTCTACTACGGGGTGCTGCACCAGTTCCCGGAGGACTGTCCGGGCGGGTCGAGGACGCTGCCGGGGATCGGGTGCCAGGTGCGGGACGGGTCGGTGTCGGCGTTCACGTTCCAGAATCCGGGGGTGTTCGGCGGGATCGCGCTGGGGCTGCTGACCGCGTTCTTCTGGGTCCGGTACCACCGGACGAGGCTGGTGGACTGGCTGGGGTTCTTCAACGGCCGGCGGCTGGTGCCGATCATCATGTCGTTCGTGGCCATCGCGTTCGCCGCGCTGTGCCTGTGGGTGTGGCCGCCGGTCGGTGGCGGTCTGGAGAGCTTCGGTCACTGGCTGCGGGAGGCGGGGGTGTGGGGCGCGGGGGTGTTCGGGCTTGCGAACCGGGCGTTGCTGGTGGTGGGGCTGCACCAGTTCCTGAACGTGCCCATCTGGTTCCAGTTCGGCAGTTACACCACGCCCGAGGGCCGGACGGTGCACGGTGACATCAACATGTTCCTGGCGGGCGATCCCGACGCGGGCCAGTTCACGTCGGGGTTCTTCCCGATCATGATGTTCGCGCTGCCGGCCGCCGCGCTGGCCATCACGCACTGCGCGCGGCCGCACCGGCGCAAGGAGATCGGCGGTCTGATGCTGTCGGTGGCACTGACGTCGTTCGTGACGGGCATCACGGAGCCGCTGGAGTACTCGTTCATGTTCGTCGCGCCGTTGCTGTACGGGGTGCACGCGGTGCTGACGGGGGTGTCGATGGCGGTGACGTGGGGTCTCGGGGTGCACGACGGGTTCAGCTTCTCGGCGGGGCTCATCGACTACGTCATCAACTGGAAGCTGGCGACGCGGCCTTGGGCGATCGTTCCGATCGGGCTGTGCTTCGCGGCGGTCTACTACGTGGTCTTCCGGTTCGTGATCACGCGGTTCGATCTGAGGACCCCGGGCAGGGAGCCGGAGGAGGAGGTCCTGGACGTCACGGAGGCCTGAGCGGGCTGTGGCCGAATGACATACAGCGCGTAGTGCTCCGGTTGCGGAATTGACGGGTTCCTTATAACGCCCCCATCGTGTACAACAGGTCTACACCACTGAGTGGTGTAGACCACCACCGATGGAGGAAGTATGACAACCGCCACCGCGACGGCGGCCCCCACAAAGAAGTGGGGATCCGGTCTTTTCCAGGGCCTGCAGAAGATCGGCCGCAGCCTTCAGCTCCCCATCGCCGTGCTGCCGGCGGCCGGCCTGCTGCTCCGCTTCGGCCAGCAGGACATCCATGACAAGCTGCACCTGCCGGACAAGGTCACGGCGGTGTTCGCCACGGCGGGTGGCGCGATCTTCGACAACCTCCCGCTGCTGTTCTGCGTCGGTGTCGCGATCGGCTTCGCCAAGAAGGCGGACGGCTCCACCGCGCTGGCCGCGCTGGTCGGCTTCCTGGTCTACAAGAACGTCCTCACCGCGTTCCCCGTCACCGACGCGAAGGTCCAGGCGGGTGCGGACATCGCGGCGACCTACAACAACCCCGGTGTGCTCGGCGGCCTGGTGATGGGTCTGCTCGGCGCGGTGGTCTGGCAGCGCTTCCACCGGACCAGGCTGGTGGACTGGCTCGGCTTCTTCAACGGCCGCCGGCTCGTCCCGATCATCATGGCCTTCGTGGGCACGGTCATGGGTGTCTTCTTCGGCCTGGTCTGGAAGCCCATCGGTGACGGCATCTCCGACTTCGGCAAGTGGATCACCGGCCTCGGCGCCCTGGGTGCCGGTCTGTTCGGCCTGATCAACCGTGCGCTGATCCCCGTCGGCATGCACCAGTTCGTGAACACGGTCTCCTGGTTCCAGATCGGTGACTACAAGACCGCCTCCGGCACGATCGTCCACGGTGACCTCACCCGCTTCTTCGCCGGTGACCCGACGGCCGGTCAGTTCATGTCCGGCTTCTTCCCCATCATGATGTTCGGCCTCCCGGCCGCCGCCCTGGCCATCGCGCACACCGCCCGCCCGGAGCGCCGCGCCGCCGTGATGGGCATGATGATGTCGATGGCGCTGACCTCCTTCGTGACCGGTGTGACCGAGCCGATCGAGTTCACGTTCATGTTCATCGCGCCGCTGCTGTACGTGATCCACGCGGTGCTCACCGCCCTGTCCATGGCGATCACCTGGGCGCTCGGGGTGCACGCGGGCTTCACCTTCTCCGCGGGTGTCATCGACTACATACTCAACTGGAACCTGGCGACCAAGCCCTGGCTGATCATCCCGATCGGCCTGGTGTTCGGAGCGATCTACTACTTCGTCTTCCGCTTCGCCATCGTCCGCTTCAACCTCCCCACCCCGGGCCGCGAGCCCGAGGAGGAGATCGAGGACCTCACGAAGGCGTGAGTCCCCTCCGGCAGCACTCATGACGAAGGCCCCCGCCGCGGCGGGGGCCTTCTTCGTCGTACGGCCCTGAACGCCGTACGCGCGTCAGATCTCGTACACCGCCCGCGGTGCCGCGAGATCCACCGGGCCGTCGAAGACCTCGCGGGCGTGGGCGAGGTTGACGGCGGGGTCGGTCCACGGCGGGATGTGGGTGAGGACCAGGCGGTGGGCGCCGGCGCGGGCGGCGGCCTCGCCGGCCTCCCGGCCGTTGAGGTGCAGGTCCGGGATGCTCTCCTTGCCGTGCGTGAAGGCGGCCTCGCACAGGAAAAGGTCGGTGTCCCGGGCCAGGTCCTCCAGCGCCGGGGAGACGCCGGTGTCGCCGGAGTAGGTCAGGGACGTCCCGGCGTGCTCGACGCGGATGCCGTACGCCTCCACGGGGTGCCGGACCCGCTCGGTGTGGACCGTGAAGGGGCCGACGTCGAACGTGGACGGCTTGACCGTGTGGAAGTCGAAGACCTCGCTCATCGAGGAGGCGGTGGGGGTGTCGGCGTAGGCGGTGGTGAGACGGTGCTCGGTGCCCTCGGGGCCGTAGACCGGGATCGGGGGGCACGGGCCGCCGTCGTGGCGGTAGTAGCGCGCCACGAAGTAGGCGCACATGTCGATGCAGTGGTCGGCGTGCAGATGGCTCAGGAAGATCGCGTCGAGGTCGTAGAGACCGCAGTGGCGCTGCAGCTCGCCCAGGGCGCCGTTGCCCATGTCGAGGAGCAGCCGGAAGCCGTCGGCCTCTACGAGGTAGCTCGAGCAGGCCGATTCCGCGGACGGGAACGACCCCGAGCAGCCGACGACGGTGAGCTTCATGAAGCAGAAACCTCCGTTGGCGGAAACCCAGATGCGCTGGGGAACCGGAGTCGGGAAAAAGGGCATGACGGGGGTCGTGCGGTTTGTCGAGCGTAAGGCGCAAAAGAGCCGGTCGCTCCTCCGCCAGGGGCCGTTGTGGGCGAACTCACCTGTGGTGTCACCGGTTCGGCTGGACCGAGGGCGCATGAGGATCGCGCAAGGGCGCGCATTGATTATCTCGCGCCGGTAACGTCGTCGTATGGACACGTCATGGTGGCTCGCGCTCGCGGCAGTCGTCCTGCTGGCGCTGGTCGCCACGCTCGTCGACGGCTGGGGCAGGGGCCACCGCCCACGCGGGCACCGCACCCGTCCCCCGGGGCACCCGCGCGCCACGCGCACGCAGACCGGACGGCCCCACCCCGGGGACATCTGGTGGGCCAACGTGCCCTACGAGGACGGTCCCGGCGCCAAGGACCGGCCCTGCCTGGTGCTGGCCGTGCACGGCAACCGGGCGACGGTCGCGAAGATCACCAGCAAGTACCACGACGAGCGTGCCGGGGTGATCCCGCTGCCGCCGGGCTCGGTCGGCGACGCCCAGGGCCGGCCGAGCTTCCTGGAGACGGACGAGCTGCGCGAGATCGCGGTGTGGGAGTTCCGGCGCCGGGTGGGTGTGGTCGACCCGGTGCTGTGGGACCAGGTGCGCCACCTCGCGTAGCGCGGGCTCAGTTCACCCTTACGGTGACCCGCCACTCCTGGATGGCCTTGCAGGAGACCCCGCCGGGCGCGGTGGGCTGGGCGCACACGGGGCGGGTGGAGGAGAGGGTGACGGTGCCGGGGGCTACCGCCTCGTAGGCGGCGGAGGCATCGCCCGGCTGGAGCACGATCCCGGCGTTGGCGGCGCGCAGCGCCGAACCACTGGCGGTGACCGCCTTCCAGGGGCGCTGCCGGGTGCCGTCGAGGTTGAGCCGGAGCCGGCCGCCGACCGCCATGCAGTAGGTGCTGCCGTTGTCCTGGGCGGTGAGATCGCCGACGCTGACGCAGCGGGTGGCGTCGCTCGGCGAGGCGGCGCTCGGCGAGGTGGACACCGTGCCGCTGCCGCTGCCCGCGTGGTTGTCGTTGCTGTCGTTCCCGCTCTGCGAGCCGCAGGCCGCCAGCAGGAGCAGGCTCGCCGCGGCGAGCGACGTGCGGTGGAACGTCGTACGGCGCATGAGGTGTCCGCCTTTCCGTCGGGGAACGGACCCTGGGTGCCGATATGACGTATCCGCCCCTCGTGCGGATCCCGCACCCGGACGGCTTCCGGGTGCGGGATCCGGTCAGTTCACGGACGGGGTCAGCCGGTCGTGACGGCGGTGTCGTCGACGACGAAGCTGGTCTGGAGCGAGGAGTCCTCGACACCGCTGAACTTCAGGGTGACGGTCGAGCCCGCGTACGACCCGAGGCTGAAGGACTTCTGCACGTACCCGGAGGCCTTGTTGAGGTTGGAGTACGTGGCCAGGGTGGTCGAACCGGCGGTGACCGTCAGCTTGTCGTACTGGGTGCTGGTGGTGGTCTCGGCCGTGTCGATGTGCAGGTAGAAGGTGAAGGTGGTGTTGGTGCAGGCGGCCGGGATCGTCACCGACTGGGACACTGTGTCGGTGTGCGCGGAGCCGTAACCGTCGAGCCACGCCTTGTACGAGCCCGCGTGGGCGGCCTCGCCGCTGTCGTTGGTGATGACACCGCTGGACGCGGTCCAGGTGGTGTTGCCCGACTCGAAGCCCGGGTTGCCCAGCAGCTGGGTCGAGGTGCAGGTGCCCCCGCCGCCGGTGCTGACGGTCCAGGTGAAGGAGGCCGAGCCGGAGGCGCCGGTGGAGTCGGTCGCGGTGACGGTGGTGCTGTAGGTGCCCGCGGTGGACGCCGTGCCGGAGATCAGGCCGGTCGAGCTGGAGATGGACAGGCCGGTGGGCAGGCCGGAGGCGCTGTAGGTGAGGGTCGCGCCCGCGCTGTCGGAGGCCGAGATCTGGAGGCTGACCGAGGAGCCGGTGGCGGTGGACTGACTGCCGGGGTTGGTGACGGTCACCGTGTTGCCGGTGCTGGTGCCGGAGGTGAAGGCGGCGGTGCCGTTCGGGGTGCCCCAGCCGGTCGGACCGTCGTAGCCGGTGCCGGCGGTGCAGAAGTACGAGGTGGAGCAGGAGCCGTTGTTCCCGCTGGTGACGTCGTACAGGTTGCCGGTGTGGCTGTACGGGTACTTCGCCGGGTAGTCGCCGGAGCCCGGGGTGCCCGCGAGGGCGTAGACGCCGGCGATGATCGGCGAGGAGGCGCTGGTGCCGCCGTAGACCGCCCAGCCGGAGCCGCCGTAGGTGTCGTAGACGGCCACGCCGGTGGCCGGGTCGGCGACCGCGGAGACGTCGGACTCCATGCGCTTGGTGCAGCCGGTGTCGGTCTGCCAGCTCGGCTTGGCGTCGTAGGCGGAGCAGCCGGAGCCGGTGCCCTCGGTGGAGCTGGTCTTCCACACGGACTCGGTCCAGCCGCGGGAGTTGGACGAGGTGGACAGGGCGGTGCCGCCGACGGCGGTCACGTACTGGGAGGTCGCCGGGTACTCGGCGCCGTAGTCCTCGTCACCGGCGGAGACGGTGATCGCCACGCCCGGGTGCTTGAAGTAGGAGGTGTCCTCGCTGGTCTGGGAGGAGGACTCGGAGCCGCCCCAGCTGTTGGAGACGAACTTGGCGCCGAGCGCGACGGCCTCGTTCTCGGCGGCGCCGAGGTCGGCGTCGGTCGCGGAGTTGGCCTCCACCAGGATGATGTTGCAGTTGGGGCAGACGGCGCTGACCATGTCGATGTCGAGCGCTTCCTCGCCGGCCCAGCCGGAGTCGTTCGTGGGCAGCGAGGTCGTCGAACCGGTCTGGCTGACCTGCTTGAAGCAGCCGTTGGCGACGGTGCACGCCGACAGCCCGTACTGCGAGCGGTAGGTGGCGAGGTCCGAGGCCGCGTTCGGGTCGTTGTACGCGTCGACCACGGCGACGGTCAGGCCGGAGCCGCCCGTCGAGGGCAGGTTGTAGGCGCTGTGCAGGTTGGACGGGCTCAGGCCGGAGGGGGCGGCGGCGAGCGCGGAGGCCAGCTGCTGCTTGATGTCGGTACGGCGCTGCGCGAAGCAGTTGGCCTCACCGGGCTTGGCGGCGGTGGCGCACAGGTGCTGGGTGGGCACCTTCTGCCCGGCCTTGCCGGTGCTGTGCACGGCCCGCCGGGCGGGGTCGGTCAGGGCCTTGGCGTTCTGGGCGGCCCGGGAGGTCTGGGCGGTGGCCCGGGGGGCGGTGGTGTGTGCCTGTGCCTGTGCGGCCGGCGCCGCGACGAATCCGGAGACGGCGAGGGCGAGGGCGGGGAACGCGAAGGCCAGAAGTCTTCGCAGGCTCCGTCGTGATTCACGCATGGGGGTACTGCCTCCATCGGTGGGGTTACAAGGCAGGCCCGTGACGCGCGTAGCGGCGGCAGAGTGCGGCGTCATGAGCATGACACTTCGAACACCCTGGGATGCCGATGAGCGTGGCATGACAGGACGGAGAGGAACCTAGCGGGGTTCGCCGGGGACCGGTTCCCTCCGGCGAAGATCTTTGCTCCGCCATAGGCAGCGCTTAGCCCCCTCATAGAGGGGGTTGGCGCGTACATGATGAGCGCTATGCCCAGAGCTGACCCTGGAGGGTCTCGATGGCTTCCTCGGTCGTGGCGGCGGTGTACACGCCGGTCGACAGGTACTTCCAGCCGCCGTCGGCGACGACGAACACGATGTCCGCGCTCTCGCCGGCCTGTACGGCCTTCTTCCCGACCCCGATCGCGGCGTGCAGCGCGGCGCCGGTGGAGATGCCCGCGAAGATGCCCTCCTGCTGGAGGAGGTCCCGGGTCCGGGTCACGGCGTCCGCGGAGCCGACGGAATACCGGGTGGTGAGCACCGAGGCGTCGTACAGCTCGGGTACGAAGCCCTCGTCGAGGTTCCTGAGCCCGTAGACGAGGTCGTCGTACCGCGGTTCGGCGGCGACGATCCGCACGTCGGGCTTGTGCTCCCGCAGGTACCGGCCGACGCCCATCAGCGTGCCGGTCGTCCCGAGCCCCGCGACGAAGTGCGTCACGGACGGCAGGTCGGCGAGGATCTCCGGACCGGTCGTCGCGTAGTGCGCACCCGCGTTGTCCGGGTTGCCGTACTGGTAGAGCATCACCCAGTCGGGATGCTCGGCGGACAGTTCCTTCGCCACCCGTACGGCGGTGTTGGAGCCGCCCGCGGCCGGGCTGGGGATGATCTCCGCGCCCCACATGCCCAGCAGGTCTCGCCGCTCCTGCGAGGTGTTCTCGGGCATCACGCAGACCATGCGGTAGCCCTTGAGCTTGGCGGCCATCGCCAGCGAGATGCCGGTGTTGCCGGACGTCGGCTCCAGGATGGTGCAGCCGGGGGTGAGCCGGCCGTCCTTCTCCGCCTGCTCGATCATGTGCAGGGCGGGGCGGTCCTTGACCGAGCCGGTCGGGTTGCGGTCCTCCAGCTTGGCCCAGAGCCGGACCTCGGGGGACGGCGAGAGCCGCGGCAGGCACACCAGGGGGGTGTTGCCGACCGCGGCCAACGGGGAGTCGTAGCGCATGCCGATCTCAGGCCATGCCGCCGGCGACCGCCGGCAGGATGGTCACGGTGTCGCCGTCGGCGAGCTTGGTGTTGATGCCGTCGACGAAGCGGACGTCCTCGTCGTTCAGGTACACGTTCACGAAGCGGCGCAGCTTGCCGTCGTCGACGATGCGGGCGTGGATGCCCGCGTGCCGGGTCTCGAGGTCGTTGAAGAGGTCGGCGAGGGTGTCACCGCTGCCCTCCACCGCCTTCTGACCGTCGGTGTACTGGCGGAGGATGGTCGGGATGCGGACCTCGATGGCCATGGCTCAGGGCTCCTGTCGGAAAGTCTGGGTGGGTGGGCGCGCAGCGGCACGCCGCGGCTCACGGCCGTACGGCGGCAGGGAACGTCAACAGATGGCGCTGTTCAGCCTGCACAGGTCGACGTGCAGCCGCGCCACGAGCAGCATGCCCGGCGCCTTGTCGCTCACGTCGTTCAGAACCATGCGGTCATCGTATCGATTCCCGCCCCCGGTTCCGGAGTGTGATTCCACATCCCGGACACTTTCCGGCCGAAGCGTGAGACGCCCCACCGAGCGACGGATCACCAGTCACACGGGAACCCGCGCGCCCAGCCCGCACCGCCCGGTCCGGCACGCGGAAGAGAGAACGAACCGACGCCGGACGCAGCACCCCACCCAGGGGCGCTGGGGGTACCCCGGCCGAAGGCTGGGGGAGGAACTGCGCGACCGGCCCCCACCGGCCCGCAGACACCCACCGGCCGGTCCGGCACCGCCGGGATCCGGCGTCGCGGCTGGGCGCGGCTGCGGCGGAGAAGGTGCGGGGTGAGCGGTGGTGGTAGGGCGGTGGGGGTCAGTAGGTCTCGACGATGGTCACCTCTTCCTCCGTGACCTCGCCCTCGATGATGCGGTAGGAGCGGAACTGGAAGTCGCCGAGGCCGTCGGTGTCGGCGGTGGAGACGAGGACGTAGTGGGCGCCGGGCTCGTTGGCGTAGCTGATGTCGGTGCGGGAGGGGTACGCCTCCGTCGCCGTGTGGGAGTGGTAGACGACCACCGGCTCCTCGTCGCGGTCGTCCATCTCGCGGTAGAGCCTCAGAAGGTCACCGGAGTCGAACTCGTAGAACGTCGGGGACATCGCCGCGTTCAGCATGGGGATGAAGCGTTCGGGGCGGTCGGAGCCGGCCGGCCCGGCGACGACACCGCACGCCTCGTCCGGGTGGTCCTTGCGCGCGTGGGCGACGATCTGGTCGACGAGGGCCTGGGTGATGGTCAGCATGGTCGCCAGGATAAGCAAGGGGCCGCCCCGTACCGAAGGCTGGTACGGGACGGCCCGGATGCCGGACGCCCTGAGCGGCTGCCGCAGGGGGCGCCACGAGTGCTCCCCGCGGCGGGCGTCCCGGAGGGGTTGGTCTTGGGTCAGTTCACCTTCTCCAGCGGTGCCGGCTCGCGGCGCTCGGCGACCTCGGGGTTGCGGCTCTTCAGCACCAGCCAGCCGACGCCGAGCGCGGCGGCCCAGCCGGCCATCACGTACAGGCAGACGCGGGAGTCGCCGTCGTACGCGATCAGGCAGGTGACGAAGAGGAGGAAGGCGATGGCGATCCAGCTGCACTTCGCGCCGCCGGGGGCCGGGAAGGCGGAGGCCGGCAGGCGGCCCGCGTCGACCGCTCGGCGGTAGAGGACGTGGCTGATCAGGATCATCAGCCAGGTCCAGATGCCGGCCGCGGTGGCGACGGAGGTGACGTAGCCGAACGCCTTCTCCGGCACGACGTAGTTGAGGACCACGCCGATGCCCATGAAGAGGACCGAGACGGTGATGCCGAACGCCGGGGTCCTCGACGCGGACAGCTTGCGGAACGCGGCCGGGGCCTCGCCGCTGTCGGCCAGGTTCCGCAGCATCCGGCCCGTCGAGTACATCCCGGAGTTGCAGGAGGACAGCGCGGCGGTGAGGACGACGAAGTTGACGATGCCGGCGCCGGCCGGGATGCCGATCTTCGCGAAGGCGGCCACGAACGGGGAGACGCCCGGGGCGAACTCCGTCCACTTCACGACGCAGAGGATGACGGTGAGCGCGCCGACGTAGAAGAGGGCGATGCGCCAGGGGAGGGTGTTGATCGCCTTGGGGAGGGTCTTCTCCGGGTTCTCGGACTCGCCGGCGGTGACGCCGACCAGCTCGACCGCGAGGTAGGCGAACATGACACCCTGAAGGGTCATCAGGGAGGAGCCGACGCCCTTGGGGAAGAAGCCGTCGAACTGGTAGAGGTTCGCGACCGACGCGGTGTCACCGGCGGAGCTGAAGCCGAAGGTGAGGACGCCGAGGCCGATCACGATCATGCCGATCAGGGCGGTGACCTTGACCATGGAGAACCAGAACTCCAGCTCTCCGAAGACCTTCACGGAGATCAGGTTGACCCCGAAGAGGACCACCAGGAAGACCAGGGCCGTCACCCACTGCGGGACCTGTGGGAACCAGTAGTTCACGTAGATCGCGGCGGCCGTCAGCTCGGCCATGCCGGTGACGACCCACATCAGCCAGTAGGTCCAGCCGGTGAAGTAGCCGAAGAACGGGCCGAGGAACTCCCGGGAGTACTCGGCGAAGGAGCCGGAGACCGGGCGGTAGAGCAGGAGTTCGCCGAGGGCCCGCATGATGAAGAAGATGATGCCGCCGGCGAGGGCGTACATCAGGATGAGGCTGGGGCCCGCCTTGGCGATGTTCGCCCCGGCGCCCAGGAAGAGCCCGACGCCGATGGCGCCGCCGATGGCGATCATCTGGACCTGGCGGCTGCCGAGCCCGCGCTCGTACCCCTCTTCGGAGCCTTCGGTGGAATGCGCGGCATTCCCCGACGTGTCGACCTGAGCGGAGGTCATGTGTGGTGTGCGCCTTTCTCCATGCCGACCCGGGCCTCTCGTCGGCCTCGGATCGGGTTTCGATCCCCCCCGGATTGCTGGAGCGGTGCCTGACCGGTGGTGCCGGTTCGGTGGCGCACCCGGCGTACACGTGGGTGGTGTTCGCCGGGCGGTCGTGAAGATCTATCACGGCCGCAACGCTGATCACCGGGTTCCGTCGAGAGGGATTGTGGCGCACACCACTGGAAGAAGTGGACAAAACGCGACCGAAACGGCCTTAACCGGCCGCAACGGTGACGGGATCGTTATCCGGATTTGAGCGTCCCCTGAGCGAACGCGAAGCCGTGGAGCAATCGGGACGGACTACGGCATAAGGGTCGCGACCAGGGTCTCCTGGAGGCCGCCGAGCCACAGGTACGCCATCACCATCGGCTTGCGCGGGTCCTCGTCCGGCAGCCGGTAGAGGAGGTCGGTGTCGTCCTCGTCGGTGATGTCGAGGCGGCAGCCGATCGCGAGGCGCAGGTCGGTGAGGGCGCCGAGCCACTGCCGGGACTCCCCTGGCGCCAGCTTGAGGAGCGCGTCGCCCTTCTCGCCCGGAGCGAGGGCGTCGAGGCAGCGGATCACCGCGAGGGCGTTCTCCCGCTTGCCGGCCCTGAGGTCGTTCTCGGTGTAGCGGCGGAACTCGGCGGAGTGCGCCTGCTGCTCCTCGGCCTCCCGCGGGGACTGCGGGACCCGCTCAGGGTCCCCGTAGGCGTCCGGGAAGAGCCGGCGCAGCACCGGGTCGGCGGGCGCCTCGCTCGGACCCTCGGCGAACAGCTCGGCGAGCGGGTCGTCGGGGGCGTCCTCGGCCGGGCCGGGGCCGATGAGCTCCAGGAGCTGGACGGCCAGCGACCGGATGATGGAGATCTCGACGTCGTCGAGGGCGACGGCCGCGCCGCCGCCGGGGAGCGGTTCGAAGATTCCTGGCATGGAGGGGATTCGCTGCTTCCGGAGCTGATCGGGGCCGGTCGGGTGGGTGACTACTTCCGGTCCTGCTGGAGGGTGGCCCACAGGCCGTAGCCGTGCATCGCCTGCACGTCGCGTTCCATCTCCTCGCGGGTGCCGCTGGAGACGACCGCCCGGCCCTTGTGGTGGACGTCGAGCATGAGCTTGGTGGCCTTGTCCTTGGGATAGCCGAAGTACGTCTGGAAGACATACGTCACGTAGCTCATGAGGTTGACGGGATCGTTGTGCACGAGCGTGATCCACGGGACGTCGGGCTCGGGGACGGCGAAGGTCTCCTCCGCCGACTCGGTGCGTTCGATCTCTACGGGAGCGGGTGACGTCACAAGGCCCATGCTGCCACGGGCCCCACAAATCGTCACACTGACGCGAAGGGGTGTAGCATCTGTCGCCATGAACACTGCGGACCTTGGGCTGCCGGTGGACGTCCCGTCGACGGCGCTCTTCACGGACCAGTACGAGCTGACGATGCTGCAGGCCGCCCTGAAGGCGGGTACCGCCGAGCGGCGCAGCGTCTTCGAGGTCTTCACCCGGCGGCTGCCGGAGGGGCGCCGCTACGGCGTCGTGGCGGGCACCGGGCGTGTCCTGGACGCGGTCGAGAACTTCCGTTTCGACACGGACGTCCTCGACTTCCTGGCGGAGCGGAACATCGTCGACGGGCCGACCCTGGAGTGGCTCGCCGGCTACCGGTTCAGCGGCGACATCTGGGGCTACCCCGAGGGCGAGGTCTACTTCCCGGGCTCGCCGATCATGCGGGTCGAGGGCTCGTTCGCCGAGTGCGTGCTCCTGGAGACCGTGATCCTCTCCATCCTGAACCACGACTCCGCGATCGCGGCCGCCGCCTCCCGGATGTCCTCGGCCGCCGGGGACCGCCCGCTGATCGAGATGGGCGCCCGCCGCACCCACGAGCTGGCCGCCGTCGCCGCCTCCCGCGCCGCCTACGTCGGCGGCTTCACCACCACCTCCGACCTGGCCGCCGGCTTCCGCTACGGCATCCCGACGGTGGGGACGAGCGCCCACGCCTTCACCCTGCTCCACGACCACGAGCGGGACGCCTTCCGGGCCCAGGTCGACTCGCTGGGCCGGGGCACCACCCTGCTGGTCGACACCTACGACGTCGCCGAGGCGGTCCGTACGGCCGTGGAGGTGGCCGGGCCCGAGCTGGGCGCCGTCCGCATCGACTCCGGCGACCTGCTGCTGGTCGCCCACCGGGTGCGCCACCAGCTGGACGAGCTGGGCGCGACGCGCACCAGGATCACCGTGACCTCGGACCTCGACGAGTACGCCATCGCCTCGCTCGCCGCCGCGCCCGTGGACGCGTACGGGGTCGGCACCCAGCTGGTCACCGGTTCCGGGCACCCCACCTGCTCCATGGTCTACAAGCTGGTCGCCCGCGCCGAGTCCGCC
The DNA here is from genome assembly GCF_040702065.1 of Streptomyces sp. NPDC086777. Classification (NCBI taxonomy): domain Bacteria; kingdom Bacillati; phylum Actinomycetota; class Actinomycetes; order Kitasatosporales; family Streptomycetaceae; genus Streptomyces; species Streptomyces sp. NPDC086777. Next base: position 85,221 of record NZ_JBFBJI010000010.1, on the reverse strand, counting down.
GATCCGCAGGAGCCGCTGGTGCCGGTGGCGAAGAAGTCGACCGGCGGCAAGACGTCCGTGGGCGGGCGCAAGTGGGCGGCGCGGCGGCTGGACGCCGACGGGGTGGCGGAGGCCGAGGTGGTCGGCACCGGGGAGGTTCCGGCGGACCTGGTCGACCGGCAGCTCCTGGTCGAACTGGTGAAGTCCGGCGAGGTCGTCGCCCGCGAGCCCCTGGACGCGGCCCGCACCCGGCACCAGGAGGCGATGGCGAACCTGCCGCTCTCCGCGACCCAGCTGTCGCGCGGGGAACCGGTCATTCCGACGGAGTACGTACGGGGGCGCTCGGGTAGCTAGAGCGGGTGCCCGCGTACGCGCCCTGCCAGGCCCCCTCCCCTACGCCCCCGTAAGTCTCTACGCTCGGAGGTTCAGGCCGGGCCCGCACCCCTTCCCTCCGCGTCTCCCCCGTCGACGGACCCGCCATCGAAAGCGAAGGACACCTACCATGCGCCGCGCCTTGATCGTCGTCGATGTGCAGAACGACTTCTGCGAGGGGGGCAGCCTCGCGGTGTCAGGGGGTGCCGATGTGGCCGCCGCGATCACGGAGCTGATCGGGCAGGCACCGGCCGGCTACCGCCACGTGGTGGCGACCCGCGACCACCACATCGCGCCGGGCGGCCACTTCGCCGACAACCCCGACTACGTGCACAGCTGGCCGGCGCACTGCGTCGCCGGCACGGAGGGCGTGGGCTTCCATCCGAACTTCGCGCCCGCGGTCGCCTCGGGGGCGGTGGACGCCGTGTTCAGCAAGGGGGCGTACTCCGCGGCCTACAGCGGGTTCGAGGGCGTCGACGAGAACGGGGTCAAGCTGGCGGAGTGGCTGCGGGCCCGCAGGATCGACGAGGTCGACGTGGTCGGGATCGCCACCGACCACTGTGTGCGGGCTACCGCCCTCGACGCCGCGAAGGAGGGGTTCCGCACGCAGGTCCTCCTCGACCTCACGGCAGGCGTCGCCGAGGCGACGACGGAACGCGCCCTGGAAGACCTCCGCAAGGCAGGCGTGGAGCTGACCGGGAAGCCCGTCGTCTGAGTCCCTTCACTGCGGGAGTCTCGAACGGGCTTCCCAGGAGTGCACCGGTGCGGTACCGGGTCAGCCTCGGATGCCGCCGAGGTTGATCTCGTCGCAGCTGCGCTCGATGAACTCGCCGACCCGGACGCTGGCCTGCCGGGATCTGTCCCGCTCCGCCTCGTCCGGATGCTCGTACCACGCGATCAGCCGGTCGAACTCCGCCGCGATGTCGTCGGGGGCCAGCTTCCGGAGGTCCTCGACGACATGGGCCCGACGGTGCGCCGACAATTGCGTGGAACGCGAGAAGTCGAGCGGCTCGGCCTCCTTGCAGAACTCCGGACGCTTCTGGGAACTCCGGAATTCCGAGACATCGGGGCCGCTTTTCTCCGAGCGCAGCACGAACACGGCGAGAAAAGCCGCGATGGCGGCCACCGTCACCCCGGAAATCGTCCAGAATTTCGCCATCACGTGCCCGCCTTGATCGCGTTCAGGTCGTGCTGGTCGTAGTACTGGGGCCAGATCTCCGATCGCATGCAGGAATTGTTGTCCGTGTCATTGCTTTTGCTACGGTGACCGAGGTCGGCGGTGTGCCCGAATTCATGGCAGCCGAGGCTGCGCCACTGGTTGGCGGACTTGTACTGGTAGGTGTTGAGCCGCACCCGGATGATGTCGCAGGACGTCCACAACACGTTCCAGTCGGTGCAGTCGGTCCGTCCGTGCCAGCCGTTGTCGCCGTAGTCCTTGTCGTAGACCTCGATGTCACCGCCGCCCCAGGACGTGGTGATGACGCTGCGTTCCAGCTCGCTCTTGCCGTGGTTCATCGCCTTCGTGCCGTTGGCCGTCAGGTCGAAGCCCTTGACGGCCTGGTTGCGGTTGTCGGGGTCGGTGCCGTTGTCGTCGTGACCGGCGAACGCGGTGAACGGCGCACTCAGCACCAGGGCCGCGGATGCCGCGAGCACGGTCATGAACCTGCGGGAGGTCTGCACGATGTTCTCCTCTTCCTTCGGGAAGCCGGCCGGGCTCAGGTGGACGACGGGTACGGGGTCGGTTCGGAGCCGTCGTTCGTCGAGCCGTCCGGCACCGGCTCCGTGGGGCCGCTGTCGGGAACGTCGTTCTGCTGCTCGCCGTTGGCCGGCACGGGCTGCGGCAGGACCGTGAGCTGGTTCGCGTTGGCCGGGTCGAGCAGGCGCTTGAGCTCGGCGTAGAAGTCGGTGTTGGTCCGTCCGTCGATGAGGGGGAACAGCGGACCCTCGGGGTCGGCCGAGGACCTGACGATCCCGTCCTTGTTCAGCACCCGGCCCTGGGTGCTGGCATAGCGCCAGTTCAGGGTGATGGCGTCCCTCTTCAGGAAGTAGTAGCCGGTTTCGCCCACCTGGCTCCAGGTCAGGTTCTCCATCTGGTAGCCATTGCCGGAGCCGTCCCAGCCCCACTCCTCCAGCGTGAGCGTGTCGGGGATGGTGGCCCCGCCGCTCTTCATGACGGCATTGACCCGGAGCGTCACGTTGCGCGCCTGATCGGTGCCGCCCTCCTCGGCGGAGCCGACCGTCCGGCCCGGGGCGACGCTCTGCACCGTGCCCCGGATGATCACCGGAGAAGTGCCCACCAGGGCGTTGACGGTGGTGAAATCGAAATCCTCGCGACCGTGCACAATGCGTTCCGGACGCGGGTCCCGGTGCGTCGGCGCGCCTTGCGCCGATCCCGAAGACGTGGCGATTATTCCGGCCATGGCACCGGCAGCCGCCGCGACGGCGGCCGCGCGCACGAAAGAGCCTATTTTCACTTGCCAAGCCCCCCAAAGACTCAGGGGAGAACACAAGTTCCCCCGCGATCTTGGCCAGCCTAACAGGCAAAACACAGGCAAGGAAGAAGCAATGAAAGAGGAAAGCAAGGGAGGGTGGGAAAGGGAGGTCGACGGGGAGTAGAACCGGTGAGAAACGTCAGGAACGTCCCGGGCAGGCGGGCGCATCCGGCCGGCCGGCTTCCGCAGCCATCCATTCCTCGGCGGGGGCGATCTCACTGCCGGTGAAAAGCAACGGCACCTCGTCGTCGAACCGCGAGACACCCACCAGGACACGGGCGCCGGTGCGGTAGGCGGTGGCGTCCTCGCGCGGCACCTCGAACCTGACCTCGCCGGGCCCCTTGCCGGGCTTCACGTACCGCTCGACGTCCAGCCGGACGGCGACCTTGCCGCCCCCGGCGGAGTCGGTGCCGGCCACCGTGCCCTCGACGATGAGCTTCGCGCAGGCCACGAGGCCCGACTGGTCGGGCTTCGCGTCCGAGTCCGAGTCCGCGGACCAGGGCGCCCAGACCGCGGTGAGGACCGCCGCGGCCGCCACCGCCGCCGCAAGGCCGAGGCTCCCCGCGAGCACCTTCCGGTGCCGACGCCTCCGCGCCGGGGCCCGCTCCCCCTCCACCGGGGACGACCCGTCGGTCATCACCCCGGGCACCTCACCCTTCACCGCCCCCTCGACCCACCTCGCGCCCGGCGCCTCCGCCACGCCCCCGGCCTCCTTGCCCCGCACAGACTCCGACCCGCCCTCGGCCTCTCCCGCTCGCACGGCGCCCGCCGTCTCCTCCACGATCGCCAGGTCGGCCCCGTTCGCCGTGTCCTCCGCCAGGAGTGCGCCGATGAACTTCAGGCGGTCCGCCACCAGGTCACCGGTGTCCTCGTCGCCCCACGCACCGTCGTTCATCACGCCTCCACCGCCGCATCGCTCTCCAGACGTGCCTTCATCGCCCGGCCGGCCGCATGCAGGCGGCTCTTGACCGTGCCGACCGGTATCGCCAGGACCTCGGCCATCTGCGGCACGGTCAGGTCGGCGTAGTACCGCAGAACCAGCGCCTGCCGCTGGAGCGCCGGCAGCGCGTCCAGGACCTCGGCGACGGCCAGGGTGAGCAGTTCCGTCTCCGGGCCCGGCACGGTCCGGCGCCAATCGCCCATGGTTCGCAACCGCTCGCTGACCAGCTCCTGCCGGTTGCGGCTGCGGTGCCAGTCCACCGCATGGTGGGAGGCGACCACGACCGCCCAGGCGCCCAGGTCCCGGGGAGCCTCCGCACCACGCGCCAGCCGCTCGATCAGCCGGAGCCGCACCTGCTGGACCCCGTCGGCGCGGTCCTCGCGCGGCACGCCGCCCAGCGCCAGGACCGCCGTCACCCGGCGCACCTGTGCAGGACTGAGCAGGTCCTCGTCCTCCGTCGACACGGTCCCCCCAAACCCTCTCCCCGACGACACCATCGCCACTTAGACGCTGGAGGGACCCGAAACGTTCGGTACTCGTTGGGAATTTCTTGGGCCACCCTTGGGTCGCTCTATACCCGAAGGGAGGGGGAGTCAGGCCTGTGCGGCCGGCCGGCGCAGCAAGGCCCTGATCGGATGCCACAGCTCCGTCACCGTGACGCCGTTGGCGGGGGCCGTTCGCCACAGGAGGCCGTCGGGATGATGAAGGACGGCCGTGACCTCGTCCGGGGTCGGCGGGGCGGCGTTGCCCTGCAGGTAGACGGCCCGCATGCCCAGGTTGCGGAGCCTGGTCAGGGCGCGGGCGCGGTTCTGGGCGAGGACCAGCACCCGCACCCCGGAGGCGCCCCCGGCGGGGGTGGGGCTGGGCAGGTTCAGCGCCACCACCACGCTGCCGTTCGGCAGCTTGCAGAACCCTCCTGCGGCCATGCGGTCATTCCCCCGTACGAGTAGATGTCAATAAGAAAGCCACAGGACGCACCTAAACACGATCGGCGGCGACCCGCCAAGGGGTTGCCGCCGATACGCGTCTGACCTGCGTAAATAAGAACTACTTCACCGCGGGACCGACCTGGAGCGAGATCGTGGAGCCGTCTCGCGCCTCCTTGACGATCTTGATCTTGGTGTTGGTGTCAGTGATCTTGACACCGGCGGTCGGGTTCGACGAGTCGTAGTACGTGTTGGCATGGTCGTCGAAGACCGACACCCCGCGCGACCCCTTGATCCTCGTCGCGACGTCCGCCTTGTGCAGCGTGATGCCGTCGGTCGAGTAGAGGCTGAACGGCGAGTCGTAGGCCTGGATGCGGTTGCGCATCAGCGTGCCGTCCGACCACTTCAGCGGCGCCGGGTGGGAGTCGACCGGGAGGATCAGACCGGTGCCCGGGTGACCGCCGTCGCCCTCGTGCGTGTTGTTGTCCGCCTGGGACGTGTCCCACTTCCAGATCAACAGGCCGTTTTGGTACGGGTAGTGCTCCACCCAGTCCGGACGGGTCGTCGAGAAGCCGAAGTTGTACGGGCCGACCTCGAGGGTCTTGTCGTACGACACGTACTGGCGGTTCTCCGCGATGTAGTACTGCGCGTAGTCCTTGGTGAAGGACGCGCCGATCCGCGAGAAGCCGGACGCGGTCCACGCGGGGTCCGCCGCCTCGGCGTTGTCGGAGAAGAGGGCCGCACCGTCCGCGGTCACCGTGATCTCGTCGGCCGCGAAGCCGTTCAACGCCACTCCGCCGTCGGTCTGGTAGCGGAAGCGCAGCTGGATCTTCTGGCCCGCGTAGGCGTCCAGCGGGTACGACAGCTTGGCGTACGAGGAGATCGAGCCGGTGAGCGCCGGCTTGTCGCTGCCGTCGCGCGGGATGGCCGTGCCGTTGACCGTGCCGTCCAGGGCGGTCCAGTTGGCGCCGCCGTCGGTGGAGACCTCGGTGTAGAGGTAGTCGTAGTTGGCCTCGATCTGGTACCAGCCGTCCAGCGAGAGCGTCGCGGACGACTTGCCGGTGAGGTCGACGTCGCGGGTCAGCGTGTTCTTCAGGTCGTTGCCGCTGCCGCTCCACCACTGGGACGAGCCCTGGGCGGGGGTGACGACCGTCGTCGTGACCGCCTTGTCGGGCAGCGAGACCACCAGGGCCTGCTTGTTCTTCGTATTGAACTCGGCGACGCCCAGCTTGTGGCGGGACTTCGTACCGGCCTTGGCCACGTCGTAGTTGAGCCAGCCCAGCTGGAGCTTGTCCCAGGCGTTCATGTCGCCCGGCAGGTCGCCGATGGCCTCCTTGCCGGTGCCCAGCCAGGAGCCGGAGGACATCAGGGTCCAGAAACCGGTGGAGTTCTCGCCGCCGTCGGTGTCGTACTCGTCCGGCAGGCCGAGGTCGTGGCCGTACTCGTGGGCGTAGACGCCGAGGCCGCCGTTCTCCGGCTGCATGGTGTAGTCGCCGACCCAGATGCCGGTGTCGCCGACCTGGGTGCCGCCGAGCTTGTTGTCGGCCGGGCCGGTGGCGCCGGCGTCGGTGCCGAAGGCGTACCAGCGGTGCGCCCAGATCGCGTCGGTGCCCTGGGCACCGCCGCCCGCGGACTCGTCCTCGCCGGCGTGCACGATCTGGAAGTGGTCGACGTAGCCGTCGGGCTCGTTGAAGTTGCCGTCGCCGTCGTAGTCGTAGCGGTCCCACTGGTCGTACTGGGCGAGGTCGGCCTTGATCGCGGCGTCGGACTCACCGGCCGCCTTCTGGTCGGCGACCCAGGCGTTCAGGCCGTCGCGCACCAGGTTCCAGACGCTGGAGCAGGTGGTCGAGCCGCAGGCGTTGTTGCCGTAACGGGCCTCGTTGTAGGGGACCTTGACCCAGTCCGTGACCTCACCGTCGACCGAGTAGCGGCCCGAGGACTGCTTCTCGTAGTACTTCTTCAGCGACTCGGTGGTCTTGCCGGTGCCGAAGTAGAGGTCCTGGAAGTGGGCCTGGTTGTAGTCCGCCTGCCACGCCGTGGAGTTGTCCTTGGTGCGGTCGGGCTGGGCTATCTGGTTGTGCAGCGGGCCCGCCGTGCCGTTGTACCGGGGGTCCGTCTGGTCACCGAACTCCACCAGGATCGTGAAGATCTTGTCCGTCTTCTCACGGCCGAGCTCGACGTACTTGCTGTCGCCCTTCTTGCCCTTGAGCTGGACGACCTTCGAACCGTCGCGGTCCTTGACCTGGGCCTTGCCGGATATGACCTGGTCGAGCGCCTCCTGGCGCTGGGCCTCCTGGGTCTTGCTCAGGGGGCCGTCGAGGTCGTGCTCCTCCTGCTTCGTCGACGGGTCGTGCCGGTCGACGGTGCCGGCGGTCGCCGCCGGGGCCGCGGACTGCGCGACCGCGAAGGTGGTGAAACCTACGGATGCGGTCGCGAGCGTCACGCCGACGGCGAGTGCTCTGAACGTCCAGGGTCTGCTGGTCACTTGAGTTCCTCCCCCGCGCCGCGCGCACGGCAGGAAGGACCGGGTGATGGTTGGGGGTCCGTGCGCGCACGTTCAACGCGTCGATTCAAGTGACGACATTTGACTACTGGTTTACGAGAAAAGACAGACCTTGACTCGGACCGTTCAACTGCACTATGCGGAGCAGAAGTTCGCTTTACGGACGCCGGGCACGGCGCTACCCCCGAACCGCCCCGCCCAACCGGCGCGCATATGCCTCCGGTTGCCGTATGCCATGCGACCGTGCGCCCCCTGTGCACCGGTACCGTGGGTTAGGTCACGCTTACCGGACGTTCCTCTCGGGCATGCACGCGAATAGAGTCGAACGGTGGAACGTCCGGAAGCCGGTGGAAACCAAGGCCGGTTCCCCGTCTCACCCCCAAATCTTCCGAGGACACGATTGCCATGCCTCGTCCGACCCCGGCACAGCTCGTCTACGGTTCGGCCACCGTGATCTGCTCGACGCTCGCCATGCTGCTGCTGTCACAGACGAGTTCGGGCATCGGGATCGCGGTCATCGCGCTCGCGGCGCTCGGTCTGGGACTGCTGGTGGCCATGACGGTCCCGCTCCCCCCGCCGCGCACGGTCGCATCGTCCCTGTCCGCCCCGACCGCACCGCCCGAGGTGCGGGTCCCCGTGCACCGGGAGACCGTGGCCGCCGCCACGGCCGAGCCCGTGCGGGAACCCACCGCACCCTGACGCACGCACACCAGTGAAGTCGGCGGGTCCGTGAGACTGACGGACCCGCCGACTGCTTGTGCGCCCCCTGGGGCGGCCCCGGTGCTACGTGCCCGTACTGACCACGACCGTCTTCGCCGCCTTGTCGTGCAGCCCCTGTTTGTACGGCTTGTCGAAGAAACTCCAGCCGCCGCAGATCACCGTCCAGATGCAGGCGCAGCAGAAGGCGAACGGCACCCACAGCACGAGGGCCCGCAGCAGCGAGGTCTGGGTGGAGGGCGTGGCGCCGTCGGACAGGTTGGCGACCCGCATGCGGAGCCACTTCATGCCGAGGGTCTGCCCCGACCTGGCGATCAGCAGGGTGTCGTAGGCGACGAACAGGACGGCGGCCACGAGCGACTGGGCCGCGGACCGGCCGGCCGAGATCCTGTCCCCGTCCATCTGGTACTCGCTCACCCCGAACGCCAGGGTGAGCAGGACGACCACGATGCCCACCAGGATCATGTCGATGATCCGCGCGAGGGTGCGCTTGCCGCTGTCGGCGAGGGGCGGCATCCCGGCGAGCGGGTCGGCGGGGTAGCCACCGGAGCCACCGCCGCCTCCGTAGGGGCCACCGCCACCCCCGTACGGGCCGCCGCCGCCCGTGTCATAGGGGCCGCCGCCCGTGTCATAGGGGCCGCCACCCGCGCCGTGGGGGCCGCCGCCGTAGGAGGGCGGCGGGGGCTGCTTCCTGAACGGATCGTTCTCCGGCGGCTCTCCTGAGCCCGGGGGCGGGGGCGGTTCGGTGCTCATGGCCCGAGTGCACCCCGAACCGCCCGGACCCGCACCCGGCGAGCAGCCGTACGGGGGACGGCCGCCCCGAAGAGACCGGGGGGCAGCGCAGACGAACGACGCCCCGTCCCGGCGCCGTCCCCGACGCGCTCAGCCGGCGACGAAGGTGTGCGCCGCCTTGTCGTGCCAGCACTGGTGCCAGGGACGGTCGAACAGGCACCAGGCGACGCCGACGATCCCGATGCCGAGCAGTCCGGGCACGGTGTACACCAGCCAGCGGCGCAGCGCGGCGCCGAAGGTGGGGGGCTCGTGGCCCTCGATGTCCCGTACCTCCAGGCCGAACAGCTTCTTGCCGAGCGTGCGGCCCCAGCGGGCGGTGGGCAGCACCTCGTAGAGGACGCCGGCGACGAGCAGGACCGCGAGCACGATGCCGAGGTACAGACCGGTCGTGCCGTCCAGCAGCCAGACCGTCTCGGTGCGGCCGGACAGCTTGGCCACGTCGATCTTGTCCTGCACGTGGTCGGCGGCCTTGGTCCCGAACGGTACGGCGGCGGCCGCGGTCACCACGCCGACGACCAGGGTGTCGACGAGCCGGGCGGCGAACCGCTTGCCTAGACCGGCCGGCCGGGCCGCCGCCTGCCGTCGGGCGGCCGCCTGGAAGAGGTCCTCCACCGGCGGCTTCCAGGGGGCGACCTGCGGGTCACCGGCGAGTTGGTGGACCTGCTGGGCCCAGGAGGACTGCCCGCCGCCGGCGCCGGAGGCCATGGGGGCGACGGACTGCTGCGGGGGGACGGCGGGGGCGGCCGCCTGGGGCGCGGCGGGCCGGGGCTGTGGGGCCGCGGCGGCTGCCGGGGGCTGGGCGGAGGGGGCCTGGCCGGAGGGGGCCTGGGCCGCGGCGGCGCGGGCCGCGGCCGCCTTTCCGGCGCCGAAGCCGGGGCGTGCGGGACCGGAGGCACCGGAACCCGAGGCGCCGACCGGTCCCTGGGCGCCGAGCCCGGCCGCACCGGCCCCCGGGTTCGGCGGGGCCTCGCCCCGGACCGGCCGGAAGGTCAGCGTGCCGTCGTCCATGGGCGGCCGGGCGGCCGGCGGGGTGCCCGCCGGTCCGACCGTCGGCCTGCGGAAGATGAACGTGCCACCCGAGTCGAGGTCCCCCTGGTCCGCCTGGTCCCCCTGGTCCGCGGGCGGGATCGAGGCCGTGCCGTCGGTACGGGACGACCGGCCGTCCGGCTGGGCCGGGGAGCCCGCCGCCCGGGGGTCGCTGCCCCAGGCGCTGCCCTGCGCCGTCCAGGCGGAGGCGCCGCCCGGCCGCGGGTCCTCGTCGAAGAAGTGCGGGCCGGTCTCCTCGACCGCCGCCGGGCCCGCGGGAGCCGCGGGGTGCGAACCCGGCGGCGGGACGAGCGGCTCGCCGTCGGACGGGGCCGGGCGGCTGGTGCCCGGCACCCACGCGGCCCCGTTCCAGTAACGGACGTAGCCGGGGATGGACGGGTCCGGGTAGTAGCCCTCGCGGGGCCGTTCGTCACCGGGTGCCGGGGTTGGGGCGGTCATGTCCGTCATCCCGTATCTGCTCGGGGGTCATGTGGGAGGCTCCACATCTATCAGACCCGGGTGCCCGCCACCGCCAGTCCCGCAGGACCCGCCCCTTTCCGGGCAGCCCTGTGCACCCCCTTCACCGCGCCGGGGAAAAATTTCCCGGAACCCGCGTAATGCCCGCGGCCCCCGCCCCTCTCCACTCGTACGGGCCCACCCGAAGGCGCCCGTACGACAGTCCGAGAGAGGAACCCGACGTCATGCAGCACACCGTGGTGGAGCGCGATCTGGAGCTGCGGCTCGTCCTGTCCCCGGAGCGGAGCATCCCGGTCCCGGCCCGGCTGCGCTACCGCTCCGACGACCCGTACGCCGTCCACGTCAGCTTCCACGTCAACTCCGAGCAGCCCGTCAACTGGACCTTCGCCCGCGACCTGCTCGTGGAGGGGGTGTTCCGGCCCTGCGGGCAGGGGGACGTAAGGGTGTGGCCGACGAAGGTGGAGGGCCGCAGCGTGGTGCTGATGGCACTGAGTTCACCCGACGGTGACGCGCTGCTCGAAGCACCGGTCCCCCAGGTGTCCGCCTGGCTGGAGCGGACGCTGCGGGTGGTGCCCCCGGGGAGCGAGGGCGGGCAGCTCGGCATCGACGCGGCGCTCGACCAGCTGCTCGCCCGGTGAGGGCCCCACCGGGCGGGAGTCGCGCGGGAGCCGTACGGGACGCGTACGGAAGTGGTACGGATCAGAACAGCTTGCCGGGGTTGAGGATGCCCAGCGGGTCGAAGACGTGCTTCACGGCCCGCTGCATCTCCACGCCCACCGGCCCGATCTCCCGGGCCAGCCACTCCTTCTTCAGGACGCCGACGCCGTGTTCGCCGGTGATGGTGCCGCCGAGCTGCAGGCCGAGGCCCATGATCTCGTCGAAGGACTCGCGGGCGCGGCGGCACTCGTCGTCGTCCTGCGCGTCGAAGCAGACCGTGGGGTGGGTGTTGCCGTCGCCGGCGTGCGCGACGACCCCGATGGTCAGCCGGTGCTTCGCCGCGATGCGCTCGACGCCCTCGATCATGTCGCCGAGCCGGGAGCGGGGCACGCACACGTCGTCGATCATCGACGTGCCCTTGACGGCCTCCAGGGCGACGAGCGAGGAACGGCGGGCCTGCAGGAGGAGTTCGGACTCGGCGGCGTCGTCGGCCGGGACCACCTGGGTGGCGCCCGCGGCCTCGCAGAGCTTGCCGACGGCGTCGAGGTCGGCGGCCGGGTCCGGGGTGTCGAAGGCGGCGAGCAGCAGCGCCTCGGTGGACTCCGGCAGACCCATGTGGGTGAGTTCGTTGACCGCCTTGACGGTCGTACGGTCCATCAGTTCGAGCAGGGACGGCACATGGCCGCCCTCCATGATCCGGCACACCGCCTCGCAGGCCGAGGCCGCGGAGCCGAACTCGGCGGCCAGCACCAGCTGCTGCGGCGGCTTGGGCTTCAGCGCCAGCACGGCCCGTACGACGATGCCGAGCGAGCCCTCGGAGCCGACGAAGAGGCGGGTGAGGTCGTACCCCGCGACGCCCTTCGCCGTACGGCGGCCGGTGGACATCAGCCGCCCGTCGGCGAGGACGACGTCCAGACCGAGCACGTACTCGGCCGTGACCCCGTACTTCACGCAGCACAGGCCGCCCGACGCCGTCCCGATGTTGCCGCCGATGGTGCACATCTCCCAGCTGGAGGGGTCCGGCGGGTAGGAGAGGCCGTGCTCCTCGACCGCGCGGGAGAGGGTGGCGTTGACGACGCCGGGCTCGACGACCGCGATGCGGTCCACCGGCGAGATCTCCAGGACGCGGTTCATCCGGGTCAGGGACAGCGCGATGCAGCCGTCGGTGGCGTTGGCGCCGCCGGACAGGCCGGTGCGGGCGCCCTGCGGGACGACCGGGACGCGCAGTTCGGTGGCGACGCGCATGACGTGCTGGACCTGCTCGACCGTGCGCGGCAGCACGACGACGGCCGGGGTGCCGGCCGGGCAGAAGCTCGCCATGTCGTTGGCGTAGGAGGCGGTCACGTCGGGGTCGACGAGGACCGCGTCGGCCGGCAGACCCGCGAGGAGCCGGTCGGTGAGGTTGCTGGTGGCCTCGTCCCGAGGCGCTTCGATACGGCTCATGATCACAGCGTCGCACCCGGGGCCATCGGTGTGAACCCCACAGGTGCCCTCCTTGGGCCGCCCGGATGCAGTGGTCGTAGTGACGCACAGTGTCCGTCATGTGCGCGCTGGACAACCGCCCCTCCCCACCTGCCACCTCGCTGCTCCCGGAACCGGCGCCACCGCGCCGCCGCGGCCGGGTGCTGCGCCGGCTGCTGGTCGTCGCGCTGGTGGCCGGCGTGGCGGCCGGCGGCACGCTGATGCTGTGGCCGCGCGAGCCGCACCGCGCCGCTCCGGCCCCGGCCGCCGGGCCGCGCGCCCAGGCCGCCGCCCGGGCGGCGGCCGCCGCGGCGGCGCAGACGGCCGTCCTGAACGGCCTGCCCGCCGCGCTGCCGGACCTGACCGCGCTGATCGGCGCCCGCGAGGCGCTGGTCCGGGCGCGGCCGAAGGACGCGCCGGCCTGGGCGGTGCTCGGGACCGCGTACGTGGAGCGGGCGCGCCGGACCGCCGACGCCGCCGACTATCCGCGGGCCGAGCGCGCGCTGCAGACCTCCCTCAAGGTGGCCGCCCGGAACAACACCGCGGCGCTGAACGGGCTGACGGAGCTGGCCGTCGCGCGCCGGGACTTCCCGGGGGCCAGGCGGTACGGCGAGGAGGCGCTGAAGGCGGCGCCGAAGCGGTGGTCGGCGTACCCGGTGCTGATCGACGTGTACAACGGGCTCGGCGACTACAAGGCGGCCCGGTCCGCGCTGGACAAGCTGATGGCGCTGAAGGTGGGGGCCGACGTGAAGCCGGCGGTGATGGCGCGGGCCTCCGCGGTCTACCGGGACCGGGGCTGGCGCGAGGACGCGGGGGCCCAGGTGACCGACGCGGCGGCGGCCGCCCGGACGCCCGCCGAGCAGGCCGCGTACCTGTGCCAGGCCGGGCAGCTGGCCTGGGAGCGGGGCGACCGGGAGGACGCGCTGCGGCACTTCACCGCCGCCGTGCGCCTGGACCCCGAGCAGTCGGCGGCGCGGGCCGGGCAGGGGCGGGCGCTCGCCGCGCTGGGCCGTACGCAGGATGCGCTGACCGCCTACCAGGGGGCGCTCGCGCACCGGCCGACTCCGCAGGTCGCCCTGGAGTTCGGCGAGTTGTACGAGTCGCTGGGGATGGGGCAGCAGGCGGAGGCGCAGTACGAGCTGATGCGGACCCAGGTACGGCGGGAGCTGGAGGCCGGGGTCGACGACGACCTGGTGATCGGGCAGTACGAGGCGGACCACGGGGACGTCCAGGAGGCGGTGGAGCGGCTGACGGCGGAGTGGGAGCGCCAGCCCGGCATCGAGGTCGCGGACGCCCTCGGCTGGGCCCTGCACCGGGCCGGCGACGACAAGGAGGCGCTGCGCTACGCCTCGATCGCGACCGACTCGACGAAGGGCGGCGGGGTGCGCAGCGCGCTGTACGCCTTCCACCGGGGCATGGTCGAGCGCGACCTGGACCTGGAGGCACCGGCCCGCCGCCACCTCCAGGACGCCCTCCGCACCAATCCCTACTTCTCCCCCCTGCAGACCCCGGCCGCCCACGCCGCCCTCACGGCTCTCGGCAACCAGCCCCCGAACGAGGAACTGCCCCAGTAGCCCGACGGCGACGAGGTCACAGGTTGCCGCGGCGGTCCTGTTCGCGTTCGATGGCTTCGAAGAGGGCCTTGAAGTTGCCCTTGCCGAAGCCCATGGAGCCGTGGCGTTCGATGATCTCGAAGAAGACGGTCGGGCGGTCCTGGACCGGCTTGGTGAAGATCTGCAGGAGGTAGCCGTCCTCGTCGCGGTCGGCGAGGATCTTCAGCTCGCGCAGGGTGTCGATCGGGACGCGGGTGTCGCCGACCCACTCGCCGAGGGTGTCGTAGTACGAGCCGGGGGTGTCCAGGAACTCGACGCCGGCCGCGCGCATGGTCCGTACCGTCTCGACGATGTCGTTGGTGTTGAGCGCGATGTGCTGGACGCCCGCCCCGCCGTAGAACTCCAGGTACTCGTCGATCTGCGACTTCTTCTTCGCGATCGCCGGTTCGTTGATCGGGAACTTGACCTTGAGGGTGCCGTCGGCGACCACCTTCGACATCAGCGCGCTGTACTCGGTGGCGATGTCGTCGCCCACGAACTCCTTCATGTTCGTGAAGCCCATGACCTTGTTGTAGAAGCCGACCCATTCGTTCATCCGGCCGAGTTCGACGTTGCCGACGCAGTGGTCGACGGCCTGGAAGGTGCGGCGGGCGGGGGGTTCGACGATCGGGGACGCGACGGCGAAGCCCGGCAGGTACGGGCCGTCGTACCCGGTCCGCTCGACGAGGGTGTGGCGGGTCTCGCCGTACGTGGCGATCGCGGCGAGGACGACGGTGCCGTGCTCGTCCTTGAGTTCGTACGGCTCGGCCACCGACCGCGCGCCGTGCTCCACCGCGTAGGCGTACGCGGCGCGGGCGTCAGGGACCTCGATGGCGAGGTCGACGACCCCGTCGCCGTGCTCGGCCACGTGGCGGGAGAGGAAGTGGCCCCACTCGGTGTCCGGCCTGATGACGGAGGTGAGGACGAACCGGGCCGAGCCGTTCTCCAGGACGTAGCTCGCGGTCTCGCGGCTGCCGGTCTCCGGGCCGGAGTACGCGACCAGCCGCATGCCGAAGGCGGTGGAGTAGTAGTGGGCCGCCTGCTTGGCGTTGCCCACGGCGAAGACGACGGCGTCCATTCCCTTGACCGGGAAGGGGTCATTCTGCCGGGCGGTCGTGGCGGGAGTGTGCTGTGTGGTCTGCGTCATGTCCGAAGGGTGAACCCGCCCCGCAAGGTGCGCAATAGATGGCGTTTCTACTGGGCAATATGCTCAGCAGTACGGCCGTATCGGCGGACTTTCTGTACAGGGTGACCATGTGGAGGCGGGTCATGGCGATCGATCATCTGGACGGGCGGATCCTGGTGCTGCTGGCCCAGGAGCCGCGCATCGGGGTCCTGGAGATGTCCCGGAGGCTGGGCGTGGCACGCGGGACCGTGCAGGCGCGCCTGGACCGGCTGCAGTCGACCGGCGTGATCCAGGGGTTCGGCCCGCAGGTGGACCCCGCGGCCCTCGGCTACCCGGTCACCGCGTTCGCCACCCTGCAGATCCGGCAGGGCCAGGGCGCGGACGTACGAGCGCACCTGGCGACCGTGCCGGAGGTGCTGGAACTCCACACCACCACCGGCACCGGCGACATGCAGTGCCGGCTGGTGGCCCGCTCCAACGCCGATCTCCAGCGGGTGATCGACCGGGTCGTCGGTTTCGAGGGCATCGTGCGGGCCTCCACGGCGATCGTCATGGAGAACCCCGTACCGCTGCGGATCATCCCCCTGGTGGAACAGGCTGCGGCGGACAGCGAGGGCTCCTGAGGACGCAGGGCTCAGCAGCTGGGGACCTTCTCCCCCTTCTCCAACGCGACCAGGTCGGACACGGCCCCCTTCAGCGTCGTCACCGGCACCAACCGCAGCCCCTTCGGCAGCTCCGCCTTCGCGTCGGCGCACTCGTCCTTCGGCACGAGGAACACCGTCGCCCCGTCCCGCCGCGCGGCCTGCGTCTTCAGGGCGACCCCGCCCACGGCCCCCACCGCGCCGTCCGCGCTGATGGTCCCGGTGCCGGCGATGTTCCTGCCCCCGGTGAGGTCGCCCCCGCTGCCGTTCCCGTCCAGCTTGTCGATGATCCCGAGGGAGAACAGCAACCCGGCGCTCGGCCCGCCCACATCCGCAAGCTTCAGGGTCACCCTGACCTTGCCCGCGCTCAGGTCGAGGTACTTCAGCGCGGCCTGGGCCGCGGCGTCCTGCGACTGCTCCATCTGCTCGGTGTTGTGCTGCTCGATCTCCTGGACGTTGTTGCCGCTCGGGTAGACCGAGTCGCGCGGCATCACGGCCCGGTCCGTCCGGAACCAGTTGCCGATCACGTCGCCGAGCGAGACCCGCGCGTCCGGCCCGGTCGCCTCGATCGTCGTCATCCGCAACTGCCCGCTGGTGGTGCGGGTGGGCGCCCCGGAGACGGTGATCACCGGAGTGCCCCGGTTGGCGCCGAGCACGTTCGCCGTCATCCCGGGCTGGGCCACCGAGAACGGCAACGGCGCGAAGACCGCCGTACCGATCAGAGCCACGACGGGAACCGCGCAGACGGCGACGGCCTGGAGACGCGTGAGACGTGAGAGCACGGAGTCAATCTAACGTGGCGACCTGTTCCGGCCACCGCCCGGCCGCCGCCCGGTCAGCGCGTGAGCGGCTCGCGGCGCGCGCGGGTGTGCGACCGCGGGCCGGTGGGGGCTGATCGTGCGGGCCGGTGGGGGCTGATCGCGCAGCTCCACCCCCAGCCTTCGGCCGGGGATGCCCCCAGCGCCCCTTGCGGGGCACTGCCCGGCCGCGGCCTGCAAATCCGCGGCGGCTGCTGCTCAGCTGCGGGCAGGCGTGCCGCAGGGCGGCACGGGTGGGCGCTGGGGGTCCCCCCGGCCGAAGGCCGGGAGAGGCACCCTGCCGGCGCCGGTAAGCGATCCCGCCCCAGCCCCCACCGGCCCGCGCCCTACCGCAGCGCCTCCGCGACCTCGCGTGCCGCGTCCATGACGCGCGCGCCGACCCGTTCCGGCACGGCGTCGGCCAGCATCACGACCCCCACGCTGCCCTCGACGCCGGTGACCCCGATCAGCGGCGCCGCGGCCCCACTGGCCCCGGCCTCCAGCTCACCGTGGGTCAGCGTGTACCCGGGGTCGTCGCGCGCCGAGTGCCGGGCGGCCAGGATCGCCTTGCCGGCGGCGCCGCGGTCCAGCGGGTGCCGGAACCCGGCCCGGTAGGCCACGTGGTAGTCGGTCCAGGTCGGCTCGACGACCGCGACGGCGAGCGCCTCGGTCCCGTCGACCAGGGTCAGGTGCGCGGTCGCCCCTATGTCCTCGGCGAGCGATCGCAGCGCCGGCAGGGCCGCTTCCCGTACCAGCGGATGCACCTGCCGGCCAAGACGCAGCACCCCCAGCCCGACCCGGGCTCGCCCGCCCAGGTCGCGCCGTACCAGCGCATGCTGCTCAAGCGTGGCGAGCAACCGGTACACCACAGTCCGGTTCACGCCCAGTTTGTTGGAAAGCTCGGTGACGGTCAGCCCGTGGTCCGTGTCGGCCAGCAGCTTGAGGACCCTGAGGCCCCGGTCGAGCGTCTGAGAGGTCTCCGCGGTCACGACGCCCACTCCTTAAGTGGTGAGGCCGGCAACCTCCGACGCGGCGGATGCGTCGCCGAGTCCCGTCAGCGACGCGCTTCAGAGGCCGCCGATCGGCATGGCGGCCCGGCGGCTCCGGGCCCAGTCGCTTCACGGCTGCGCTCCGCGGCGGCGCTGCCACGGGGCGTGTGCGTAGCGGGACAGTAGCGGTGCGGGTTCGCTGAGCGGAAGCCTCCGTCCAGAATCCGGTCACACAGCGGTACGGACTACTTCGGTATGTGTCGGTATGCGTCCACCGGCGGCGCCCCGGAGGGGCGCGGCGAACCGCGCGACCGGCCACCACCCACCCGCGGCCGACGAACTACCGCATCCGGGTGGCCCACTCCTGCACCTTGGCGATCCGCTGCCGCAACTGACCCGCCGTCGCCTCCGCACTCGGCGGCCCCCCGCACACCCGGCGCAGCTCCGTGTGGATCACCCCGTGCGGCTTCCCGCTCTGATGCACATAGGCGCTGACCATCGTGTTCAGCTGCTTGCGCAGCTCCATCATCTCCTTGTGGGAGACGACGGGCCGCCGTTCCGCGGGCAGTTCCAGCAGGTCGGCCTCGGTGTCCGGCTTCTTGCGGCTGTGCGCGATCTGCCGGGCCTGCCGCTTCTGCAGCAGCAACTGCACCTGGTCGGGTTCGAGGAGCCCGGGAATGCCGAGGTAGTCCTGCTCCTCCTCGCTCCCCGGGTGGGCCTGCATGCCGAACTCGGCGCCGTCGTAGAGCACCCGGTCGAAGACGGCCTCGGACTCCAGCGCCTCGAAGGCGAACTGCTCCTGCTCACCGGTGTCCTCGTCCTGCTCCTTGTTCGCCTCCTCCATCTCCTTCTCGGACTCGGCGTACGGGTCCTCCTCGCCGTCCTTCTTCGGCTTGTCGAGGGCGTGGTCGCGCTCGACCTCCATCTCGTTGGCGAAGGTCAGGAGGTCGGGGACGGTCGGCAGGAAGACGGAGGCGGTCTCGCCGCGCCGCCTGGACCGCACGAAACGGCCGACGGCCTGGGCGAAGAAGAGCGGAGTGGAGATGGTCGTCGCGTAGACGCCCACCGCCAGCCGGGGCACGTCGACGCCCTCGGACACCATCCGCACCGCGACCATCCACCGGTCGTCGCTCGCGCTGAAGTCGTCGATCCGCTTGGACGCGCCGGTGTCGTCGGACAGGACCAGGGTCGCCTTCGTCCCGGTGATCTCGCGGATCAGCTTGGCGTAGGCGCGGGCCGAGTCCTGGTCGGAGGCGATGACGAGGGCGCCCGCGTCGGGGATGCCCTTGCGCACCTCGGTCAGCCGCTGGTCGGCGGCGCGCAGCACGGCCGGCATCCACTCACCGCGCGGATCGAGCGCCGTACGCCAGGCCTGGCTGACCGCGTCCTTGGTCATCGGCTCGCCGAGCCGGGCGGCGATCTCGTCACCGGCCTTCGTCCGCCAGCGCATGTTGCCGCTGTAGGAGAGGAAGATGACCGGCCGCACCACATGGTCGGCGAGCGCGTTGCCGTACCCGTAGGTGTAGTCGGCGGCGGACCGCCGGATCCCGTCCTGCCCCTCCTCGTACGTCACGAAGGGGATCGGGTTGGTGTCCGACCGGAACGGCGTACCGGTCAGGGCCAGCCGCCGGGTCGCCGGCTCGAACGCCTCCAGACAGGCCTCGCCCCAGGACTTGGAGTCACCGGCGTGGTGGATCTCGTCGAGGATGACGAGGGTCTTGCGCTGCTCGGACCGGTTGCGGTGCAGCATCGGCCGCACACCGACACCGGCGTACGTCACGGCGACCCCGTCGTACTCCCGGCTGAGCGGTCCGGCGCTGTACTCGGGGTCGAGCTTGATCCCTATCCTCGCCGCGGCCTCCGCCCACTGTTTCTTCAGGTGCTCGGTGGGGGCGACGACGGTGACCTGCTGCACGACGTGGTGGTGCAGCAGCCACGAGGCGAGCGTCAGCGCGAACGTCGTCTTGCCGGCGCCGGGCGTGGCCACGGCCAGGAAGTCGCGCGGCTGCTCCTGGACGTACTTCTCCATGGCCCCCTGCTGCCAGGCACGCAGCTTGCTGGCGGTACCCCAGGGCGCCCGGCCCGGGAAGGCCGGCGAAAGGTGGTGGGAGGAGGAAGCGGAGGAAGCGGACATGGGTGTGGGCCCGTAGGGCCCTCCGTTGAGGGTGGTGGCGGGTGACGGGCGGGTGGTAGTCACGGTCTCCGTAGTAAGGGGGTCGGGCGGCTGCTACGTATGACAACCGGGCCACCCTACCGGCGCCCCCCGGCGGTCAACGCGCGGACAAGGCCGCCTCACCCCCGGGTGGGACTCACGTCACAGATCACGGAGCCGGGTCGTCACCCAGGCGCCGGCGAGGGCCACCGCCGCCATCGGCAGGAACACCGCGGCGAAGGCCGCCGGATGGGAACCGGAGCCCGCCGCCCCCGTCATGCTGCCGCCACCGAGGGCGGCGAAGGCCGCACCGGCCACGGCGAGCAGGACGACGTTGGAGAGGGCGTCGGAGATCTGCAGGGCGGCGGAGTTGGCGCCGGCCTCGGCCGGGGCGGAGAGCCGGAGCATCAGCACGCTGGCCGAGGCGATCACCAGGCCCATCCCGAAGCAGCCGAACCCCCAGGCGACGGCCACCGTCCACACCGGCACACCGGACACGAGCACCGCGGGCGCCGCGGCGACCGCCGCCGCCACCAGCACCATCCCGAGCGTCATCAGCCGCTCCCGGTAGGGCTCCATCCGCGGCCGCGCCTGCACCCACGAGCCCACCGCCCAGGTCACCCCGCCGCCCGCCAGCGAGAACCCGGCCAGGGTGGGCGACAGGCCCCGCTGGGTGACGAGCATCAACGGCACGAAGGACTCGGCGGACACGAAGGCACCGGCCGCGACCCCGCGCAGCAGGACGACGGAGGGCAGGCCCCGCGCCGCCCGGTACGTGCCGCGGGGCAGCAGCGCGAGCACGGCGGGCACCAGCAGCGCACCACCGAGCAGTCCGGGTACCACCGACACCCACCGCAGATCCTGAGCCGCGTACTGCAGCAGCCCCGCACCGAGCGAGATACCGAAGGCCAGCCGGATCCGCCGCCGGTCGAACGCCCTCCGCGCCCCTTCCGCCGCCACCGGCCCGCCCGCCCGGCGCCTTATCCGCGGCAGGGCCAGCGCCACCGGGAAGACCACGAGCACCGGGATCCCGAGGAACACCCACCGCCACCCGAGCTGCTCGGTCACCGCGCCCGCGGCCAGCGGTCCGACGATGGACGGCACCACCCAGCCCGCGGCGAACGCGGCCATGATCGCGGGCCGCAACCGCTCCGGATAGGCCCGCCCCACCACGACGTACAGCGCGACGATGACCAGCCCGCCGCCGAACCCCTGCACGGCCCGCCCGGTGATGAACACCCACATGCTCTGCGCGGTCCCGGCCACCACCAGCCCGGCGGCGAAGCCCCCGATCCCGGCCGTCAGCGCCCCGAGCGGTCCCCTCCGGTCCGACCACTGCCCGGCCAGCACCATCCCGAACAGGCTGGTCGTGAAGTACCCGGAGAAGGCGAACGCGTACCGCGACACCCCGTCCAGCTCCCGGGCCGCGACCGGCATCGCGGTACCCACCGCGGTCGCCTCGAAGGCGATGAGCAGCACGACGGAGACGATCCCGATGCTCAACGCCCGGTACGACCGCCCCAGCACACCCCCCGCGTCGGCTCTGTCGGGGGTCTCGTCCGCGACAACGGCGTCGCTCGGTCCAAGGGCGGTCATGCTCACCACGGTAAGGCCCAATCCCCACTCTGACCCCTGTCGCAAGCCCCACCCCACCTCCGACCTTGGTCGTACACCCCCAGGTCCCCGGTTCATGAACGCCGTATGGCAGTCCCGTTGCAGCCCCACCGATCCCCTTGAGCCCGTCCCCCGC
This sequence comes from Streptomyces sp. NPDC086777, assembly GCF_040702065.1. NCBI lineage: Bacteria > Bacillati > Actinomycetota > Actinomycetes > Kitasatosporales > Streptomycetaceae > Streptomyces > Streptomyces sp. NPDC086777. The sequence goes on along the minus strand of NZ_JBFBJI010000010.1, from coordinate 63,832 downwards.
GCCCTCGTACCTTCAACTCACGCACACGGCCGTGTGCCCGAGTGGTTCAGGGACTCGCCTGCAAAGCGAGTTACGTGGGTTCGATTCCCGCCACGGCCTCTGGATGCCTGACCAGGCAGAACGGAAGGGCGGCACCCCCTCGGGGGCGCCGCCCTCCTGGTCGTCGGTGGGGTTCCGCCCGAGCGCGGACCTCGACGAGCAGCGCGTTCTCGCCGCACGAAAACGCAGCCCGCAGACGGTCTCGGCCGCTCCCGGCCAATCCTCCCCGCCTCCGGCCGAATCCCCCGCACCGGCGCCGCCGAACCCGGGACCAAGGCGCTGACGCGACGACCGCCCTGACTCACGTCTGCTCCGGACATCGGCCGACCAGCCCGAGCCACCCCGCCCACCCCCCGAAGACTGCGAACACACCAGCGCTGACCGGCCCCACCCATGCCGTGGCCCTGCGCACCACGGCCACCGCCTTCGACGCCCACCGCGGCAAAGCCTGGTGAAGAGCACGTGTCCGAAGGCGCCGCACTCCCCACCAAATGGCGATCAGCACCGTTGTCGACCGGGCATACGGGCAGGATCGCGCACTATGCGGTCACAACGCCCAGGAAGCGCAGCACCGCCAGGACGCGACGGTGGTCGGCGTCGGCCTTGGGCAGGTCGAGCTTGGTGAAGATGCTGTTGATGTGCTTGGCGACCGCACTCTCGCTCACCACCAGCTCGGCGGCGATGCCGGAGTTGGACCGGCCGCCCGCCATCAGCTCCAGCACCTCCCGCTCGCGCGGCGTCAGCCGGTCGAGCGGATCACTGTGCCTGCGCACCAGCAACTGCGCGACGACCTGCGGGTCGAGCGCGGTGCCGCCGGCCGCCACCCGGCGTACCGCCTCGGCGAACTCCTCGACGTCGGCGACCCGCTGCTTGAGCAGATAGCCGACGCCCGAGGTGTTGGCGGCGAGCAGATCGGCCGCGTACCGCTCCTCCACGTACTGCGACAGCAGGAGCACGGCGGTACGCGGGTACTGGCGGCGGATCACCAGCGCGGCGCGCACTCCCTCGTCGGTGAAGCCGGGCGGCATGCGCACGTCGACCACGGCGATGTCGGGCCGGTGCTCCTCGACGGCCGCCAGCAGCCCTTCCGCGTCGGCGACTTGCGCGCACATCTCGAAGTCGGCCGCCTCCAGCACCTTGACCACACCGATGCGCAACAGGAGGGAATCCTCGGCGATCACGGCGCGCACGGCAGCTCCACGGTGATGACGGTCGGCCCCCCGGCGGGGCTGCGGCAGGAGAACGTGCCGTCGACGGACGCGACGCGCTTGGCGAGCCCGGCGAGCCCGGTGCCGCCGGCCGCCGCGAGATCCGCGCCGCCCGCTCCGTCGTCCGCGACGACCACCAGCAGTGTCTCCCCGATCCGGTCCACGGTCACGTCCGCCCGGGTCGCCTGGGTGTGTTTGACCACGTTCGTCAGGGCTTCGGAGACCACGAAGTACGCGACGGCCTCGACCGTGGGTGAGGGGCGCTGCGGCAGGTCCACCGCGACGCGCACCGGGATCGGGAGGCGGGCGGCGACCCCGGACAGCGCGGCGTCGAGGCCGCGGTCCTCAAGGACGGCCGGATGCAGACCGCGCACCAGGTTGTTCAGCTCGGCGATCGCCTCCTTCGCCTCGCGGTGCGCCTCGTCGATCACCTTGCGGGCGTCCTCCGGCAGGTTGCCGAGGGTGGACCTGGCCAGGCCCAGGTTGACGGCGAGTGAGACGAGGCGCTGCTGCGCGCCGTCGTGCAGGTCGCGCTCGATCCGTCGCCGCTCGGCGTCGGCGGCGTCGAGCACGCCGGCCCGGCTCTCGGCGAGGTCGGCGACCCGGCGGGCCAGCTTCTCCGTGCGGCTGGGGCCGAGCAGGACCTCGGCCGCCCGGGTCTCCAGCCGCACCAGAGCCCCGGTCAGCCGGGGCCCGAGGAACAGCAGGGCAAGACCGCCGGCGGTGATGTACGCGGCCTGCGTGGTGTACCCGACGTCGGTGACCCGCCACTGCGGGGGCAGCGCCCAGATCCACACGTAGAGGGAGGCGGCCACGAGAGCGACGGCCCAGACGGCGAGGACGGCGAGGTCCAGGACGGCGAGCAGCGGACCCGCCACGGCGTGGTAGCAGACCTGCCGCCACAAGGCCCGCGTGGTCAGCCGGCGCACCGCCGACTTCGAGTTGCGTCCCGGCCCGGGTACGGCGGGGCGCGGGAGGTCCTTGCCGACGAGCGCCCGGTAGCGCCGCCGCTGCCCGACGGTCAGCAGGGGTGTCATCACGAGCGTGAGCAGCACGGGCAGCGGAGCCACGGCCACCGCGCCGGGCGCGCGCACCGACGCCGCCATCGTGCCGAGCAGCCAGAGCCACAGTGGCACCACGGCGAGGTGGAGCGGCAGGCCGGCGGCGACGAGCGCGGTCCGGTGTCCCGCCCTGCGGAACCGCCGGCCCAGCACCAGCTGCAGCCACATCGTGAGTTGCATGCGTCAAACGGTAAAGCCGCAGGCCATCCCCGTGCCATGACGCTCCCGCCCGGTTCGGGGGTGCACTTGTCTCCACCCCGGGTCGGAACCCTGCGTGACTGACGGCGCCCTGGTGTGCGGCGCAGGGTGGAGCACGTGAAGGGGAGAGCCGGCGGGGAGCGGGGGAAGACGATGCGTCAACTGCATTTGTGCGACGAGGAAGTGGCCGGCGCCGAGCGTTTCGAGCGCGCCGAGGTCATCCCGCTCCACGAAGAGGCGGAGGAACCGCGCCCGGCGCGGCGCATGCGGCGGGCCGGGGGGCTGCTGGTCGCCTGCGGGCTCGCCCTGCTGCCGTGGCTGTACGTGCTGGCCACCGGCCTGCCGGCCACCGCGACCGCGGCGCACTGGCCGGTCGCCTGGGTCGGGCTCGACGCGTTGGAGGCGCTCGGCCTGATCGCCACCGGTCTCCTCGCCGCCCGCGGCGACCGGCGGCACGCCCTGGCAGCCGCCGCGACCGCGACGCTGCTTGCGGTGGACGCCTGGTTCGACACCACGACCGCGGCCCCGGGCGGCGACTTCGCCACCGCGGTCGCCATGGCGCTCGGCGCCGAGCTGCCGCTCGCCACGCTGTGCGGCCGGCTGGCGCTGCGGGCGCTGAGCCGGCCCGCGTGACGCCGACCGCCCGACTACATACCACGGACCGAATCGATCCACCGGAGAACACCATGCACCGCATCACCACCGCCCCCGTCGCCCCGATCCCGGCCCGGACCCGCTGGGCGGTCGCCGTCGGCGCGGGCGCCGCGTTGGCCGCCGCCTGGTGGCTGGGCGACACGGCGCCCTATCCGTACGCCCAACGCGGCCTGCTCGACGTGCCGTTGCCGTTCCTGACCGCCGACCGGATGGACGCCGTACTGCGGCCGCGGCCGGGGGAGCGGATCCTGGAGATCGGCCCGGGGACCGGACTGCAGTCGCTGCACGTCGCCCCGCAGCTCGGGTCGGAGGGACGGCTCGACGTGCTCGACATCCAGCAGGAGATGCTCGACCACGTGATGTGCCGCGCAGAGCGCGACGGCCTGGCGACGATCACGCCCACCCGCTCGGACGCACGTGAACTGCCCTACGCCGACGGGACATTCGACGCCATATACGCCGTGACCGCGCTCGGCGAGATCCCCGAGCCGGATCGGGTACTGCGCGAGGCGGCACGGGTGCTGGCACCAGGCGGGCGACTGGTGATAGGCGAGTTCTTCGACCGGCACTGGATCCCCTTCGGCCGGCTGCACCGGCTCGCCGACGCTGCCGGCCTCCACCTGACCGAGCGCCGGGGCCCAAGCCCGGCATACCTCGCCCGCTTCCGACCCTGCGGAGACCACGCGCCCGTTCGCCAGGGCGACCACCTCGCCGACGGCGACCGGGAAAGCGTGAACACCACACGCGGGGACCGCGACCACCGAGCCGAACAACCTGGTGCGCGGTAGGCCGCTCCAAGAGGCGAGCGGGCTCCGCCCCGACCGCGGCCGGCCACGAAATCCGCGGCGCCCCCCCCCACGAGATGAGGGAAGTCCTGTGGCTTCTGCTCCGTGAATCCGGTCATCGATTGCGCTGGGCTCCTCTCCGGGAGCAAGCCCGGGCGGCGGCCATGACGCGAATGCGTCCGGCAGCCTCGCGGAGTTCCGCGAGTGGGCCTGTGGTGGTGCAGTGCCGACCGGCCCGTTCCGCGCGGTTCTCGGCGGTGGTACCCAGCCACAGGTGATCACGAGCTACGGCTGGAGTACCAGAGGCCGTTCCCGCCATGAGCGAGTCTCGCCGCAGCTCCGCGTCTCGGTTTCCGTCTCGTTCGAAGCCGCACGCGGTCGTTCAGGACCGTCCGGTCGGCCCTGTCGGCCTCGCCGTCCGCACGGGATTGAACGCCTCTGAACGCCTCCGGATCACTCCCTGCCCCACACGGACAAACCTGGTAAGCGAGTTACGCGGGTTCGATTCCCGCCACGGCCTCTTGACGCCCGACCGGGCGGATCGACAGGGCGGCGCCCCGGCAGAGGCGCCGCCCCTCGGGTTGTGCAGGTCGCTACGGCTGCCGGGAGCTGGGGGCGGGTTCGGTTTCGGGGGCGGGCGGTGGAGGGTCGCCGGCGCTTCGGTGGGAAGGGCGTGCGGCGGCGAGGGGGTTGGTGGGGTGCCGGGTGTCCAGGCGGCGGCGGACGTGGGTGTGCAGCCGGGTCAGGAGGCGGAGGGCCTGGGCGGCAGGGGGCGGGTCGGTCAGGTCGCCGGTCAGGGCGACCTCGACGCCGCCGCTGAAACGGGCCGTGTAGTTGTACATGAAGCCGCACAGACAGGCCAGAACGGTGCCCAGGAGGATCTCCAGGGCGACGACCCCGGTCGCGACGATCAGCGTCTCCCACGGCGTCGGCCACTCGCCGGGGACCACGACGGCCAGCAGCACCGACGTGGCGAGGGCGGCGCCGAGGACGCACACCCCCAGGCCGGTCAGGAAGAAGAAGCTCATCACCGTGACCGACCACGGGTTGGTGCCGGCTATGCGCATGCGGGTGGGGCGGCGCGGTGGGCCGTGCGGGAAGGCGTGGTCGCGGGGTGGTGCCGGCTGCGGCGACCCGCGTTCGGGTGCCGTCGGACTGGGCGCCGTCGGTGACGTCACCATGCGGGACGAGATCCTGGGGCCCGGCTTGCGGGCCGTGCTGCGGGTCCTGCTGCGCTTGGTTCGGCTCATGTCCGCTCCCTCGCTGGTCCTCACCTGCGACGTTAGGTGGAGGCGTGTGGCCGCGCATTTCCGGCGATGACGGTGAGTGAGCAGGCGCGGGCCGTCCCGGGCGGTGGCGGGCGTTCGGGTCGTCCCCCGTGCGAGCTACCGGCAGGTGTCCACTCAGCGGTGACGATCGCGGGGCGCCGGATCCGTAGCGTTCGGGCCAGTCGCGGCGCCCGGCCGCGGATCCTGTGAGGGAGTCATCATGAGGCTGGTCTGGCAGCTCCTGGCGGTCGCGGCGGTCGCCTTCGTCGGGGGGCAGGGTGTCGCCGCGGTGCAGGGGAACTGGTTCCTCACCCTGCTCCTCGGTCTGCTCACCGCGGTGGTCGCGGTGCTCGTCTACGGGTGGGTGGTACGGCGGACCGAGCACCGGCCGAGTGCCGAGGTGGGGCGGGAGGGTGCCCGGGTGGCGTTCGGACGGGGGGCGCTCATAGGTGTGGCGACGTTCGCGTGTGTCATCGGGAACATCGCCCTCCTCGGGGACTACACGGTCCGTGGCGTGGGCTCGTTGACGGGTGCGGTCGGGGTGGTCGGATACATGGCCGCCGCCGCGGTGACCGAGGAACTGCTGTTCCGGGGCGTGCTGTTCAGGATCGTCGAGGAGCGCACCGGGACCTGGATCGCGCTGGTGTCGACGGGGGCGCTGTTCGGGATGATGCACCTGCTCAACAAGGACGCGACCGTGTGGGGCGCTCTGGCCATCGCGATCGAGGCCGGCGGCATGCTCGGGGCCGCGTACGCCGCCACCCGCACCCTCTGGCTGCCGATCGGCCTGCACTTCGGCTGGAACTTCGCCGAGTCCGGCATCTTCGGCACCGAGGTCTCCGGCAGCGGCGGAGCGCACAAGGGGCTGCTGGAAGCCGCCACCTCGGGCTCGCGGCTGGTCACGGGCGGGCAGTTCGGGCCGGAGGCGAGTGTGTACTCGGTGCTGCTCGGGGTGCTGGTGACGGGCGCGTTCCTGTGGCTCGCCGGGCGGCGGGGACATGTGGTGCCGCGTCGGCGCCGGGACGCGCGGGACGGCGCCGTCGCTACACTGCCCCGGTGATCGGTCCTCGGCGGGCTCCCGGGTGGTGGCACCGACTCGACGTCACGGTCCGGGATCTGCCGCTCGTGCTGCTGCTCCTGGCCGGCTCGTTCCTGCCGGCGCTGAACGGCAAGGGGACCCAGGTCGGAGACCTGCCGACCCGCCCCTTCGACGCGCTGACGATCGCGGTGCTCGGCCTGGAGTGCCTGCCGCTCGCCGGGCGCCGCCGGTGGCCGGCCCTCTCGCTGGCGCTGGTGTCCCTCGGTTTCGCCGTCGACCAGCTGCGCGGCTACCACTCGGTCGCCGGCACCGCGCTGCCGCTCGCCCTGATCAGCGCGGGCGCCCATCTGGAACGGCACCGGCGGGCCACCGCGCTGGTGTGCTCGGCGGCCTACGTGCCGTTGGCGGTCGCGCTGTACCGGCTGGGGTCGGGGGGCGAGACGGTGAGCGGGTTCGTGACGTTCTACCTGGCGCTGGTCCTCGCGTGGGGCATCGGGGCGTGGTTGCGCTCCACCCGGGCCGCGGAGGCCGACCGGCGGCGGCGCGTGGCCGAGGACACCCGGGCCGCCGAACGCACCCGGATCGCCCGCGAGTTGCACGACGTGGTCACTCACCATGTGACGGCGATGGTCGTGCAGGCGGAGGCGGCCCGGTACCTGACCGCCGCGCCGGACCGTCTCGACCGGACGCTGACGGCCGTCACCGACACCGGGCGGCGGGCCATCTCCGACCTGCGTCACCTGCTCGACCTGCTCAATCCCGACCACGGCACGGACGCCGGTGACGGCAGGACACCGCCGGCCGGCCGGTTGCTCACGCTCGTGGAGCAGACGCGCCGGGCCGGGCAGCCGGTGGAGTTCACCGAGGAGGGCACGCCGTCCCCGGCGGCGGGCAGCGCCGACCTGGTGGCCTACCGGGTGGTGCAGGAGGCGCTGACGAACGCGCTCAAGTACGCCCATGGCAGCCGTACTTCGGTGCGGGTGCGGCACAACGCGAAGGAGATCACCGTGGAGGTCGGCACGGACGGGTCCGGCCCGGCCACCGCGACGGTGGGCGGGAGCGGGCGGGGCCTGGCCGGTCTGCGGGAGCGGGTGGCCGTGCTGGGCGGCGAGTTCAGCGCAGGACCCGCGGACGACGGCCGTTTCGTCGTCCGGGCCCGGATACCCGCGGGGAGCCCGGCGTGACCGGCGGCGTCGGCGAGGCGCCGATCCGGGTCCTGGTCTGCGACGACCAGGTGCTGATCCGCACCGGGCTGGCGACGATCATCGACGCCCAGCCCGACCTGGAGGTGGCCGGCGAGTGCGGGGACGGGCAGGCCGCGGTCGACCTGGCCGCCCGGCTGCGTCCGGACGTCGTGGTGATGGACGTCCGGATGCCGGTCCTCGACGGCATCGAGGCCACCCGGCTGCTGGCCGGTGCCGGGGTGCCGCATCCGGTGAAGGTGCTCGTGGTGACGACGTTCAACCTGGACGAGTACGTCTACGAGGCCCTGCGCGCCGGCGCCAGCGGCTTTCTGCTCAAGGACGCGCCGCCGGACCGGCTGCTGCACGGCATCCGGACCGTGGCCACGGGCGCGGCCCTGCTGGACCCCGAGGTGACCCGGCAGCTCGTGGGTCGCTACGCGGCCCGGATCCGCCCGGCCGACGGCGGCGGCAGCCCGCACGGCGTCCCGCTGACCCCGCGTGAGCTGGAGGTGCTGCGGCTGATCGCGGACGGCCTCTCCAACGGCGAGATCGCCGCGGCGCTCGTGATCAGCCCGGAGACCGTCAAGACCTTCGTGTCCCGCATCCTGGCCAAGCTGGGGCTGCGCGACCGCGTCCAGGCCGTCGTCTACGCCTACCGGCAGGGCCTGGTGACCTGACCGCTACAGCACCCCGCCGGCCTCGTCCTGGAACAGCTCGGTCCAGTAGTGCCAGTCGGCGTCCGTCGTGACCGGGGTGGGGTCGATGGCCGCGAGGGTGTGGAGCATGGTCGCGGCGAGCTGGTCGTAGGCCTCGGTGGTGAGTTCGTGGTTCAGGTGCTCGTCGATGGTGCGCTCGTGGTGCAGGAGCCAGAGGGTGTAGGCGAGTGTGGAGATGTCCGTGTTGAGCGGGTAGAGGGTCGCCTCGGGCTCGGAGAAGTTGAGGATCGCGCCGGTGGTGCCGTCCACGACGAGGCTGTTGTCCTCGACCAGGTAGCCGAGGCGTATGAGCCGGTCGGCGTGGGCCGGGAGGTCGTCCGGGGGGAAGTGGCCGGTGTGGATGTCGGTGAAGTACTCCCAGAGGGTGGGCAGCGGGGCGTCCGGGTCGAGGTGGAAGAGGACCGCGTCCTCCGGGAGGCCGGTCTCGCGCAGGAAGCGGCGGGTCGGCTCGTGGGTGAGCGTGGGCGGGAAGTCGACCTCTTCGAAGCGGGCCACCCGGCCCTGCCCGAACTCCTGGTCCAGGAGCCGGGCCGGCAGGTCGACGGCGAGCCCGGAGTCCGTGCCGGGTCCGGCGATCAGGCTGAGGGGACGGATCAGGGCCGTCGCCTTCCAGTACGGCGGGACGCGGCCGGCCGTGCCCTCCTCGAAGAGCTCCAGGAGCCTGCGGGAGGCCTCGGTCGCCGCCTTCGTGCCGTGCGTGCCGGCGAGGGAGGCGAACCGGCCGCGCAGGCTCGTCAGTTCCTCGGTGACCGCGGCGAAGCGCAGCAGGGTCTCCAGCGAGGGGGCCAGCGGGCGCGGGTCGGTGGGGTCGAGCAGGTAGGCCGTGCTGATCTCGCCGGTACCGCCGTCGAGGAGGATCGACTCGGTGTCCAGGCCGGCCGGGGCCAGCAGCTCCCCGATCACCAGGCGGTCCCGGAGCTCCTCCGCGAGCCGGGCCGGGCCGTCCGTGACGTCGGCCAGGGTGCGCAGGCCGACCGTGCGCAGCGGCTCGAACGTCAGCAGGCCGCCGCTCTCGGGCAGTCCGTGGCCGGTGAGCCAGCTGCGGGTGGGTTCGTGCGTGATGTACCGGCCCAGTTCGGCCTCGGTCAGCGTGATCGCCGTCGCACCGCTGCCGGTCGTGCTGATCGTGCTCATCGCTGCCCCCGCGATCAAAGAGTTCAAGACGTGCAGGTGGGTCCGTGGTGCGCCGTGCGGACAAGCCGGAAGTCAGCAGGGCATGGCGGCTCGTCCGGGCTTCCCCTCCGGAACGGCCGTCCCCACTGCCAGAACACTACGCCGCGGCACTGACAACGCCCCAGGAAGAGACGCCGGACGGCCCTCGACCGTTGCGCCCCGGTGGGAATTCCCTGCACCGGCCGTTCCACGGTGAGTTCCGGGGTGCGTCCGGCCGCGGTTACCGGGGCCGGCTCACTGCCCGGTGACCACCGCCGCCTGGGGGCGGATCGGGAGGCGGTTGACGGGGCGGCCGGTTGCGGCACGGACGGCGGAGGCGATGGCTGCCGGGGACGTCACCACCGGTACCGCGCTGACGGACTTGGCGCCGAAGGGGGCGACGACGTCGCGTTCCTCGACGAGCTTGACGATCCGGATGTCGGGTGCGTCGAGGGCGGTCGGCAGGGCGTAGCCGGTGAGGTCGGGGTGGCGGATCAGGCCGCGCGGGGTGCGCAGGTTCTCCGTGAGGGCGATGCCGACGCCCTGCGTGACGCCGGCCTCGATCCGGGCGTTGAGCTGGGCCGGGTTGAGGATCCGGCCGACGTCCTGGGCGACGGCCAGCTCCACCACCCGTACCGAGCCGAGTTCGATGTCCACGTCGACGACCGCGCGGATCGCGCAGAAGGCGAGGCCGACGAAGGCGTCGCCCTGCCCGTCGCCGTTCAGCGGCTCGGTCGGGTGCGGGCGGCACTGCGCGGTGGCCCACAGCTCCTTGCCGTCCAGCGCCTCGGTGACCGTGGTCGACAGGACGCCGTCGTACGACGTGATCTTGCCGTCGGTGATCTGGAGCAGCTCGGTCGACATGCCGAACTTGTGGGCGAGGGGCTGCAGGAGCTGGGTGCGGACCATCTTGGCCGCGCGTTCGACGGCGCCGCCGGAGACCCAGGTGTGGCGGCCACGGCAGCCGGGACCGGCCGGGGGCTGGTCGGTGTCGACGGGGGCCACGTGGACCTCGTCGACGCCGAGGGTCTCCTGGACGATCTGGCGGGCCAGCGTGGTGAAGCCCTGGCCGGTCTCCACGGCCGCGCAGAGCACGGTCGCGATGCCGTCGTGGACCTTGACCGTGGCCGTGGAGACCTCGTCGGCGCCCTCCGCGCCGAGCATGTGCACCATGCCGAGGCCGTAGCCGACGCCCCGGCGCACCGCGCCCGGTTCGCCGGCGCCCTCGGGGCCGCCGGGCAGCAGCCACTCCTCCTCGGGGGTGTCCTTGGGGAGCTGCGGGAGCGGGAAGTCCCGTACCGCCTGGAGGAGTTCGGCGACCGGGGCCGGGCAGGTCACGGTCTGGCCGATGGGCAGGAGGTCGCCGGTGGCGAGCACGTTGCGCAGCCGGATCTCGGCGGGGTCGAGGCCGAGCCTCTTCGCCAGCTTGTCCATCTGCGCCTCGTAGGCGGCGCAGACCTGCATGGCGCCCTCGCCGCGGACGTGGCCGGAGGGAGGGTTGTTGGTCCGGACGGCCCAGCCCTCGATGAAGGCGTTGGGGACGACGTACGGGCCGCAGGCGAAGGAGACGGCGGCGGCCAGGGACTCGGCGGAGGTGTCGGCGTAGGCGCCGGCGTCCAGCAGGATCTGGGCCTCGACCTTGACCAGCTTGCCCTCGGCGTCGGCGTGGTGGCGGTAGCGGAGCAGGGTGGGGTGGCGGTGCGCGTGGCCGAGGAACGACTCCTCGCGGGTCGCCGTGAGCTTGACCGGGCAGCCGGTCTTCAGGGCGAGCAGGCCGAGCGGCAGCTGGAAGCCCTGGTCCTCGCGGTCGGCGGTCGCGCCCGGCACGCCGGTGACGACGATCTTGACCTGTTCCAGCGACAGGCCGTAGCAGGCGGCGGCCGTGTTGCGGTCGGTGTGCGGGTCGGTGGAGGCCAGGTAGAGCTCGACGCCGCCGTCGGGGCGGGGCACGGCGAGTCCGGCCTCGGCGCCGATCGGCGCGGGGTCGGCGCGGCCGATGCGGTACTGGCCCTCGACCACGATCTCGCCGGTCGCGTCCGGGTCGCCGTGCTGGAGCGGGATGTGCCGGATCAGGTTGCCGTCGGGGTGCAGCGGCTCGGCCTCGAAGGACTGCTCGGGGTCGATGACCGGGTCGAGCACCTCGTACTCGACGATGACGGCGGCGGCGGCCATGCGGGCGGTGTCCGGGTGGTCGGCGGCGACGGCCGCGATGGGCTCGCCGTGGTGCCGTACGACCTCGGAGGCGAAGACCGGGCGGTCCGGGGTGCCCCGGCCGTGGCGCGGGGTGCCGGGCACGTCCTCGTGGGTGACGACGGCCCGTACGCCGGGCATCTCGCGCGCGTGGCTGGTGTCGATCGACACGATGCGCGCGTGCGGGTGCGGGGAGCGCAGCACGGCCGCCCACAGCAGGCCCTCGGCCCACAGGTCGGCCGCGTACGGGAAGGTGCCCTCGGTCTTCGCGCCCGCGTCGGCGGCCGGCAGCGACACGCCGAGGCCGTGCGGCAGCGGTTCGGCGGCGGGGACGGGGGTCTCCGCGGCGGTGGACGTGGCGACGGTCTCGTTGGTCACGCCTGGCCTCCGTCCGGGCCGTAGGGCTGGTCGTCGTAGCTCTGGTTCTGGTCGTCGAACGACTGGTTGCCGCCGAAGGTCCGGTCGCCGCCGAACGACTGGTTCCCGCCGAACGACTGGTCGCCACCGAACGACTGGTCGCCACCGAAGGTCTGGTCGCCACCGAAGGTCTGGTCGCCACCGAAGCTCTGGTTGCCACCGAAGCTCTGGTCGCCGCCGAACGACTGGTTGCCACCGTACGACTGGTCGTACGTCTGCTCGTGCGGGATCTGGATTCCGGCCCCGAAGGTGCGTGGGGACTCGAACGCCGACGCGTTGACGCCGCCGGCGCCGGGTCCCGCCTGATGGGGGATACGGGCCTCCTCGCCGTCCGTCTCGGCGTCCGCCGCGGCGTGTGCCTCGCGTTCGGCGACGACCTCGTTGACGGCGTCCAGGACGCCGCGGTAGCCGGAGCAGCGGCAGAGGTTGCCGCACAGGGCCTGGCGGGTCTCCAGCTCGGTGGGGGCCGGGTTGCCCTCCAGCAGGTCGTGGACGGTCATCGCCATGCCGGGGACGCAGAAGCCGCACTGGACGGCTCCGCAGCGGGCCAGGGCGCGTTGCACGTCCGAGGGGCGGCCGTCCTGGGCCAGGCCCTCGACCGTGCGGACCTCGCTGCCGGCGGCGGTCACCGCGGGGACCAGGCAGGAGGCGACCAGACGGCCGTCGACCTGGACGTTGCAGGCGCCGCACTCGCCCTGCGAGCAGCCGTCCTTGGCGCCGGCGAGGCCGAGGCGTTCGCGCAGGACGTACAGGAGGGACTCGCCGATCCAGGCGTCGGTGACGGGGCGGTCGGCGCTGTTGACGCGCAGGACGTAGGAGGCGAGGGGGTGGTCGTCGACCGCCTCGGCCCCGCCTTCGATCTGCCGGTCCTCGCCCGCGCCGGCCGGGCCGCTCTCGTCGTCGGGTGCGGGCGGCCCCTGCGGGGCGGACTCGCCGTCGGCGGCCTGCGGGTCGTGGGCGGGGTGGGAGCCGGCCCCGTCGTGGGGCGCGCCGGCCTCGCCGGCGCCGCGCGGTTCGCCGGTGTCGGACGGTCGGCCGACCGTGTACGGTTCGCCGATCTCACCCGCTTCGCCCCGTTCGCCCCCTTCACCCTCGTTCGGCGCGTCGGCCACAGGCGGCGCGCCGACGGCCTGGGAGGCGACCCGGGAGGCCGGAGTGTCACCGTGACCCGCGAGGGGCTCAGCGGGCGACGCAGGGGCCTCCGCGGGGTGTTCCCAGGTATGGGCCCCCGTCACCCACGGCGCGGCGGCACCACCCGGCAGGGTCGCGGGCGGCGTGCCGCCCCACTGCTCCATGAGCGCGGATGTGGTGAACTCGCCCGATTCGTCCGGGGAATCGCCGCTCGCGACCGGGATCGACCACTGCCCGGTCACGTCGTGGCCGGGCGCGGGCGGCGGCTCCTCGTACGTCCACTGCTGCGTCGAGGCCGGGTTGTACGTGAACCGGTCGTCGGCGGGCGGCTCCTGGGGGACCGCGTTCGGGTCGGGCCACCGGGCGCCGTCGGCCGGCGCGCCCCAGGTGTCGGTGCCGGGGGCGGCCGCTATCTGCGGCGGCACATAGCCGTGCCCGGGCGCGGCCAGGGGACTGTCGGCGGAAAGCAGGGCCTCGATGCCGCCCTCGGGAAGCTTCACGAACGCGGTCGCGCCGTCGTCGTAGTCGCCCTGGGGCAGTCGGTTCCAGCGGCCGCCACCGCTCGCGGGCGCGCCCTCTCCGTGCTGGTCGTCGGTCACGACAGCGCCCTCCCCAGTGCTCGTCGGGCCAGCGCGGCGACGGTGCGCCGCAGGTGCAGTACGGCGGGCGGAAGCGCCGGCACCGAGCCGTCGGGCTCGGGGGCCGGGTCCGGGATGCAGGCGGCCGCGACGTACTCGCCGAAGGCGGCCAGCGCCTCCGGGACGAGCGCGCGGTCGTTGTCCCAGTCGATCAGCCGGGCCACCCACTGTTCGGCGTCCAGGGGCCTGAGCGGCATCGGCGCTATGGCGCCGACGGCGCATCTGACCCCGCGCCGCGCGGGGTCGAGGACGAGCGCCACGGAGGCCACCGAGCGGCCGGGTCCGGTGCGGCCGGTCGCCTTCAGGAAGACCTGCGGGGCGTGCAGCAGCGGTACCCGTACGAAGCCGATCAGCTCGCCCCCGCGGAGCATCTCCACGCCGGCCAGCAGGTGCGACACCGGGATCTCCCGGCGGGATCCGCCCGGTCCCGCGATGATCAGCGTCGCCTCCAGGGCGGCGAGCACCGGCAGCGCGTCGCCGGTGGGCGCGGCCGTGGCGATGTTGCCGCCCAGGGTGCCGGCGTTGCGGATGTGCGGCGGACCGGCGGCCCGCGCGGCGGCGGCGAGCGCCGGGATCAGGGCCGCGAAGTCGGGACGGCCCATGCGCGCGTGCGTGAGTCCGGCGCCGAGCAGGGCGTTGCCGTCCTGGTACTGCCAGCCTCGGATCTCGCTGATCCGGCCGAGGCCCACCAGGGCGGCGGGCCTGAGCTGTCCGGAGTTGACGGCGGCCATCAGGTCGGTGCCGCCCGCGACGGGGACGGCGGCGGGCATGTCGGTGAGGGCCGCCACGGCCTCGTTCAGCGTCGTGGGCAGCGTGACGGACTGCCCCGCCTGCGGTGCGTGCGTGGTCAAAACCGGCTGCCCCTTCCCGCTGCCCCACCTGGTCCCACCTGTGTGGCCGTACGGTACGTGCTCACAGGGCGGACGTGGCAACTCTGGCACATCTTCGCAAGCCTCGAACGCACGGGTCCGCTAGGAGGCATTCGCCCACCTCATCGGCGGCTTGGTCCGTTTTCGTCCGCCATCGCCGGTGAATACCGATTGACACTCTTCGGTGATCCTTGGGGTCTTTTTCCATTACGCGTTCGGGGCGGGAGCAGGGAGCGGGAGCGGGCCGGGGCCGGGACCCGGGGGTGGGCTAGCGGTTCGGGGGCGGTCCGTCGAGGGGGCGGCCGGGGACGCCGGGGCGCTGCTGCCAGGGCAGGGGGCCGGCCGGCGGCCGGTAGGCGACCCCCAGGGCGTCGAGCCGCCGGTAGTGCGCGGCCATGCGGCGTTCGAAGCCGGCGAAGTCCCGTTGCCCGGGGGCCGGAAGGGCACTCCAGGCGACCTCGGCGAAGGCGGCGAGCCGGGGGAAGGCCTGGTAGTCCACGCGCGCGTGGTCCTCCATCACCTCGGTCCAGACGTTGGCCTGGGTGCCGAGAACCCGCCGCGCCTGAGATTCGTCGAGCTCCGCCGGAACGGGCTCGAACCGGTACACGTCCTCCAGGGTGCGGACGTATCCGATCGGCACCGGCTCATCGGCGCCGCCGGCCTGCCGGTGGTCCAGGTAGACGTACTGCTCGGGGCACATGACCACGTCGTGACCGGCCCGCGCGGCCGCGATCCCGCCGCCGTAGCCGCGCCACGACGAGACGGCCGCGCCCTCGGCGATCCCGCCCTCCAGGATCTCGTCCCAGCCGATGAGCCGACGCCCGCGCGCGGAAAGCCACTTCGCGAAGTGCCCGATGAACCAGGACTGCAGCGCGTCCTCGTCGGCGAGCCCGAGTTCCCTGATGCGGGCCTGCGCGGCCGGCGAGGCCCGCCACTGCTCCTTCGGGCATTCGTCGCCGCCGACGTGAATGAACTCGGACGGGAACAGCTCCAGCACTTCCTCGAACACCCCCTCGTAGAAGCGCAGGGTGTTGTCAGTGGGGGCGAGTACGTTCGGAGAGATCCCCCAGGAGTCCCAGACCGAGAGGGCGGTGGTGTCGATGACGTCGGTGTTGCCGAGTTCCGGATACGCGGCGACGGCGGCCTGCGAGTGGCCCGGCACGTCGATTTCTGGGACGACCGTGATATGCCGCTCGGCCGCGTAGGCCACGATCTCCCGGATGTCGTCCTGGGTGTAGTGGCCGCCGTGCGGCTTCTCCTCCCACAGGGGTGACGCCCGATGACCGAATTTCGTGCGGGTGCGCCAGGAGCCGACCTCGGTGAGCCGGGGGTACCGCTCGATGCGCAGGCGCCAGCCCTGGTCGTCCGTCAGGTGGAAGTGGAAGACGTTGAGTTTGTGCGCCGCCATGAGATCGAGGTAGCGCAGGACGCCTTCCTTGGGCATGAAGTGCCGGGCCACGTCGAGCATGAAGCCGCGCCAGCGGAATCGCGGGGAGTCCTCGACCGTGAGATACGGCACGGCCCAGGTGCGGCCGGGTTCGACGGCGGCCCTGCGGTACGCGGCGGGGCCCAGGAGCTGCCGCAGTGTCTGGGCGCCCCAGAACACACCCGCCGCGCTGCCGCCCTCGACGAGGACGCCGGCCGGGTCGCTGACGAGGCGGTACTCCTCGGGGCCGAGGCGCGGGTCGAGCAGCAGCCCGATGCCGTCGCCCTCGGTGTCGCCGGGCTCCCGCCCCTCGCGCAGCGGCAGACCGGCGGCCGCCCACAGGACGCTGCGCAGCCAGCGGCCGACGCCCTCCGTCCCCGGACCGGCATAGAGCCGTGAGTGCGCCGTAAGACGCACCTCGCCGGAACCGGCAACGGCACTGCGCGGCGCGGGAATCAGATCCATCACCGAAATCACCTCAGTCCTTGACCGCTCCGCCCGGTCCCGGGACCGGGCGTCGCTGTACGAGTACGAAGAACACCAGCACCGGAATCGTCATCACCGTGGAGGCCGCCATCACGCCGCCCCAGTCGGGGTCGTCCGGCTTGAAGAACACCATGAGCGCCATCGGCAGCATGGACTGCGAAGTGCCGCTGATGATGACGGACTTGGCGAACAGGAAGTCGTTCCAGGCGGAGAGGAAGGAAAACACGCCCGTGGCCACGGGGCCCGGCAGGACGAGCGGGAAAAGGATCTGCCGGAGAAAGCGCGACCGGCTCACCCCGTCGATGTACGCCGCCTCCTCCAGGGCCTGCGGCACCCCTTTCACGAACCCCCGCAGCATCCAGATCGCGAAGGGCAGCGAGAAGGCGATGCGGGGCAGGATCAGCGAGCCCAGCGTGTTCAGCAGACCGAAGTCCCGCATCTGGAAGAAGAAGGGGACGGCGAGGGCCTCCACGGGCGCCGTCCGGGCCGCCGGAAACATGATCGGCAAGGTGGTCCGGAAGCGGAACCGGAATCGGGTCACGGCGGTCGCCGCGAGAAAGGCGATCAGCGCCGAGACGATGACCACACTGCCCGCGACGACCAGCCTGTCGACAAAGTAACGGCCGAATTCCTGCCGCCCGAAGACCCGCGGGAAGGAGTCCGGAGACCAGCGCCGCTCCCTTGGCCGCCGGCCGCCCCGACCGCCGGAGGAACCCGCGCACAAGATTCACGACGGTCACAGCTCCTCCCCCTGCCGGCGCAGCAGCCGCAGGCAGACCAGGGTGACGGCGGGCAGCACCAGCAGCGCGACGACGCCGATGGCCGCGCCCGGCCCGTACTGCGAGGAGGCGAAGGCCTGCCGGTAGGCGTACACGTTGAAGTCCCGGATCAGCGACGCGGCCTCCAGCACCCCGGACGGCGCGGCGCGGATACCGGGAGGAGCCACACCGGCAGGGTGCCGACGAGGAGTGCGGGGACGGGGAGCTTCATGGAGTGACCCTCCGGGGGCGCGCTCAGACATGGGGGCGTTGCAAGATATGCAACAGCCATTTCGCTCTGCACAACACCATGGAGGCTAGGGACAACACGAACATGCCGACAAGAGGTCTCAACCGCTCTGTGACCGTGCGACGCACTCCGTGCAACGCACGGGTACGACAAAGACCCCGGAGCACGCCAAAGCGCGCCCGGGGCCTCGGAGAGCCGAGCTGTCGAACCAGCGGTTACTTGTCCTGGCCCTCGCCGTCGCCGCCGCTGCCCATGGATTCGTAGATCTCCTTGCACATGGGGCACACGGGGTACTTCTTCGGGTCGCGGCCGGGCACCCACACCTTGCCGCACAGCGCCACGACGGGGGTGCCGTCGAGGGCGCTCGCCATGATCTTGTCCTTCTGGACGTAGTGGGCGAAGCGCTCGTGGTCGCCGTCACCGTGGGACACCTGCGGTGTCGGCTCTACGAGGGTCCCCGTACCAGTCCCGCGCTCGGGCTCAAGAGTGCTCATAAGTGCCAAGGGTAATCAACCGCCGGGAACTATGGTTCCCAGGCTTGCACACGGGCGCCACCGGCTGCAGCGCTGCGTTTGCGTCCAGCCCCGCCGAGGCGGAGACGTGACAGGGGCCGTTGACCGGGCCCCGCGTCGCCACAACTCCCACGCCCGGGCGCGGATGTTGCGGGAGCCGTTCCGGTCCGCGTGATCGACGAATCCGCAGGACCGGCACACCAACCGGGACTGGGAGACCCTGTTCGCCCTGTCGATGTGCCCGCACGCCGCACAGGTGCGAGAGGTGTACGCGGGATCTACGTACACCACCGGCACCCCCGCCGCTCGGGCCTTGTACGCGATGAACGCCTGCAGCTGGGCAAAAGCCCAGCTGGAATGGGTAGCCCGTTGGGACTTTGCAAGCCGTACCCGCTCGCGGATGCCCGTCAACTCCTCCAGGGCGATCCCGCGACCGGTGCGTTCAGCCTCGGCCACCAAATGCTTCGCGATCTTGTGATTGATATCCGCCGCGCGACGCGCCTCCTTACGACGCCGCTCCTTCAGGCGGCGCCTCGCGGACGCGGTGTTCTTCTTGTGAAGTTCGGCACGCAGCTTCCGCTCACGAACCCGGATGCGGTTGAGCTCGCGCCCGGCCATGATCTCGCCGTCGGACGTCGTGGCGATGTTCACGATGCCCAGGTCGACGCCCAGGAAGTCCACCGGGTCGGTGTTCGGCTCGGCTTCGGGGATCTCGCAGGTGGCGTAGGGAACCACATCCCGTCCCGCCGTACGAGGTCCGACTCACCCCTGCGGTACAGGCCCAGAACCGTCAGTTGATCGGATCCGGCAGCAATCGCCACGTCCTTCAGCCGTCCGGCAACCGTCCAGATGGATACACGCCGCTCCTCGATCTGCCAGGACAGCATCCGGTCGTCATACGGCTGTGCACCCTCCGGACGAAAGACGATGGGCTTCTCCGCTGCCTTCCGATGCCGCTCCGAGCCCGGCCTTCCCAGGTTCCCGGCGTTCAGGTTTGCCCTGAGCACGGTGTAGGCATCGCAAGTTTTCTTGATCACGTGCTGCGCCGCCCGCGCGCCAAGGCCCCACCGCGCCTTCGTCTCGGCGTGGACGAGTCCACGCAGCGGGAAGTTCCTCTTCACATCACGCTCGAAGGCGACACGGCTGGCCCAGGTCGCCGCTTCATTGCAGCTACGCAGGGTCTCCTCCAAAGCCGCCGCCCGCTCCGGCGTCGGCAGGAGTCTGACCTGCGTCACGAGCTTCATGCCAGGGAGGCCAGGCGGTGAGGAGTAGAACCGCTCTCGAACATCCACGGCGACACTCGAAAGAGTGCTCCATCAGTTGAGCGAGGGGTCGTCCGGGTAGGTGGCCACCATCGCGAGCTCGTTGCGCTGGCGGCGCAGGACCTCGCGCCAGAGTCTTTCCGGGGACGGAGAGGAGACGTCGCCGGGTTCCGACTCGACGACGTACCAGGCGCCCTCGACCAGTTCGTCCTCCAGCTGGCCGGGGCCCCAGCCGGCGTAACCGGCGAAGATCCGCAGGGAGCCGAGGGCGGAGGCGAGCAGCTCCGGCGGGGCCTCCAGGTCGACCAGGCCGATCGCGCCGTGCACCCGGCGCCAGCCGAGCGGGGCCCGGTCGCCGTTGGCACCGCCGGGGATGACCGCGACGCCGAGCGCGGAGTCCAGGGAGACCGGGCCGCCCTGGAAGACGACCCCCGGCTCGCCGGCGAGCGAGGCCCAGCCCTCCAGGATGTCGCCTACGTCCACCGGGGTGGGGCGGTTGAGGACGACACCGAGGGAGCCCTCCTCGTCGTGGTCGAGAAGGAGCACCACCGCGCGGTCGAAGTTCGGGTCCGCCAGGGCGGGCGTGGCCACGAGCAGCCGCCCTGTGAGCGAGGACACCTCGGTCATGCCTGACATGATCCCGCATCTTCCCGCCGCGTGGGGAGCCAATCCGGGCCCCCGGGTGAATGCAGCTCAGGGCGGAAGGGAGCGTCCCCGGCGCACGGTCACGAGCGGTGACCCCATGCGTCCGGTTAGGCACCGTTCGTGTTGTGACACAGCTATGACGTAGCTGGGTGGTCCGTGGGCTTACGGGAGGGGGCCGATGGGCGATTACTCTGTCTTTCCGGCCCTGCCCAACTCCATGGAACGCGAGATTCATGACCGTCAACGACGATGTCCTGCTTGTCCACGGCGGCACCCCGCTGGAGGGCGAGATCCGTGTCCGCGGTGCGAAGAACCTCGTGCCCAAGGCCATGGTCGCCGCCCTGCTGGGCAGTGCACCCAGTCGGCTGCGCAACGTTCCGGACATCCGTGACGTGCGGGTCGTACGCGGCCTGCTGCAGCTGCACGGGGTGACGGTGCGTCCGGGCGAGGAGCCCGGTGAGCTGGTGCTCGATCCGACGTACGTGGAGAGCGCGAACGTCGCTGACATCGATGCCCACGCCGGGTCCAGCCGGATCCCGATCCTGTTCTGCGGCCCGCTGCTGCACCGTCTCGGCCACGCGTTCATCCCGGGCCTCGGCGGCTGCGACATCGGCGGCCGGCCGATCGACTTCCACTTCGACGTGCTG
Source organism: Streptomyces sp. NPDC086777 (assembly GCF_040702065.1). Taxonomy (NCBI): domain Bacteria; kingdom Bacillati; phylum Actinomycetota; class Actinomycetes; order Kitasatosporales; family Streptomycetaceae; genus Streptomyces; species Streptomyces sp. NPDC086777. Next base: position 43,297 of record NZ_JBFBJI010000010.1, on the reverse strand, counting down.
CGGCAGTTCGGCGCGACCATCGAGAAGCGCGCGGACGGCCAGTACCTGGAGGCGCCGAAGGGGCTGCGCGGCACGAAGATCCGGCTGCCGTACCCGTCGGTCGGCGCGACCGAGCAGGTGCTGCTGACGGCCGTACTCGCCGAGGGCGTCACGGAGTTGTCCAACGCCGCGGTCGAACCGGAGATCGAGGACCTCATCTGCGTGCTGCAGAAGATGGGCGCGATCATCGCGATGGACACCGACCGGACGATCCGCATCACCGGTGTGGACAAGCTCGGCGGCTACACCCACCGCGCCCTGTCGGACCGGCTGGAGGCCGCCTCCTGGGCGTCGGCGGCGCTGGCGACCGAGGGCAACATCTACGTCCGGGGCGCCCAGCAGCGCTCGATGATGACGTTCCTGAACACCTACCGGAAGGTGGGCGGTGCCTTCGAGATCGACGACGAGGGCATCCGCTTCTGGCACCCCGGCGGCCAGCTGAAGTCCATCGCGCTGGAGACGGACGTGCACCCGGGCTTCCAGACCGACTGGCAGCAGCCGCTCGTGGTCGCCCTGACCCAGGCGACCGGGCTCTCCATCGTCCACGAGACGGTCTACGAGTCCCGCCTCGGCTTCACCTCCGCGCTGAACCAGATGGGTGCGCACATCCAGCTCTACCGCGAGTGCCTGGGCGGCTCGGCGTGCCGCTTCGGCCAGCGCAACTTCCTGCACTCCGCGGTCGTCTCGGGACCGACCAAGCTGCAGGGCGCCGACCTGGTCATCCCCGACCTGCGCGGCGGCTTCTCCTACCTGATCGCCGCCCTCGCGGCCCAGGGCACCTCCCGCGTCCACGGCATCGACCTCATCAACCGCGGCTACGAGAACTTCATGGAGAAGCTGGTGGAGCTCGGCGCGAAGGTGGAGCTGCCGGGCAAGGCGCTCGGCTGACGCCCGCAAGAGCGGTACGACGATGGGGCGGCCCCTGGTGGAGGGGCCGCCCCATCGTCATTTTTCAGCCGCTTCGGCGGACGCGCCCCGCAAGGGGCGCTGGGGGAGGAACTGCGCGACCAGCCACGACGGGCCGGCAGTCACCCACGGCGCTCAAGCGAAGCGCCTTCGCTCACTTGCCCTTGGCGGATTCCTTGAGCTTCGAGCCCGCGGAGACCTTCACGCTGTAGCCGGCGGGGATGTTGATCGGCTCGCCGGTCTGCGGGTTGCGCGCGGTGCGAGCGGCACGGTGGGTGCGCTCGAAGGTCAGGAAGCCGGGGATGGTGACCTTCTCGTCGCCCTTGGAGACGATGTCGCCGACGACGTCGGCAAACGCGGCCAGCACGGCGTCGGCGTCCTTGCGAGTCACCTCGGCACGGTCGGCCAGCGCGGCCACCAGCTCACTGCGGTTCATGTTGTTACTCCCGTGTTCTTCTTGCCATTGAGGCGTGCCACGCGGCGGAGCCGCATGTTGGGCCGGGACGCATCCTGCCCCCACCTGCGGCGGGAACGCCAATCCGGGTGCCGCAAATACCCTACGGGTGGGCCGAAGGGGGGGTTTCACGACGCGCCGATTCCAGGGCGTGGCAAGTTTCACAAACGTTTGCCCGGGGGCTGCTGCCCCCGGACCCCCGCATCATGCGTCTCGGGTCGCGTTCCGGCTGCCGGGCGGGGGGCTCGCACAGTTCCTCCCCCAGCCTTCGGCCGGGGGTACCCCCAGCGCCCCCTACCGGGCGCCTACGCGCCCTTCGCCGCTTCCCTGACCGCGCCCGCCACCGCTCCCGCGACCTTCTCGTTGAAGACGCTCGGGATGATGTAGTTCGGGTTCAGCTCGTCCTCCGTGACCACGTCGGCGAGGGCCTTCGCGGCCGCGAGCATCATGTCCGTGTTCACCGTACGGGACTGGGCGTCCAGGAGGCCGCGGAAGACACCCGGGAAGACCAGCACGTTGTTGATCTGGTTCGGGAAGTCGGAGCGGCCGGTGGCCACCACGGCGGCCGTCTGACGGGCCACCGCCGGGTCGACCTCGGGGTCCGGGTTCGCGAGTGCGAACACGATCGCGCCGTCGGCCATGGCGGCCACGTCGTCGCCGTCGAGGACGTTCGGGGCGGAGACGCCGATGAACACGTCGGCGCCCCGCACGGCCTCCTTGAGGGTGCCGGTGAGGTTCTCGGGGTTGGTGTTGTCGGCGATCCAGCGCAGCGGCGAGTCGGCGGGGGCGTCCACCAGGTCCTCGCGGGCGGAGTGCACGACACCGCGGATGTCGGCGACGACGGCGTTCTTCACGCCGGCCGCGATCAGCAGCTTGAGGATGGCCGTACCGGCCGCGCCGGCGCCGGACATGACGACCCGGATGTTCTCGATCGCCTTGCCGGTGCAGCGCAGTGCGTTCGTGAGGGCGGCGAGGACGACGATCGCGGTGCCGTGCTGGTCGTCGTGGAAGACGGGGATGTCCAGGGCCTCGCGCAGCCGGGCCTCGATCTCGAAGCAGCGCGGGGCGGAGATGTCCTCCAGGTTGATGCCGGCGAACCCGGGGGCGATCGCCTTGACGATCTCGACGATCGCGTCGGTGTCCTGGGTGTCGAGGCACAGCGGCCAGGCGTCGATGCCGGCGAACCGCTTGAAGAGGGCCGCCTTGCCCTCCATGACCGGCAGGGCGGCCTTGGGGCCGATGTTGCCGAGGCCCAGGACCGCGGAGCCGTCCGTCACGACCGCAACGGAGTTGCGCTTGATGGTGAGGCGGCGCGCGTCCTCGGGGTTCTCCGCGATCGCCATGCACACGCGGGCCACGCCCGGGGTGTAGATCATGGAGAGGTCGTCACGGTTGCGGATCGGGTGCTTGGACTGCATCTCGATCTTGCCGCCGAGGTGCATGAGGAACGTACGGTCCGAGACCTTGCCGAGGGTGACGCCCTCGATGCCGCGCAGCTGCTGGACGATCTGGTCGGCGTGGGCGGTCGAACTGGCCGCGATGGTGACGTCGATGCGGAGCTTCTCGTGGCCGGACGCGGTGACGTCGAGGCCGGTCACCGAGCCTCCGGAGGACTCCACGGCGGTGGTGAGCTGCGAGACGGCGGTTCCGCTCGCGGGCACCTCCAGCCGGATGGTCATCGAGTAGGAGACGCTGGGCGCCGTTGCCATGGCCGACTTCCTTCGTTGTTCACCGTGTCGCTGGTTCTGCCGTCCGATCGTCGCACCTACCGTCGGGTAGGCGTTAGCCGGGCCTGATTGCGTACGTATTGTTCGCGCAAAAAAAGAGGCCCACGTCACAACGGACGTGGGCCTCTTCCTACGTTCATGACACCGACCCGCCATGCTCGCCTCGCGGCAAGTGGTCGCTCGTAGCGACGAAGGTTGGGCCCGGGGGCTTGGATCGGGCCGGTGTCACGACAAGGCTAACAAACAGATCCCGCGCGGCCATTCCCGTCCGGGGACTTCACAGGAAATCTCTGGCGGAACCAGCCGAACGGGCCCGCCCCCGCGCCCCGCCGTCAGTCCCTGAGCAGGTCCGGCACCCCCGCCGCGTCCGGCACGTCCCGCTCCCCGGAGACCACCGTCAGCTGTTGCGTCGCCCGGGTGAGGGCCACGTACAGTACGCGCAGCCCGGCCGGGGACTCGTCGGCGATCTCCGCGGGCGAGACGACGACCGTGGCGTCGTACTCCAGGCCCTTGGCCTCCAGGCTGCCGAGCGCCACCACGCGGTCGCCGAGCCCGGCCAGCCAGCGGGCGGCCTCGGCGCGCCGGTCCATCGCGACGACCACACCGACCGTGCCGTCGACCAGGTCGAGCAGCCGCTCGGCCTCGGCCCGCACGGTCTTCTCCAGCGAGTCGCGGACGACGGCGAAGCGGGGCTCGACGCCGGTGGAGCGGACCGCCGAGGGGGCCTTGGCGCCGGGCATGGCGAGGGCCAGGACCTTGGCCGCGAGTTCGGCGATCTCGGACGGGTTGCGGTAGTTCACCGTGAGCTCGAAGCGGCGGCGCGGGCGGGTGCCCAGGGCCTCGTCGCGGGCCTCGGCCGCCTCGTCGGGGTCGGACCAGGAGGACTGGGCCGGGTCGCCGACGACCGTCCAGGTGGCGTGCCGGCCGCGGCGGCCGACCATCCGCCACTGCATGGGGGTGAGGTCCTGCGCCTCGTCGACGATGACGTGGGCGTACTCGACCCGTTCGGCGGCCAGCCGCTCGGCGCGCTCGCGCTGCGACTCCTCGCGCACCGGCATCAGCTCCTCCAGGCCGGTGAGCTGGTCCAGCGGGTCCAGGTCGCGCTTCTTCCGGGGGCGGGCCGGGGTGCCGAGGATGGCCTCGAGCTCGTCCAGCATGGCGATGTCGTGGACGGTACGGCCGTCCCGCTTCAGCGAGCGGGCCACCCGGCGGACCTCGCCGGGGTTGAGGATGCGGCGGGCCCAGCGGCCGAGGCGTCTCTCGTCGGCCATGGCCGTGAGGACGGCCTGCGGGGTCAGCTCGGGCCACCAGGCGTCGAGGAACTCGATGAAGGGGTCCTCGGTGAGGATGTCCTCGTCGAAGGAGGAGCGCAGTTCGGCGGCGAGCTCCGGGTCCGTGTGCCGGCCGGCCGCGCCGGAGCGGGCCCACAGGGCGTCCAGGAGGAGCTTGCGGGCACGCGGACGCAGCAGGTTGACCGGGGCGGTGCCGCCCAGCACGTTGTGCCGGATGCGGTCGAGCTCCCCGGCCTCCAGCTCCAGGCGGCGGTTGAAGGCGACCACCCTGAGCCGGGTCGGTGAGTCGTTCAGCTCCAGGGCACCGCGGGCGGCCTTGCGCAGCACCCGGAGCATCCGGGAGGAGCCCTTGGCGCGGGCGGTGGCCGGGGTGTCGTACAGGGTGGCCTCGGCGCCGTCGACGAGGGAGCCGATGGCGCGGATGGCGACCTGGCCCTCCTCGCCCAGGGACGGCAGGACGCCCTCGGTGTACGCGACGAGCAGCGGGGTCGGGGAGACGATCAGGATGCCGCCCGCGTACCGGCGCCGGTCCTGGTAGAGCAGGTAGGCGGCGCGGTGCAGGGCGACGGCGGTCTTGCCGGTCCCGGGGCCGCCCTCGACGTAGGTGACCGAGGCGGCGGGGGCGCGGATGACCAGGTCCTGCTCGGCCTGGATGGAGGCGACGATGTCCCGCATGGTGTGGCTGCGGGCCTGGCCGAGGGCGGCCATCAGCGCGCCGTCGCCGATGACGGGCAGGGTGTCGCCGTCGAGGAAGGCGGTCAGCTCGGGGCGCATCAGGTCGTCCTCGACCCCGAGGACCCGGCGGCCCTTGGAGCGGATCACCCGGCGCCGTACGACACGCCCGGGATCGACCGGGGTGGACCGGTAGAAGGGCGCGGCGGCCGGGGCCCGCCAGTCGATGACCAGCGGGGCGTAGTCCTCGTCGAGGACGCCGATGCGGCCGATGTGCAGGGTCTCGGCGATGTCGGCGGTGTTGTCGCCGCGGACCGCCCCCTCGGCGGGCTCCACGGCGGTGTAGGCGCCGTCGGGGCCCTTCTTGCCGTCCTTGCCGAGGAGCAGGTCGATACGGCCGAAGAGGAAGTCCTCGAACTCGTTGTTGAGCCGGTTCAGGTGGATGCCTGCCCGGAAGACCTGCGCGTCGCGTTCGGCGAGCGCGCCGGGTGTGCCTACCTGACCGCGCTTGGCCGCGTCCTCCATCAGGAACTCCGCCTCGTGGATCTTCTCCTCGAGGCGGCGGTACACCCGGTCGAGGTGTACCTGTTCGACGCTGATCTCACGGTCTCGGACGGAGTCCCGGACCGAGTCCGGGAGCGAGTCCTGGACGGAGTCCTGTGCGGAATCCCGATCCGAGCCGTGAGAGCCGACCGCGGATTGCTGAGCCTGAGCGGCCACCGGGCCCCCTTCTGACGTGCTGGGCAGCCGTCAACCGTACGCGAAGGGGACCCGCCGAAGCTACGCGCTGACCGAGACGAGCTTCTTCCCGTCGAAGGTCATGACCTCGAAGTGGTCGATCTGGTTGGGGGTGAAGGCGGCCCCGCCGTGCACGTAGAGCGGCTCCTTGGCCTTCGCCGACTTGGCGTCGGTGATGCCGTATCCCCAGGTCGGGACGGACCAGGAGGTCACCGTCTCGCGCTCGCCGTTCTTGCCCACGGCGATCAGCGAGCACTTCTTCGGGCCGGTGACGTTCTCGAGCTGGAGGACCGCGTGGGTGCCCCAGTCCTTCTTCTCCAGGGCGACGGTCGCGGTGACGTGGGTCGTCGGGTCCGTGGCCGTCTTCTTGTCGCCCATGGTCTGGAAGGCCGCCTGGGCGGGCCCCATGGCCATGTCCGCGGTGCCGCTGTCCGAGGAGCCGCTCAGCGCCACGCCGGCCGCGGTACCGCCGGCGATCAGCACGACCGAGGCGGCCAGTGCGAAGACGTTCCGCCTGCTGCGGACCTTGCGCTTCTCGGAGACCTCGACGACGAGTTTCTCGACCATCCGCGGGCTGGGCCTCGCCGACAGCGACTCGCCGATGGACGGATTGCTTCCGGAGCCCGGCAGGTCCGCCAGGGCCGCGAGCATGGGCTCCATTCCGGCCAGCTCGTCGAGCTGCTGGGCGCACCATTCGCACCCGGCCAGATGGGCCTCGAAAGCGGTTGCCTCGGCGTCGTCGAGAATCCCGAGCGCATACGCGCCGACAGTCTCGTGCTCATTGGGCACCGGAGATTCCTGCATAGCACCAGACATACCCGAACCACCTGTGCCGAACCCGCCGTGCCCCCCGTACACACTCATCACGCCGTCACCCCCCGCTCCTCCAGTGCCAGCTTCATCGACCTGAGGGCATAGAACACCCGCGAACGGACGGTGCCGCTGGGTATACCCAGCGTTTCGGCCGCCTCGTTGACGGTACGCCCCTTGAAGTACGTCTCGACGAGCACCTCCCGGTGGGCCGGGGTCAGGTCGTCGAGCGCGTCCGACAGCGTCATCAGCCACAGCGCCTTGTCGATCTCGTCCTCCGCGGGGATGACCTCCAGCGGCGACGGATCGACCTCCTGCGGCCGGGCCTGCCGGCTGCGGTGACCGTCGATGACGATGCGGCGAGCGACCGTCACCAGCCAGGGGCGTACAGATCCGGTCGCCCGATTGAGCTGGCCGGCGTTCTTCCAGGCACGGATGAGTGTCTCTTGCACGACGTCCTCGGCGCGTTGCCGATCACCGGCGACCAGCCGAAGGACGTACGCAAGGAGAGGTCCGGCGTGCTCCCGGTAGAGAGCACGCATCAGCTCCTCATCAGGCTCCGAGGGCTGGGACATGCGATGTCGGGCCCTCGATCCACGTTCATTGGCCACGGCCGCATCCTTGCGCACGCCCACCTCCGGTGTCCGGGGGTTCCCCCAGTCGGTCGCTCCCCCACCGGTACGGAAGTGACTCGCGGTGTGTTCAACAAGACCCCACATTTTTCGGCGAGGTGACATGACGAGCGGGACATGACCCCACATTCCCACCGCGTGATCTTTACATTTCCGACACAACGTCGAAGACGGCCGAGGTGCCCGTACTCACCCGTCACCAAACGGAGTGTTGTCGAAATCACTTTCGCGGAGCTCGGGTGAAGGTCCGGCAGAAGCCGCGAATGGGACGGGAGTTGGCGTGCGGAGTGACGGCGGTCACGCGCGTGCGCGGGCGCTCGCGCGCGGACGAGGAGCGGACGAGGAGTGGTTCCCGCACGGTCGAAGAGCGGTTCCCGCACGGTCGGGGAGTGGATCACGCGCGGGCGAGGGCGGCGCGGCGCCGGTGCCGGGCCACCCGCTCGCGGTTCCCGCAGACCTCGCTGGAGCACCAGCGGCGCCGCCGGCCCCGGGAGGTGTCCAGGTACACCAGCGGGCAGTTGTCGCCCTCGCACTCCCTGACCGCGGCCCGCGCGACGGGGTCCGTGAGCAGTTCCACGGCGTCCCTGGCGACGGCGGCGAGCAGCGCCGCGCAGCCCGGCGGCCCGGCCAACTCCCGGACCAGGTAGCCGTCCTCGCCGGGCACCGCGCACGGGGCCGGGGGTGCCGCGGCGCGGGCGACGTCGTTGACGCGGGCGAGCGCGAGGTCGTACGACCGGCCCCCCGGGGTGTTCGTGCCGCGCACCAACTGCCCGACACACCCGCGCAGTTCCCGGAAGCCGACCAGCCAGCCGGCGTCGGCGTGGGCCAGCGGGGTGCCCGGCGGGACGAGCCCGGATCCGGTGATCCAGGCCCGCAGCGGTTGCGGCCCGTCCAGCCGTTCGCCGGGATGCGTGGTCGCGAGCAGATCGAGACAGATCCGCCCGGCGTCGAAGCGCAGCTCGTGCGCGGACGCGGTCTCGGCCGTACCCAGTGCCATGTGCCTGCCACCGCCTAGGACAGGGGAACCGTTCTGTTCACAGTGCCCGGTGCGGCGGGCGGCCGGAAGTCCTCGTACCGGTGTTCCGCCGTGGGTCCACGGGCCGGTGTCCCGCCGGGGACCGCGGGCCGGTGTCCCGCCGTGCGCCCTCGGGCCGGTGTCCCGCCGTTCCGGGGAGTTCCCGGGCGACCCCGCTCCGGGCGGGTACGCCGGTGCCCGGCGCGCGGGCCGTCCCCGTTCGGCCCGGATACGGCGACAGGCCTCGCCGTCCCCCGCCGCGGACCCCGACCCTGTGTCCTGCGAACGCACAGCGAGCCGCCCCAGGGGGGACCTGCGAGGGACGGCGGTTCAGAAGGGACACTTTCATGAGCATGCGCATCCGGATCGTACGGGTGCCCGGTCCGACACCGCCCCGGTCCCGACACCGCCCTGGTCCGCGCGCCGACGGCCCCGGCAGCCACGACGTCATCCGCCCTCCCCCGTCGCCTCATCCCCCGTCCCTCCGTGACCGGGGCCGGCGGCAGGCCAGGGGGCGGTCGGCTCAGACGTCCGCGTACTTCGCGTCCGCCGCCGGGTCCAGGGCCAGCCGGTACCCGCGTTTGACGACGGTCTGGATCAGCTTCGGCGCGCCGAGGGCCGTACGCAGGCGGGCCATCGCCGTCTCCACGGCGTGTTCGTCGCGCCCGGCGCCCGGCAGGGCCCGGAGCAGTTCGGCGCGGGCCACCACCCAGCCCGGCCGCCGCGACAGCACCCGCAGCAGGGACATCCCGGCCGGTGGCACCGGCTTCAGCTCGCCGTCGACGAGGACCGCGTGCCCCCGGATCTCGACGCGGTGGCCGGCGACGGGCAACGCCCGGGCCCGCGAGGGCAGTTCCTGGCAGAGGAGCTGTACGAGGGGGCCGAGCCGGAAGCGCTCCGGCTGGACGGTGTCGACGCCGAGGGCCTGGAGCGGCAGGGCCGTCACCGGTCCGACGCAGGCGGGGACGACGTCGTGGCCGAGGGCGGCGAGCAGGTCGCCGAGGAGTCCGCGGTGTTCGGCGCGGGAGACGAGGGAGGCCGCGGCGGGCGCGCTGGTGAAGGTGATCGCGTCGACCGAGCGGGAGACGACGGCGTCCAGGAGCCGGTCCACCGGTCCCAGGTCCTCCGGCGGCATCCACCGGTACACCGGCACCGGCACCACCTCCGCGCCGGCCGCCCGCAGCGACTCCACGAACCCGGGCAGCGGCTCCCCGTGCAGCTGTACGGCGATCCGACGGCCGTCCACGCCCTCCTCCAGGAGCCGGTCGAGCACCTCGGCCATGGACTCGGAGGACGGCGACCACTCCTCGGTCAGCCCGGCGGCCCGGATCGCCCCCTTGACCTTGGGCCCGCGGGCGAGCAGCTCGACGTTCCGCAGCCGTTGCAGCAGCTCCTCGCCGAAGCCCCACCCGTCGGCGGCCTCGACCCACCCCCGGAACCCGATCGCGGTGGTCGCCACGACGATGTCCGGCGCCTGGTCGATGATCTCCTTCGTGGCGGCGAGCAGCTCGCCGTCGTCGGCGAGCGGCACGATGCGCAGGGCGGGGGCGTGCAGCACGACGGCGCCACGCCGCTGCAGCAGCGCTCCGAGCTCGTCGGCGCGGCGCGCGGCCGTGACCCCCACGGTGAACCCCGCGAGGGGGCCGTACCGACCGGGGTCCGGCCGCTGCTGCTGTTCCTCGTCCATGGCTGCTCTCCTAGCTGACCCGCATGCCGAACGAGCCTGTCAACGGCGCGTGACAAGCTCGGTTCGGGTTCATGTCACCAGTGTTACGTCACACCTCGGCGTAGCTGAGCTGCGCCTTTGCCTCGGTGGCGGCCGCGGCCCGCCGTTGCGCGGCCGGCCGGCGAAGGTATACGGCCCAGGTGATGGCGAAGCACAGGCCGTAGTAGGCCAGGAAGGCGACGAACGCACCGGTGCCGGAGCCGTAGGAGAGGAAGGACTGCCGGAAGGCGAGGTTGATGCCGACACCACCGAGCGCGCCGACCGCGCCGATGAGGCCCATGGAGGCACCGGAGAGCCGACGCCCGTACTTGACCGCTTCCTCGCCTTCCAGCCCCTTGGCGAGCGCCTTGGTGTGGAAGATCCCGGGGATCATCTTGAACGTCGAGCCGTTACCGATACCGGCGAGCGCGAACAGGACGACGAACGCGACGACGAACAGCGGCAGCGACTTCTGCATGCTCGCGACGACCAGGACGGCGGTGGCGGCGGCCATGCCGACGTAGTTGTACAGAGTGATCTTCGAGCCGCCGTACCTGTCGGCGAGCCAGCCGCCCACGGGACGGATCAGGGAGCCGAGCAGGGGGCCCATGAAGGTGAGGTACGTGGCCTGCAGCGGCGTACGGCCGAACTGGTTCGTCAGCACCTGGCCGAAGGCGAAGCTGTAGCCGATGAAGGAGCCGAACGTCGCGATGTAGAGGAAGGACATGATCCAGGTGTGGGCGTCCTTCGCGGCGTCCTTGGCGGCACCGGTGTCGTTCTTGACGTTCTCGATGTTGTCCATGAAGAACGCGGCGAGGACCGCGGCCACGACGATGAGCGGGATGTAGATCCCCAGCAGCACCCGCGGCCCGCCGCCCGCACCGATGACGGCGAGGGCCACCAGCTGGATCGCCGCCACACCGATGTTGCCGCCGCCCGCGTTGAGCCCGAGCGCCCACCCCTTCTTCTTCAGCGGGAAGAAGGCGTTGATGTTGGTCATGGAGGAGGCGAAGTTGCCCCCGCCGATGCCGGCGAGGAGTCCGATCCACAGGAAAGTGTCGAACGACGTCCCCGGCTTCATGACGGCGAACGCGGCAACGCTCGGGATGAGCAGCAGGCCGGCCGAGACGATCGTCCAGTTCCGCCCGCCGAAGACCGCGACGGCGAAGGTGTAGGGCACGCGTACGACGGCACCGACCAGGGTCACCATCGACGTCAGCAGGAACTTGTCGGCCGGGGTCAGCCCGTACTCCGGCCCCATGAACAGCACCAGCACGGACCACAGGGTCCAGATCGAGAACCCGATGTGCTCGGAGAGCACGGAGAAGAACAGATTGCGGCGGGCGATCTTCTCCCCGGTCTCTTTCCAGAAGGTCTCGTCCTCCGGATCCCACTCCTGGATCCAGCGACTACGGGAAGTAGGGGCTGGGGCTGTCATGACGCCTCCACGGTGCTCCGCGTGCTCGGTCTGCTACGAGTGACTAGGCCACGAAGGTAGGGAGGCGTCGTTTCCGCGCTGTGGCTGTGAGTGACCGGAAGGGAACGTTGCTCTCACCCCGGGGAGAGGGCGGGTGAGAGGTCCGGGGCGGTCCGGGGCGGTCCGGGCCAGGGGCCGCGTCAGCGGGAGGGGTACGGCGGCTGCTGGGGCTGCTGGTGGTAGGGGCCGGGGGCGTACGGGCCGGTGGGCTGCTGAGGGGCCGCGTACGGCCCGGTGGGCTGCTGGGGTGGGGCGTAGGGGCCGGGGGTGTAGGGCGCGGGGGGCTGCTGACCGTAACCGGGGGCGGGGGCCGGGGCGGGGGAGCCGGTGGGGGGTTGGCCGCCGTAGGGGCCCTGACCGCCCTGGCCGCCGTACGGGCCCTGACCGCCCTGGCCGCCGTACGGGCCGTAGGGACCGGCCTGCTGCGGGGGCTGCGGGGGCTGGTATTGGGGCTGGTACTGGGGCTGCTGCATGGGGCCCTGTTGCATAGGCACGGGTGTGCCGGGCGGCAGATACCGCACCCGCCCGCCCTCACCCGTCACCGGCACGAACCCGGCGGCCTGGAGTCGCTGCGCGAACTTGGCGTTGCGCCCGCGCGTGACGAAGAACCCGAGCCCCATGACCGCCATGAGGAGAACCCATACGACACCGGAGACGACGAAGGCGCCCGCACTCCCGCCGGCCCGCGCCGCGGCCAGCACCAGCCCGAGGGTGATACCACCGGCCCCGAGCAGCATGCGCTTCTCGGCGTTCTTCCCGGTGAGGTCGAACTGGATCCGGGCCTTGAGGAGTTCGACGGCGTCGGGGACGAGGGGCGGCAGCGAGACGCCGTCGGCGGCGTTCGGGTACTGCGCCCAGTTCTGCGCGGCGCGCGCCCGCCCCTGCGGGCTGTGATCCGGCACGATCAGGAGCTTGAGGACGTTGTTGCGGGAGCCGGTGTGGCGGGCGTCGGCGTACTCGTACCCGAACTGCTGGGCGACGAAGGCGAGCCGGGCGAGCTTTTTCACGGAGCCCCAGGAGTTGGTGAGCTCGACGGGCTCACCACTGGCCATCAACTGGAACATCTTCCTTGTCTGCCGCGCGCTCATCGCATCCGCTCCCCGTCGGTCGAGCCACTCGTTTGCCTTCCGCAACTTGGCGAGTTTTTCACGGGACATGCCACGAGCAGCCGGCTACCTGGCGGGTTGACCGGACCTTGACCTGCCCACCTCGAACCACAACAGCTTCCCGGCACCGCGATCCAGCGGACCTCCGTCGCCGATCGGCCAGCCGCCCCAGGTGTCGGCGTACTCCTGTACGAGATGCAGCCCGCGTCCCTCTTCGGCACCCACCGGGGTGCGGCGGACCCGGTCCCAGGGTGGTGCGCCGAAGGGGGCCGGGATGCGCGGGTGGCTGTCCCAGACCCCGACCCGCAACCGTCCGCCGGGCAGGGCGGTCAGCCGGAGGGAGGCGGGGCCGCTGGTATGCCGGTAGGCGTTTGTCACCAACTCCGACGTCAACAACTCGACGGCATCAAGGACTTCGAGTCTGCCATGGCCGCTCAGCGCCGCCCGTACGGTCATGCGTGCGACGCGTGCCGCGCGCGGGTCGTGCGGCAGACGGAGGGCGTACACCCAGGTGTCGGGCAGGGATACGGTTCCCATGGAGACCTCCAGCGAGAACGGGAAGGGGGACGGATCAGGCTCAACGACCGCGCCGGGCGGTGGCTCTGCCGTAGGGGTGCGCTTCCGGCTTATGGGCGTGGGGAGTTGGGCTGCGATAATCACGGTAGAGCAAATGGTTAGATACATCTAACTAAACCTATGGAAAGCATCCACGCTTCACTCATGTGAGGGAGCGCAGTGCCGCGTCGCGGCCAGGAAGGAGACAGCGTGCCGCCCACCGACAGCCCTACGCTCCGACAGCGACGGCTGGGCGCTGAGCTGCGCAAACTGCGGGAGCGGGCCGGACTCACGGCCACCGGCGCCGGCAACCTCCTGGGCGTCAATCAGGCGCGCGTCAGCATGATCGAGACCGGCCGCACCCCTGTCAGCGCCGACCGGCTTCGCTCCATGGCACGCGCCTACTCCTGCTCTGACGAGCAACTCGTCGACGCCCTGGCCGCGATGACAGGGCGGCGCACTCGCGGCTGGTGGGACAGCTACCGCGACCATCTTCCAGTCGGCCTCATCGACCTTGCCGAGCTGGAGTACCACGCGGCAGCACTGCGCGTTGCCCTGGTGATCCACATCCCCGCACTGCTCCAGACGACCGACCACGCACGGGCGCTCTTCAAGGAGGCCGTACCGGCTCTGCGGCAGTACGAGATCGAGCATCGGGTCAGCCACCGGATCAAACGACAGGAGATCCTGCACCGGGAGAGTCCCCCGCCCTACACGGCGGTGATCCACGAGTGCGCACTGCACATGGGGTACGGCGGCCCCACCACTGTGCAGGCTCAGCTGAAGCACCTACTGGACATGAGCGAGCTGGAACATGTGACCGTTCGGGTCATCCCGTTCGGCAAGGGTTCCTTCCCCGGTACAGGACAGTCCGTCGACTACCTGGTGGGGGCGGTACCTCAACTCGACACCGTTCAGTTGGACACCCACCACGGGTGTGACTTCCTCGACGCCGAGGCCCAGTTGGAAAAGTACCGACTCGTTCTCGACCGCATGGAGGAGAACGCTCTCGAACCCGCAGAATCCGTTGACCTGATCCACCGCATCGCCAAGACCATCTGAGGGAACCGTGTCCGAACTCCGTTGGCAGAAGTCCACATACAGCCCCGACGCCTCGAACTGTGTCGAAATAGCCACCACCCCCGCGGCCGTCCACATCCGCGACTCGAAGCACCGGGCAGGCCCCCGCCTCACGGTCGGGCCCTCCACCTGGGCCCACTTCGTATCCCGCGTGGCACAGCCCCGGCCACGGTGACCGCATGGGAACGGACATCCACGGCTGGATCGAGTGCCGCACCTGGCGGGAGGGCCTGAACCACGACGAGACGGCATGGTCCCCGGCCATCAGCCTGTCGGTGCTGGGCATGCCGAGGGACTACGACGGCTTCGCGTGCCTCTTCGGCGTACGCGACTTCGACGCCACCTGGCGTCCGGTGGCAGCGGACCGAGGCCTACCGCCGGACACCTCCCCCGAGGTCCGCGAGGACCACGCCACCTGGGCGGCCTCGGCCTTCGCGGAGACCTGGCTGACCTGGCCGGAGGCGAGGGCGATCGACTGGACGGAACCGGCAATCCCCCGCACCACCCACATCGCCCGCTACGACCGCACCCCGGACGGCGCCCTCCGCCTGGTCCACCACCACGACTGGAGCAGAGGCTTCGCCCGGGCGAGCGGCATCAACACGCTGACGACGTCCCCGGCCGACCTGGCCGGCCTCCACCCCGAAGGCACGGAATGGACCACCGGCACCACGGTCTACCGGGCCGAGCGCGCCCGCCGCCGGGACGCGGTTCCGGAGGACGGCCCGTGGGCGCCGGTGTGGACGGTGATGGAGGCCCTGGCCGGGGTGCACGGAGAGGGGAACGTACGGCTGGTGGCGTGGTTCGACGAGTGACCGCCTCCTCAAGCGGCCGTTGTCACGGCTGGCATGCCTGGTCACCCCTGTTCGAAACGATGTCGCTGGTCTGCCAGACGCCGTCGGCGTTCTTGGCGAGCACGGTGTGGTAGAGCACGTAGGACTGCGAAGTGGTCGGGGTCCTGTTGACCTTTCCGGTCGTCCTGTACTTGATGAACGACTTGCTCTCGTCGGAGCAATAGGTGACGTATGCCTTGTCAGCCCCGGACAGGGTCACCTTCCGGTCGAAGAACCGGGTCTCCCCGATCCAGGTGTCCTTCTTGTTCAGGTAGCCATTGATGAAGGTGATCGACGCGTTCAGAGCCTTGCCGGTGTTGTAGAAACCGAGGGCCTTCGTGCTCGTGCTCCCCGTGAGGATCGCCTCGTCAACAGAGTTCACGCTCAGCGCGCTGTCCGCGAGAACCGCGTCCTTCGTCGCGTCTCCGGTCTTCGTGTCCTCGAAGACGTTCTTGGCGGTACTGGGAAACGCGATCTCCGGACGTCCGGTGGCGGCCGTCCGGGAGGCGGTCGGCCGTGCGGAAGCCGGTGATGCGGAGATCGAGTTCACCACCCCTGCACTCTTGCCACCCGCCCTCGCATCTCCGCCGCCGTCTCCGCATCCCGTGAGCAGGAATACGGCTACGGCGCCGGCGGCCCCCGCGATGAACGGGCGTGGAATACGTGCGCTCAAGGCCGGCACGCGGCGCTCCCCTGTGATGTCAACGTCTCGGTGATCCGGACGCCTTGCTCGTCGGTCCCGTGTCGGCTGCTGCAGAACCGAGGGCGTCGGATCGGCGGTGGTCACTTCCAGTGCAGCGATTTGGCGACCGCCTCGAACAAATCGACCATGGCATCGGCGTACATGTCCAAGGACGTCGAGAACGTGAGCAGCAGGACGGCCCGGGTGTTCGGCACCCTGACCGCGTAGTCCACCACGGTCACGGGCAGTTGGTTGCCGGTCGGATCTTCGGCATCCGGGACCTTACGGGTGCGCCGCATCGTCGCGGTCCCGGCGAACGGGAGAACGACGTCGGTGATCTCCTGGGACCGGCCCTTCGCTTCGAGGCGGATGTCCTCCTCGGCCGGGGCCACTGTGACGAGCAGCGAGGAGGAGAGCGGTACCGGGCCGATGGAGGCCGTCGAGATGTAGAGTTCGACGCCGCCGTTCGCGTGGCCTTCTTCCGCTCGCGCAGCTACGGCCTTGATGAACTCCCGCTTAAGAAGCACGGCGTCGTCCTGGCCGTAGAAAACCCGCTCGGCCAGTGCGCGAACGGGCGCCTTCCAGCTGTCGGGTTCGAGCGGCATCCTGAACCAGCCGTCCGGGACGAGCAGACCGTAGTCACCCGGCGGGGCGATCTCTCCGTCGGCATGGCCGTCGACGAGGACGTCTGACACTGCTCAGCCTTCCTTGATCTCGGTGAGCTCCAGGGACTCGGCCAGCGTCTGCGCCAGCTCCAACAGCGCCTCGCTGAAGACGAGATTCGTCCACGACATCCGGAGGACAAGGATGTTGTCGACCTGCGGCGGAATCACCGCATAGGTGGCCGTCTCCATCATCGTCTTCTTTTTGAAGACCGATCCGGTCTCGACGGAGAGGAGTTCTTGGACTCGTACACCGGGCCCGGCCGGAAGGTTCACCTCGGTCACGCCACGGCGCTCGGGAGACGTGGGGAGGACAGCCTGCAGGAGATCGGGAAGACGGTCAGTGGACCGGTATCCGTCGCCGTCGTAGTCGTGGACCTCGTAGACGGCGGTCAACGCCTTCGCTGCGTCGATCACATAGGCATAGGCAAAGGTGGGATCGCCCAGATCAGCCGTAGCCGCCACCCGGGCCAGTACCGCGGCCAGGTCGCGGATCTCACTTCGCGGGGCATCTGCACCCAGGTGCTGCCGAGCGGCCTGCCTGGCCCACTCACCGAACTCCACGCCCTCCCCCACGGGCAGCCTGATGCTGCTCTCGGGCTCGGAGATCAGGCACTGCCATGTCACGTCGTCACTCACTCGGAATTCCTCCTGGCCGTCACGAACCCACCGTCCAAGCGGTCTTCCACTTGTTGTACGGATTGTCCCATTCCGTGAGGCCGTGGAGCTTGTCATTCCCGTCGATGGCGGTCGCCGCGGCGGTGTAACCGAGCCACTTCTGCCCGGCGGATCGCACATAGTCGGTGAACTTCACCCCGCCCATGCTTTCGAACTTGCCGAGAATCGGAACCTCGTGGAGCGCCTTGGTGGACTCGACCCACTCCGGATTACCGAAGGGCCGGGCCCCCCGCCAGGCATCCCTTCCGAAGAGCTTCCCCACGTCCTTGAAGTCCTTGAGGCCCTTCACGGCGTCCACCGTGTCCTGGTAGATCACCTTGGGATTCAGGACGTGCTTGAACTCCCCGAGCTTGCCGAAGGCTCCCGGCAAGTCGCCCGCGAGTCTCTGCGATGCCTCTTGGGCGGCCTGGTTCGCGACCTTGGTGGCTTTGCCCTTCAGTGTGTTGGCCGCTTTCACCGATCTCCCGGACAGCGAGTTGGCGGCGAGGTAGTCCGCCCTGGCGGAGCGACTCGCCGTCTGCACTCCCCGCACGCCCGCCGCGGCCGCCTTGCCCGCGCTCAGCGCGGCGCGGCCCAGCCCGAGCGTGAGCAGGGCCACGCCGTCCAGAACCAGGTCGGCGATGCTCGCGTCTCCCGAGAAGACGAGCACCAAGTGACAGGCGAGGGACACCACGGTCGCGAGCAGAGCGATCGCGTCCAGGACGCCCGCCAGCGCCCAGCCGATCACCGGGATCCAGCCCACCAGCAGCGAGGCGAGGGCGCAGGCTGTCGCCACCCAGCCGGCGATGTCCGCGATGGTCTTGAGCGCTCCCTTGATGTTCTCCCAGGTGGAGTCCTTCAGTTTGTCGTGGTCGATGAGCGCCTCAAGAGCGCGAGCCGCCTTCTCCCCGGCCCGGTTGCGGGCGTTCTTGGCATCGTGCACCCGCTTGATGGCGTCGTTGACACGGCCGTCGACCTCGTCTCGCTTCGTGGTCAGGGCGTGCTTCTGCTGCTCGTAGTCGCTCGCGGACTTGTCCAGGGCGTCGAGCGACTTGTCGAGACGGTCCCGTTCACCGCGGTCGCGCTCGGCGTCGTTACGGGCCTTGTCCGCCGCCTGCTGGGAGGACGCCAGGACGGAGGCGTACTTCTCATCCGGCCGGTCCGTCTGCTCGCCCAGGAGGTCGGCAGCCGTCTCGAAACGGTCCAGGACCTTCTTCAGCCGTCCGACTGTCCCCTCGGCCGTCTTGCGGAACTCGTTGGCGGCATCACTCTGCCAGCCGTCGACACCGCAGAGGGCTTCGATGTTGCCCGTCTGTCTCCTGATGGCATCGGCCACCGAGCGGAATCGCCGTCCCAGCTTCGCCACAGCCTCGGGGTCCCCGGACACCGGGTCGGAGTCCAGCTCGACCGGTGACCAGTCCTTCGGTCGGGACATCATCCCCCTTGCCTCTGGGACTTCTTGTCCTGCTTGCGGACCGCGTTGGCGAGGTCGGTGTCGATCTGCTCGTAGGCCTGAGCCGCGGCCTTGGTGATGGTCGCGAGCTTGGCCAACTCCCCTTCGAGTTTCCCACGCTTGTAGTCCCAGTTGTCAGCGAAGTCGTCGAGCCGGTCCGTGAGCTCCTCGTGACCGACGACCTCACGGCTCCAGCCGTACTTGTCCTTGTCGTCGAGCCCCTGCAACTCCTCGACGATCTTCTCGATGCCCGTGGAAACGCTCTTGAGCACGTCGAGATCGTCGATCCTGGTCCGGTCACCCACGACGCCTCCCACGGCCGGAAGGCTCCGGCCGACTCATCGCTCACCTGTTGACGGACTGAATCTCCTGCACGATGACATCCTGAGTGGCACCGAAGGTCCCGTCGTCCAAGGGTCCGCCCGTCCCTCCCGTGCCCTTCCAGCTGATGTTCCAGGTGATCGTGGCCCTGAGCGGGTACGAGCCCGTGCCCGAGGACCGCAGGTACTTCACCCCACAGGGTGGCGTCTCGCCGGCCTTCCCCTTGGCGTAGGCCTCACCGATGCTGCCGTTCTTGAACTCGCAGACACCCGAGGCGGGATACGTCACCGCATCCGAGGTACCAGGGTCGATCTTGAGGGAGTGCGGCGTGGCGGTGGTCGTGGCGCTGATGCCCAGCACGGGCACGGACGCGGTGACGGAAACCGGTTTGAATTTGACACTGTCCAGCCAGGCCCAGGTGGGAAGGTTGACCTTTGTCTTGTCCGCCGGGGCCAGGGTCACCTGTGTACTGGGAACGCGGATCTCCTTGTACGCGAGTTCCGCCAGGATCTTTGGCGTTACTGCATTCTCGACATCGGCAGGCGGAGCATCACCCTTGTCCACCCAGAAGATAGGCTTGTCGCACTTATCCCAGCCTGGCGGGAAGCTCTTGTCGACGTATGAGTCCCACCAGTAACCCTTGTCGGCCTTGTCCTTGTTGAAGTCCTTGTAAGGGTTCCCGTTCACATACCTGTCGCGTTGCTCGGCATCCCATTCGTAGCCCGTCGAGCCCGCCTCCCAGATCGGCTCCAAGTACGCCTGGAGTTGAGCAGGGGTGTACTTCGGGGCGTACCAGCAGGCAGGAGGCACCCAGGACGTGGTGGAAATGATCGCCCCCACCGAAGCGCCCGAGCCGTTCTTAGAGAAGTCGAAAACGACGCCTGCCGCGCTGGCCGATATCGTGCCGTCCGGGCTGCTGTCCCCCTTCGGCCCAGGATCGGAGTTCTGCGAATTGCCGTCGAGCACGTCATCTGCATACGCCACGCCCGGACCGGACAGAAGCGACAGGCATACCCCCAGAGTGACTAGCAGGGGAAATGCGTGCGGCTTGCGCATCAAGGCTGGCACTCTGCACTCCCAATCTGAGAAATGATCTTCTCAATCACCCAGACACCCTTGGTATTCTTCTTCAATGACGTGTGATAAATGACGTAGCTCTTTGCAGTGACCTTGGTCTTCCTGATCTCATTGGTCTTGAGGTACTTCACGAACGCCTTGCCTTGGTCTTCGCAGTAACTCAGCGAAGCTGTCCCGTCCTTGGACACAGCCACATCAGGAGAGTAGAAGCGGTAGGCGCCCGTGATGCTGGCCTTGTGGTCCACATAATTCTGGATGAATTTCTGTGTACCCGCAGCGGCTTCACCCTCGTAGTAGTAGAGATATACCTTGTCGAGAGCGTCCTGATGAACGATCGCAAGATCCACCGCTTTGATGGACTGCTCACTGTCAGCAAGCACTTCGTCCTTGTCGGCATTACCGGTCTGCGGCCACTCGAAGGTGTACGACAAGTCAGATGGCATGTCGAGCTTCGGGCGGCCAGCGGCCTCGGAAGCCGAAGCACTCGGCGAAGCCGAAGCCGAAGCCGAAGCCCCCGTGTCCGCGCCCGCGATCTTGTCGTTCGACTTGGACTTGCCTCCGTCACCCCCACCGCAACCGGCAAGCAGCAGTGCGGCCGTCACACCGGCGGTGGCTGTCGTGAGCAGGCGGGAACGGCGGGTCACGGTGGGCTCCTGGTGGGGCGGTTGGGGTCTGCGAAGCAGCGAATACGGTATCGGGGACCATCCGGAATGCACCAGAGCGATTTGCTGCACGTCGGCAGCACGAAACGTGTACGGCACACCATAGCCGGGCAACTCAACGCCTCCACCACGGCTTTGGTGCCGTCCCGTGACATCCCCGCGGCCCCCGGTTGGCCTCCGCAAAGGACTGCTGACAGGGCAGGCTTCCGGAATACCGGGCGGACCACAGGCCCAGACAGGGGCACCGATCCGGACCGCAGTCACAGAGTGGCCTTCACCTCGGACGGACGACCCCTGTAACTTCACGCGTGCACAGGTTTGTTGATGAGGCGTACGCGACGGGGGTTGCGGGGACATGGCGGGGTACCGACCGGCGGACTGGCATCCACTCGATCTCGACCGGGACCCGACCCCCGGCGACCCACAACGCGTCCGCACGCTCGCCCAGCAACTCCACACCTTCGCCGACGACGTTTCCGACGCGCTCCGCCTGGTCAAGGGCATGGCCGGCGAGGACACGCTCCTGCAGTGGGCGGGCAAGTCGGCCGAGGTGTTCAAGGAGCAGTTCAAGGACGTTCCGAAGAACCTGAAGAAGCTGAAGAAGTCGTACGAGATGTGCGGCGACGCCCTCGCGGACTACTGGCCCAAGCTTGAGCGCGCCCAGGCGCTGGCGGACAAGGCCCTCGCCAAGGCGAAGGACGCGCAGTCGGACCTGTCCTCCGCCAAGTCCCGGCTCTCCTCCGCCGATTCCTGGGTCACCCGGGCCACCAAGGAAGCCGACAAGTACAAGGACGACCCCACCGGCAGCAAGTCGGACGCCGACAAGCCGGACGAGGGCAAGGTGCGGGCCGCCACCCGGGACGTGCAGAGCGCCAAGTCCGCGCACACCCAGGCCCAGTCTGACGTCACCACCGCCCAGAACGCCCTCGATGCCGCGAAGAAGATGGCCGAGGACGCCCGGAAGATGCGTGACGACGCGGCCGGTGAGGCGAAGCGGAAGATCGACGAGGCGTCCGACGCGGGGATACCGAACCGGCACTGGTGGCAGGACGTCGGGCACTGGTTCGAGGACAACTGGGACACCATCGTCACCGTCTGCAAGGTCGTCGTCGCCGTCGTCGGGATCATCGCGATGATCATCGGCGGGCCCATCCTCGGCGCGATCGTGCTGGTCGCCGCCCTCGTCGTGCTCGCCGACACCCTCTACAAATACTCCAAGGGACAAGCATCCCTATGGGATGTGGCGTTCGCAGCCCTGGACTGCATACCCGGTGGCAAGGGCATCACCTCCCTCGGCAAACTCGCCAAGGGTGTGAAGGAGATGAAGGTCTTCAAGGGCGGCCTCAAGGCCATGGCGGAGAGCCTTGGCAAGAAGGGGCTGCGTAAGGAGGCCGACGATGTGCTCGCCAAGAGCAAGCCGGGCAAGGGGCGGTGCCTCAACGGCGACCCCATCGACATGGTCTCCGGCGAGATGTACATGGCCGAGACCGATGTCGAGCTACCCGGGCTACTTCCGCTTCTCCTACGGCGCACCCACCTGTCCACGTACCGCGCGGGCCGTTCCTTCGGCTCGTCGTGGGCCTGCACGCTCGACGAGCGCCTGGAATTGGACGACCGAGGCGCCGTCTTCGCCACCGAGGACGGCATGATCCTCGTCTATCCCGTGCCGGAACCCGGGGCTTCGGTACTGCCGGCGGAGGGGCCGCGGTGGCCGCTGGACTGGGACGGCACTCCCGGTGCCCCGGTACGGATCACCGACCCACTCACGGACGTCACCCGTCATTTCGCCCCGCCGCAGCGGCCCGGGCCGATCGACGAGCCGTTCACCCTGCTGCTCACGGCGATGACGGACCGCAATGGCTTCCGGATCGACTTCGACCGCGATGCCGAGGGCACACCCGTGGCCGTACGGGACTCGGGCGGCCGGTGCGTGTACGTGGACACCACCGACGGCGGACGCGTCACCGGTCTGCGCCTGCGCAATCCTGAGGACGGCCCTGAGGGTACTGTCCTGCGGCGCTTCGACTACAGCTCCGTCGGCGATCTGACCGGCATCCACGACTCGGGCGAGCTGCCCCTGAGCCTCGCCTACGACTCCCGCGGGCGTATCACGTCGTGGACCGACCGCAACGGCTACCGCTTCTGCTTCGGTTACGACGGGCTGGACCGCTGCGTCCGGGGTGAGGGTGCCGACGGCAGCCTGTCCTGCACTGTGGAGTACGACGACGAAGCGCGTGAGACGCGCTACACGGACGCACTCGGCCAGACCACGACGTACCGCTACAACGAGCTCTACCAACCGGTCGCCGTGACCGACCCGCTCGGGCACACCGAGCTCTCCGAGTGGGACCGTTTCGGACGGCTGCTCGCACGCACCGACCAGCTGGGCCGCACCACTGGCCTGACTCTTGGCGCCCACGGCCAGCCGACCCGGATGGAGCGGCCGGACGGCTCCGTCATCGAGGTGGCGTACAGCGGCGAAGGTCTGCCCGTCGCCGTCACGGAGGCCGACGGAGCGCGTTGGGAGTGCACGTACGACGACCGGGGCAACCTGCTCACCAGCACCGATCCGCTCGGTGCGGTGAGCCGCTACACCTACGACGGACGCGGGCACCGGACCACACGGACCGACGCGCTCGGCAACACCTTCCGTTTCGAGACCGACGAGGCGGGGCTGCCCGTCCGGGTCGTGGACCCACGCGGCAGCACCGTCACCGTGCGCCGGAACGCGTTCGGCCGCATCGTCCGGATCGATGACGCAGTCGGCGGGACTGTCAGCCAGGGATGGAGCCCGGAGGGCCGGCTGCTGTGGCGCGAGCACGCCGACGGCGGCCGGGAGACGTGGTCGTACGACCCTCAGGGCAACCTCACCGAGCACCGCGACCGCGGCGGGGCCACCACCGTCTTCGAGTACGGCGCGTTCGACCTCCCCAGCGCCAGAACCGATCCGGACGGCACCCGCTACTGCTTCACCCACGACGCCGAACTACGGCTGGTCGGCGTGACCAATCCGCTCGGCGACCTTTGGAGCTACCACTACGACGCGGCGGGCCGTCTCGTCGGCGAGACGGACTTCGACGGCCGGACGCTCGCCTACGCCTACGATCCCACCGGCCGGCAGACCGAGCGGAGGAACGGCATCGGGCAGACGGTCCGGATGACCCGTGACATCGCCGGCCGCGTGGTGGAAACCCGCGCGGACGGCGGCGCCGTCGTCTTCCTGCGCTACGACCCGGCCGGCCGGCTGGTCGAGGCCGCGGGCCCGGAAAGCGTGGTCGCTTTCACCTACGACGCGGTGGGCAGGGTGCTCACCGAAAGCGTCGACGGCCGCACAGTCACCAGCGCGTACGACCCGCTGGGCCGCAGGGTGGGGCGGACCACTCCGTCCGGCGCCACCTCGCGGTGGTCGTATGACTCCGTGGGCCTGCCCGTCTCGCTCGTGACCGCGGCAGGCGAGCTCACCTTTACCCACGACGCGGCCGGCCGGGAAACCGCCCGCGGGTTGGCCGGCGCCGCCACGCTGACCCAATCCTGGGACGCCGGACATCGCCTGGTGGATCAGGTCATCCACTCGGGGACCGGTCCGGCCGGCCCCGATGCCAGCACCGTGCTGCAGGCCCGCTCCTACGCCTACCGGGGCGACGGACACCTCACCTCGGTCGACGACAGGCTGGCCGGCACCCGAAGGTTCGACCTGGACCGGGCCGGCCGCGTCACCCGGGTGTCGGCCGCGAACTGGACCGAGACCTACGCGTACGACGAACTCGGCAACCTGACCACCGCGAACCATCCCGGAACCGCGGGACAGGACGCGCAAGGCCCGGTCGGGCGCTCCGGCACGAAGGTCACTTCGGCGGGCCGCACCACGTACGAGCACGACGATCAAGGACGCGTGGTCCGCATGATCCGGCGCACGCTGTCCGGGCTGCGGCGGATCTGGACCTACGCCTGGGACGCCGACGACCGGCTCGTCGAGGCCGCGACTCCCGACCGGGGCATATGGCGGTACCGCTACGACGTCCTCGGCCGGCGTACCGCCAAATGGCGGGTGCACGAGGACGGTTCGATCGCCGACGAGACCGCCTTCACCTGGGACGGAGCCAACCTCGCGGAGCAGCAGACGCTCCGGGACGGTGCGGTGGAGACCGACACGTGGGACTGGGACCCGGGTACCCACCGGGCGGCGGCCCAGACGCGGGGGCGACGCAGCCTCCTCGATGCGGACGAGGTCAGCAGGCGGTTCTACGCGATCGTCACCGACTCGGTGGGGACGCCCAGCGAACTCGTCGGCGAGGACGGCACGATCGCCTGGCGGGCCGCGACCAGCCTGTGGGGACGGCCCCTGGCCGGCGACGACGACAGCCTGTGCCCGCTGGCCTTCCCAGGTCAGTACCGCGACGCCGAGACCGGCCTGCACTACAACCTGGCCCGGTACTACGACCCGGACACCGCGCAGTACCTCTCACCCGACCCGCTGGGACTGGTCCCCGCTCCGAACCACCACGCCTATGTGGACAACCCGCTGCGCTGGACCGACCCGCTGGGTCTGGAGGGCGACAGCACCGAGCCGGTTCGGGTCTACGACGATTCCGAGTACAGCAAGCACGGTTCGGGCAGCAGTTCGTCCGCCAGGGGTGAGATCAGCCGCGCCCCCACCAACGGCCAGGCCGCACTCGACCGGTCCATCGACCTGGACCCGAACAACCCGAACGTCACCCGGCGCCTCGGCGTGGACCACGTGAACAACGAGATCGTCGTCCTGGATCGGCACCGGGCGATCACGGACAAGGACGGCAACATCGTCAAGGAGATTTACCACGGCCACGTACAGTCCTCGTACCCGTCGAACAGCGTCGACGAGGGCGATCTGACCAAGCTGAAGAGGGCGGGCATGATCAACAACACCAAGAAGCAGCGGGTGCTTCCGCCCAAGTGCGACGGGTGAAGGCGCGGGGATGAGGAGGGAAGGGGACATGGCATCCGGATGGGATTGGGCGGGCGGCGAAGGCCTGCTCGGTCTCGACGATCCTGCGGAATGGGACGCCGCGTTCACACGTGGAGAGGACCACCTCGGGACGGCGGTGATCGGACTGGCGCTCAACTGCCCGTTGGCGGAGGCTTCCCCCCGGATCGTGCAGGCGATGCGGATGCCGGATCCGAACCAGCGGGGGTTCGCGTTCACCGCGGCGGGCGACGCGGCCCGGATCAACGGCGCACTCACGCCGGAGTTGTACGAAGCACTGCGCGCGGAGGGGCCGCATGGCTTCGCCACCCACGCCATCAGGGACACGCTGACCTTCGTACCGTTCCGGGATCTGCCGCCGTGGTTCAAACGCCGGTGGGTGTATGTGACCGTACGCAACAAGCTGGAGTACTGGTGGCATCGCATCCAGGACGCGATCGGCGATGCCTGGCGGGCCCTGCGGCGACGCCGCGGCTGAGCCGACCGGCAGCGGAGCAGTGCAGGGCCCTGGGAACGTGTGCAGAGTCAAAAGGTTTCCACTCACAGTCGCCGGCGAGGCCTCCCCCGGCATGGAGTTTCAGCAGTTGCCATGGACGCAGAAATCAAGTCCCGCTTCACGAGCGCCGGCCTGGAAGTGGTCGCGCGATACACGGGCGTTGACGGCCCATCCGTCGAGGAGGCGTTTCACCAGGTCGTGCACATCGATGCCACGCCGGTTCAGAGAATGCAGGAGCGCGGGCCCGACGCGGCTCACCAGATCGACGCGGCCTGGAAGACACGTGCGCATGAAGGAGAGGTGACAGCCGACGATGGTGATGGACCTCGACGAGGGAATGGTCGAGTACTTCCGTGACATCGCGAACGAGATGATCTCGCGGTTCGGTATTTCTCGGTCCGAAGCGGTGGCCAGGATCAACGAGCGATATCACGACGCGGAGATCTCCGCGTTCCCCGACCTCATGTGCCACGAGTTCCCGGAGTACTGGTCGTACGGCCTTTACTACTACCCGAACGAGTCCGGGCGCCTGCCCACCGGTGACGAGGACAACGACGAGGACTTCGATCTGGCCGCCCTGCGCGTCCGCCCCGCGCCCCCGAAAGACTCCCTCTACTGGACACTGGAGGCCTGAGCATGGCGGCCGTCGGCGGGACGCAGTTGGGCATGCGCACCAGAAGAATCGCCGACACGCAGCCGGAAGAAGCTCCCGCTCGGTGAGCATGTTCCAGTCGCCGACCAGAGGAGAATCATCAACATGCGGCAGGAAGATGCAACTTCGGCTGGGGGCGGCCACACCACGTTCGATCTCGACGAGATCGAAGATATGTGCGCCATGGCCACGCCCGGGCCCTGGTTCGTCAGAAACCTGGACGACAGCCATGCCATGAACCTGCGCGCCGTCAGTACGGTGGCGGACACCGGACGAGGTGAGCGGTGGCCCGAGTTCGACCACAGGGAGCTGATCGCGGCGACCCTGGTGCAGGAGCCACGCTACGTGGACTGCGCCGACGAACGCTGGGACGAGAACGCGGCCTTCATCGCGATGGCGCGGGATGCCGTGCCTCGGCTCGTGAAAGAGGTGAGGCGTCTGCGGCGGCTCCTCGCGGCTGTCGTGCCCGGAGACGGACACGCGACGGAGACCAGCACCTTCGCGTACCGCTTCCGCAGCCCGCTCGGCGGGCTCGCCGCCGATCTGACGGCGGAGCGCATGTCCCCGGGCACGGAGGACGGCTTCTTCCTGCAGATCGACGGGCAGGTGCGCCTGATCCCGCCCGCGGGAGCGCACTGGCGCGACGCCCACTGGCTGGCCCACGGCCTGGCCGCGCACGCGGCCGCCCTGCTGTCACTGCACCCGGAGGGCCTGACCGTCAGGGTCACGTCGTTCACGTTCCCGCTCGCCCACTACCGACCGGAAGTCGCGGCCCTGGCCATGGACGGCTGGCTCAGGCAGCAGTTCGGCCTGCCGGACCGCGGACTGCGGGTGGCCTTCGACGCCGAGCAGGGGGAGTACATGTTCCATTGGGGAGAGGGCACCGCCCTTTCTCGGACAACGCTCCGGTTCGAGTTCTCCGTGGCCGAGAACGAGGCGCCCCCGCCGTCAGGATTCGACCTGGGGCACATGGACGTCCGGGGCGACCGGGGAGCAGCAAGCTCGCGGGACCGCACCCCGGACCAGGCGATGATGATCTATCTCTCGCTGCCGCTGCTCATGGACGGCCTGCGCCGTTTCCTGTCGAGCCGGGACCGGTCCTTCACGACGTCCGCCGTCGACTCGTCCTTCTCGCTGACGTTCCGGCGCGGAGACGACGGCTCGATCGAGACCCTCCACGACGGTACGGTCATCGACCGCTCGTCCGCCGAGGACCTCACGAGCGCCGTGTACACAGCAGCCGAGCGCTTCGCGAGGCCCCGGCTCCCCCTCCTGCCCGAGGACGACGCGGGACGCGAGGACTTGGAGAAGTCCCTGGCCGAGTTCAGAGACTTCGTGCTGCAGCTGCCTCGGGGGAACGCCGGTGAGTGACGGCGCCCCCAACCCCTGGGTGCTCCTTGTTCCGGAGGAGTCCGCCGAGGTCCAGCGGCAGTTGTCGACCCTGACAGCAAAGGGTGGGCGAGTCCACCACTTCGACGCCCTCGATCTGACGACCGCGCAGGGAGTCTTCCGCACCTTCGCGGAAACCCTCCGCTTCCCCGGTTACTTCGGCCGGAACTGGGATGCCCTGGTCGACTGTCTGGGCGACCTGTGCGGCGAGGTCACGGGAGGCGGGGCGGGGATCGCGGGCGTCGTGCACGGTGCGGATCTCCTGTTGGAGACAGAACACTTCGCGCTGTTCGTATCGGTTCTCTGCCAGGGCGCCGACCGCGCGAACTCGGCCGTGGACCTCGACGGCGACCCTCTGGACCGGCCCGCGGTCGCCGAACACTTCGTCCTCGAATTCCGTGATTTCGACCGCGAGAAGATCGCAGCCCGCATCGAACAGCCGGACCTGATCGTCACCACGGGGGACGGATTCGTGGGGGCCGCGCTCAATCCCGAGGTATGGCACTGAGGGAGCACTGAGGCTGCGGCTTCTCATAGCGCCCGCCGGCGAGCCCGTCCCCGGCGTGCCCCGTCCGGCCACACCCGCGCCCTCCTCCCCGCCGCCGCGTCCTCCACCCACCCGAACGCCACCACCGCCACCGCGATCAGCGGCCACACCACCACGAACATCCAGAAGCCGTACGTCGAGTCCAGCAGGCCCGACGCCCGGTCTGACTCCATGAACGGCAGGTTGTACGCCTGGTCGATGATCGGGACCGTTGCCATGATCAGCATGTTGTGCCAGAGGTAGATGGTCACGGCGCGGTTGTTGGAGAGGGTGATGAGTCTGTCCCAACGGCGCAGGCCGCCCGGCAGCTCACGCCAGGACGGGGAGTACTGCAGCAGGATCAGCACGGCCCCGAACGACCAGCATGCCTGGGCGAGCGGGATGTCGTTGAGGTCCCAGCCGTCGGGGCCCTGATGGCCCGACGCCCACCACAGGCCCACTGCCATCACCAGGCAGGACAGCGAGACCGCCGCATAGCGGGGGACGCGTGCCAGTGCGCCCTCCTGGTGGGCGAAGCCCAGGGTCCAGCAGCCGCCGTACACCGCGAAGTCCGTCACCGCGTTGCCCGTCTCGCCGGGGATCCGCACCCACCCCGTGGCCAGCACAGCGGTCAGCGCCAGCGGGGCCAGGACCGTCTGCAGCGGGGCCTTGCGGAACGCCCGCAGGAGAAGCGGGGACAGGAGCACGAACCACAGGTACGCGCGGAGGTACCAGAGCGGGCCCGCCGCCTGTTCCGCCCAGGTGTCGTCCAGCAGGCCCGACGCCGAGCCGAGGTGTTCGGGGTAGGGCGGGGCGCCGATCGGGACGGCGTAGGTGGCGAGCCGGCACCAGCCGGTCCAACCGCCGCCCACGTCCGGGTCCTTCAGCGGATGCCAGCCCGCGCTGAGCATCATCGTCAGCAGCACCGCGCCGAACAGCCAGAGGGGAGGCAGGAGGCGGCGGAGCCGGGCCCGGACCACGCTTCCCGCCGAGCGGTTGAGGCTGCGGGCCATCAGGGAACCGGCCAGCGCGAACATCACGCCCATGGAGGGGAACAGCACGGTCAGCCAGGGCCAGCCGAAGAGGTGGTAGACCACCACGCGGAACAGGGCCAGGGAACGGAGGAGGTCGAGGTAGCGGTCCCGGCCGCCGCCGGTTCGGGCCGCCTTGCCCGCGCCGACCGGGGTTGCCTCTGCCTGCGTCATGCCGCCGACCTCTCCCCTGCCGTGCCCTGCGCCGCCCCCACCACGCCCGTCCTCCGCAGCTTCTGCCAGCGCAGGCGGCCGCCGGTCAGCGCCGTGATCCAGGACTGGAGGAGGACGACGTACATGAGCTGGCGGTAGAGGATCTGCTGGAGCGGGAGCGAGACGAGGTGGGTCATGCGTTCGCGGTCCAGGCGGAAGGCGTAGGCCGCGCAGACCGCCTGGACCGCCAGGATCCCCAGCCAGGCGCCGATCGTCTTCTGTGTCGGGCCGAAGACGATGCCGTAGAGGAGGAAGGCGTCGATCAGGGGGGCCAGGAGCGGGGCCACGACCATGAACAGCGAGACCAGCGGGAGGCCCACCCGGCCGAAGCGTCCGGACGGGCCGCGGTCCAGCAGGGCGCCGCGGTGTTTCCAGATCGCCTGCATCGTGCCGTACGACCACCGGTAGCGCTGGGACCAGAGCTGCGCGACCGACTCCGGGGCCTCCGTCCAGGCTCGGGCCCGTTCGGCGTAGACCACGCGCCAGCCCGCGCGGTGGATCGCCATCGTGATGTCGGTGTCCTCGGCGAGGGTGTCGTCGCTCATGCCGCCGACCTGCTTGAGGGCGGTGCGCCGGAACGCGCCGACCGCGCCGGGGATGGTCGGCATACAGCGCAGCACGTCGTACATCCGGCGGTCCAGGTTGAAGCCCATCACGTACTCGATGTGCTGCCAGGAGCCGATCAGCGAGTCCCGGTTGCCGACCTTGGCGTTGCCGGCGACCGCCCCGACGGCGGGATCGCCGAAGGGCTGGACGAGTTCCCGTACCGTGGCCGGTTCGAAGACGGTGTCACCGTCCATCATCACGACGATGTCGTGACGGGCGTTGCGCAGGCCCCGGTTGAGGGCGGCGGGCTTGCCCGCGTTCTCCTGGCGGACCACCCGGACGCGCGGCAGGCGCAGGTTCTCGACGATCCGTGCCGTGCCGTCCGTCGAGCCGTCGTCGACGACGAGGATCTCGATGGGATGCTCGCTCGCGGTCAGTGAACGGACCGTGTTCTCGATGCACTTGGCCTCGTTGTAGGCGGGGACCAGGACGGAGACCGGTTCGGTCACCGGGCGGCGGCCCCAGCGGAAGCCCTTGCGGCGGACCCTGCGGGCGTGCAGGGCGGAGAGCCAGAGCATCAGGGCGAAGCGGGCCAGCACCGACGCGCCGACCACCGCGAGGCCGACCACCAGTACGCCCGTGATGCCGTCCGCCGCCTGGACCAGGAAGATCCAGGCCCTGCCCTGCCAGAGGTCGGGTCCGGTGACCGGGGTGTGGGCGCTCGGGGCGCGCAGGGCCTCGGTGAGGTTGTCGACGGTGTACCCCTGCTTCTGCAGGTGCGGCAGGAGCCTGTCCAGGGCTTCGACCGTCTGGTGGCGGTCGCCGCCCGAGTCGTGCATCAGGACGATCGCGCCCTTGCCGTCGCGCGGGGTGGCGTTGCGGATGATCCGGTCGACGCCCGGCTTGCGCCAGTCCTCGCTGTCGACGTCGTTGACGACCGTGATGTAGCCGCGGGTGCCGATGTACCGGGTCACCGGCCAGGACCGGTTGTCCATCGCGTCGGCGAAGGAGGAGTACGGCGGCCGGAAGAGGGAGGTGCGGATGCCGCCCGCGCCGGTGATCGCCAACTGGGTCTGGGACAGCTCCCGGTCGATGCGCCGCTTCGACTGGTACGACAGGTCGGGGTGGCTGAAGGTGTGCACGCCGACCTCGTTGCCCTCGGCCACGATGCGCCGGACCAGCTGCGGGTAGCGGGAGGTCATGGTGCCGGTGACGAAGAAGACGGCGTGCGCGTGGTGCTTCTTCAGGACGTCCAGGACCTTCGGGGTCCAGGTCGGGTCGGGGCCGTCGTCGAAGGTGAGGACCAGGTGGTGGTCGGGGATGCGCAGGGAGGTCGTACGGCCGCCGCGGGTGTCGATGACCGGGCCGCCGTCCAGGATCTTCGCCGGGACCCGGTCGGTGGCGGCCTCGGGGCGGACGCGGTGGTCGGCGAGGATCTCGCTGTGGACGTAGCCGCGCAGCATCAGCATCGCCATCACGGCGGCGAGGACGAGCACGGGCAGCGTCAGACGCATGGAGAGGCGCCGGCGCCGGGAGGCGACTGCGGTCTGTCGGCGTCGGGAGCCGTCGACTGTGCTCCGGCGGCGCCGGGAGGCCTCGGTGGCGGTGGGGCGGCGCCGGGTGCGGGGCGCCGTCACAGGACGGGGGCGGGAGTGGCGGTGCCGCGGGTGCGGGTGTGCTCGTGCGCGCCCTGCGCGACCGGGCCGCCGGTCGGTGCGGCCGACTCGCTGGGCGAGACCGGGGGCGGCGACACGGCGGGTGAGGAGGGCGGTTCCGGGGAGGGCGGCACCGTGGACGGCGCGGCGGACGCGGACGACGAGCCCGCCTTCGGCGAGGAGACCGTCACCCCCGCGGTCGACACGGGCCGCGCGGACCCCGACGCGCTCGGCCGGGCGGTGCCCTTTCCGTCCCCAGGCGCCCGGGCGGAGCCGCCGGCCGACGGGGTCGTACCGCCGCTCACGGCCGGGCCGGCCACCGAGGCGCCGTCGTCGGAGGTCGGGGGCGAGTGCGCGGGCCTCGGCGAGCCGTCGACCCTGCCGGCCGGCCTGTCGGCGTTCTGCCCCGGCACCGGCAGCCAGGGCGCGTCGGAGCTCCCGGACAGCAGGGTGACGACGATGACCACCGCGTAGACCGCGCAGGCGAGGCCGAGGGCCGTCCCGAGCCTGCGGAACCGGCGGCTGCGGCGCCCCGAGGCGTCGACGAAGACCGGGACGGGGACGTCGGGAGCGCCCGAGCCCTCCGTCGCACCGGAGGCCCCCGCCGCGGCGGGCGTGGCCGACCCCGCGGGTCGGGCCGGCCCCGTCGACCCCCCAACCGGCCCCGTCGGCCGTATTCGTACGACACCGACGTCGTTCTGGACGGTCACCTCGTCCGGGTCGTGGACGAGGTCCGTGGCCCGGTCACGCAGAAACACCGGGGTCGGCGGTTCGACCACGCTCCACGGGTCCCGTAACGCCGCGGTCCGCAACACCTCGGTCGCCCCGCCGCCCCCACCCGCTCCGGCCGACGGGCCGGCGCCACCGACGCCGCCGGGTGTCCCGGTCTGCGCCCCGTCGTCCCCGGCCACCGGCACATCCCCGGCCTCCAGGGCCACCTGCGGCAATTCGGGTTGGGTTTCTTCTCGCCAATTCTTCACGCGCGTACATCCCCCCACGGGAGTGTTCCGGGCGCACTGACGAACCCGAGCACACGTCAACGGAACGGGCCCCCACCCGCTCCGAGCGCCCCCTTGCAACTCTCCGCGCTCGGGCCCATGAAGCTAGCGCACGGGGGAGTTCCGCGTTCTCGATGTGTCATTTGTGGTCGTCCATCACCTCTTGATCACTGGCTGGAATCCATCCGTCGGACGGTCGTCGAAGCCACCGTTCCGCCTGCCCGATCTCGGCAGCCGCCCGCCGCAACGCGTCGACTCCCGGATGGACCAGCCCCTTTCGCCACACGAGCGACACAGGCGACAACGGGACCGGATCGACCAGCGGCCGCGACACGCTTCCAGGTATGGCCGGAAAACCCACTACCGCGAGGATGGGATACCGATCCTTGGCCATGACCCGCCGGAACTCCTCCTCCCCGACGGCCAGCGGCAGCGGCGGCGCGACCGCGGTTCCTCGCCCCTCGAAGAGGCGAAAGGCCAGGTCAGTCCATTCCAGGGTGCGCTCGTTCCCGGCGCCGGCGTACACCGTCTCGCCCGCGAGCGCGGCCAGCGGCACCGCGTCCAGGGCCGCGAGCCGGTGTTCGGAGGGGAGAATTACGGCCATGGGTTCGAACCGCACGGGCTGGTGTTCGAGTCCGGAGCGCAGCGCCGGGTCCAGTCCCGCGAACCGCCCGAAGGACACGTCGAGCCGCCCCGCGAGGAGTTCGGCCGCCGCTCCGGTGAGCCCGCTCTCGTAGCGGGCCATCAGCTCGCAGTCGGGGGCGAGTTCGCGGGCCCGGTACAGAACGCGGCGGGCGGTCTCCAGGCCCGGGGAGTTGAGGTCCACCAGCAGCGGCCGGGCCTGCCCGAACGCGGCGAGCAGGGCGTCCTGGGCAGCCAGCACCCGGCGGGCGTACGGCAGCAGCCGGGCGCCGTCCGCGGTGAGGCCGACCTGCCGTGTCGTGCGCAGGAACAGCTCGGCGCCCAGCTCCCGCTCCAGCCGCCGCACGTCACGGCTGAGCGCCTGCTGGGCGACGTACAGCCGGGCGGCGGCGCGGGTGAAGTGCAACTCCTCGGCGACGGTCACGAAGACGCGCAGCAGCCGGGGTTCGATGTGGGCGGGCGAGGCAGGTGCGGGCATCTCTCGAATTTACAACACGGGTGCGTGAATCGGCCCCGAGCAGGTGTTGGACCCCTTGATCGGTCCGGGGCGACGGTGGTGTCCATGCCACAACCGAACCGGCCGGGCCCGCCCGCGGCCACCCACGGCACCCGCACCGCCCACGGCACCCGCACCGCCCACACCGTCACCGCCGACTCCCTCGTCACCGTCGACTTCAGCCCCCGGTTCGACGGCCATTCCCGGCCCCGCCCCCGCCGTCGCCCGCCCGGCCCCTACCGCCGCCTCTTCGCCCTCCCCGGCACCCGGGCGTTCACCGCCGGGAACCTGCTGGCCCGGCTCCCCATGGGCATGTTCAGCGTCAGCGCGGTCGTGATGATCGCCGGATCGCGCGGCTCGTACGCCCTCGCCGGTGCCGTGACCGCGACCGGTCTCGCCGCCACCGGTCTCGCCGGGCCGTGGATCGCGCGGCTGGTGGACCGGTACGGGCAGGCCCGGGTCGCCGTGCCCGCCACCGTCACCGCCGTGCTGGGCAGCCTCGCCCTGCTGCTCTGCGTCCGCTTCGGCGCCCCGGACTGGACCCTGTTCGCCGCCTACGCGGCCACCGCCACCACCCCCAACCTCGGCGGCATGTCCCGCGCCCGCTGGGCCCACCTGCTGCGCGACGACCCGGGCGCCCTGCACACCGCGAACTCCTTCGAACAGGCCGCCGACGAACTGTGCTTCATGCTCGGACCGGTCCTCGCCGCCTTCCTGACCGGCACGTTCTTCCCGGAGGCCGGCACCCTGGTGGCCGCGGTGCTGCTGCTCACCGGCGCGCTGCTGTTCGCCGCCCAGCGGGCCACCGAGCCACCGCCCCGGGCCGGGTCGGCCACCGCGCGCACGCCGCTGCGCATCGGCCCGCTGCTGGTCTGCTTCGTCGCGACCGGCGCGGTGTTCGGCTCCATGGAGGTCGTCACCATCGCCTACGCCGACGGCCAGGGCCATCGTTCGGCGGCCGGTGCCGTACTCGCCCTCCAGGCGGCCGGTTCGTGCGCGGCGGGCCTGCTGTACGGGGCGCTCCGGCCGGCCGGACCGGCCGAACGCCGGCTCCCTGTCTGCCTGTTGTCGATGGCGGCGCTGATGTCCCTGCCGCTGCTCGCCACCCGCGCGTTCGACAGTCTCTGGGCCCTCGCCCCCGCCCTGCTCGTGGCCGGCATGGCGACCGCCCCGACCATGGTGACCGCGATGACCCTGGTCCAGGACCGGACCCCCGAGGGCCGTCTGAACGAGGGGATGAGCCTGGTCGTCACCGCCCTGCTGACCGGCATCGCCTGCGGCTCCGCGCTCGGCGGCTGGGCGGCGGACCACGTCTCGCCGACGGCCGCCTTCGTCACCCCGGCCGCGGCGGCCGTCGCGGCCCTGGCCGTCAACGCGGTCAGTCGAATCGCTTCGCCCAATTCCCGCCGCACCCATTGACGCCTTCACAGCCCGCACCTACCGTCCTCCGTCGAAGCGCTTCGACGTTTCGCATCGAACCGATTCGACGCGGGACGAGCACCAGCCATCCGACTCCCCTGGAGGCATTGGATGTTGACGGCACGAAGGCGAACCACGACCGCGGCGGCGATCCTGGCCGGATCGCTGCTCCTCACCTCCTGCGGCGGCTCGGGCGGCAGCACGTCCGACGCGAAGACGCTGCGGCTGTGGCACTACGAGGGCCCCACCAGCGCGATGGGCGTCGCCTGGAACGAGGCCATCAAGGAGTTCGAGGCGACCCACCCGGGCGTCAAGGTGAAGTACGAGGAGAAGAGCTTCGAGCAGATCCAGAAGACCGCCCAGATGGTCCTGAACTCCTCCGACGCCCCCGACATCATGGAGTACAACAAGGGCAACGCGACGGCGGGGCTGCTCTCCAAGCAGGGGCTGCTCACCGACCTGACCGCCGAGGCGGCCAAGCGGGGCTGGGACAAGGAGCTCAGCGCGGGCGTGCGCACCACCAGCCAGTACGACGCGAACGGCGTGATGGGCTCCGGCAAGTGGTACGGGGTGCCCAACTACGCCGAGTACACCATGGTCTATTACAACAAGGACCTGTTCGCGAAGTACGGGATCGCCGAGCCGAAGACCTTGGACGACCTGACGGCGGCCATGGACACGTTCGTCGCGAAGGGGGTCACCCCGCTCGCCGACTCCGGCTCCGAGTACATGGCACAGCAGTACCTGTACCAGCTGGCGCTCTCGAAGGCCGACCGCTCGTGGGTCGACGCCTACGAGCTGTACAAGGGGAAGGTCGACTTCCACGACCAGGCGTGGACTTACGCGGCGACCACCTTCGCCGACTGGGTGAAGAAGGGCTACATCGCGAAGACGTCGTCCGGTACCACCGCCGAGCAGGCCGGGGTCTCCTTCATCCAGGGCAAGTCACCGATCCTGTTCTCCGGCAGCTGGTGGTACGGCCGCTTCCAGTCGGAGGCCAAGTTCGGCTGGGGCAGCTTCCTGTGGCCCGGCTCGAACCTCACCCTCGGCTCCGGCGGCAACCTCTGGGTCGTACCGAAGAACTCCAAGAACAAGGATCTCGCCTACGACTTCATCGACATCACCATGTCGAAGAAGATCCAGAACCTGCTCGGCAACAAGGGCGGAGTCCCGGTCGCCGCCGACGCGAGCGCCATCACCGACCCCAAGTCCAAGGAACTCATCGCCAACTTCAACACGGTGAGCAAGCGGGACGGCCTCGCCTTCTACCCGGACTGGCCGGTCGCCGGCTTCTACGACACCCTCGTCTCGGAGACCCAGAAGCTGATCACCGGCAGCGAGAAGCCGGAGGCCTACCTGAGCAACCTCCAGACGGCGTACGACAAGGGCACCAAGTGAGGATGGCGCGCCGGGACTCGTACGCCCCGTTCCTCCTCCCCGGCGCCCTCGCCTTCCTCGCCGTCGTGATCGTCCCGTTCCTGATGAACACGGGCGTGAGCTTCACCGACTGGCAGGGCGTGGGCAGCCCGCACTGGTCCGGACTCGCCAACTACCGGGAGCTGCTGCACGACTCCGAGTTCTGGGCGTCCTTCCGGCACAGCCTCTTCATGGTCGTCGCGATGGCCGCGATCCCGACGGCGCTCGGACTGGTCCTGGCCGCCGCCCTGTTCGACTACGTCGGCAAGCACTTCGGCACCCGGATCGCGGCCGTCCTGCGCGCCTGCTTCTACCTCCCCCAGGTGCTGCCGGTCGCGGTCGCCGGCATCGTCTGGAGCTGGATCCTGGCCCCGGACAACGGCTCCCTCAACGCCCTCCTGAAGGCGGTCGGTCTCGGCTCCTGGCAGCAGGACTGGCTCGGCGACCCCGACCTCGCCCTCTACACCGTGATGGGCGTGCTGGTCTGGGTGCAGATCGGCTTCCCGCTGGTCGTCTTCATGGCCGGGCTCGGCCGGGTCGACCCCCAGCTGTACGAGGCGGCCGAGCTGGACGGGGCCGGCTGGTGGCGCCGCTTCCGGCACGTCACCCTCCCGCAGATCCGGCCCGAGGTGTACGTCGTCCTGACCTGGTGCACGATCGCCGCGCTCAAGGTCTTCGGCGCGGTGTACGTCCTGACCAAGGGTGGTCCGGGCGGCGCCACCGACGTGCCCTCCTACTTCTCCTTCACCACGTTCTTCGAGAAGACCCAGGTCGGCTACGGCT
This sequence comes from Streptomyces sp. NPDC086777, assembly GCF_040702065.1. Lineage (NCBI taxonomy): Bacteria > Bacillati > Actinomycetota > Actinomycetes > Kitasatosporales > Streptomycetaceae > Streptomyces > Streptomyces sp. NPDC086777. The sequence continues at coordinate 5,517 of NZ_JBFBJI010000010.1, read as the reverse complement.
CGGCGATCTCCACCGTCCTCACGGTGATCATCCTGGCCCTGGCGATGGCCGGCCTGAAGCTCCAGAACCGCGCGGAGGCCGTATGACCCGGCTGTCCGCCCTGCGCCGCTACCCGGTCCTCCTCGCCCTCTGCCTCGCCGCCCTCTTCATGGTCGTGCCGTTCCTGATCGTGGCGGTCAACGCGGTGAAGTCCCCGGCGGAGTACTCCCAGAACGGCCCGCTGAGCCTCCCCCACGGCCTGTACCTCGACGGCCTCAAGGACTTCTGGCAGCGCGTCGACTACACCCGGAAACTCGCCAACTCGGTCCTCATCAGCGGCTCGGTGGCGCTGCTCGCCACCGCCCTGTCGGTCCTCAACGCGTACGCGATCGGCATCGGCCGGATCCGGTTCCGCACCTGGGTGCTGGCGTTCTTCGTGCTCGCCAACATGCTGCCGCAGGAGGCGCTGGTCTACCCGCTCTACTACCTGAGCAAGGAGGCCGGCCTCTACGACACCCGGCTCAGCGTGATCATCGTGTTCACGGTGATCCAGTCGGCGTTCGGGACGTACCTGCTCTCCGCTGTTCTCGGACAGTTCCCGCGCGAGATCGTCGAGGCGGCCCGGATCGACGGCGCGAACAAGTGGCAGATCCTGGTCCGGATCGTCGTCCCCGTCAGCCGCCCGACCCTGGGTGTGCTCCTGGTCTTCTTCTTCATCTGGACCTGGAACGAGTTCCTGCTGCCGCTCGTCATGCTGATCTCCAACGACAACCAGACGGTGTCCGTCGCCCTCGGCGTCCTCCAGGGCCAGCGCCTGATGGACGCCACCATGACCAACGCGGCCGCCCTGCTCGGCGTTCTCCCGGCCGTCGTCTTCTTCCTCGTCTTCCAGCGGACGCTCACCCGGGGGATCGCCGTCGGGGCGGTCAAATAGGAGGTACGTGCGTGAAGTTCACCGACGGCTACTGGCTGCTGCGCGAGGGCGTCACCGCCGCCCACCCGGTCGAGGTCCTCGACGTCACGGCCACGGAAGGCGCCCTGGAGATCCACGCGCCGACCCAGCCCATCCGCCACCGCGGCGACCTGCTGAGGGGACCGGTCCTGACGATCAGCGCGCACACCCCGATGCCCGACGTCATCGGCGTCACCTTCACCCACTTCGAGGGCGAGCGGTCACGCGGGCCCCAGTTCGAGCTGCGGAAGGGCGACTTCGCGTCCCAGGTGGCGTACGACGACGAACACGCGACCCTGACCTCCGGCTCGCTGACGCTGCGGCTGAGCCGTACGGCCCCCTGGCGGCTCGACTTCCTCGCCGACGGCCGCACCCTCACCTCCAGCGGCCCCAAGGGCATGGGCATCATGCGGGACACCGCCACCGGCGCCCACTACCTGCGGGAACAACTGGGCCTCGGGGTCGGCACGTCCGTCTACGGCCTCGGCGAGCGCTTCGGGCCGCTGGTCAGGAACGGCCAGGTGGTCGACATCTGGAACGCGGACGGCGGCACGGCCACCGAACAGGCCTACAAGAACGTCCCGTTCTACCTCACCGACGCGGGGTACGGCGTCTTCGTCGACCACCCGGGGAAGGTGTCGTTCGAGGTCGGCTCGGAGGCGGTGTCACGGGTCCAGTTCAGCGTGGAGTCGCAGCAGTTGACGTACTACGTCATCCACGGCCCGACCCCCAAGGACATCCTGCGCAAGTACACGGCCCTGACCGGCCGGCCGGCGCTCCCGCCGGCCTGGTCCTTCGGCCTGTGGCTCTCCACGTCCTTCACGACCTCGTACGACGAGAAGACGGTCACGTCCTTCATCCAGGGCATGCGCGAGCGCGAACTGCCGCTCTCCGTCTTCCATTTCGACTGCTTCTGGATGCGGGAGTTCAACTGGTGCGATTTCGAGTGGGATCCGCGGGTGTTCCCCGATCCGGCGGGGATGCTGGGGCGGCTGCACGAGCGCGGGCTGCGGGTGTCCGTCTGGATCAACCCGTACATCGCGCAGCGGTCGCCGCTGTTCGCCGAGGGGAAGGAACTGGGGCACCTGTTGCGGCGACCGGACGGGAGCGTGTGGCAGTGGGACCTGTGGCAGCCGGGGATGGCGCTGGTGGACTTCACCTCCCCGGCGGCGCGTGACTGGTACGCGGGCAAGCTGGAGGCCCTGCTCGCCCAGGGTGTCGACTGCTTCAAGACCGACTTCGGGGAGCGCGTCCCGGTGGACGTGGCCTGGTCCGACGGCTCGGACCCCGAGCGGATGCACAACTACTACACCTACCTCTACAACCGGACCGTCTTCGAGGTGCTGCGCAAGCACCGGGGTGAGGGCGAGGCGGTCGTGTTCGCGCGGTCGGCGACCACCGGGAGCCAGCAGTTCCCGGTGCACTGGGGCGGTGACTGCGAGGCGACCTACGAGTCGATGGCCGAGTCGCTGCGCGGCGGGCTCTCGCTCGGCCTGTCCGGCTTCGGGTTCTGGAGCCACGACATCGGCGGCTTCGAGGGCACCCCGACACCCGCGCTGTTCAAGCGGTGGCTGGCCTTCGGGCTGCTGTCCTCGCACAGCAGGCTGCACGGGTCGTCGTCGTACCGGGTGCCGTGGCTGTTCGACGAGGAGTCGGTGGACGTGCTGCGGCACTTCACGCGGCTGAAGCTGAGCCTGATGCCGTACCTGTACGAGGCCGCGCGCACCGCCTCGGCGGAGGGGGTGCCGGTGATGCGCGCGATGGTGCTGGAGTTCCCGGACGATCCGGGGTGTGCGCATCTGGAGCGGCAGTACATGGTGGGGGCGGATCTGCTGGTGGCGCCGGTCTTCGAGGACGAGGGGTATGTGACATATTACTGTCCGCGAGGCACCTGGACCCACTTCCTGACCGGCCGTACGGTCACCGGCCCCGGCTGGGTCCGCGAGCACCACGACTTCCTGAGCGTGCCGCTCCTGGTCCGTCCCGGCGCGGTGATCCCGGTCGGCGCGGTGGCAGACCGTCCCGACTACGACCACGCCGACGGGGTGACCCTGCGCGTCTACGGCCTGGAGCGCGGCGCACAGGTCACGGTGCCCGTCGGGGAGGTCACCTTCACCGTCGTACGCGAGGGGGACACCCTGCGGGCCTCGTGCAGCGACCCGGCGGCGCCGTGGGCCCTGGCGGCCGGGGACCGCGCCGCGCGAGCGCAGGCCGGCACCGGGTTCCTCTCCCTGGAGCTGGGCTGATGGTGAAGATCACCGACGTGGCCCGGCACGCCGGCGTCTCCCCCAGCACGGTGTCCTACGCGCTCAGCGGCAAGCGCCCGATCTCGGACGAGACCCGGCGCCGGGTGGAGGCGTCCGTCCGCGAACTGGGCTACCGCCCGCACGCCGGGGCGCGCGCCCTCGCCAGCAGCCGCGCCAACGTCCTCGCCCTGGTCGTCCCGCTGCGCGCGGGCATCCACGTCCCGGTGGTGATGCAGTTCGCGGTGTCGGTGGTGACGACGGCCCGCCGGTACGACCACGACGTGCTGCTCCTGACCCAGGAGGAGGGCGAGCAGGGCCTGCACCGGGTCGCCGACACGGCACTGGTCGACGCCCTGATCGTCATGGACGTCCAGCTCCACGACCCCCGGCTGCCGCTGCTGCGGACACTGGAACGGCCGTCGGTGCTGATCGGCTTCCCGGCCGCCGCCGAGGGCCTGACCTGCGTCGACCTGGACTTCAGGGCCGCCGGGGAACTGTGCGTGGAGCGGCTGGCGGGGCTGGGGCACCGGGTGGTCGCGCTGGTCGGCTCGCCGCCGGAGGTGTACGTCCGGGAGACCGCGTTCGCCCAGCGGGTCGTCCAGGGCTTCACGGCCGCCGCCGACCGCAACGGCATGGCGTCCTCCGTCCACCCGTGCGAGGCGACGCCGGCGGCGGCGCGCCGGGCCGCGGAGCAACTGCTCCGTCAACAGCCGGCGTTGACGGGTGTCGTCGTCCACAACGAGGCGGTCCTGGAGCCCCTGGTCGACGCCTTCGAGCAGCTGGGCCTGCGCGTCCCGGCCGATCTGTCCATCACCGCGATCTGCCCGGACGAACTGGCGGCGGGGCTGCGCGTCCCGGTCACCTCGGTCGCCCTGCCGGCCGCGGAACTCGGCGAACGGGCGGCGGAGTTGCTGATGCGCAAACTCGACGGCGACCCGGACGTGCCCGAGGCGACGCTGCTCACGCCCCGGCTGACGGAACGGGCGAGCACCGCGCCGCGCGAGGCGCTGTGACGGCTCCCGCGAAACGGATCAGTCGGTGTCCGTGGCAGTGAGGACTGCGATCTCCTGCCCGCCTGGTCGCAGGGCAGCCACGGCGAGATCCCAGGCCACGTGCTGGAACCAGTCCGACGACGGGTCGGCGATGAACCAGTGTGCCTGTTCGACCAGCATGGCCGTGTGGCTGATCGGCGCGTCCGGCGCGGCGCCGACCAGGCCGCCGAGGGAGCGCCAGGCAGCCAGCCGCCCGTACGCACCGAACATGCCGCTGCCGTAGGCGGGGCTGCGCACCGCCGTGGTGAGCAGCACCTGCAGCACCCTGTCGGAGGTGGCCGGGTGGAGCCGGGGCCTGGTCTGTCCCGTCGGCCATGCGGTGAGCGGCAGGCGCTCGAAGACGGCGGCGAAGTCGTCCGGTGCGACAGGGGACGCGGACCAGAACTCCTGCGCGGCGACCGTGCCGTTGGACTCCTCCGTCCAGTGCCGCACCGCAGCGCCCATGGCCTCGGCCACCTCCGGGACGGTGGTCTCCACCGGATCGACCGCGGCACTGCGTCGCCGCATCTGCGGTGAGACACGGAGCTCGGGTCGGTCGCAGTGCTTGGCCACCGCTGCCGGGGGCAGGGCCCACGTCCAGTCGTGCGGGGCGTGCGCCGGCCTGAGCAGCGCACGCTCGGCCGGCAGCAGGTGGAGCGGCAGGGGTGCGAGCGGATGCTCCTCCGTCACGAGCGCTCCGCCGAAGGACCGCAGCAGGGCGTACTCCGGTACTGCGACGCCTTCGAGTACCAGTTCCTGGAGCAGGCAGGCTTTGAACTCGTCCGAGGGCGCGCAGCCGGGCTGCCCGCCGTAGACGACCGGGACGATGTCCGCAGGCCGATGCCCCAGGGCCACCCTCTGGGCCACGCGTCGCTCGGCCCTGGTCCGTGCCGGCCCTTCGGCCTCCAGGCTGCTTGGCAGGCACATCAGAACGCGCAGGCTCTGCTGCCCCGCGGTCGTGGCAAGAGCGGTCTGCAGCCGGTCGAGCAGGAAGGCGGGTTCGGATGCATCCTCGCCTCCCCCGGCGGCCCGCCGGGCGAGCTCCTCCCCGAGCAGCTTCGCCCACTCGAAGTCTCCGGACGAAACCCTGTGCTGGATCTCTTCGCCGAGTGCGGACGCGGCTGCGAAGCCACGGTCCAGCAGTTCTCTGATCCGTCGGGTCATGTCGCTGTGCATGGTGGAATCTCTTTGCCTCACGCTCGTCAGGTCGGGGTTCGGCCGACGCCGTAGGGCGTCGGCGAGCGCACCCGCGGCCAGGAGATCGAGAAGCGGTAGGCGTCCACGCCGAGGCCGGCCAGGAGCGCCACGT